>CAZMVL010000011.1:68986-76835 GCA_964569335.1 uncultured Paraperlucidibaca sp.
GCCCGTAGAGAGAGATCCAGGAAAATCCTACGCCTCGTCAGCACGAGCGATATCGACGCAGTCTTCAATAACCCAACGTGGAATTGGTGGTTCAAAGACGTAGAAGTGTTGGTGCTCAGAGTGCCAGGTTGCACGATCTGGGATATGCAAACACTCGTCGATCTCCTCCCCCACTTCCCGCAGATCGAAACCTTCGCTATCCTACTCGGCGGGCAACATACATTCATTACCCCCTCCCTCTACCAGGGCTTCACCTTCACCAGGGAGGATGTGGAAAAGGTGTTTGAGGCCTGCAGTCAAATGGAAGGGCTGAAAACCTTGGACATAACGAGTGCTTTGCTACAGGACGAGGCCAGAGATGAGGCATTTCTCAAAGCTCTCGCCGCAGGCACCTGGTTATCGGAAGTGAAAATACGCTGTGGAACATTGAGCAAAGTCATCCCCTGCGACGTCCCCATCAAGGAGCGGGAGATCAAGCTGGTGAGGAAGCCGGGTACGGGCCTGGGGCCAAAGTCCGCCATGAAGAGGTGAGGGGGCATTCATCCAACTATGCCCCTCAGACACGTTAGGCGAGTGCGAATCTTGGAAAGTGACGGTGGTGGCTACCTCCTGCAGCTCGAGGATGGCAGGTACGTGGACCTCACCTACAAGAAGGAGCAGATCTTCAAGCGCATGGTGGGCGTTAAAATGGAGGTAACGGAGGCCGTGTACTCGAGGGCACGCAAGGAGTGGAGTCTCCACCTAGCGTGGGGGGAGTGAGATAAAAGCGTGCTCACCATCCACGATGATAAGGTGAAGTTCCTCTACCCTGGCGAATAATCATATATATACATTCCTCCCTCCCTCCCTCCTCACATGAACATGCTTGGCCTAAGTCACGTCAAAGAAGTGACATTCCAGATACACAAAGACGGGAGGAAGCTCCTTGAACTCGATGATGGTAGATGCCTACATATCCCACGCCTTTACATCGCAAAAGGCTCGGTTGGACGCACCGTGCAAGTAAAATGGATCCGGTTTTGGAGACAAAGTGAGAAATGGCATCTATGGCTGGAATGGATGGAGCCAGTAAATGGCGTGGAGCTCAAGCATAGTCAGGATATATACATACCTGACAAGGAGTTGAACTTCATCTATCCGTGGGAACTTTAAACACCTAATGTCCAACACCACCTCCACCACCACGCAAGAGTCGAAATCAGCACGCCAGAAGAGAGAGAGGGATGGGATGGAGAACAGCATGATGTGGAGGTACCAGGCGAAGGCCAGAGAGATTGCCAGGAAGAAGTATGCCACCGAGCTCAACGACGTGGAGAAGAAGGTACGGGAGGACGCCGAAAAGATCGTCGCCCAATACAGGGAGTACTCCAAAACCCTGGACGCCCTCATCGACAAGCACCCAAACGCCCTACTCCGCGATTTCGGCGAGAGACCCCACAAGCAACACATACGTGCGCGCCTGGTGACGATGATTAAGTCGAACGATTATGCGGAAGAGTTTGTCAAGGAAATGCGACACGCTCTGCAGCTCTGGAAGGATGGAGAGGCGGCGTTCAAGGAGATGCCACCATTCCCCATCGAGGATGACTCTGATGATGACGATGACGATTAATCCTCCTTCTTTGCCCCCTCATCCACGAACGCACCCGTTAAGTACGGCACGATCTCTTTGGCCAACTCCTTGAACTCTGGCGTCGACATCCACTCGCCCGGCACATCCTTCTCCATCGTCTCTATCTGCATGAACAACGGGATGAGGTGGGCCACGCCATCCTTCACCAACTTCTCCTCGTACTTCGGCTTGTCTGCCTCCCATTCAATAAACCCAGACAGTAACATTCCCACAACCCCAACCTTCCCATTCTTCCAGTAGTAGTCGAAGTGCTCAGTCATGTCCTTCGCCGTAGCTGCCAGCTTCCCAGTCTTCGTCATCCTCCTTCTCTTTCTCTTAGCAGGGAGTTTGCGGGTGAATGGTATGTGTGTCATTGTTGGACCTCCTCGTACTGATGAACCAGCGCCGCTCCCCCAGCCCACTGCGTCGCCCACACTCACCACGAAAGTCCCCTCCGGAGCAATGCCCGAGATCAAATTCGATATCGACCTCGGACACGCCCATTGTACATGCCGTACCTCAGTGCCCGGGCGAGAGAAGTACGAAAAGCTGGGCTACAAATGGGATGGAGTGGGCTGGGTGAGGGAGGTGCCGGCAGACCCCAGCGTGGAGAAGGACGCGAAGAAGTACAGGGCCATGTGGAAGAGCATCATGGAAGCCAAGGAGAAGGATGATGAGGAGGAGGAGATGAAGAGGCGAGCTGAAGCAATCGAAGATAGCAAGAAAAACATCTGGACTAGCCATTGGGGCTCCGATAGGCTCTGTTAGGGCACGTAATTGGCCAGGTACGGGACTGTCTTCTGCAGGTTGAAGGGGGTAACAAACCTCACGTGCGTGCCCGTCTTGTTCTTGATCGCCCAAGTCGACATCTCCCAAGTCTCATGGAAGAAGATGCCCAACCCCTCCTCCTGGTTAATGGGTGACGCGAACACGTAGAAGTAATCCTCCTCGTGCTTCTTCAGCAACTCCTCCCCAATGCACGCACGCATCTGGTCCACACCCGCCTCCTTCCAGGATGTGCCCATAGGTATGCACTCGTCCATCCAAGTGGGGACGCTGGACATCTTCGCTTAGATTGGGAGGAATGTATGGGCATTCAAAATGTCCCAAGAGGAGGAGGCGTGCTCAGCAAGCAAGAAACTCGCCGCGCAAGAAGCCAAGGAGAAAGAGAAGGAGGAGGATGAGGAGGGCTGCGTCTACTGCGTGTGCATCGACTTCGAGGCATGTGGTGGTGTCACGCCAAAAAACGGGTTCTTCCAGTTGGGCGCCGTCGTGTTGGAACAGAGCACCATCACCGAGGTGGATAGGTTCAACATGTACGCCTCACAGGAGGGGCTGGAGAAGGAGGAAAGGTGCATGACGGAGTTCTGGAGTCAGCATGCGGACTTGTACGCCAAGCACATGGAGAAGTGCGAGAAGGAGGCGGGAGGTACGTGTGCCGAAGTGGTGGAGAAGTTCTGGCTGTGGCTGGATGAGACACTCCCACCGGAGAAGAGGAAGAGGGCCTACTTCATCGGAGACAACGTGGCCTTCGACTACGGTATCCTCCGTGCCTTCTCCCGAACACGCAATCCACTCTACGCGTTCGGTAGCTACAGGGAGGTGGTTGACGTCTCCACCTACTACAACGCCTTCTCCCGCATGCCGCTCTGCTCGGCCCAAACCGTGGACTCCTCCTCCTCCATGCAAGCAATCCTCAAGGAATTCCACCCTTGCACCTTGGAAGACCTCCCCGAATTCTTCAAACAAAAGGAGGGCGAGGAGCACTGCGCTGTGCAAGACGCACTCACCATAGCCATGAAGTGGGCGTGGTTCAACGCGTGCAAGTTCGAGAAGGGGGAGGTGGTTAAGTCATCTTCATAGCGCTCTTTGTCTTCACGTGTGGGGTGATGTCCCTCTCGGTGATGTGGTCCCCGCGGATAACCCCTACCTCAACCTGCGCCTTCGCTAGCATCGTCTTGTTCATCAACTCCCTCACAAGCTCCGCATGCTTCGTCACGTGAAGGAGAGCGAGCTTGTTCATGAAGGGCCTTCCTTGCACCCAGGCGAAGAGAGCTTCCAAGGAGGCTGCAGAGAGTCCAGTCCCTACCATAGGCTCCACCCCCTCAAAACGCACCATGATGAGGCGGGGCATCAACTCCAACACACCCAACACGTCGAGAAAGTTCTCCTCCGTTACGAACCTTTTCAAGAAGATGGCCGAACACCTCTCCACGCAATCGGCAAAGGGGAGCATGAGGCAGCACTCCAGGCTGTCAACGATGATGGCGGTGTGTAGCCAGACACACCTGTTGCCGATGGGTTTTTGCGTAGCAGCGAAGAGGACTGGTGTGGTGGCGACCACGCGGATCTTCTCCAACTCCTCCTCCAACTGCCTCTGCTTCTCGTCTTGTGTGAGGTAGCTTGACTCATAGTGCATGTTGCCGCCTTCATCGGCTCTTGGCAGGGGGAGCATTCTTTCCTTTCCTTTCTAAGAAACGGGTGGTTGGGAGAATGTGCACACCTCTACCACTTCCACAAGGGGGGCCCACTACACACACCTATCTGGTACCTTTTGAGGAGGAGGATGTGCCCGCCCTTCTCGTCGAGCTCAGCCACCTCCTACCCGGGTACGCTACCTGGTGTGGATCGGGCTTCCTCATTGAAGACGCCCTCTCGCGCTATCCAGAAGGAGGCTGGTGGGATCTGGTGGTGACGTGGTGGTGTAGCTCCACAGGTACGTCATACGTGGTGTTTTCAAGCGACGCCCCCATTCACCTATTGGAAACACAAGTAGTGGCACCCTTGAAGGAGTACTTGAAAGGGCGTACCTACCCTCTCACCTAGCACCAATGTCCACCTGCTACGATGGGTGCAAGTCCCACATCTCACAGGATGCGATGTCCGCCTGGCTGAAGGGAGGGTTGGAAAAAGATCTACTCACAATACCGGGTGTGGGGCCTGTGGCGAAGCAGAGGTTGAAGGCGGAGAGTATTCACACCACACACGCTCTGTTGGGGCTCTACCTCTACCTAGGCCACAACCAGGAGGGCGAGAAGGGCAGCCACAACGACGAGTTCTACATATACCTAAAAACAATTCTCCATCAATTTCAAGAGAAAGGGGGCGCGGGCATAAACATACACTCCATCGTGAAGAGTTTGTCCGAGAAGGTGGACGTTTTGCTGCCCTCGTCGACAACTCAACTAGAGGAAGCCGTGAAAGCCATCGATCTTACCCAGGAGGAGGGAGATGGGTAACTACTGGGTGAGATCTCCTGGAGGCAATACCAGGGAAGAGGATGAAGAACTTGAAGACAGAGAAGGAGATAGCGAAGCGGAAGATGAATGGGTGGCACGACGAGTGAACTGGGACGGGGAAAGTGAAACTTCAGAGGGAACGGAAGGGAGTGATAGAGATATGGAAGAGACAGAAGAGGAGCAAGCAAATCAACACGTATTTTTAGAAAGGGGCGGTCCGCGAATTTGGGAGGATCAACGCAACTACGACCTCATGGTGGTTGTTGCATCTGAAGGAGATATACCACAGGCTTTACTCATTAAACGCCTAAAAGCAAAACTCGCCGAAAATGGCATGGATAATTTCAACGGGGTTGTACACGTCTACTTCAGACATCTCCAAGGTGTGAATATCGCCAAACTGTACGCGCAAATAAGATGGGCTTTCAAGAGTGTAGATCTAGACCGTAAATATTTCCTACACTTCGTCTTCATGTTTGAAGGGAGGGAAGGAGAAGTTCTCACAAGGGCGCAAATAGAGCAACTTGCGAGGTGTATTGCACAATTCCCCTTCAACGAAGAGGGAGAGCAGGTATACAACTTCCCACTCATGATCCTTCAACATACAACTCTGAGTTTCAGGAGTCGAAGGGTGATTGACGGAGTTGAGAATATTCTCTTGCTTACAGACCATGTTCAACGATTCTGGTCGTCTTTCAAGGGTAGAGGGGGAGGAAGGGTGGAGAGAGAAGAGGATGAAGATGAGTCTTCAGGCAATCCTCGAGCCCCTCTCTCCGAGCTACATCTCCCCGGGGATATACAAGATGAAGAATTGCACGCGTTTACTTCACTCGTCGAAGTTACCAGAGTTAGGGGGTTAGATTTCGTGGAGCTTCCTCTTAATTTCACAGCGGAAGCCCCGCTCTTGTACAAATACGTGAAAATGAACCAGATCAGATATTGTACGGATGTAATAGAAGGGATCGACTTTGATTATAATGTGAGGGATCACGTATTGGAACTCACACAGTTCCTCATCCAGGAACCTACATTGGTGGGACAGGTAGCACTTTTAGTCAACCTAAACAAACCTGGAGAATTCAAAACATGGTGTGAACTCATGGCCAACTTCAACTCTTTCCGCGACAATCCCCGTTTAGATAACAACAAGAGTAGGGATAAAACCCGCCTCGTGATTCACCTTCCATCTGGAGTTGCAGGTTACGAAAGGAGAGTTGAAAAGGAGTATCTGGATTCCTTCAGTAGACTCCTTGCTGCCTATGGTGAAAATGGCCCCATGCTAGTGAGACTCCACTTCCCCTACCCTACTATAAATGAACTCAGAGCCGATGAAATGCGTGATTTGAGAAGTGCTTTTCCAGGGAAATCGAGTTGGAGAATCATGATACATGTGATCATCCCTAAAACTATGGAGGAATGGAAGGAGAAGGACGCTAACGGCAACCTCCAAGGGGAAATTGAAAAATTCATCCGACATGCGCAACCCCTACATTTCCTCTTTTTACAAGCGTGGTACTTCATGTTCTTCCAACCTACACATCATGAAGCAGAAGTGAGGGATGAAATGAAAAAGAGTATCCCTAAAAACATTAGGATAGCACTCTCTGAGTGTGTAGAACAACCATGGCCGAGGTTGTTACTCTCTTAGATAATAACCTGAGGTTGGTTGTCCGTGTTCGTGACCACCCTCCCTTCCTCCTCCTTTGTGAATGGAGGTGGGGGTGGACCCTGAGGAGGTGGGGTGGAAGTGGCTAAGGGAGCCCTCCTCCCCAATCTCACCAGCTCCCTGAAGAAATGGAAGAGAGCCACCATGACGCCCACCCCCAGACAAACCGCATAGGCTAAACACATCCCCACTACCACGAAGAAGAAGATTGCCACGCTCCTTCTCCAGTTCTCCCTCACCTCACCTTCCGCCTGCGGCCCCACCAACATGAGGATAACAGCCATCAAGAGGCAGACGAGGAGGAGAAGAGCCATGTACGCCATGAAACTTTTATCTATGATCCAGTTAATGTAGGGATCGTCGTGGCAGGAGAAGTTCCTCCCCCCCCTCTGAGTGGTAGCTTCGAAGCCTGGGCCTTCCCTCATGTCCCTCTCCACAGCACGCCTCAGCACCTCCTCTTGCCAGGCTTCTGGAGTTTCGTAGGCTTCCTCATCCAGACTCAGTTCCTCAAGGGGATGTATCACACCCATCTCCAAGTTAGGTACCATACCTGCTCCTTCCAGTGACATCTGCATTTGTGCTTCCTCAAACCCCCTTCTCCTCCTTTCCTCCAGTTTACGCACAGCCAGGGGAAGTATCATTCTCCTCTTTCTTAACCAAATGAGTAAACCAGAAAAAGAAGAGGATAGGAAAATAATCAAGGACTTATCAGGAACAGGTACTTCAGTAGCTGACTTCGTGAAAGACTATGAAAAACAGAGACTCCTAGCCTGGCAGCACGAAGTCACTACCTCACTCCGTGACTTGAAGCGTGATCAAGATGATACAAGAATGATGACGTTCTGTATGGGTATGATGTGCATGTTCGTTGGGTTGGGCACGTTCATCGCCTTACTCGTGCTTGAAAGTGAAAATCCGGGAATCAAACCAGCTCGGTAGACCAGAAAAAAATCGCGCCATGGCAAGGTAGAGAAACAGATGAAGTATCCGAGCCACGGAGCAGGCTTTGCCTTACCCAGTTAAACCAGGTGAAGCAAGGCTAGAACAAGCCTCAGCAAGTATCTAACCAGGTTTAACCTCAAACAAGGCGAAGCAGGTATCCCGTACTTATATACCAAGCGAAGCATATACCTAATCGTAGTTACGCAAAGCGGGATTCATAATTAAATAAATAACTTAACCCGCGAAAGAAAGTCTAACTTGTTCCCCAAAAAAGTGTAACGGACGTTTTTTCCTGGAACTTCACCACACATGAGTCGGGGAAAAAATTTTTTTTCTCCCACCCCTAGTCCCGACACTAGTCCCACCCCAGGTCCCACCTCAAGTCCCACC
>CAZMVL010000012.1:0-16251 GCA_964569335.1 uncultured Paraperlucidibaca sp.
GCACAATTCCGGGTTCAATTCCCGGTGGGGACACCATTTCAGACGACAACACCGCCGCCATGAATTCAGCAGGATAATTAACCTTCAACCAGGCCGTCTGATAAGACACCAAGGCATAGGCAGCCGAGTGCGACTTGTTAAAACCATAACCGGCAAACTTTTCCATCAAGTCAAAAATGCCACCGGCCTGCTCCGGATCAACCCCATGCGCGCCCGAGCCTTCCATGAACTTGACGCGCTCTTTGGCCATTTCTTCCGGCTTTTTCTTGCCCATGGCACGACGCAACATGTCCGCGCCACCCAGCGAGTAGCCCGCTAGAACCTGCGCAATCTGCATTACCTGTTCCTGATACAGAATCACACCATAGGTATTTTCCAGTACTGGCTCCAGCTCGGGATGTGGATAAGCCACATTGGCACGACCATGCTTACGGTTAATGAAGTCATCGACCATGCCCGACTCAAGCGGACCAGGACGATACAAGGCCACCAGTGCCACCACGTCTTCAAAGCGCGATGGCTTCAACTTCTTGATCAGCTCCTTCATGCCACGCGATTCAAGCTGAAAAACAGCCGTCGTTTTACCTTCCGACATCAGCTGATACGGACGCGGGTCATTCAGTGGAATGGTTTCAATATCAATGGGCGGCTCACCACGACGTGCACGCTTGGCATTAATGTCCTTCAGTGCCCAGTCAATAATGGTCAATGTACGCAAACCCAGGAAGTCGAACTTGACCAGGCCGACAGACTCCACGTCGTCCTTATCGTATTGACTTACCCACTTGCCTTCATCGTCACAGAACACGGCAGTAAAGTCGGTCAACTTGCCGGGCGCAATCAACACGCCGCCAGCGTGCTTGCCGACACCACGCGTCAGCCCTTCCAGACGCAGCGCCATATCCCAAACCTCCAGCGCATCCTCATGATCACTGGTCTGGGTGTCACTAAGCAGCTCATTCAGCAAAGGCTCTTGCTCACGCGCCTCCAGCAAGGTAATACCTGGTGTAAACGGGATCAGTTTGGCAATGCGATCAGCCAAACCATAAGATTTACCCAATACCCGAGCCACGTCACGCACCACCGCCTTTGCTGCCATGGAGCCAAAGGTAATGATCTGGGACACCGCCTCACGGCCATAATGATTGGCCACGTATTCAATCACCCGATCCCGACCTTCCATGCAGAAGTCGATATCGAAATCGGGCATGGAAACCCGCTCGGGATTCAGGAAGCGCTCAAACAGCAAATCGTATTTAATCGGGTCCAGGTCAGTAATCAATAATGAGTACGCCACCAGCGAACCTGCACCCGAACCACGACCCGGGCCAACCGGCACGCCGTTTTGCTTGGCCCAGCGAATAAAATCCATCACGATCAGGAAGTAACCGGCAAAGCCCATCTGATTGATGATGTTCAGCTCAAAATCCAGACGATCACGATACTCACGCTGAATCTGCTCAAAGTCCGCCTGTTGGGGGTTAAATAATTTACCCAGACGGAAATCCAGCCCCTCGTGCGACAGCTGGGCAAAATACTCCGCCATGGTCATGCCCGCAGGCACCGGAAAATCTGGCAGATAATTCTTGCCCAGCGTCAGCCCCAGGCTGCAACGTCGGGCAATAGCAACGGTATTGGCCAATGCTTCAGGAATGTCGGCAAACAGCTCTGCCATTTCTTCAGCAGACTTGAGATATTGCTCACGACTGTACTGACGAGGCCGACGCGGATCATCCAGGGTATAGCTCTGCGAAACACAGACCCGAACCTCATGTGCCTCAAACTCTTCCGGACGAATAAAGCGCACGTCATTGGTGGCCACCACCGGACAGCGCAAACGGGTGGCCATGGCAACCGCCGCATGCACAAACAGCTCATCACCTTCACGGCTGGTGCGCTGCAACTCCAGATATACCCGATCAGGCGACTGACCCAACCAGCGCTGCAACAACTCATCGGCATGACGAGGGTCACTGCCCAATAACGCCTGCCCGACGTCACTGGCACGACCCAGCAGAAAAATCAGCCCCTCTTGCGCCTCGGCAACCCAGTGCCGCTGAATAATCGGGACACCCTGCTCCTGACCCTCAACATAGGCTCGCGAAATAAGCGCGATCAGATTGCGATAACCAGTGTCATTCATCACCAGAGCCGTGATCCAGCTCAGTTCATCACCCTGACGAATTTGCAGATCAGCGCCAAACACGGGCTTGATGCCCTTACCCTGAGCTGCTTTGTAAAACTTGACCAGGCCATACAGATTACAGATATCCGTTACTGCAACCGCAGGCATTTGCTGCTCGGCACACGCTGATACCAAGCCACCGATGCGCACAATAGAGTCACGCAAGGAAAATTCGGTATGAACACGCAGGTGTACAAAATCAGTCATGACACTTCCTGAGCCAAGAAACAGGCACGCACAGGTGCAAAAGAACGACGATACTCAGGCAACACGCCCAACTGCCGAATGGCCTGCAAATGAGCGGCCGTGGGATAACCCTTGTGACGATCAAAACCGTAGGCCGGATAGCGTTGATGCAAGTCCTGCATCTCGGCATCACGCGCCACTTTGGCTAGGATACTGGCCGCACTGATCGCAGGCTCAACGCCATCACCACCGACAATCGCAGTAGCCGGCATGGGCAGCGGTGGGCAACGATTACCATCAATCAATACATGTGCAGGCTGCACGGACAACCCCGCTACCGCCCGCTGCATAGCCAGCATGGTGGCCTGCAAAATATTCAGTTCATCAATTTCCGCAGGCTCAGCTCGTCCCAAAGACCATGCCAGCGCCTTGGCACGTATTTCTTCTGCCAATAACAGGCGGCGCTTTTCACTCAGCTTTTTGGAATCTGCCAAACCGGCAATAGGCTGACTCGGATCCAGAATAACGGCGGCCGTCACCACTGCACCCACCAATGGTCCACGCCCAACCTCATCGACTCCAGCTACCCAATCAAGATTCATCATCAGATTTATCCAGCGTCTTTGCTTGCAACAAGTCAATAATTGCACCTGCTGCCGTAGCACTCGCATCCTGTTTAAGTTGCTGATGCAGCTGCACACAATCATGCTGGAACTGCTCAACACGATCCGCGGACTGCAACCAGGCAAGCGTCTCGCGCGCGATATTGTCGGGCGTTGCCTGATATTGCAGTAGCTCTGGCACCAGAGCCCTGCCAGCCAGCAGGTTCGGCAGGCTCACATACGGAATGCGCACCAGCAAGCGTGCAATCAACCAGGTCAGCCAATGCAGTCGATAAGACACCACCATGGGACGTTTGATCAGCATGGCTTCCAGCGTCGCCGTACCAGATGCCATGACCAATACATCGGCTGCCGACATCACCTGACGCCCTATGGTTGACTGCCCTTCATCTTTCAATATCTGCAAAGGCAGCACCGTTTTACCCTCGGCATCGGCACTGATCAGTGCCGCAATTTCACCGGCACGTTCGGCATTGATTGCTGGCACCACAAATTGCATCGCAGGCATGGACTGATAAATCAAACGTGCTGTCGCCAGCAACAAAGGCATCAGACTGGCGACTTCACCACGACGGCTACCAGGCAGCAAACCAATGATTTTAGTCTGCGAATTCAGGCCCAGCTGTGCTCGCGCCAGCATCATATCCGTTTGCATAGGCAAGCTGTCAGCCAATGGATGACCCACAAAAACGGCCTTCACCTGATGCTTGTCATAAAATGCTTTTTCAAAAGGCAGCAGACAGAGCATCAGGTCAATGCTGGCACGAATGCCATGCACCCGCCCCTGACGCCAGGCCCATACCGAAGGGCTGACATAATGCACGGTGGTAATACCACATTGTTTTAACTGTGCCGCCACACGCAAATTGAAATCGGGCGCATCAATACCAATAAAGGCATCAATACCGACTTCAGTAAAGGTATTGATCAAATCGTCTCGAACACGAAACAACTCACGCAGACGGCCCAATACTTCGACCAGCCCCATCACCGACAAACGATCCATCGGCACCAGAGATTCGGCACCTTCGGCCATCATTTGCGGGCCCGCAATACCGATAAATCTGGCATGAGGATAATGCTGCTTAAGTGCACGAATCAGACCGGCGCCGAGGGTGTCACCGGAAACCTCCCCCGCGACGATGCCAAAGACAGGCCCCTCTACTTGTGGCATTAACGTACGATACCGCGAGTCGAGGTGCGCAGAGATTCAACAAACGGCAGCAACTCAGGACACTCCTGTAATTGCGGCTCAAGAATGGCAATAGCCGCTTCCAGGGTCAGTCCTTCACGAAACACCGTCTTATAAGCACGGCGTAAAGTCTGAATCACCTCACTGCTCCAGCCACGACGCTTCATGCCTTCAAAGTTCATGCTGCGCGCTTCTGCCGGATTGCCATTAACCATGACATAGGCAGGCACATCCTTGAACAGAGTCGTTCCACCCGCCAGCATGGCATAACTGCCAATCTTGCAGAACTGATGCACCCCTGAATTGCCACCCACCAGCACACTGTCACCAATATGCACATGGCCTGCAATACCGGCATTATTAGCCAGAATACAGTCACTCCCAACCACCACATCGTGTGCCAGATGCGTATTCACCATCAGCAGATTACGATGACCGATCTTGGTCAGGCTCTGATCCTGAATGGTGCCACGATGCAAGGTACAAGCCTCGCGAATGACATTGTCATCACCAATTTCCAGACGGGTAGGCTCACCGCGATACTTCTTGTCCTGACAGTCCGTACCAATCGATGAAAACTGATAAATACGGTTACGAGCACCAATGCTGGTTGGGCCACTGACCACCACATGAGGGCCAATCCACGTACCCGAGCCAATACTGACATCGGGGCCAATAATGCTATACGGTCCAACCTCAACATCATCGGCCAGCTCAGCAGCCGGGTCGATAATCGCAGTGGCGTGAATACGGGTCATAATACCTGCTCCGCAATCAGAATATCGGCACTGGCAGCCAGCTCACCATCGACATGCGCTGTGCAGGAAAATTTGTATATGTGACGACGATTACCTGTAGGCACGGCGACCAGATCAAGCCGATCCCCTGGAATCACCTGACGGCGAAAACGAATATTGTCGGCGCCAGCAAAAACATATAAATGCCCTGTTTCCGGGCTCTTCTCATAGGTATAAAAACCCAGAATGCCAGCCAGCTGAGCCATTGCCTCAATCATCAAAACACCCGGCATAATGGGTGCTGCAGGAAAATGACCTTGAAAAAACTGCTCATTGATCGTCAGATTTTTGTAACCGGCAATACGCTTGCCACTTTCAATTTCAGTGACGCGATCGACCATTAAAAAAGGGTAACGCTGAGGCAGGTATTGCATTACCTGCTGAATGGTCATCATAAATACACTCCATAAACCGGCACCCAGCATACGGCTGCCGTCAAACACTACGACTGAGAGTTTCCGTGCTCTAAGTCACGAACTCGAGTGGCCAATTCATCCAGGCGACGCAGGCGCACCGCCATTTTCTTCCATTTATCGGTGTGATCAAAAGCAGTTCCCGACGAATAGGAACCAGGCTCGGTAATCGACTTGGTCACCATGGTCATGCCGGTAATCTGCACATGATCGCAAATCTCGATATGCCCAACCAAACCAACACCACCGGCCAGGATACAATAACGCCCAATACGGGTACTGCCGGAAATACCACAACAAGCAGCAATAGCAGAGCCAGTTCCCACCACCACATTGTGGGCAATCTGCACCTGGTTATCGATAATCACTTGGTCGTGAATTTCAGTGTCTTCCAGCGCGCCACGATCAATCGTGGTATTGGCACCAATATCAACATCATTGCCAATGACCACACGTCCGAGCTGATAAATTTTCTGCCAGCGACCACGGTCATTGGCAAAACCAAATCCATCGGCACCAATAATGGCACCGGCACAAATGTTCACCCGATCACCCAGCACACAGTCATGATGCACAACCACGTTTGAATGAATCCGACAGTCATTACCCAGGCTGACCCTATCGTGTAAAACAACGCCTGCATCCAGTATGCAACGCTCGCCCAGCACAACCTCTTCACCAATCACCACACCCGCCCCAATACGAGCACAAGGCGGAATAACAGTGCTGGCTGCCACTACGGCAGAAGCGTGGACACCCGGCGCTGGTGCCGGTGTACGGTCAAAAAATGCAGTTAGCCTGGCAAACGCCAAGTAAGGATTAGGCAATACCAGTGCATTGCCAGCGAACCCTTCGGCATCTGCCGGGCTCAGCAAGACAGCACCCGCCTTGGTAATCGCCAGCTGTGGTTTGTAACGAGGATTGGCCAAAAATGCGACTTGATGGCCCTGGGCATGCATCAGCGTACCCAGGCCATTGATTGCTACCTGCCCATCACCACGCAACTCTGCACCCAGCTCTTGCGCCAACTCCTGCAGGCTGAACGTTGACTTAACGGACGGCATTCAGACGATCAACCACTTTCTTGGTGAGATCATGCTCTGGCGGAACCAGCACCACCGCGCGGCGCTCCAAAATAATGTCGTAGTTACCAGCCTTGCGCAGCTCTTCCAGCGTAGTTTCCAAGGTAGGCACCATGCGCTTCAACAACTCTTGCTGGGCATCTTGTGTGCGCTTTTGCACCTGTTCAATCAATACATTGAACTCCTGTGCCTTGGCTTCTGCCTGCTGCTGCAACTGACGCTTGGCCGCGTCAGACATGCCCGCACCTTCTTTGGCAAAACGCTCTTCCAGGCCACGAATTTCACCACGCAATGCTTCCAGACGATCACGCTGCGGCTTCATCTCCCGCGCCAGTCTGTCCTGGGCAACTTTGGCTGTATTTGAAGCCAGCAACGCGGCCTCACGATCAATCACAGCAATACGCATGGCATGAGCCGAAACAGGCAGCATCATGCTCAAAGCCAATAACGGTACAACCAGATATCGCGACATCATAATCAGAATCCTTGTCCAAGAGAGAATTGGAAGACTTGGGTATCGTCATCCTTACTGGTATTCAGTGGTTTGGCGATAGCAAAGGTCAACGGACCAATCGGTGTAATCCATGACAAGCCAAGACCTACTGAATAGCGCAGGTTATTGGCATCGGGCTTGAATCGATCAACATCCTTTGTTTCGAACACATTACCGACATCAAGAAAAGCCAGAGTACGCACCTTGTTACTATCCACAAATGGGGTCGGGAAAATCAGTTCTGCACCCGCTTCTATTTGTACGTTACCACCCACCGACTCTGGACGAATACCCAACTCATCAACCCGGTTACCCGTTATTGGATCCAAAGACTGCGCACGACTGACAGGCCCCATCGAGTAGTCACGGAAACCACGAACCGAACCGAAACCACCCCCAAAGAAATTACGATAGAAAGGAAGACCTGAGTCTCCATCTATGCTGTCGCCATAGCCCAATCGGGTATACGCACGACCTACCCAGCGACTAGTGACCGGAAAGTAGCGCTGAGCGTTATAGGTCAGCTTGTAGAAACTGACATCACTACCTGGCAAGCCAAGCTCCAGACCCACGCCCTGAGAGGCACCAGCGGTGGGAAATACACCCCGGTTCAATGTATTACGCTGCCATGACAAGTTAGCCAGATACGTACTGATTTCAGGGCCCTCTGCATCAACAAAGTTTCTGACAGCTTCCGATGCAAAAGTACCCAGCTTGATATCAGTCTGGTCATAACCCAACGAGAAACCAATGGTTTCAGTTTCATCAATCGGATAACTGAAACTGATATTGCCACCATAGGAGTCTGTGGCGTAATTACTGATGTTCAGATTGTCAAACTTGGTCTGACGCAGATACAGGTTGTAACCACGGCTGATGCCTTCAGGTGTCCAGTAAGGATTGGTAAACGAGAAGTTATACGAGTCACGAATATCTGAACGGTTCAGACCCACCGACACACGATTACCCGTACCCAGGAAGTTCGATTGACTGACACTGGCACCAAATACCAGACCCGCGTTTTGAGAAAAACCTACGCTGGCACTGATTGAACCTGATGGTTGTTCCGTTACTTCAACGTTCAAGTCAATCTGGTCGGTTGTGCCTGGCACACGCGCATTTTCAATTTTCACATCACTGAAAAAGCCCAGACGCTGCAAACGCAACTTGGACAGGTCAATTTTTTCACCCGAGGCCTGGGCACCTTCAAACTGACGCATTTCACGACGCAATACGCTGTCATCTGTCTTCAAGTTACCTTTGAAGTTGATACGGCGCACGGTCATCACCCGATTCGGATTGACATAGAAAGTAACCGTCGCGGTTTTCTTTTCATTATCCAGCTCAGGTACACCCTGCACTTCAGCCAACAAATAACCATCACGTCCCAGACGTCGGGTAAGCACTTCATTGGTCAGCGTCACTACTTTTTGCGAATAGGTCTGACCTGGTTGAGCCAACAGCAATGGACGCAGTTGCGCCTCTTCAACAGGCAGCTCACCCGCCAGACGCACTTCAGAAATCGTGTACGGCTCACCTTCATCGACGTTGATATCAATGTAAACCTGATTTTTTTCTGGCGATAAACTGACCTGCGTTGAAGTCACGTTAAAGCGCAAATAACCACGATCCAGATAATACGAACGAATGGACTCAAGGTCGGCACTCAGCTTTTCACGCGAATATTTATCATCACCATAAATAAACGATAGGAAACGTGTCGAGCGCAGCTGCATCTGCTTCAGCAAGGTAGCGTCTCTGAATGCCTTGTTGCCATTAATGGTCACTTTGGCAATACGCGAAGTGTCACCTTCCTTGATTTCCAGCGTGACCGCCACACGGTTACGAGGCAGTGGTTTTGCACGCCCGACAACCGTTGCACCATAACGGCCCTGTGCCGCATATTGACGTTGCAATTCAAGACGCACCTGATCCAGTGCCGCACGCTTGAACACCTCGCCTTCGGCCAGACCAATCGACTTCAGCCCCTTGATCAACTCTTCGGTACCAATGGATTTGTTACCGGTAATCTCGATGGACGAAACACTGGGACGCTCAACTACCCGCACAATAATGGCTGTGCCATCACGCAACACCTGAACATCTTCAAACTGACCCGAGGCAAACAAGGTCTGTACAATCTCTGAAGAGCGCTCACTATTGAGTACATCACCTGCGGCATATGGCATAAGCCCATACACACTGGCTGCAGACAAACGAGCCAAGCCTTCCAGACGGATGTCACTGATCACAAAACTGTCGGCTTGCACCGGGGAACTCACAACAGCCATAGCAACAGCAATGGGTAATACACGCGATCCAATCATGATTATTCTAATCCACTCAAAACAAGCGACGAATGTCGTTTAAAATGGCCAGCAGCATAACACTGCCCATCAATGCGACCCCAACTCGCAAACCCAGCATTTGCACATACTCTGGAAGAGGTTTGCGCGTAACTGCTTCGATCGCGTAATACAACAAATGACCACCGTCCAGCACAGGGATAGGCAGCAGGTTCAACACACCCAGACTCACACTCAGCAATGCCATAAAGCCCAAGGCAGCCTGCCAACCGATACTGGCACTTTGACCGGCCACTTTAGCAATGGTAATCGGGCCACTCAAGTTATCCAGGCCAACCAGACCTTTCAGCATTTTCCACAACGAACTCAGTGACAGAGAAATGATCTGCCCGGTCTTGTCTACCGATGCTACCAACGCATCAATCGGACCCAACTGACGATTTTGCTTGTAGTCGTCTGGTATGACGTATTCAGACTCCGCCACGCTGACACCCAAACGACCATAACGACGTCCTGTTGCATCACGCTCCACATCCGGCGTCACCGACAAGGTATTGATCTGGCCATCGCGCTCCACCGCCCAACGCATACGCTGACCGGGATTCAATACAATGGATTCGACCACCTGACCCCAATCCTCGATCAGCTGACCATCAATCGCATCAATGCGATCCCCCGGCTGCAACCTGGCCTGCTCAGCCGGACTACCGGCCTCTACCATGCCAATTACCGCAGGCAGTCTGGGTGACCAGGGCGAAAAGCCCAGCTCACGAAACGGATCCTGACTAGCCTCAGACAAATAACGCTCAATCGCCACATCGCGCACATTAATTTGCCGGGTTGCCGCTGAGCGCAGCTCAAAACGAATCGTGCCGGTTTCACCAATATGATCCAGCAAGGCATAACTTGCCGTTTCCCAGTCATGTACCGAACGCTCACCAATCCGGACAATTTCATCGCCCGAGGAAATACCGGCTGTTGCTGCCGGAGATTCAGCCAGCACACGGCCAACAATAGGTTTTAACGACTCACCCGGCTGCAAGAAAAGAATCCAGTACAACAGCACGGCAAACAGCAGATTGATCAACGGTCCGGCGGCCACAATGGCCATACGTGCCGACACCGGTTGGCGATTAAAGGCAAATGGCCGCAATGACTCCGCCACTTCGCCTTCACGCTCGTCCAGCATGCGCACATAGCCGCCTAAAGGAATCACCGCGATACGATACTCAGTACCATCTCTGGCCACACGACGCCAAATGGCGGGGCCAAAACCAATGGAGAAAGTCAGCACTTTAACGCCACAACGACGAGCCACCCAGAAGTGGCCGAACTCATGAATCGCAATCAGCGGGCCAAGAATTAGAATGCCAGCGAGGACGATCTCAAAAAAACTCATTAAAACCCCCAAAGGCAGCGTATATCAGGCTTGATATGCATCAACCAGACGCCGAGTATAAGCGCGCGCAGCAGAATCGGCAGCAAAAATAGCAGCCAAATCAGCTGCTGCAAAGCATTCCGACTTGCTCAATACTTGATCAATTACACGAGCAATCGCAGTAAATGCCAACCGACCTGCCAAAAACGCCTCTACCGCCACTTCATTGGCTGCATTCAATGTCGCTGGCATGGTACCACCTTGCGCAATAGCCGACTGCGCCAGCGCCAGACACGGAAACCTGCTCAGATCAGGAGTCTCGAAGTCCAGACGCCCAATCAGGGCCAGATCCAGTGCAGACACGCCGGCATCAATACGTTGCGGCCAGGCCAGTGCATGAGCGATCGGAGTACGCATATCCGGATTACCCATTTGCGCCAGCACCGAGCCATCACGATAACGAACCATTGAATGAATAACACTTTGCGGATGTACCAGCACTTCTACATCCTGAGGTTTGGCATCAAACAGCCAGCAAGCCTCAATAAATTCCAGCCCCTTGTTCATCAAGGTAGCTGAATCAACCGAGATTTTACGTCCCATCGACCAGTTAGGATGAGCCACGGCCTGCGCTGGCGTCACATCAGCCAATTGTGCCTGTGTCCAGGTGCGAAACGGTCCACCAGAAGCCGTTAATACGATCTTTTCCACACCTCTGGCGGCCAGATCATGCACTGGCAGGCTTTGCGGCAAACATTGAAAAATAGCGTTGTGCTCGGAGTCGATCGGCAATAACACGCTGCCACACTCATGTACGGCCTGCATGAACAGAGCACCCGACATGACCAGCGCTTCTTTATTGGCCAGTAGCACACGCTTACCCGCTTTCACTGCCGCCAATGTCGGTAACAGGCCTGCTGCACCGACAATCGCCGCCATGACCGTATCCACTGCTGCATCAGAGGCAACCTGTGCCAACGCAGCCTCGCCTGCCAATACCTCGGTCTCACAACCTTGTACTTTCAATTGCTGTTGCAGGCCTTGAGCCGACTGTTCGTCAGCGACTACGGCATAACGTGGATTATGACGCAGGCATAACACGGCCAGCTCAGATACACGGCTATACGCCGTTAACGCATACACACGATACAAGTCAGGATGACGCGCCAGCACATCCAGCGTACTCAGCCCGATTGAGCCTGTAGCCCCCAATACCGTCACTTGCTGCATGGGCGACATGACCGTCAAAAGCCACCTGCCAACCACCAACCGGCCATAAATACGGGGGCAGCCGCAGTAATGGAGTCAATACGATCCAACGCGCCACCATGACCAGGGAAAATCTTGCCAGAATCCTTAATGCCTGCGCGTCGCTTCACCATCGACTCAAACAGATCACCCAATACCGATGACAAAACAGCCAACATAGATACCAGTACAAATACCACTGCCTTTAATGCCGGCATTGATAACCCGATGGCAACCGCCAGAGTAATCAGCAGAGTCAGCAGCAAACCACCATACATGCCTTCACGTGACTTGGCAGGGCTTACATGCACTGCCAGCTTGACCCGCCCGAAACGGCGCCCGGCAAAATAGGCACCCGTATCTGCGCCCCACACCAGCAGCAACATGAACATCAGCCACCAAGGTGATAGTGCATGCAACTGCACCAACCCGGCCCATGTCGGCACCAGTAGCAACAAACCAATCAGGGCCATTAACCACGGCTCATCCCAGCTATCTGCCAGATCGGGATAACGTACAACCCAATACAGCAGCAGCAGCCAGAAACCCGCTATCAGCACCAAGAAAGGCCCCAACTGAGCCAGTTGCGTATCTTTCAGCAACCACAATACCAGTGCCAGTACAGCCACATACATGGCACGCATGGCCAACTGCGGCCAGCGCATCAATGCCGCCCACTCCCATGCTGCCAACAACACCAGCACGGCGGCAAAAACAGAAAATGCATGTGCCTGACCACCAAACACACACCACAATACCAACGGCAATAAAATCAGCGCCGTAATAACTCGCTCTTTAAGCATGATGCAAGGCCTCTATTTGTTCTGATGTACGGCCAAAACGACGTTGACGCAACGCATAGTCCGCCAACGCCCGATGCAGCTCTTCATGACCAAAGTCAGGCCACAAGGCATCGGTAAAAAACAGCTCGGCATAGGCCGCCTGCCAAAGCACGAAGTTGCTTATACGCAGCTCTCCGCCAGTGCGAATCAATAAATCGACAGGCGGCACATCGGCCAGCTCAATAACCGAGTTCAGATGAGAAACATCTACTTGTTCAGGCTGAAGCAGTCCTTGCTGCACTTGCTCTGCCAGACGACGAGCCGCCTGAGCCATATCCCATTGGCCACCATAATTAACCGCAATGACCAGCGTCATGCGGGTGTGATGAGCTGTCACCCGCTCAGCTTCTGCCATACCGGCCTGTAACTCGGAAGAAAAAGCAGATCGATCCCCGATAAAGCGCAAACGAATAGTAGCTTTATCCAGCTCTTGTACTCGCACGGTCAGCGCCATTAAAAAAAGCTGCATCAACGCAGCCACTTCCTGCGCTGGTCGGCGCCAATTTTCACTGGAAAATGCAAAGACGGTCAGTATTTCTATGCCTGCTTTGGCTGCCAACTCAACGACATTACGCAACGCCTGCTCACCAGCACGATGACCTTCATTACCCGGCAAATTTCGACGCTTGGCCCAGCGATTATTACCATCCATGATAAGTGCCACGTGGCGCGGCAACTGACTCAAGAGCTGGTCAGCATCTGGCGCTGCGCTAACTGGCAATTCAGAATCCGTCATTAATCAGACCTGCATCAGCTCGGCTTCTTTGGCGGCGAGCAATTTATCAACCTCGGCCACGTAGCGATCCGTGATTTTCTGCACTTCGTCACTGGCACGACGCTCGTCATCCTCAGAAATTTCTTTTTCTTTTTGCAGATCTTTAATATCGGCCAGCACATCACGTCGAATACTACGCAGCGACACACGAGAGTTCTCAGCCTCACTGCGCGCCAGCTTCTGCATGTCACGGCGAGTTTCTTCCGTCAATGATGGCAGTGGCACACGAATCACATCCGTGGTCATCGGATTAAGACCCAGATTCGAATTACGAATAGCCTTGTCGATAGTCGCCAGCATGGTACGTTCGTAGGGCTGAACAATAAGCGTACGGGCATCATCCACATTGACATTGGCAACCTGCATCAGCGGCGTATCAGCACCGTAATAAGGCACCATGACGTCTTTCAGCATGGATGGATGAGCTCGGCCAGTACGTACACGTCCAAATGCATTTTCCAATGCATCCAATGACTTGCGCATACGTACTTCACAATCTTTTTTAAGGTCATTCAACATAATTTACTTTCCTCAGCGAGTAACAAGAGTGCCTTCCGGCTCTCCTACCACCAAATTCAACAGAGCACCTGTCTTGTTCATATTAAAGACACGCAGGGTCAGATTATGGTCACGTGCCAGGCACATTGCCGCCAGATCCATAACGGCCAGTTGCTTCATCAATACTTCATCAAACGTCAACGTATCGTATTTTACGGCGGCAGGATCCTTCACCGGATCAGCACTGTAAATGCCATCAACCTTGGTTGCCTTGATCACGATATCAGCGTTGATTTCAATGCCACGCAAACAGGCAGCGGTATCAGTGGTAAAGAAAGGATTGCCGGTACCGGCGACAAAAATACACACGTCGCCCGACTGCAAATGGCGAATTGCAGCACGACGATCATAATGATCAACCACGCCACTCATGGGAATTGCCGACATCAGCCGAGTCTTGATATTGTTGCGCTCCAGGGCATCACGCATGGCCAGACCATTCATCACAGTCGCCAGCATACCCATGTGGTCACCAGCTACCCGATCCAGACCCGCCGCCTGCAACTCGGAACCGCGAAACAAATTGCCGCCACCGACCACAATACCAACCTGAACACCAATACCGACCAACTGGCCAATTTCCAAGGCCAGACGCTTCAAGACCTTAGGATCTATGCCCGCTTCCACATCTCCTGCAAGTGCCTCACCCGATAATTTAAGCAAGATGCGCTTATGCGCGAGACGATGATCGGTCATGAACAGGCACTCCGAATGTAGTATTGGTGGCGCAGAGTTTACAACAAAAAGGCCCCAACTTGGGGCCTTTTGCGGCACTACATCAGTGCTCTTTTTTGCTTACTTGGCAGCGGCAGCAGCAGCCTGTGTTGCAGCCACTTCAGCAGCAAAATCAACCTCTTTCTTCTCGATGCCTTCGCCTACTTCGAGACGCACAAAGCGAGCAACCTTGGCACCGGCCTTGGCCAGCACAGCACCTACTTTCTGATCAGGATCGATCACAAAAGCCTGCTCAACCAGAGATACTTCAGACTTGAACTTCTTCAGCGTGCCTTCCACCATTTTTTCAACGATGTTGGCTGGCTTGCCAGACTCGGCTGCCTTGGCTTCAGCAATTTCTTTTTCCTTGGCCAACACGTCAGCAGGAATGTCATCTGCATTCACAACCAATGGATTGGTTGCCGCAATGTGCATGGCCACTTGCTTGCCAACTTCATCATTGCCGCCTTCCAGCGCCACAATAACGCCAATCTTCAGGCCATGCAGATAAGTAGCCAAGGTTGCGCCTTGAACCAATACGGCGCGACGAATCTGAATGTTCTCACCAATTTTCTGCACCAGCGCAATACGGGCTTCTTCTACGGTAATACCGTCGTAGTTCAGCTCTGCCAGCTTGGCTGGATCAGTTTCATTCGCAGCCAGCGCAATTTGAGCCACTTTGGCAATGAATTTGCCGAAGTTCTCATCACGTGCAACGAAGTCTGTCTGACAGTTCACTTCAAGCGCAATAGCGTTCTGACCATCTACTGCAATCGCAATAGCACCTTCAGCGGCAATATTGCCTGCCTTTTTGGCGGCTTTGGCCTGGCCTGATTTACGCAGATTATCAATAGCGGTTTCGATGTCGCCATTGGCTTCCTGCAGTGCTTTTTTGCACTCCATCATGCCAAGGCCTGTACGTTCGCGGAGTTCTTTAACCAGGCTCGCAGTTACTTCTGCCATGAGTTTTTCCTCTTTTTCAAAGTCGTTTGATTAGAAAAAAGGGGCCATGCCCCTTTTTTCTAACTCAGAAATACAACACTGGCGTGACAGGGCAACACCAGTACATGCCCCTGGCTTATTCGCCAGCAGGCACTTCAACAAAACCATCAGCTTCGGTACGACCACCACTATTAACAGAGGCGAATTCACGACCTTCCAAAATAGCATTGGCCATAGAACTGACGTACAGCTGAATGGCGCGAATGGCGTCATCATTACCAGGAATGATGTAATCAACGCCTTGTGGATTGGAGTTGGTATCAACCACACCAATCACTGGAATGCCCAGTTTGCGAGCTTCGGCAATTGCCGTTGCTTCATGATCAACGTCGATGACAAACATCGCGTCCGGCAAACCACCCATATCCTTGATACCGCCCAGTGAGCGCTCAAGCTTTTCCATTTCACGTGATGTTTCCAGCTGTTCACGCTTGGTCAGTTTGGCCAGAGTGCCATC
>CAZMVL010000012.1:16261-73205 GCA_964569335.1 uncultured Paraperlucidibaca sp.
AGCTTCCAGGTCTTTCAGACGCTTGATTGACTGGCGAATGGTTTTCCAGTTGGTGAGCATACCGCCCAACCAGCGATGGTTCACATAAGGCATGCCAGCACGTGCAGCATGTTCGGCAATGATCGGCGCAGCAGCGCGCTTGGTGCCAACAAACAGTACTTTGTTCTTTTGCGCAGCAATGCGATTGGCAAATGTTAAGGCATCATTCAACGCAGGCACGGTGTGCTCAAGGTTGATGATATGAATCTTGTTGCGTGCACCGAAGATGTACGGTGCCATTTTTGGGTTCCAGAAACGGGTCTGGTGACCGAAGTGAGCGCCTGCTTGCAGCAGTTCGCGCATGGTGACTTGTGCCATGAAAAACTCCAATACGGGTTAGGCCTCCACCGATCCCAATCAAAGACCTGCTTTTCTCGGCAGGCACCCGATGATTGTGTCGAACGGTGTGCGGATTAGGTTATCGCCTTTGTATCTAACAGCGGCGCTCTGGGCATGTTAATCTTGCCCGTCCTGCGTTTGCTCAAATGCGGCGCGCTTTATACCATACATGGCACCAAACCCTCAACTGCCACTTACATCAAGTGGCAGCCAGCAATGGAAACCACATGAGCACCCTGATCAAAACTGCTGAAGATATTACCCAAATGCGTGAAGCTGGCCGTCTGGCCGCTGACGTACTGATGATGATCGGAGCGCATGTACGCGCCGGTATAACCACCGAAGAACTGGATCGTCTATGCCATCAATACATCGTCAATGATTTACAGGCCATTCCTGCGCCCTTGAATTATGGTGGTGCACCTGGCCGCATTCCTTTCCCCAAATCCATTTGCACCTCGGTAAATCACGTCATTTGCCATGGCATTCCCAATGACAAGAAAGTGCTAAAAGACGGTGACATCATCAACATCGATGTCACCGTCATCAAAAATGGCTACCACGGCGACACCAGCAAAATGTTTTTTGTGGGACAACCTTCCATTCTGGCTCAGCGCCTGGTCACAGTGACACAGGAGTGCCTTTACAAAGCACTTGCTATCGTCAAGCCAGGGTGTCGCCTGGGTGATATTGGTCATGTTATCCAGCAACATGCACAAGCCAATCGCTTTTCAGTCGTACGTGAATACTGTGGTCATGGCATTGGCCGTGTTTTTCATGAAGAGCCACAGGTATTGCACTACGGTAAACCCGGCACCGGCATGACGCTGCAGGCTGGCATGACATTTACCATTGAACCCATGATCAATGCTGGCACACACCACACCAAACTGCTTCCTGACAACTGGACGGTGGTAACCAAAGACCACAAACTCTCGGCGCAGTGGGAGCACACTATTTTGGTCACTGAAACGGGTGTGGAAGTACTGACCGCCAGACCCGATGAGCATCTTTCCTTCCTGACTGAGCCTGTCGCATGAATCAGATTGCCAGCAACGTAAGTCATGCCAAGGACACCCTGAAAGCCATCAAGGAGCAACTGTTTGAGCGCTTTGCTCAAGGTCGCGATGTACGCCTTCTGGTCCGCGAATGGGCCGATGCGGTTGACAATATTTTACGTGAAAGCTGGTCATACTGTGGTCTGGACAATGCACCAGACCTGACGCTGGTAGCCGTTGGTGGTTATGGTCGAGCCGAACTGCTGCCCTGTTCGGATGTCGATGTACTGGTGTTGCACCGCCAGCCTCAACTCGACCAAAATCTGCAAGAATCAGTCAGCCAATTTATTACTGCACTCTGGGATCTGGGTCTTGATCTGGGTTCAAGCGTGCGCTCACTGGAAGACTGCATTCGTCTGTCCAGTGATGACATCACCATCGCAACCAATCTGATGGAATCGCGCACACTGGTTGGGGACGACGAATTACGCCGAGAGATGCAATGGCTGACAGGGCCAGATCATGTCTGGCCCGGCGATGCCTTTTTCATTGCCAAGCGGGCCGAACAGGTAGCTCGTCATCACAAGCACAACAACACCGAATACAATCTGGAGCCAGACCTCAAGAATGCACCAGGCGGATTACGCGACATTCAAACCATTGGCTGGGTCGCCAAACGTCACTTTGGTGCTCTCAACCTGAAGGATCTGGTAATACATGGCTTTTTGACCGAAGCCGAGTTTGACGAGCTTGATGAGTGCCAAGCGACCCTGTGGCGCATTCGTTTTGTCTTGAACCAGATCACTGGGCGTAACGAGACTCGCATCCTGTTCGACTACCAGCGTCGCATTGCCGAACAGTTCAACTACGTTGACACACGCGCCAATCGTGGTGTCGAAAAGCTGATGCAGGACTACTATCGTGCCGCCATGCGCATCTCTATTCTGAATGAGGTTCTGCTGCAATATTTTGACGAAGTTATTTTGAAAAATGGCAGCAGTGAAGTGATCACTCCTATCAATAACCGCTTTCAAATTCGTAACGGTACTATTGAGGCGGTTTCACCCGATGTTTTTGAGCGCTACCCTTCTGCTCTGCTGGAAATCTTTGTGTTGCTGGGTGATCAGCCAACGCCCACCGGCATTCGTGCCAGCACCATTCGCTTGTTGATGCAGTCGGTCCAGCTCATTGATGAAAACTACCGACAGGATATTCGCCACCGCTCTCTGTTCATGGCACTGATTCGCTGCAATACCGGCCTGTTCTCCCAGCTAAGGCGTATGAAGCGCTATGGCATTCTGGGCCGTTACATACCAGCCTTTGGCGACATTATTGGCAAAATGCAGTACGACCTTTTTCATATTTATACGGTCGATGCACACACACTGCGTGTCGTTAAAAACATGCGTCAATTCCGCTATCTGGACAGTGAAAAAGCATTCCCGGTAGTCGCTGAAGTAGCACGCAGCCTGCCCAAAATCGAACTGCTATATCTGGCTGGTTTATTCCATGACATTGCCAAAGGGCGCGGTGGCGACCATTCCGAGTTAGGTGCTCATGATGCCCGTCAGTTCTGTACCGAACACGGACTGGGACGTTGGGATGCCAACATGGTTGCCTGGCTGGCACAACACCACTTGGTAATGTCGGTAACCGCACAGAAAAAAGATGTATCCGATCCTGATGTCATTCAGGAGTTTGCCCAGATAGTGGGCGATGTGATGCACCTGAACTACCTGTATGCCCTGACGGTCGCCGACATTTGTGCCACCAACCCGACCCTGTGGAATAGCTGGCGAGCCTCCCTGTTGCGGCAGCTATACACACAAACCAAGCGTGCACTCTATCGTGGCCTGGAAAATCCAATCGACAAACAAGAATGGATTATCGAGACCCGTGCCTCTGCCTTGGAGTTGCTCAAAGGTCAAGGCTTATTGCAAAGCGATATAGAGCGGATCTGGGATGAACTGGGTGATGACTACTTCCTGCGTGAGTCTGCAAAGGATGTTGCCTGGCACACCGCCGCGATTGTCCAGCATCGCAATCACAGCGAGCCGCTGGTGTTGATACGTGAAAGTCATAGCGAACAATACGAAGGCGCCGGACAAATCTTCGTCTACACCAAAGACAAGCCCAATCTGTTTGCTGCCACCGTGGCTGCGTTGGATCAGCTCAGTCTGACGGTGCTGGATGCACGAATCATTACATCAACCAGCCAGTTTTCTCTGGATACCTATATTGTGCTGGAACAAAGTGGTGAGCGGATTACCGACCCTCAGCGCCTGACGCACATTGTCAAAGAGCTGCGCCACAGCCTGGCCAACCCGGATAATTTTCCTGAAATTGTGCAGCGCCGATTGCCTCGTCAGCTCAAACATTTTGATATTCGTACCGAAGTCAGCCTGAGCAACGACTTGACCAATCAACGCACTGCGGTGGAAGTCATCACGCTGGACAGACCAGGTTTGCTGGCGCGCATTGGTCGTATCTTCATGGATGAAGGCGTCAGCCTGCAGGCTGCCCGTATTGCCACACTGGGCGAACGCGCCGAAGACGTATTTTTCATCACCGATACCGCCCTGCGCCCATTGTCAGACCCAGCCCAGTGCGAACACCTTATTCAAACCCTGCGCGACCAGCTGGATCAAAACGACGGATAAACCATGAACCCCGATTTAGATGCATTGCACCCCTATCCTTTTGAAAAGCTGGCTACCCTGTTTGCAAACCACACGGCACCTGCTCACCTGACAGGCATTTCATTATCCATCGGTGAACCACAACATCCAGCGCCGACACTAGCCATCGAGGCTTTGCAGGCATCTCTGGCCGGTCTGTCGAAATACCCCACGACACTGGGCTTGCCGATACTGCGGGAAAGTATTGCCCAGTGGTTATGCCAGCGTTTCCAACTAAAACAGGTTGATCCCGGCACCCAGGTATTGCCTGTGAATGGCACCCGCGAAGCCTTGTTTGCCTTTGCTCAGGCCATATTTGATCGGCAGCAGTCACAACGGCCACTGGTGATGATGCCCAACCCGTTTTATCAGATCTATGAGGGTGCTGCATTGCTGGCAGGCGCTCAGCCACATTTTCTGGACTGCACCGCCGACACTGGCTTTCAACCGAATTTTGATGCGGTGCCAGACAGCATATGGGCACAAACCCAGTTGCTGTATTTATGCACCCCAGGCAACCCAACCGGCGCACTGTTATCAACTGACACGCTACAAAAACTGATTGCACTAAGTGATCGCTTTAACTTCGTCATCGCGTCAGATGAGTGCTATTCCGAGATTTATCAGGATGAAACACGCCCTCCCGCGGGCTTGTTGGGCGCCTGTGCTGCCATGGGAAGAGATGACTTCAAAAACTGCGTGGTTTTTCACTCGCTATCAAAACGCTCCAACCTGCCCGGTTTGCGCTCTGGTTTTGTGGCGGGGGATGCTGCCATTCTTAAGCAATTTTTGCGTTATCGCACCTATCATGGCTGTGCCATGCCGGTACAACATCAAATTGCTTCCACGAAGGTCTGGCAAGATGAGGGTCATGTGCGCGACAATCGCGCCCTTTATCGTGAGAAGTTTACGCGCGTGAATGAGGTACTGAATCCTGTGCTGCCATTAACACTGCCGGACGCAGGGTTTTACTTTTGGGCAGCCACACCAGTAGCCGATGACGATTTTGCACGCAAATTACATGCACAAACCGCTGTCACCGTATTGCCTGGTCGTTATCTGGGCCGTGCTAACCATGAAGGGATCAACCCCGGTGCAGGATATGTGCGCATGGCATTGGTTGCCACACTGGATGAGTGTGTAGAAGCCGCCGAACGAATTCGTGACTTTATCAAAAGTCAGCCTTTTTAATGTTATTGATGGAGAGTCAGATGAGTCTTGCCCAATTTTTAGAAGATGCCTTCGAGCGCCGCGCCGAGTTTTCACCCAAGTCCGCACCGCAAGATGTGCGCGAAGCTGTCAATGAAGCACTGGCCTTGCTCGACAGTGGTGCCGCTCGTGTCGCTGAAAAAGTCGAAGGCAGCTGGCAGGTCAATCAATGGCTGAAAAAAGCCGTACTACTGTCGTTCCGTCTGAACGACAACATCCCGGTCCCTGCCGGTGGTGGCATGCAGTTTTACGACAAGGTACCCACCAAGTTTGCTGACTGGAGTGCAGAGCAGTTTGCCGCCAGCGGCATCCGTGTAGTGCCACCTGCCGTTGCCCGTCGTGGCAGCTTTATTGCACGCAACACCGTACTGATGCCCTCCTACGTAAATATTGGCGCCTATGTTGACGAAGGCTCCATGGTCGATACCTGGGCTACTGTCGGCTCCTGTGCGCAAATTGGCAAGAATGTGCATTTGTCAGGCGGTGTCGGCATTGGTGGCGTACTGGAGCCACTGCAAGCCAACCCCACCATTATTGAAGACAACTGTTTTATCGGTGCCCGCTCAGAAGTAGTGGAAGGCGTCATCATTGGTGAAGGCTCGGTATTGTCCATGGGTGTATTTATTGGCCAGTCCACCCCTATCTACAACCGTGAAACCGGCGAAATCAGCTACGGCCAGGTACCTGCCGGCTCAGTGGTTGTTGCAGGCTCCCTGCCACGTGATAATGGCCGCTACAGCTTGAGCTGCGCTGTTATCGTCAAGCAGGTTGATGCCCAGACCCGCAGTAAAACCAGCATTAACGACTTGCTCCGTTTAGCAGACTAATAGGACGATTTATCATGTCGCTGCCCGCACATAGGCTCACCCATCTTCAGCAACTGGAGGCGGAGTCTATTCACATCATTCGCGAAGTTGCCGCCGAATTCGACAACCCCGTAATGCTGTATTCAATCGGCAAGGATTCGTCGGTGATGCTGCATCTGGCGCGCAAGGCCTTTGCCCCCGGTAAACCACCCTTTCCGCTGATGCATATTGATACCACCTGGAAATTCCGTGAAATGATCAATTTCCGTAATCAGATGGCGGAAAAGGCAGGCATGGAGTTATTGGTACACACCAATCCCGAAGGTCAGGCAGCCAATATCAATCCATTTGATCATGGCAGCTCCAAATACACCGATATCATGAAAACCCAGGCCTTGAAACAAGCCCTGGACAAACACGGCTTTGACGCCGCCTTTGGTGGTGCGCGTCGTGATGAAGAAAAGTCACGTGCCAAGGAGCGGGTATATTCCTTCCGTGACAAGTTCCATCGCTGGGACCCCAAAAGTCAGCGTCCGGAGCTGTGGAACCTGTACAACGGTCGCGTCAACAAAGGTGAGTCGATTCGGGTATTCCCTCTGTCGAACTGGACCGAATTGGATATCTGGCAATACATCTATCTGGAAAACATCGACATTGTGCCGCTGTATTTCTCGGCTGTGCGCCCGGTCGTTGAGCGTGATGGCATGCTGGTCATGGTGGATGATGAGCGCCTGCCGATGCACGAAGGCGAAGTGCCCATGCAGAAATCCGTTCGCTTCCGCACACTGGGCTGTTACCCACTGACTGGTGCCGTTGAATCAACCGCAGCCACTCTGCCCGAGATCATCCAGGAAATGCTGGTGGCACGAAACTCTGAACGTTCAGGACGTGCTATTGACCACGATGAATCCGGCTCCATGGAAAAGAAAAAGCGTGAAGGTTATTTCTAAATGATTGAACAAATTGACAATATTGAAGACTACCTTCATCAGCATGAACACAAGGACATGCTGCGTTTTATTACCTGCGGCAGTGTGGACGATGGAAAATCCACGCTGATTGGTCGTCTGCTGCATGACTCCAAAATGATTTTTGAAGATCAGCTCGCCGCCATTACCCGCGATAGCGTCAAACATGGCACAACCGGTGAAACCGTTGACCTGGCGTTGCTGGTAGATGGCTTGCAGTCAGAGCGTGAGCAAGGCATTACCATTGACGTGGCCTATCGCTTCTTTGCCACCGATCGCCGCAAATACATTATTGCCGACACCCCGGGCCACGAGCAGTACACACGCAATATGGCCACCGGTGCGTCAACCGCCCAGGTCGCCATTTTGCTGATCGATGCACGTCATGGCGTCCAAGTACAGACACGTCGCCACAGCTTTATCTGCTCCCTGCTGGGCATCAAGCACTTCATCATTGCCATTAACAAAATGGACTTGGTGGATTACAGCGAAGCCCGTTATCAGGAAATCAAGGCGCAATATGCCGCTTTTGCCGCCGACCTCAATGTGCCGGATATTCGCTACGTGCCCATGTCTGCATTAGTGGGTGAAAACGTCGTCCACGCCAGCACTCAGATGCCCTGGTATGTTGGTCATCCACTGCTGGAAACACTGGACACCATGACCATCCACCGCGATGAGTCATTGTCCCGCGTGCGTCTGCCGGTTCAGTACGTCAACCGCCCCAATCTGGATTTCCGTGGTTTCTGCGGCACTCTGGCAGCGGGTGTATTAAAGCCGGGAATGGCCATCAAAGCGCTACCTTCAGGCAAAACCTCCACCGTCAAATCCATTGTGGTATGGGAAGGTGAACTGGCCGAAGCACACCCGGGCCAGGCCATTACCGTCACCCTGAATGATGAAATCGACGTGTCTCGTGGCGACATGCTGATTGCCGCAGACAGCGGCATGCATCAAGGTCACGCCTTCCTGGCACATATTGTGTGGATGCACGAACAGCCACTGGTGCCCGGCAAGATTTATGACTTCAAGATGGGAGCCACGTTCACCACTGGACAGATCAGTGAAGTCATCCATCAAGTTGACGTCAATACACTGGAAAAGCATGACTGCGACACCTTGCCACTGAACGGCATTGCCTTGTGTCGAGTGCAGCTGACCAAAGCCGTGGCCTTTGATCGCTATAGTGAATGCCGCAGCACAGGCAGCCTGATTGTCATTGATCGTCTCAGCAACGTGACGCTGGGTGCCGGCATGGTATACGCCCCTGCCGATGCCATCAGCGCCATTGATTCACTACCTGCCGTGACGGCTGCCTTGCGCGCACGCCGCCTGGGTCATGCTGCGGTTCGTGTCGTGATTGAAGCTAGTGGCGCACGTGAATTGGCCGAGCTGATTGAACGCGTTCTGTTCAATGCTGGCGCCATGACTGCTGTCGTCAATGCCGATAATGTCATTGAAATCGATACCTTGCTGGCCGCAGGCCTGCTGGTCATCGTGGCGGATGAAGTTGTTGGTGAGCGCAGCTTGCGTATACGTGGCACGACCCCAGCGATTGCTCCAATTGCCTTGGCCAAGACCAATGTTGATGCTGCGGAGCAAGTGCTGAAACTGCTGCGTGAACATCATATTTTAGGTTGATGAATATGCTGCTAATCGCCGGAATCAAAGCATGCGACAGCATGAAAAAGGCCTTCACCCGCTTAGATGCTGCGGGCGTGGCCTATGAGTTTCAGGACTTTAAAAAAGTGCCACCCAGTGCTGACCAGTTGAATCAATGGTTATCCACTGTCGGCAGCGACACTCTGATCAATCGACGTGGCACTACCTGGCGCCAGTTAAGTGATACGGAAAAGGCCCAGGCCGAACACCATGACTCACTGCTGACCTTGCTGCAAAGCAAGCCTTCGTTGATCAAGCGCCCGGTATTGCAACAGGGCGCATTGGTTAGCGTAGGCTTGGACTCACAGCTTCTGCCTTAAGCATTAGCTGTGAGGGTTGGCTTGGTGATTAGGATTATTCTGCGGTGCTACATAATCCAGATGCCCTAATTGCTTGGCCTTGACCTGAATCAACCAGTCTGTTGCCGCAATAAACGCTGCTGAAAATACCAGCACAATATGAATCACCACTTCCCAATACAGGGTGTGCTCGGAAATGTTGCTGGCATCAATAAAGCTGCGCAGCAAATGAATCGATGAAATGGTGATCAGCGCCATACCCAGCTTCACCTTCAAGACACCCGCATCGACATGCGACAACCATTCCGGTTGATCAGGATGCTCCTGAATATCCAGCCGACTGACAAAAATCTCGTAACCACCCACAATGACCATCACCAGCAGGTTGGCAATCATCACCACATCAATCAACGACAGCACATAAAGCAGAATGTCATCTTCATGCAAAGTATCCAGGCTGGTCACCAGCACATACAGCTTGAGCATGAATTTATAGGAATATACGCCCAGGGCAACAATCAGCCCCAAGTACATGGGTAGCTGTAACCACCGGCTGAAAAATATGACGCGCGCTAATGCCGCCTTTGCAGATTGTTTGTTGCTCATGTCATCCCCCTGATAAGAACCGGCGTATTCTACGGAGGAGATGCGCAGCTGGCATCGTTATATCAGCCCTGTTGAGAGAATTTTTTATGAAATCGTCCATGACCTCCTGGTTACTACCCTGTTTGCTTGGCAGCGCCCTGCTCAGCAGCCCTGCGTTGGCCAATACAACACCAATGCAGCGTGTCGATTTTCAAACCGAAGTCAGTGAAGTGCTGGCTAATGACATTCTCAGAGCGCGCTTGAGTATTGAGCTCAATGACAAGGATTCCGCACGATTGGCGCGTAACCTGACCTTGGCCATCAACGAAGCGATGGCCAAAACCAAAGCCTTCCCTCAGGTCAAGGTCAGCACCGGCAATCAGCAGAATTGGCCGATTTACACCGATAAACAACGTCTGGATGGCTGGCGTGGACGTGCCGAACTGAGGCTTGAATCAAAAGACTTTAAAGCAGCAGCTGAACTACTGGCACAGTTACAGCAAAACATGCAGTTACAGCACATCGAGTTTGCCGCTTCCGATGAAAGTCGAAAGGCATTGGAGCAGTCACTGACAACGCAGGCCATCGCCGCCTTCCGTGACAAGGCCAACACCGTACGCAGTGCCTGGGGTGCCAAAAGCTATCAGCTGGTACAGATGAACTTGAACAGCGCTCAGGGCGGTTATCCGCGCCCACCAATAGCCATGGCAATGATGAAAATGGCAGATGCCGAGTCGGCACCAGTACAAGAGCTGTCAGCCGGTGAAAGCCGTGTGACCATTTCCGTCAACGGCACTATCCAGTTACAACCTTAACTCAGCTACAGCCTTAACGAGAACGCGCCGACAGCATCAGCTGCTTCATATCGCTGACGGCTGCGGCCAACCCACTGAACAAGGCCCGTGCAATCAGCGCGTGGCCTATGTTCAGCTCATGAAACTGCGGTAAGGCCGCAATACGCTGAGTGTTGTGATAGTGCAACCCATGCCCCGCATTCACCACCACCTTGCCGTAAGCATATTCCGCTGCCAGACGAATACGCTGAAACTCCAGCTCCATTTCGGCAGCTGTTTCAGCATCGGCATAAGCCCCGGTGTGTAGCTCGATGGTAGGTGCACCGGCACGAATGGCGGCATCAATCTGAGCAGGCTCCGGGTCAATAAACAAAGACACATCCATACCTTGACGACCCAGACGCTGACACGCTGCCTGAATGCGATCAAAACCACCCACCACGTCCAGACCACCCTCGGTGGTTAGCTCTTCCCGCTTTTCAGGCACCAGACAGACATGAGCCGGTTTGATTTCCTCGGCAAAAGACAACATATCCTCGGTCACGGCCATTTCCAGATTCATGCGTGTTTGCAACACCTGGGCCAGTAGACGCACATCGCGCTTTTGAATATGCCGACCATCTTCGCGCGGATGCACCGTAATGCCGTCAGCACCATGCTCCTCGGCAATCAATGCCGCATGCACAGGTTCAGGGTAACGTGTCCCACGCGCCTGACGCAGGGTCGCGACATGATCAATATTGACGCCTAGATATAACGGGTTAGCAGGCACTTGAGTCATGATCACGATTCCTTATTATTTTCTGCGCTACTATCTTCTGCGCTATTGTCTGCTGCGGCAGCAGGAGCTGCTGAATTCAGTACTAACGAGGCAAATAAATCACGACTTTTCAATGGTCGTCCAGCCAATAATGGCTCTAATGCCGTGCGATACATCCATTTGGCCAAGCGTCGCCGCACCGGTGTGGATACATCATCAGCCGCCACTGCCATGATGTCCTCACCCAGGCAAGCGCCCTGCTGACCCGACTTGGCGGGCAACCAGCCATGAGCCGGATAATACAGATAATACGCCTCGGCCTCTAAAGGCTGCTGGGTATCTGCCCGAACCGACTCACCAATACCCTGCCCCATCGCCTCCAGCAACTGACGCTCAAAACGACGCAGAATAGGCTCCAGCTCGGCCATCACCCGACCATCCAGTTCGGATAACTCACCCAGAGCACCACCATAGGCCACAAACAGCTCAGGTACCGGCAACTCACGCGGCAACAGGCGCACCAGCAACTCATTCATGTACAGGCCCGAAAACAGCGTGCCACCACGTAAATTCAGCGCATCACCGGCATGCTCACAGTGCACCACCGACTTCAGGTCACCAGTACCATTTAACTGAATAAAAAAGGGCTGAAACAAGGCAGGCATGCTACGCCCTTTACGCCGGGCACCACGCAGCACGGAGGCCACACGACCCTGCTCAGGCAGAAACCAATCCGCCAGCACGCTGGTTTCACGGTAGGCGCGTGCATGTAGCAGATAGGCCGGTTGCCAGCTGGCATCGCGCATGACGACTAGACGTCCCGATAACCCAGATTCTTCAGCGCTCGCTCATCATCGGACCAACCACCTTTAACCTTGACCCACAAGGTCAGCATCACCTTGCTGCCAAACAGCTTTTCCATGTCCAGACGCGATTCGGTACCGATGCGCTTCAGGCGCTGACCATTTTCACCAATCACAATTTTTTTCTGGCCTTCACGCTCAACCAGAATAGTGGCGTTAATGCGTAATAATCGACCTTCTTTCTTAAAGTCATCAATATCCACCGTCAGCTCGTAGGGAATCTCTTCGCCCAGCTGACGCATGATTTTCTCGCGCACCATCTCGGCTGCCAGAAAGCGCTGCGATTTATCGGTAATCTGATCCGCATCAAAGAATGGCGGTGAAAATGGCAGATACGAAGCCACTACTTCATGCAAACGATCCAGGTTATGCCCTTTCAACGCTGACACCGGCAACACATCAGCAAATGCCATGCGCTGACTCAGTTGTTCAATATGCGGCAGCAAAACAGTCTTGTCGTCTACGTTATCTACTTTATTCACCACCAGCACCACAGGCGCCTTGGCAGACTGCAAACGCTCCAGCACCAACTCGTCATCCGGGACCCATTTGACGCCATCCACCACAAACAACACCAGATCCACATCACGCAAGGCCGAAGTCGCCGCACGATTCATATAACGATTGATGGCCTTTTGTTCAGCCGCATGAATACCAGGTGTATCGACATAAATGGCCTGTGTTTTTTCACGTGTCACAATACCCAAAATACGATGACGCGTGGTTTGTGGCTTGCGCGACGTAATGGACAGCTTCTGACCCAGCAAGTGATTTAGCAGTGTTGACTTACCAACATTCGGGCGTCCGACAATAGCCACATAACCACAGCGGAAATCGGCAACATGCTGGCTTTCAGCCCCAAAGAACGCACTGATTGGATCATCGGAAGACATTAACGTGACTCCTTGGCGGGTTGTAATATGGCCAGTGCAGCGGCCGCAGCTTCCTGTTCAGCAATACGACGGCTGCCCCCGGCTCCCTCAGTCGTCAGTGTTTCATTCACTCGGCATGACACCTGAAAATGCTGCTCATGCGCCTCGCCACTAATGGCCAGCACCTCATAGGTGGGCAACTCATGCTTACGCGCCTGTAACCATTCCTGCAAACGGCTTTTGGCATCCTTGAGTGCATCACCCGCTTCCAGACTCAGCAGACGCTCACCAAACCAGCGACGAATATGCAACTGCATGGCAGGCAGGCTGACACCATCGCGATGCATGGCACCAATGACGGCTTCCACCGTATCGGCCAAAATCGACTCACGCCTGAAGCCACCCGTACGCAACTCGCCACTACCCATGATCAGGAAGTCGCCGACAGACCACTCACGCGCCACAATCGCCAGACTATCCTGACGTACCAGCGTGGCCCGCAAACGCGACAAACGCCCTTCATCCTGATCAGGAAACTGCAAATACAGGCAATCGGCAATAATGAAATTGAGCAAGGCGTCGCCCAAAAACTCGAGACGCTCGTTATTACGACGCCCCGATACACTGCGATGCGTCAATGCCAGCTGCAACCACTGCACATCCTGAAACTCATATCCCAGAATACGCTGAAAGCGGGCTAACGCGTCGGTCACTGAGTGGCCCCATTACGATGGAAGCTGGGCATGTTCAGGCCTGGTCGCTTATGCAACCAGATATAAAACGCCTTGCCAATAATCAGATCTTCCGAGACTGGCCCCCAGAAGCGACTGTCATTGGAGTTATCCCGATTATCACCCATGGTGAAATAATGCCCTTCAGGAACGGTGTAATGCCAGTCAATGCCCGCAGGATATTTGCCGGTTTCTTCACGCACGGTGTATTGGCGACCATCCACCGATTCCAGATACACCATTTCCCAGGGATCATTGGTCGGTGTCTGTGCAATCAGCTCACGACTCAATTCCACACCATTCACATACAACACTTCATCACGACTGATGATGTCATCGCCCGGCAAACCAATCACACGCTTGATGTAATTGATGGATGGTTGCTCAGGATAACGAAACACCATGATCTCGCCACGCTGTGGCTTGGCCATTGTGATGATTTCCGTGCCCAGCACCGGCAACTTCACGCCATAACTGAACTTGTTCACCAGCACATAGTCGCCTATTTCCAGTGAAGGCAGCATGGACCCTGAAGGAATAGTGAATGGCTCGGCAATAAATGAGCGCAGGAACCACACCACCGCCAACACCGGAAAAAAACTGTGCGCTGTTTCAAACAGCCAGGGCTCACGCATCAACTGCTGTTCTGTTTCTTCAGGCAAGACTGAGCCACCAGCAGCCGCACCAGCCTGAGCAGCTGCCAAACGACGCTTGCGACCAGGTTTGAACACCAGCACGTCCAATAGCCAAAGCAGGCCGGTAATCAATACCGCCAGCGTCAGAATCAACGAAAAATCAATATCCATAAAGCGCCAGGCTCTCGTTATTTATCCACTTTTAGTACGGCCAGGAACGCATCTTGTGGAATCTCGACCCGACCCACCGTCTTCATGCGCTTCTTGCCTTCTTTTTGCTTGTCCAGCAGCTTGCGTTTACGACTGACATCGCCACCATAACACTTGGCCAATACGTCCTTGCGCATCGCTTTCACGGTTTGACGGGCAATAATCTGCGAGCCAATGGCTGCCTGAATGGCCACATCAAACATCTGCCGCGGAATCAGCTCTTTCATTTTTTCAACAATCGCACCGCCACGATAACGCGCATTGTCGGTATGACAAATCATGGCCAGCGCATCCACACGCTCACCATTAATCAAAATATCGACACGCGCCAGGCTAGATGCTTCAAAACGGTCAAAGGCATAGTCCAGAGAAGCATAACCACGTGAACAGGATTTCAGGCGATCAAAGAAGTCCAGCACCACTTCACCCAGTGGAACGTCATACGTCAATGCCACTTGCTTGCCATGAAACAGCATGTTTTTCTGAATGCCACGACGTTCCTGACACAGCTTGATCACATCACCAACATACTCTGGCGGAACCAGAATATGACACTCGGCAATCGGCTCACGGAACTCTTCCACCGAGCCGGTATCCGGCAACCGTGACGGATTATCAACGTAAATGGTTTCACCTTTTTTGGTGACGATTTCATAAATTACGGTCGGCGCCGTGGTCAGCAGATCCAGATTGTATTCACGCTCCAGACGCTCCTGCACAATTTCCATGTGCAACATGCCCAGGAAACCACAACGGAAACCAAAGCCCAGCGCATCCGATGACTCCGGCTCAAAAAACAGCGCCGAGTCATTCAGGGTCAGCTTGGATAAAGCATCGCGGAAAGGCTCATAGTCATCAGACGAAATAGGGAACAAACCGGCATATACCTGCGGTTTCACTTTTTTGAAACCGGGCAGCATGGCCACATTGGGAGTTGAAGACAATGTCAGCGTATCACCCACTGGTGCGCCAAAAATGTCCTTGATGCCAGCAATCACAAAACCAACCTCGCCCGCTGCCAGCGCGCCGGTTTCCGAATGTTTGGGATTAAACACACCCACACTGGTCACAATATGGGTCTGACCGGTACTTTTAACCAGGATCTTGTCACCCTTCTTGACCCGGCCATTTTTCACTCGAACCAGCGACACTACACCCAGATAGTTATCAAACCATGAATCAATAATCAGTGCCTGCAACGGCGCATCACGATCACCGGTTGGTGCCGGGATCTTTTCAATCATGGCTTCGAGCACGCCGATCACACCCAGACCGGTTTTGGCACTGCACTGTGGTGCATCCAGAGCCTCGACACCAATGATGTCTTCAATTTCCTCGCACACACGTTCTGGTTCGGCCTGTGGCAAATCAATCTTGTTGAGTACAGGCAGAACTTCCAGGCCCTGATCAAGTGCGGTATAGCAATTGGCTACCGACTGCGCTTCCACGCCTTGAGCGGCATCAACCACCAGCAAGGCTCCCTCACAGGCGGCCAATGAACGGCTGACTTCATACGAAAAATCAACGTGACCTGGCGTATCAATAAAGTTCAGCTGATAACGCTCGCCATCCCGCTCGGAAACGTAATACAGCGTCACCGAATGAGCCTTGATGGTAATGCCGCGCTCGCGCTCAAGATCCATCGAATCAAGCACCTGAGCCTGCATCTCGCGATCCTGAAGACCACCGCAAATCTGAATAAAGCGGTCGGCCAAGGTCGACTTGCCATGGTCGATATGAGCAATGATGGAAAAGTTACGAATATTCTTGAGTTCGGTCACGGCCACTCACCCGATAGGGTTCTGCAAGGGGCGCGTAGTGTAGCTGAAAAGCTGGGCTTCGGCCAAAAGTCGAAGCCCAAACCATTCACTTAACGTGCGGCATCTTCTGGCTCCAGCTTCAGTGCCAGAATAATATTGGTACCACGACGATTTACCGTAATTGGCACCGTGGCATTGGCCGACAATTTGCGTACTTCAGCCACAAACTCCCGAGCAGAGTTAATGGGCTGATTGGCCACACGGGTAATGACATCACCCACCATCAGGCCCGAATCTGCACCCGAACCGGCCACCACACGAATCACTAACGCACCACCCTCCAGTTTAAGCCGTGTTTTTTCACGATCCTGAAGATCTCTTAATGTCATACCCAGACGTGACAAATCAGGCGTTTTCGCTGAAGTTTCTGCCACTGGCGCAGCCTCTTCGGGGATAGGCTCAACTTTAACCTTCAACAATACCGGCTTGCGATCACGCACCAGATTAACTTCATAGGTCTCACCCACCGTGGCACGACCAATGGCCTGTGGCAGCTCGGCCGCCAGATCAATGGGCTTGCCAGCAAAACGGGTCACCACATCGCCTGGCTTCAAACCGGCCTTGTCTGCTGGCGAACCAGGCTCCACATTGGCAATCAAGGCACCTGCCGGACGTGACAAACCATAGGCATCGGCCAGATTCTTGGTCACTTCCTGAATAGCCACCCCCAGATAACCCCGATTTACTTTGCCACGAGCCTGTAACTGCGCGACTACCTCCATGGCAACATCAATGGGGATTGCAAACGACACCCCCATGAACCCGCCAGAACGACTGTAAATCTGCGAATTGATACCAATCACTTCGCCACTGGCATTAAACAATGGTCCACCCGAATTACCTGGATTAATAGCAACATCGGTCTGGATGAAAGGCACATAAGCCTCGCTAGGCAAGGCACGCGACTTGGCACTGACAATACCTGCCGTGGCGGAGTAGTCAAAACCGAAAGGTGAGCCAATGGCCAAAACAGACTCACCCACGCGCAACTTGCCGGGGTCACCAATTTTGACTGCACTGATCGACTTGGCATCAATCTTGAGCAATGCGATATCGGTACGAGGGTCAGTACCAATGACTTTTGCCTCGATTTCACGGCGATCATTCAGACGCACCATGACACTGTCCGCACCATCAATCACATGATTGTTAGTCAATACAAAGCCATCATTGCTGATGATGAAACCGGAACCGAATGACTGACGTGCACGAGGAGACTCGGGCTGAGTCTCGATACCATAAAAACGACGCAGCAAGTCCTGAAACTCTTCGTTCACATTATTAACTGCGCGTGAACGTGAGGTCGCACTGATATTAACGACGGAGGGACTGGTCGCTTCCACAATGGCCGCAAAATCAGTAGCCGCCATGGCTGTTGATGCACCACCAGCCAAACCAAAACTTAATGACAACAACAACACCATGCCATGCTGACGTAAACGCATGTTGAACTCTCCTGGCCATATCAGACAGCTTTGCAATCAAACGACTATAACGCCTTGCCAGCTTGATGCGTAGACAACAGTTTAATAAAAAAATTGCTGCCAAAGCGCCAGCATACTGGCATCACGGGGCCATGCATGCTCATACTATGCAATCTTTACCGGGGTATGACCGTCTCCATGACTGCAACACTTGACTACGATGTTTTGATTATCGGCAGCGGTGCCGCCGGCCTGACTCTGGCCCTGCGCCTGTCCAGTGAATTACGCATTGCTGTACTGTCCAAAGCAGAGCTGACCGAAGCCAATACCTACTATGCTCAAGGTGGTGTTGCCGCCGTGCTGGATGCTACCGACTCCACCGCCAGTCACGTGCAAGATACGCTGATTGCCGGTGCTGGCCTGTGTCATGAAGACAGCGTTACCCGCACCGTCAATGGTGGGCCAGAGGCTATTCGCTGGCTAATGGCGCAAGGCGTTGCATTTACGCTGGATGGTGACTCTGATCAGCCACACCTGACGCGCGAGGGAGGGCACTCGCACCGACGCATCATTCATGCCGATGATGCCACTGGCCGCGCCATTTCAACCACACTGGTCGATAGAGTCAAAACCTGCGCACACGTAGATCTGCTCGAAAATCAGGTGGCTGTGGATATCATCACATCAGCCAAACTGGGTCTGCCGGGCACCAATCGTGCCGTGGGTGCTTATGTACTCAATAAAGACACTGGCAATGTTGAGCTGTTTCGCGCCCGTTTTGTCGCCATGGCGACTGGTGGTGCCAGCAAGGCCTACCAATACACCAGCAACCCGGATGTCGCTACCGGTGATGGCATTGCCATGGCATGGCGAGCGGGCTGTCGCGTGGCCAATATGGAGTTCAACCAGTTCCACCCCACCTGTTTGTATCACCCGAAAGCCAAAAGCTTCCTGATCACAGAAGCCATGCGTGGTGAAGGCGCCATACTCAAGCGTCCCGACGGCACACATTTCATGCAGGACTTTGACGAACGTGCCGAACTGGCACCAAGAGACATCGTCGCACGTGCCATTGATTATGAGATGAAACGCCTCGGTATTCGCTGTGTCTACCTGGACATCAGTCATCAACCGGCCGATTTCATTACCTCGCACTTTCCCAATATTTACCGCACATTGCTGGACCTGGGCATAGACATTACCCGAGAGCCCATCCCCGTTGTGCCTGCCGCACACTTTACCTGTGGCGGTGTCATGGTCAATGAGTCCAGCGAAACCGATATCAGCCACTTGTATGCCATTGGTGAAACATCCTTTACCGGACTTCATGGCGCCAACCGAATGGCCAGCAACTCACTGCTGGAATGTTTTGTGTATGCCATGGCCGCTGCCGACGACATTCACACCAAACTGGCCAGCAACCCCAAAGACTTCCCGGCCTGCCCCAGCTGGGATGAATCACAGGTACGCGACCCGGACGAAGACGTTGTCATTTTGCATAACTGGGACGAACTGCGCCGATTCATGTGGGACTATGTCGGCATCGTGCGAACGACCAAACGACTGGAACGTGCACTGCATCGGGTACTGCTGCTACAGCAGGAAATCAATGAGTTCTACAGCAACTACAAAATTTCCAGCAATTTGCTGGAGTTGCGTAATCTGGTCATGGTGGCCGAACTGATTATTCGCTGCGCGCTGGCACGCAAGGAGTCACGCGGACTGCACTTTACCCTGGATTACCCTGACGCCCTGACAGAGCCAACTGATACTATCCTAGTGCCTTGACCTATCTAGTGCTCTGACCTGCGCAGACTGATGTCGCCACCGCAGACTAACACGCAAACGACGCCAATCCTGAGGGTCAAACTGGTCATGCCAAAGCATCAGCCTCCAGCGTCTGGGCTTGCTACCAGGCAAAGGGTCCTGCTCCAGAAAACAAAGAAAAATGACGTAGTGCCAGTCACGAACGGGGCCATCCAAAGTAGCCAGCAACCACTCCTGATTCGATAACTGCAAGCGCCACTCGGTCACTGTCTGCTGCAGGCTCAGCAATTGTTGTTCACTATACGGTGCTCTGAACAACACCCAGATCATTATCCCGGCCACCACAACGGCAGCTAAACGCACCGACAGCGGCATAAAACCTGGCAGCAAACTGACAAAAGCCAAAAAAGTAATCAGCACACGCCGCCCTCGCTCATAACGAGATGGCTGCAAAATCAGTTCAGGACGCCAGGCGCTTAAGGACAACATCAACAATATGCACAAATTCAGGATCATCCGGACGCTGATACCCCATGAACCAGGCCAGCAGATCAACGTCTTCCTGCTCCATAATACGAGTGAAGATGGCCTGATCCTGCTCACTCAGATCGAGATAATGCTGTTCCATGAAAGGCTCGAACAACACATCAAGCTCTTTCAAACCACGACGACATTGCCAACGTAATTTACGCTCGGCTTCGGTAAACGGACGTGTCATGCTCTTGAGTCTCTATTTAACGGAATGTTGCGCATTATAGAGCTTGTATTTGGCACAGCGTGCCCCATATTGCCAATAGAACCAACGTTTGGAGTCATCATGTCCCTGTCTGTCGACCAACAACCTGTCTTGCAAACACTGCTGCCATGGTCGGTTATCTCCGTGACCGGCACCGACGCCGCTACGTTCCTGCAAGGACAGGTAACCACAGACATTCGCGAAGTCAGCGCTGGCCACAGCCGCCCTGGCAACCTGCTGAACCTGAAAGGCCGTATCGAAAGTAATTTCTATTTATGCAGCCAGGACAATGGCTTCTTGCTGGTAATCGATCAAAGCTTGCAGGAAGCCACATTGGCTCGCCTGAAAAAGTACGGTGTGTTTTCCAAAGTCAGCATTGAAAACAGCCCATTGGTCGTCATTGGACACACGGGACAGGCCGCTCTGGCACAACTGACGCAACAAGGAGTTGCACTGCCGGAAACCAGCAACCAGTGCATTAGTGCAGACGGTGAATACTGGTTGCGCCTGCACGGTCAGACACGACTCGTACAACTGTGTCCTGCTGAAAAACTGCCATCCACCATTCACCGTAGTGAAGCCGCACTAAACGCCTGGTGGGCCAACAGCATTCTGGCTGGTGACTGGTTAATCAATGCCGCAGCACAAGCCCGTTATCAACCACAGGAGCTGGACGCTCACCAGTTACAAGGAGTGAGCTACCAGAAAGGCTGCTACATGGGGCAGGAAATTGTGGCCAGACTGTACTTCAGGGGACAGCTCAAATCAGAACTGAAATGCTTGCAGGCAACGCTGTCCGGCCAGCCCGACATTGCTATCGGACAAACCCTGCTGGCTGGCACACAATCTGCCGGAGAAATTGTCGCCTGCGCACCTTATGGGCCATCACAGTGGCTGGCACTTGCTGTTGTACGCAACGAACATCAGACAGTAGACATGAGCCTTGCCGATGGCAGCGTAGTGCACTGGCAGGCTCAAGCCTTCCAGCGTTAAGCCAGGTCTGCCAGAGGGTGCTCGTGCAATCCCTCTGGCAACTGATAATGCCCATCCAGCCAATCCTGACTGACATCCGCCAACATAGCCGGTTGCCAACGTGGCTGCTGATCCTTATCAATCAACAGCGCACGCACACCTTCAGCAAAATCGGGATGACGTGCACATTGCGTTGAAACCAGCCACTCCTGACGGAATACATCGGCCAACTCTGTCTGTGCTGAATCCGACCATTGTCGCCAGATCAATGACGCACTGGTTGGTGAACCAGCACGATAGGTTTGCTGTGCTTTCTGCATCAGCTCAGAAGTTGCTTCCTGTCCTCGCCAGCGCAGATCCAGCTCAGCCAGCGTGAGCGCAGCACACCAATCCTCAATTTCTGCCTGCTGTTGCTGCAATGGCCCTGGCACCAGATCCAACGGCGTTAACGCGGCCAGTGCATGACCGAACACCTTACGATTTTCATTCACTTGTGATGACCATGACTTGGCCTGCAAGGTCTGCAATAGCGTGGGCCACGACTCCGCAGCCAGCGCATGAGTCGCCAGACCAAGCCAGTGAGCATCAGCTGCCTTGAAATGACAGGCGCTCAAGCCCAGAAACAGCCCCATGCGACCGGGCAATCGTGACAGGAAATAACTGCCACCGACATCAGGAAACAGACCAATCGAAATTTCCGGCATCGCCATACGCGTGGTCTCCGTTACCACCCGAAAGTCAGCGCCAGAAAACAAGCCCATCCCACCGCCCATCACCACACCTGTTCCCCACACGAGCACAGGCTTGCTGTAACGATGAATGCGGTAGTCCAGACGATACTCATTCGCGAAGAAATGACCGGCATAATTCGCATCACCCTCACCAGTACGGGCATATTCGGTCAGCTTGCGCACATCACCACCGGCACAAAAAGCACGCTCGCCACGTCCGCGAATCAGCACAGCCACGACTCGATCATCAGCATCCCAGTCATCCAGCGCACTGGCCAGGGCATCTACCATGGCAAGGTTTAATGCATTCAATGAACGCTCGCTATCCAGGGTTGCTACTGCCAAAAGATGTCCGGAAGCAGTACTTAAAGTGTCCAGAGCCAACACGGAGATATCTGTCACGAATACACTCACAATAATCGAGATGAAGTAGGTAATGACCAATCAACCGTCGGCAAACCATGTTTGCGCAACCAGTCGTTAGTCTGCGAAAAATGATGCTGACCAAACCATCCACCACGATTGGCAGACAACGGCGATGGATGTGCGGAGGTCAGCACCAAATGACGATCCTTATCCAGAAAAGCACCCTTGCGCTGGGCATACTGCCCCCAGAGCATAAACACCAAGGGCTGGGTCTGTTGATTCAATACGGCCAGCACAGCATCCGTAAAATGCTCCCAGCCCAGCCTGGCATGTGACGCTGCTTTGCCAGCTTCCACAGTCAATACGGAATTCAACAGCAATACACCCTGATCTGCCCAGGGACGCAGGTCACCCGATATCGGCATTGCCAGACCAAGGTCAGCACTTAATTCACGCAACAGATTACGCAGAGATGGTGGAAACACCACGCCATCCGGCACCGAAAACGCATAACCATGCGCCTGACCCGGCGCATGATAAGGATCCTGCCCCAAAATCACGACACGGACCTGATCAGGTGCCAAATGATTCAATGCAGAAAAAACCAGAGATGCTGGTGGCAATACCAACGTCTGCACATATGCCTGCGCGACTGCCCGTTCAAGCGCTATCGTCGCTGGGGAAGACAGACTGTGTTGCAGACGCTCACACCATGCCGGTGATAACTCGTCACGAATACGCACTTACCACAATGCCTTCAGCTGATAGCTCAATGCTTCACGAATCCAGTTGGGGCGGTGCGTCATGGCACCAGCGATCAAACCTTCATATTCGATACGCCGTACAGTCGCCAATAAACAACGGGAAGCCTGTTCTGGATTAGTCAATTGCAAAGCCTCAAACCAGGGCCGCATCAACGCCACCGAACGCCTCAACAATTCAGCCACCGAATCACGCAGCTCAGGATTATTTACCGCCGCATGCCAGAATGCATATTCCAGAATCAATTGCTCACGGTGCTCGGCCAAACGCCAGCTAATATACTCGACACCCAGATCCAGAAAGCCCTCTTCCAGCACTTCACGATTACCAGCTGCCTTCAAAGCAGCAAACTTGCTCTCGGCATTGGCCCAGAAAGGCTCGGTAAAACGTTCCAGTGTTTCTTCTGCAAACAACTGCATTGACTCATTGATCAAAGCCTGGATATCGCGAAAATAATAGGTTGTAGAGGCCAAAGGAACACCCGCTCTTTCCGCCACCGCGCGATGTCGAACACCTCGAATTCCGTTATCGATAATAACCTGCCAGGCAGCTCTTAAAATGTGCAAACGACGTTCATCACCGCGTGCCTGTCGGTGGACAACAACAGATTGAACAGAATGATTACTCATGCTTTTTTCACAATATGACCAAGTGGTCGTAGCATAACGACTCTGGCTGCAGAAACAAGAAAAGGCCCACTAGGGGCCCTTTCTTTTTTTAATGTTACAACCACTTATTTTTGGATACGGAACTCAACACGACGGTTGGTTTCACGACCAATAGCAGTATCGTTGCTGGCAATCGGACGTGCCTTGCCGAAACCAAGCGCTGTTAAACGGCTGCCATCAATACCATAACCAATCAGGTAATCACGCACTTCATTGGCACGATCACGTGACAGTTTCAGGTTATATGCTTCGCTACCAACGCTGTCAGTATGACCAGAAATGGTAATGCGAGCTTCTGGATCAGAACGCAGGAAGGCCACTACATTTTCCATCAAACGCTGAGCATTTGTTGTCAAACGCGCAGAGTTGAACTCAAAGGTAATGTCACGCATCACCAAGGTTTGCTCAATCACACAACCGTTGGCATCAACACGAGCACCAGCAGGAGTGTTCGGGCACAGATCACGGTCATCCGGCACACCATCACCGTCGCTATCCGCTACTACCGGAGCAACTTCCTGTACGACCACACGCTCAACAGGAACTTCTTTAATAACTACCTTTTCAACTTCGCGAACTACTTCACGAGGCGCTCCCAAACCAACCTCAACACCCAGCATTGCGCGGTAATCAACCATGCCATCCTTGCCATCAAACTGGAAGTCATCATAGATTGCGCGCAACTCACCACGAATACGGAACTGTTCATTGCCCAGCACTGACTTGGTGAAACCAATACCAACGTTCAGATATGGTGTCAGCTCATCCTGGCTGCTGCCAATCACATCGTTATAGACACCACCAATACCAGCCAACAGGTAAGGGGTAAACTCTGAACGCTGACCGAACGCATATTGCAAATCAACGCCTAAACCATTCTGGTAATAATCAGTACCCGCACCACCTGTTTCAATGGTAGAACCAAAATACTGACCTTCAACCCATAAACGATCGCTCAATCGCTGACCAAAACCGGCCTGGAAGCCGAAGCTGTCGCCTCCAGAATTACCTGCACGCTGACGCGCGTCATCTGGCTCCAGATAAAAACCACCAAAATACACGTACTTATCGTAACTACTGCCATCATCACCGGCATGAGCAACACCTGCCAGACCCAGAATTGATGCAGCTGCAATCAGCTGCGTAGCTTTAGCGAAAGATCGCTGGACTTTGGCCATTTTCAACATATCTATAACCCTCGAAATATTACTGGCAAGATTAACCGAATTTTGTCTGATTCATACAGACAAACTACAAAACTAATACAAAACCCGATAAACGACCGCTAACGCTTACGCCCATTTCCCTGATGCAGAAAATGAAACAGGCTATCCATTCGTTCACCCAAATGCGCCTGCATGGCCTTCTCCATTGCACGCGACAACTCTGCCGATACGGCAAGATCTGCTATTGGACGCAATCGCCAGACCACGTCAGCCAATCGTGGCACGTCTGCTGCGGGTGGCAACTCGTTACTGCCATAAGCATCAAACACATGCTTAACCACCAGCTTGACCAAAGCGCCTGCAACCTGATCAACATTGGCACGCATACCAGTCAACAAGTCCAGCAATGACGTCAAGGGAATACCGATTTTGACTAACTCAACCCCCGCATTAAACAAACGAGGACTCGGTGTCTTGAAACGTGCGCCGTCAACAGCAATAAGCCCCGCCTGAATGGCACGTGCCAATAACTCTGGAGAAAACTGGCGGCCAAATACAGTCATCAATTCAGACAACTCATAGAAAACAGGAACTTCTTCCGTCCATGGTGACGTAATGGCCTGCTCGAGACCCAGCAATTGCGACAAATCATGGCCGCGTTCCCACGCCTCAATCATTTCAGCGATATTCGACAGGGTATAGCCTTTGGCCAACAAGGGCCCGATCACCCGCAAACGCGCCAAATGCGCACTCGAGTAAATACCGGTACGACCACGAATTTCAGGAGGAGGAATAAGACCCTTATCTTGATAGGCACGCACATTACGCACCGTCATGTCAGCCGCCTGCGCAAGCTCATCAATAGTGAACTCACGATTAGGTGTTGGCACAGGCGTATCAACCGCACCATTTGTTGTTATCGTAATATCCGAAGGTGGCATCAGCAGCTTGTCTCACTTCAATTACGCTAACTATACCGCAGTCTTTTCCTGATCGTCGCCCCCTAAAACAGTTGACCCAATAACATTTTGTATAAAAAAAGCCCAAGACGAAGCTTGGGCTTTTTTTATTAACCACCAACGACTTATTCGAAGGTTTTTCCAGATGCAGCCATATCGCGCAACAATGCTGGAGGAGCAAAACGATCACCAAACTTGGCCGCCAGCTCATCCGCACGTTTTACAAACTCGGCAACACCTACGTAGTTGATGTACTGCAATACACCACCCGTCCACGGTGCCATACCGATACCAAACACTGAACCGATGTTGGCATCTGCCACCGAGGTCAATACACCTTCTTCAAAGCAGCGAGCAGACTCAATGGCTTGACGATACAGCAGGCGCTCTTTCAGCTCCTCGAACTCATCTTCACCAATTTGAACCTTGTCTGCTTTAACAAAATGCTCTACCAGACCGGGCCAGATCACTTTCTTGCCACCTTCCGGATAATCGTAAAAACCCTTGCCGGCCTTTTTACCATTACGCCCAAACTCGTCCATCAAACGATCAACCACTGCCTCGGCAGGATGTGCCGGATAGGTAATGCCTTCTTCAGCCAGATCCTTGATAGTTTGCAGGCGAACCTTGCGACCCAGCTCCAGACTTACCTCATCCGTTACTGCTAATGGCCCTACTGGCATACCAGCCTGCGCTGCTGCCTGCTCGATGGTTTGTGGGTGGTAGCCCTCGCCCAGCATGGCAATACCTTCATAAGTGAACGTACCGAACACACGTGAAGTAAAGAAGCCACGAGAATCATTGACCACGATAGGTGTCTTGCGAATCTGCAGCACAAAATCAAAGGCCTTTGCCAATGCCTCATCAGAGGTTTCCTGGCCACGAATGATTTCAACCAATGGCATCTTGTCGACTGGCGAGAAGAAATGCAGACCAATAAAATTGGCTGGTTTCTTGGACGCCTTAGACAAACCACTGATAGGCAATGTCGACGTGTTCGAACACATCAATACATCTGGCAGCGCATTGGCTTCCGCAAGCTCAGTTGCTTTTGCCTTGATGGCGCGATCTTCAAATACCGCCTCAATCACAATGTCACAACCTTGCAGATCGGCATGATTATCGGTGGTTTGAATCAGCGCCAACGCTGCTTCTGCCTTGGCAGCATCCAGACGACCCTTGCTGACACGCTTGTCCAGCAAGCCTTTGCTGTATGCCTTGCCACGCTCAGCCGCTTCTACGGTCTGATCCAGCAACACCACCTGAATACCCACAGTCGCTGCCACATAGGCAATGCCCTGACCCATCATGCCAGCACCCAGAATACCCACCTTGGTGGCTTTCCAGGCTGGATACTGCTCTTTGCTGGGGCGTGAGCCGCCGCCATTGATTTTCTGCAAATCAAAGAAGAACGCCTTGATCTGGTTTTTGGCCTGTTTGCCAGTGGCCAGATGCACAAAGTAACGATGCTCAATCTTCAGTGCGTTATCAAAGCTGACCTGTGCACCTTCCACCACCGCCGACATAATGGCTTTCGGTGCAGGGTAATTTGCATTTTTGGTCTGCTTACGCAGATTGGCAGGGAAAGCTGGCAAATTCATTGCCAATGACGGCGTGGACGGAGTACCACCAGGCATTTTATAGCCTGACTTGTCCCAAGGCTGTTGCGCGGCAGGATTAGCCTTGATCCAGGCACGTGCCTTGGCCAACATGTCATCTGTATCAGTGGCCAGCTCATCAATCAAACCGGTTGATTGTGCCTTTTCGGCCTTCATGCGTTGGCCTTGCATCAACACATTCATCAACGCATTTTGAATACCCAACATACGGGTCACACGGGTCAGACCACCACCACCAGGCAGCAGGCCCAAAGACACTTCAGGCAAACCAAACTCGGCCTTGGTGCCACCAATTGCCACACGATGGTGAGCAGCCAGCGCAATCTCCAGACCACCACCCAGTGCCGTACCATTCAGTGCAGCAACCACGGGCTTGCCCAAGGTTTCCAGCTGACGCAGCTGACCATTGATTTCAATCAGCTCAGCATGCACGTCTGCTGCATTTTCCGGCTGAGCCTGAATCAGCAAACGCAAGTCACCACCGGCAAAGAATGTTTTCTTGGCCGACGTTACAATAACACCGGCAATACTGTCTTTTTCTGCCACCAGGCGTTGTACCGCCTCGCCCATGGACTGACGATACAGCTGGTTCATGGTATTGGCAGATTGATTAGGGTCATCCAGGGTCAGCGTAACAATATTGTCCGCGTCTTTTTCCCAGCGAATAGAGCTCTGTGTCATCTTAATTTCTCTCGTAATCCGGTTATGGGATGGCGCTTATACGCGCTCAATGATGGTGGCAATGCCCATGCCGCCACCGACACACAGCGTCGCCAGGCCACGCTTCAAATTGCGACGTTCCAGCTCATCGAGCAATATGCTGACAATCATGCAGCCTGTTGCACCCAGAGGATGGCCCATGGCAATCGCACCACCGTTGACGTTGGTCACATCATGGCTGATGCCCATGTCCTTCATGAATCGCATGGCCACCGCCGCAAAGGCTTCATTGATTTCCCACAGATCAATATCACTGGCAGTCAGACCTGCTTTGGCCAGCGCCTTGCGAGCAGCCGGAGCTGGACCGGTCAACATGATGGTAGGGTCAGCGCCACTGACAGCGGTAGCAATGATGCGTGCACGAGGCTTCAGGCCCAGTTTCTGGCCAGTTGCTTCATTACCAATCAGCATCAATGCCGCACCATCAACGATGCCTGACGAGTTGGCTGCGGTGTGTACATGATCAATCTTTTCGACCCAGTGATACTTCTGCAAAGCCACTGCGTTAAAACCACCCATCTCACCCATCATCATGAATGACGGCTGCAGACCGGCCAGCTTTTCTACCGTAGAGTCAGGCTTGATAAACTCATCTTCGGCCAATACAACCTGACCATTCAGGTCTTTTACCGGCACCACCGAACCTTTGAAATAGCCTTGAGCACGTGCATTGGCGGCGCGCTTTTGTGACTCAACGGCAAAAGTATCTACGTCAGTACGACTAAAACCTTCCAGTGTTGCAATCAGGTCGGCTCCAATGCCCTGGGGCACGAAACCAGTCTCCAGATTGGTGGCCGGATCCATTGCCCAGGCACCACCGTCAGAACCCATGGGAATGCGCGACATGCACTCCACACCACCCACTACCACTAAATCCTCAAAGCCCGAACGAACTTTCATCGCCCCGAGATTGACTGCCTCAAGACCTGAAGCACAAAAACGATTGAGCTGGACACCGGCTGTTTCATGAGGCCATTTGGCTTTAAGTGCAGCTGTTTTGGCAACGTCAGCACCTTGATCACCGACCGGCGTTACACAGCCCAATACCACATCATCAACATATTGCTTGATGTCGCTACCATTGCGCTCTTCTAATGCGTGCATCAAACCAACAACCAGATCAACTGGCTTGACTGTATGCAACGAACCATCTTTTTTGCCTTTGCCGCGCGGGGTACGCACAGCATCAAAAATCAGGGCTTCCGTCATGGTGGAATGTCCTCAGTGTTTAGGAACGGGTAAAATGACCTTATGGTCACCAATAGCAGGTAGACTTTCACCTGACTGGAACTGTTTCGCAATGACAGAAGAACTCAAGTCGATGACAATAATGCTCATCACCTGACGAGCAACCAATACAAGAAAGTTTTAAGGAGGGAAATATGTCTACTGAACGTTTTAACAGCTTCCGCGAGTTTTACCCGTTCTATCTGCAAGAGCACAGCAACATCACCTGTCGACGCCTGCACTTTGTTGGCACAACACTGGTCATCGCACTGATTTTAACCACGATGATCAGTGGACAGTGGCTGCTGTTATGGGCGCTGCCCTTGGTGGGCTATGGTTTTGCCTGGGTGGGACACTTCTTTTTTGAGCACAACCGCCCGGCCACGTTCAAACATCCTTTGTATAGTCTGGCCGGTGATTTTGTGATGTATCGCGACATCCTGATCGGACGCGTCAGTATTTTCTGAACTAGCGCGTAATATCCTTGCCCAGCTCTGCTGCCTTTACCGCCACAGTGCTTTTAGCGTCATTGCTCTCGCACTTGGCGGGATTATCGCCACACACCGGACACTCGCCATCGCGAAGCCCTAAACGATTCAAGCCGCCACAAGAGCCCTTGATCGGCTCACGACCGTTCAATACACCAACAGCCATCGCTAATATCACCAGCAAAATGAACGAGAAAATCACAAAAAATAAGGCCATATACTCTACTCCGCCGTCAAAAATCGTCCAAAAAACGAACTTTGAGTACCAATAAAACCATCAGCTGACTTTTCCACAAAATGAGCCGCTAAACCCTCTTGCTCGGCAAGAGCCAAGCCTGCCTGTGGCCCTAATACATTCAGCGCAGTCGCCCACGCATCCACCATAACAGGAGTCACACCCTCCAGCACTACTGTCACTGAAACACCTTTATGGCGAACCGGATAACCTGTTAATGGATCAATGGTGTGAGAGTAATGCACACCATCCAACTCATAATAATTACGATAAGAGCCTGAGGTTGAAATCACTGCATCACGCAAAGGTAACGCAAACAACGGCTTACCACTGCCATCAGGCACTTCTACTGCAACACGCCAAGGCATACCATCACTGCGCACACCTTTTGCCAATGTAACGCCTGCCACCGACACCAGATAATTCCTCATCCCGTGACGCTGCAAAACCGCTTCCAGCACCTGTACACCAACACCCTCACCGAGTGAAGACGCATCAAGATGTACTGGTTTGAGCTTTTTAAGACGAGAGCCGGTCTGATCAATTACCAGAGCCTCCCAGCCTATCTGTGCCTTTGCAGCAGCTATCATTGCGTCTGACGGGATGCGCTCTGGCCTTGCCTGCGGGCCGAACCCCCATAAATTCACCAGAGGGCCGACTGTCATGTCATATCGTCCCTGTGTTTTTGCACTGACGACGACAGCCGAACGAACCGTGCTCAGCAACATATCACTGACAACAATCCATTGATTCACATCAGCGGCGTTAAAACGCATCAACTCAGTGTCTGGCTGATAGGTTGATAACACCTTATTGGCATCATCCAGTGCCTGCTGCAATTCAACTTGCAACTGCTGCGCATTCACTTTGGCGGGCAAATCACTGACACGAACCTGCCAAGACATACTGAAAAAGGCGACCCCTGAAAAGGTCGCGTTGCGAGGCTGCTCAGAAACAGAGCAGCCTGCTAAAAGCAGGCTGATTCCGAATAACCACCCCATTAAACGGGGTGGTTTCAACGACATAAGACTCACATTAACCGCCAAAGTCATCCAGCAGAATGTTTTCCTTATCAACACCCAAATCTTCCAGCATCTTGATAACGGCGGCGTTCATCATGGGTGGGCCACACATGTAGAACTCACAATCCTCAGGAGCTGGATGATCTTTCAGGTAGTTTTCATACAACACGTTATGAATAAAACCGGTATAACCTGTCCAGTTATCTTCGGGTTGAGGCTCTGACAACGCCAGATGCCATACGAAGTTTTCATTTTCGGCCTGCAGCTTGTCATATTCGTCGGCATAGAACGTTTCACGCAGCGAACGAGCACCGTACCAGAAGCTGATCTTGCGCTTGGAACCCAGACGCTTTAGCTGGTCAAAAATGTGTGAGCGCATGGGAGCCATGCCCGCACCACCACCAATGAACACCATTTCAGCATCGGTATCTTTGGCAAAGAACTCACCAAATGGACCAAACACAGTCACCTTGTCGCCCAATTTACGTGAGAACACAAAAGTCGACATTTTGCCGGGAGGAAACTCTTTCATCTGACGAGGTGGAGGAGTTGCAATACGAATATTGAACTTCAATAAACCTTTTTCATCGGGATAATTCGCCATGGAATAAGCGCGAATCGTCAGATCATCTGTTTTCAGCTTGAGGTCAAAAATACCGAACTTTTCCCAATCGCCACGGTACTCTTCACCGATATCCATATCCTTGAATTCCGCCTCAAAGGGTGGTGCTTCCAATTGCACATAACCACCGGCACGGAAATGTACGTCTTCACCTTCAGGTAACTTGAGTGTTAGCTCTTTGATGAAAGTGGCAACGTTTTCATTCGAAATAACCTCGCACTCCCAACGTTTGACACCAAAGAACTCTTCATCAAGCTCCATTTCCATGTTTTGTTTAACAGCAACCTGACAGCTTAAACGCCAGCCTTCCTTGATTTGACGGCGGGTAAAATGTGGCTCTTCTGTTGGCAGGATTTCGCCTCCACCGGACACAATTTTCACTCGGCACTGACCACAGGTACCACCGCCACCACAAGCAGACGACAAGAAAATTTCTTTCTCTGACAAAGTATTCAGCAGCTTGCCGCCACTCTGCACTTCCATCCGTTTTTCAGGATCGCCATTAATATCCAGCACAACGTTACCGGTCGACACCAGTTTTGAACGTGCAGCCAGAATAAATGCCACCAGCGCCAAAACGACACCCGTGAACATCAGCATACTGAGTAAAACAATAAATTCAGTCGACATGCAAAACTCCTTATAGCGTAATGCCTGAGAAAGACATAAAGCCAAGCGACATCAAGCCAACCGTGACGAACGTGATACCCAAGCCCTTGAGCCCGCTAGGCACATCGCTATATTTCAAACGTTCACGAATACCTGCCAAGAGAGCAATTGCAATCGCCCATGACAAGCCTGCACCAATGCCAAACACAGCACTCTCAGGCAGGTTGTATTCACGCTGCTGCATAAACAAAGCACCGCCCAAAATGGCGCAGTTAACCGTGATTAGCGGCAAAAATATACCTAACGCGTTATACAAACTTGGCATGTATTTATCGAGCACCATCTCAACCACTTGAACCACGGCAGCGATAATACAAATAAAGGTCAGCAACGATAAAAAGCTCAAATCCAGGGAGTCGGCACTTGCCATACCGGTCCATGTCAACGCACCTTCTTTCAAAAAGTAGGTGTAAATCGCGTTATTGATAGGTGTTGTGAGGCCTTGAACAAACACCACTGCCAAACCAAGAGAGATCGCAGTTGATACCTTTTTTGAAATGGCGATGAAAGTACACATCCCCAAGAAGAACGCCAGTGCCATATTCTCAATAAAAACGGCGCGGACGAACAAACTCAAATAATGTTCCATTTATCAGCTCCGCTTAATGTGAGGACTGTGCTTTAGAGTTTGGCACGATCGCAAACTCATCTTTTTCTTGCTGCTCGGGTTTCCACGAGCGCAATCCCCAAATCATCAGACCAATCAAGAAAAACGCTGATGGGGGCAACAGCATCAGACCATTTGGTACATACCAGCCACCATTGTTAACGGTTTGCAACACGGTCAAGCCAAACCAGGTTCCGGAGCCCAGAATCTCACGCACCGTACCTACCAATAACAAAATTGCGGAATAGCCCAAACCATTACCCAAACCATCGAGCATACTCATGCCCGGCGTGTTTTTCATTGCAAAAGCCTCTAAACGACCCATCACAATGCAATTGGTAATAATCAAACCCACAAATACCGACATTTGCTTGGAAATAGCCGGGGCGAATGCCTGCAAGAACTGATCAACGATAATAACGAGCGATGCCACAATAACCATCTGCACAATAATACGGATGGAATTGGGGATGATGCCGCGAATCATCGAAACAAACAGGCTAGAGAACATGGTCACAACGGTTAAACCAATAGACATGGCCACAGCCGTTTTCATATTGGTAGTCACCGCCAACGCAGAACAAATCCCCAACACTTGAAAAACGATAGGATTGGTATGCAAAACGGGACGAAGGACGATGTCCTTGATTGAAGTCGCTTCAGACATGGTCAAACTCCTGATTCACGCACGTTGTCGAGAAACTTCTTGAAGCCCATATCACCCATCCAGAACTTCACGAGATTACTCACACCATTGCTGGTCAATGTCGCACCAGATAAGGCATCTACTTTATAAATTGCATCACTACGGCTGAGATCAACATTTTTATGGAGACCTAACACCGGTTCAGCGGCATCGTTATAGACCTGCTTACCCGTCCACGTCGCTTTCCAGCGAGGGTTATCCACTTCACCACCCAAACCAGGGGTCTCGGCATGCTCGGTAAAGGTAATACCCACAACAGTATTGGCATCCTGCTTAAGCACCAAATAACCATATAGTGTCGACCACAAACCATAACCGGCAACGGGTAAAACGATGCTTGCATCATCGCCTTCACCACGCAGCACATAAACGTCAGACTCTAATGACATGCGACGCAAGCCAGCAATATCATGCTCGGGCGCGATACGGAGCATCGTCGCTGGCTCTTTCGCGGCACGGCGCATATCAAAACGATCATCAAGACTGATTTGACGATATTCGCCCGTTTGCATATTGACCAAATAGCGCTCTAATTTGGCAAACTCTTCACCTACCTGAGCTGATGTACCCTTACCTTCTTCCAGTACACCAAGAGCAGCCAAAATCTTGCGTTGCTTGTCAAGCGCCTGATTCTCCAACTGGATTGGCTTTAAAACCGTAACCGCCGTTGCCAATGCAATCGAACAAATCACTGACAAGCCAGTGGCCACCATCACGGTTTTTACATTGGATTCTTTAGACATTGCGTGATGCCCTCCGCTTGATATTTGCTTGCACAACAAAGTAGTCAAACAACGGCGCTACCAAGTTGGCAAACAAAATAGCCAACATCATGCCTTCTGGATATGCAGGGTTAACCACACGAATCAACACCACCATGACACCAATCAAAATACCAAAACACCAGCGCCCCGTATTGGAGTGAGCCGCAGACACGGGGTCAGTGGCCATAAACACCATGCCGAAAGCAAAACCACCAAGTACCAGATGCCAATACCACGGAGTAGCAAACATCGGGTTGGTGTCAGAGCCAATGAGGTTAAACAGCATCGATGTGGCAATCATGCCAATCATGACGCCACCCATAATGCGGAACGAAGCAATACGAGTGAACAGCAGGATTGCACCACCAATAAAGATACCCAAGGTAGAGACTTCACCCATGGAGCCCGGAATATTGCCGATAAAGGCATCCATCCAGGTAATAGCTTGCATGCCGCCATCACCAATACGCTGCATGGTTTCAAGACCAAACGCTTTGGCTTGACCAAGCGCTGTAGCGCCGGTGTAACCATCTACAGCCTGCGCCCAAAGCTCAGGCTTTACAGCCGTCCAAACGGTGTCACCCGAAATTTGTGCGGGATAGGCAAAGAATAAGAAAGCACGGCCAGTTAACGCGGGGTTAACAAAGTTTTTACCAGTACCACCAAAGATTTCCTTGGCCACGACTACGCCGAACGTAATACCCAAAGCTACTTGCCATAACGGAATGGAGGCCGGACACACCAGTGCAAACAACACCGAAGTGACAAAGAAGCCTTCATTAACTTCATGACCACGTTTTTGAGCAAACAACACCTCCCAAAAACCACCCACAATAAATGTAGTCAGATAAATGGGCAGGAAATAAGTAGCGCCATAAACGATAGAGTCCCACCAGCTATTGGCATCAAAACCCGCCACCAGACTGATAAGCGCTACACGCCATACGTCCGTTGCCATTTCAGGCGTTGCGCCAGGCACATTATTCAGTACGGTCAGCGCTTGATTACCAATATTCCACATGCCCAGGAACATGGCAGGGAACGTACAGGCCCAAACCAGAATCATGATGCGCTTCAAATCAATTGAATCACGCACATGAGCAGCGGCATGAGTTACTTTCTTGGGGCTAAAGAAGAAGGTGTCGATTGCTTCAAAAAGGGCGGCCCAGTTCTGGTGCTTACCGCCTTTTTGAAAGTCAGGCTCCATTGCCTCGAGTTTGTTTTTAAGCCAGTTCACCAATCAACCCTCCTTCTCGATATCGCTGAGCATATCGCGCAGCACAGGGCCAAATTCATATTTGCCGGGGCAGGCATAGGTGCACAATGCCAGATCTTCTTCATCGAGCTCCAAGCAGCCCAGCTCTTGTGAGGCCTGGCTATCACCAACCAATAGGCTACGCAGTAATTGCGTTGGCAAGATATCGAGCGGCATTAACGCTTCATAAGTACCCACCGGCACCATGGCGCGTTCCGAACCATTGGTGGATGTGGTCATTGGAAAAGTTTTGCGCAAGAACTTGCCTAAATACAGATTAAGCACTGACGAACGATGTGTGCCGGGGCGGAAGTAATGCATCAGCTCACGCTCACGACCTTCAGCCAAAGCAGACACTTGCAGGTGATAACGACCTAGATAGGCCTCTGAGCCCTCACCTTTGTGACCACTCAAAACAGAGCCTGAAATAACACGGTTTTCGCCAGCTTCTAACTCACCAGCAACCAGGTCAGCCAATGATGCACCCACTAACGTATCAAGCAGGCGTGGTTGTTTAACCACTGGGCCGCCCAAGGCGATTGTACGCTGGCTGTTCAGCTGACCTGTCACAAACAGTTGACCAATCGCAATCACGTCCTGGTAGTTCAGGTGCCATACCGTGCGAGTAGCTGATACTGGCTCCAGGAAGTGAATATGCGTCCCAACCAGACCGGCTGGGTGCGGACCAACAAAGGTTTCAACCGTTGCAGGGCCCGCATCAAACTGAGCTTCCGGTGCTTTACAGACATAAATTGTGCCGCTGAGATTAGTCAGCACGGTCACACCATCAACAAAAGCTTGTTGATTTTGCTGAATAATCGGCTCTGGGTTAGCCGCCAGAGGGTTGGTATCCATAGCATTAATAAAAATTGCCACCGGACGCGAACCAAATGCAGGCACCTTACTGAAAGGACGTGTACGTAAGGCAGTCCACAAACCCGAAGTTGCCAGTTGCGCTTCAACTTCAACATCGCTCAAGGCAGCCAAGCCACTGCGATCATACGATTTGAACTCGATGGCATCGTTACTGCCTTCTTCAATATCAATAACCAATGATAAGAAGACGCGCTTTGGCCCGCGATTGATGGCGCGAACACGACCAGTCGCTGGTGCAGTAAAGAGAACCTCCAGGTTCTTTTTATCGGCAAATAAAGGTTGGCCGCGAACAACACGGTCACCTTCGGCCACTTTCATGGTGGGTTTTAGTCCTGGATAGTCCGTGCCAAGAATAGCAACAGAGCGTACTTTGGGACTATTACCAACCTGCTGAGCGGGCGCTCCTGCAATAGGAACATCCAGACCTCGCTTGATCTTGATCATGGTGGTATCCGGCAAGCTATTAAGTTAATGGTTAAGGTGTAAATACTGTTTTCAGGTACTGCAACGCTGCACAAAGTGGTCGGCAGCTGGGCAAATACCCCTACTTTTCGTCGCGAATTATAGCGGAATGTAGCGCATCAATGCACTATCACGACCGCTTTCTATCCGGCTCGGGTTATCCCTTTGTCTTATCCGTTAAAAAGCAGCCGGAATTAATCCGGCTGCTTTTTAACATTAAATGCCCAATGGCAAATTAATATAGTGCGTACCCGCCACCTGCTCGGCCAAGCGCAAAACCTGGCAGCTATAGCCCATTTCATTGTCATACCAGACATACAGGTTGGCACGGTTACCATTGACGATGGTGGCCTGCGCATCGAACACGCCAGCTGAACGCGAACCGATATAGTCAGACGATACGACCTCCGTCGAATTGGTAAAATCGATTTGCTCCTGCAGCGCAGAGTGCAAAGAAACCTGACGCAGGAACTCGTTGATCTCATCCTTGCTGGCCGCCTTTTGCAAAGACAGGCTCAAAATGGCCATGGACACATTAGGCGTCGGCACACGAATCGAATTACCGGTCAGCTTGCCCAGCAGCTCAGGCAAGGCCTTGGCAACTGCCTTGGCCGCACCCGTCTCGGTAATCACCATGTTCAATACCGCCGAACGACCACGACGATCAGCCTTGTGATAGTTGTCAATCAGGTTCTGATCATTGGTGAAAGAATGCACTGTCTCTACATGACCAGCTTCAATACCGTACTGATCATTCATGACTTTCAGCACCGGCGTGATGGCATTAGTGGTACAGCTGGCAGCTGACAAGATACGGTCGGCATCGGTCACGCTATCATTGTTCACACCAAACACAATATTCTTGATGTCGCCCTTGGCTGGTGCTGTCAGGATCACGCGATCAATACCGGCACAGGTCAGATGGCGACCCAGGCCAGCTTCGTCTTTCAGCTTGCCCGTATTATCAATCAGCAATGCGTTCTTGATGCCATACGCGGTGTAATCAATATCTTCCGGCTGGCTGGCATAAATCACCTTGATGAAGTTGCCATTGGCAATAATGGCTTCATTTTCTTCATCAATCGCAATCGTGCCTTCAAAAGGACCATGAATGGAGTCACGACGCAGCAAGGATGCACGTTTGGACAGATCACCATCGGTTGTTCTGCGCACCACGATGGCACGCAGACGCAGACCACCTTGCAGACCCGCTTTTTCGATCAGCAAACGCGCCAGAATACGACCAATGCGACCAAAGCCATACAGTACGACATCAGTAGGCTCACCATGCGCTTCTGCATCAAAACCAGGCTTGACTGCTGCTTCAACAAATGAGCGCAGATCCTGGCCTTGGCCCTTCTCACGGAAATCAATGGCAATCCGACCAATATCAACAATACATGGGCCCAGATTCAGATCTTTGACAACTTCCAGCACGGGGTAAGTGTCGACCACAGACAGGTCACCGGCAATCATGCGCACACGGCGGTGATGCTTCAATATCTGGATAACAGAGCGATTTACAAGAGTACGGCCGAAGACCGAAATAACCACATTACGCTCGCGATAAATATGACCGATCACTGGAATCATTGATTCCGCAATGGCTTCACGGTTCTTCCAGCGACCAAAATGGTCGGCCTGCAGTGCTTTGATGGTTTCCACGGACACGGTCAATTCCTCTGGCGGCTAGTATCTGAGGCTGCGAAGTTTAAGGCCTTCGATCGCATGCCGCCACCCCTGCACAGCATCTCAAGGACAAACGGCTAGTATCTATCCGACTAAGCACCTTCGGGTCGTGTAAACACAATGTCATCACCACGACTCAACTCGGCACTGAACGAGTACCCATCCAGATTAAATGCACGGATGTCACCAATCTTGTTGATACGTTCACGAATCAACCAGGCGGCCATACGACCACGGGCCTTCTTGGCAAAAAAACTGATCACCTTGAATTGACCATTTTTCTCATCCTTGAATTGTGGCGTAACCACCTGAGCTTCCAGCTTTTTCAGATTAACTGCCTTGAAATACTCATTGGAGGCCAAGTTAATCAGAATCTGATCGCCCTGCTCTGCCAACGCCTGATTCAGACCCTGAGTCAGACTATCACCCCAAAATGCGTATAAATTGCGACCACGCGCGTTAGTCAGCTCAGTCCCCATCTCCAGACGATAGGGCAACATCAAATCCAGTGGGCGCAGCAGACCATACAAACCCGACAACATGCGAAAGTGCTGCTGTGCATAAGCCAGATCAGCCTGACTAAAGTCTTCCACTGCAAGACCGGTATACACATCACCCTTAAAGGCATACACCGCAGGACGCCCCTCTGGCAGCTGATATTGTGGCTGCCAGCTGGCAAAACGCGCCACATTCAACGCAGCCAGCTTGTCTGATAACGACATCAGCTGTGCAATATCCTGAGGAGACTTCTCACGCAAAATCTCGATCAGTTCCTGGGAGTCTGCCAGGTAATCAGGCCACGTCACCTCCAGACCCTCTGGCAAAGGCGATTCGTAATCCAGTGTTTTTGCCGGTGACACAACCGATAACATACGCACTCCCTAACTAACCAAGCTGAATAATTAGCGCTAGTATAAGTAGCAATAGCGCTTTGACGCATCCACAAAACGCGGAGCTCACGTTGACTGAGTCTGAAAACCCGATATTGGCCGACTGGCCAAATGCCGAAATCAACGCGGAAACCACCGTGGTGCTCAGCCCGAAAGTATGGCGTGTTACTGCAGCCAACCCTGGCCTGATGACAGGCCCGGGCACCAACAGTTATGTCCTGATTGGCAATCACTGTAGCACCATTGTCGATCCAGGCCCTGACGACAGCACTCATCGCACTGCCTTGCTGAATGCAGTGGCCCAGTCCGGCAAGCCACTGGCATTTATTTTGCTGACGCACACCCATCGCGACCACTCACCTGGAAGCCGTGCATTGGTCGAAGCTACCGGTGCCCGTATTCTGGGCTGCCCGCCATTAGCAGAAGACCCCAGCCAGGATCGCGACACCCAGATAGATGAGATTCTGACTGACCAGCAACAATGGCATGAACTGGGTTGGCCCATACAGGTCATTGCCACACCTGGCCACGTCGAGAACCACCTCTGCTTCTTTTGTCCGGACGAAGGCTGGTTAATTACTGGAGATCACCTCATACAAGGCTCCACCGTCGTCATCATTCCACCACATGGACGCCTTGCCGATTATCTGGCTTCACTGGAGAAATTACTGCCTCTACCCGTCGAAGCCATTCTGCCGGGTCACGGCAAAGTCATGCTGAATGCAGAGACTGTTATTCGCGGCACCATTCAACATCGCCTGCAACGTGAAGCCAAAATTCTCGAACGCTTTACCGTCGGCAGTACACAGACTCTGATGCAACTGGTTGAGCAGGTCTATGACGACGTACAACCCTGGTTGCATCCGGTTGCCCGCTTCAGCCTGCTGGCTCATCTCATCAAGCTGGCGGCAGATGGTCGCGTCAGTCAACAAGACGATTGCTGGCTACGCCTGCACTGACTTACGTTAAACTACCCCACATTATTGCTGTCACCAAGGAAGCCATGTATGTCTGATGATCGCCTCTCTCGCCTGAAAACAGGGGCATTTGAGCGTCGCTTTTCCATTGCCAAGGCATCTGTAGTTGCCGGTAGCCGACTGGCCGCTTCCGCTGCAGGCTCCATGTTTTCTGCACCAGAGGATAGAGCCAGTGCACGCCGACGCGCATTGGGCGAACAGGCCGAATATCTGGTTCGTGAAATGGGCAAACTGAAAGGCAGCGTGGTCAAGATCGGACAAATGATGGCGCTGTATGGCGAACACTTTCTGCCCGAAGAAATCACCAGTGCCCTGCATAAACTGAACGACAGCACCACCGCACTGCATTGGCACACGCTTGAACCCATTGTACGCGCCGAGCTGGGTCACCGTTTTGATGATCTGGACATTAATCCCGAGCCATTAGGTGCTGCATCACTGGCACAGGTCCATCGCGCACGTCGACGCAGTGATGGCAAAGAACTGGTACTCAAAATCCAGTACCCCGGCGTAGCCGATGCCATTGACTCCGATCTGGCATTGGTCACCCATATGCTCAAGCTCACCCGGGCCGTGCCACAAACCCGTGACTTTGATGAGTGGCTGGATGAAGTGCGCCACATGATGCATCGTGAAGTGAACTATCCACTGGAAGCCGAAACCACACGACATTTCCGCGATTATCTGAAAGATGATGATCGTTTCATTGTTCCGCAAATTTTCTCGGAATACTGCACCGAACGTTTGCTGGTGATGTCATACGAGCAAGGTGTGCCGGTCAACAGCCCTACAGTACTGGCCTTGTCACCTCAACGTCGCAACGCCATTGCCACCGCTGCACTCGATATTTGCTGTAAAGAAGTGTTTTTGTGGGGACAGATTCAAACCGACCCCAATTTTGGCAACTACCTATTACGCTTAGGCGACGGCGACACCACTCCGGATCGTATTATCCTGCTGGACTTCGGCGCGGTGCGGGAGTTCCCGGATGATCTGCTCAGTCTGGCACGCGGGCTCACCAAGGCTGCATTCCAGAATGACAGAGAAGCCATGCGCAATGCCATGAAAGGTTTCCGCTTCTTTGATGGACTGCAAGGCAATGCCCGTGAAAGCTTCATTGATCTGGCATTTTTGGCATTTGAACCTTTCTCGGATCTAAGCAAGGCACCACCTGAGGTACTCAATGCCGATGGCGACTATTGCTGGGCCAGAAGCCGACTGCATGTACGCGCTACCAGCCTGGCGGCCCGCTCGGCAGCCAGTAAACATTTTTCCGTGCCACCCAAGGAGTTCATGTTCTTAAGCCGAAAATTTATGGGGGCTTACACCTTCATGACAGTGATGGACGCACAGATTCGAGCCAGAGACCTGTTGGCACAGTACCTGTAATTATCCTGGATTCTCGAAAATACACTTTGCAAACCTCGCCAGTCAGTCTATGTTTGCGCGTGACTAATTAGTCAGCGCGATACGGCCGCGCCTTTTTCATAAGTAGCCGGTTTATGCGAGGGTTGCTCCATGCGTTTTACTGAAGAACACGAGGCTTTACGCCGCACTGCCCGCCAATTTGTTGAAAATGATGTCAATCCCCACGTTGATGAATGGGAAGAGGCCGGCCGTTTCCCTGCCCATCAATTGTTCAAAAAAATGGGTGACCTGGGCTTATTAGGCATTTGCAAACCTGTTGAGGACGGCGGCTCCGGACTGGACTATTCCTACAATATGGTCGTGGTCGAAGAACTGGGTCGCATTGCCTGCGGCGGCATTCCCATGGCGATAGGCGTACAGACCGATATGGCTACTCCCGCCATTGCCCGTTTTGGTTCACCCGAGCTGCGCGCCAAATATCTGCGCCCTGCCATTGCTGGTGACATGGTGGCTGCAATTGCCGTCAGCGAAGTGCATGCCGGTTCTGATGTCGCTGCCATCAAGACACGCGCAGTGAAAGATGGTGACGACTACGTGATCAATGGCTCCAAAATGTGGATCACCAACAGCTTACAGGCCGACTTTTTCTGCCTGCTGGCCAATACCAGCGACGAAGGTCCTTACAACAATAAATCGCTGATTGTCGTGCCCTCCAAAACACCCGGCATTTCCTTCTCCAAACCCATCGACAAACTTGGTCAACGCAGCTCCGATACCGCTCAGGTCTTTTTTGATGATGTACGCGTGCCACAAAGCAATTTGATTGGTGCTGAAGGCATGGGCTTCATGATGCAGATGCTGCAGTTCCAGGAAGAGCGTATTTTCTGTGCTGCCAGCGCTCTGGGTGGACTGGGCAAGTGTGTTGAACTGACCACGGACTACGCCCGTTCACGCATGATCTATGGCAAACCGCTATTGGATCAGCAAGTCGTTCACTACCGTCTGGCCGAGCTGCAAACAGAAATTGAATGCTTGCGTGGCCTGGTGCATTCCGTATGCGAACAGCATGTTGCTGGCGACAACGTCACCATGCTGGCCTCCATGGCCAAACTGAAAGCTGGCCGCCTGATGCGTGAAGTCACCGACAGCTGTCTGCAATATTGGGGCGGTCAGGGCTTTACCTGGGACAACCCGTTGGCACGCGCCTATCGTGATGGCCGTCTGGCCTCAATTGGTGGCGGTGCCGATGAAGTCATGTTGGGCATTATCTGCAAACTTAACGGCACACTGCCCGGCAAAAAGCGTTAACTCACAGCGCGCCTAGCCGCAAGCAAGCACTTACGTCAAGTCTTGCGGCTTCGCATCAAGGCAGTTACCGTAGCGACACACTGGTAACTGCCTTTTTTATGCTTCAGGATTTTTGTTATGTCCCAACACCAAGATGTGATCTCCCCACTGGATGTCATCCGCCGTCTGCCGTCGTTGGCACGCAAAATGCCACGCATGGTCAGTGGTTTGATGCTGGCCAACAGCACTGACAACACCACAGCTGCAGGCTTGGCATGGGCCTTTGAGCAGGCCACTCAGGAAAACCCGCATGGCAAGGCCATCATGTATCAGGATCAGTCCTATACCTATGCCGAGTTCAACCAGTGGGCCAACCGCATCAGCCACTTCTTTCTGCAACAGGGTCTGCGCAAAGGCGATGTAGCCGTTGTTCTGATTGAAAACCGCCCCGAATTACTGGCTACCGTATTGGGTCTGGCCAAGCTGGGCGTTGTCGCCGCCATGGTCAACACGTCTCAAACCGGCAAGGTATTAACTCACAGTGTGAACCTGGTCGAGCCCAAGGCAATTATTGCTGGTGCCGAATGCGTACAAAATCTGATCGACGTACAAGGCAACCTGAATATCGGTGATAACGCACTGTACTGGCTTGCCGACACCGCCACCCAAATTGATGCTGGCGAAGCACCATCAGGCTGGCGCAATCTGGCTATCGAAATTCAGGGCAGCCCAAACTATAACTCACCGACCTCCAAACAGATTTATCGTCCAGACGGTCTGTTCTATATCTACACTTCTGGCACCACTGGCTTGCCCAAGGCTGCCATTTTCAATAATGGTCGCTGGATGAAAGCTTATGGCGGTCTGGGTTACAGCCTGGATCTGAATCGTGATGATGTGCTGTATGCCACCCTGCCGTTCTATCATGCCACCGCCATGGTAGTGTGCTGGGGCTCGGTCATTGCAGGTCGCTCCGGTCTGGCCATTCGCCGCAAGTTCTCGGCCAGTGAGTTCTGGAACGACTGCCGCAAATACAATGCCACTGCCTTTGGTTATGTCGGTGAGCTTTGCCGCTATCTGCTGGAAAAGCCTGCGTCACCAGAAGATCGCAACAACCGTGTCACCAAAATTGTGGGCAATGGCCTGCGTCCCAGCATCTGGGGCACCTTCAAGAACCGCTTTGGTATCGAAGTGGTCGCCGAGCTTTACGCCTCATCCGAAGGCAACGTGGGCTTTACCAATATTTTCAACTTCGACAACACCGTGGGCTTCTCGCCGCTGCCCTACGCCTTGGTCAAGTACGACAAGGAAAAGGAAGAGCCGGTACGCAACAAAAAAGGCTTCTTCATCAAGGTCAAACCTGGCGAAGTCGGCTTGCTGATTGGTGAAATCACCGACAAGACACCATTTGATGGTTATACCGACCCCGAAAAAAGCGCCAAATGTGTTTTTGAAAACGTGTTCAAGAAAGGCGACCGCTACTTCAATACCGGCGACCTGATGCGTGAAATCGGTTTCCGTCATGCACAGTTTGTGGATCGCACCGGCGACACCTTCCGCTGGAAAGGTGAAAACGTGTCCACTACTGAAGTCGAAAACATCATGACCGAACACCCTGCCCTGGCTGAAGCCGTGGTTTATGGTGTTGAAATTCCGAATACCAATGGACGCGCAGGCATGGCTGCCATCACACCACACGAAGGCCATCAGGTTGACTTTGCCAACCTGCTGACGCATTTGAAGCGTGAACTGCCGCACTACTCCGTACCGGTATTTTTACGGGTCAAACAGGCCATGGAAACCACTGGCACCTTCAAGTATCAGAAAAACAATCTGAAAACCGAAGGTTTTGATCCGGACAAGGTGGCCAGCGAACCGCTGTATGTGTTGCTGCCTGGCAGTACCGAATACGTGCCAATCAGCGCTGAAGTATTTGCCAACATCAACGCGGGTCAATACCGCTTCTAAATAATTGGTAGCTCACCACCTGCCCAATGTCAGCCGCAAGGTTGATGCTGGGCGGGCCGAGCACAACAGCACCAGATCATCACCCGGATCAAGGCCGGGATCATCATAACTGACCTGACCTTCCAGCAGCTGAGCAGCACAGGCATGACAGTGTCCGGAGCGGCAACCGGAGTCGGTATACAGACCAATGGCATCAACCCAATCCAGCAAGCAACTGAATGACTCATCCCAATCATACCACTGCCCATTCACCTCTACTTGCACTTAACCCACTCCCATATCTGACAAAATTCTACTGTTATAGACAGTCATCGCCTGTTCAACACCTTTTGTGTGTTCTTGGATTGCAATTTGTGTCCGGCAACACCACTATTCGCTCATCTAACTCTTGATTTTGATTTCCTATGCCAACCCTTGATGAACGCGCTGTTGCTCGCAAACCCCGTTTACCCAAAACCATTGCCCGACTGAATGGCATTCTGGATGAGGCCGAGAAAGTTATTCTGGAATTAGGACTGGAAGGCTTTTCAATTCCGATTCTGGCTGCTCGTCTGGATTATACACGCGCCAGTATTTACCGTTTCTTTCCCACACCACATGCCATCCTGAATGAGCTATCGCTACGTTACTTTGATGAATCGGCAGAAAGAGTAGCGGAAGTTGCCAGTGAATCCGTAGACCTGCCCTGGCGTGAACTGGTAACCAAGCTGGTTCATTTCATTACCGACTACTACAATGAAAAACCCATCGCACGAATTCTGTTGCTGGGCGGTGCAGTTACTGACAAAACCTTCCGCATTCAGGAAATTACCAACCAGCGTCTGGGTCAGGCACTGCGCTTGTTGCTGGAAATGCGTGGCTTACAGGCACCAACAGAGCCCGATGTTGCCTGGCTGGCAGTTGATTTGAGTGACGCCATCATGCGCCACTCAAATTATCGCTACGGCAGAATCACCGAGGCATATCGCGACGAAGTCATCCGTGCCACCGTGGCCTATCTGGAAACCTACATCAAGGATTAATCCCTGGCAGTACGCAAGGTGACGAACTCTTCGGCAGCCGTGGGATGAATACCCATCGTGCTGTCGAAGACAGCCTTGGTCGCACCCGCTTTAATCGCTACTGCAATTCCCTGAATAATCTCGCCTGCCGCCGTGCCAACCATATGGCAACCCAAGACACGGTCACTGTCTGCATCGACCACCAGCTTCATCAATGTCCTTTCCTGACCCTCTGTCAGTGACAGCTCCAAGGGTCGAAAACGAGTTTCAAACACCTTGATCGAATGCCCTGCCTTGATTGCCTGCTGCTCACTCAGCCCCACCGTGGCGATGTTGGGCAAACTGAAAACTGCCGTGGGAATATATTGGTAATCCACCGGACGATAGTCTTCTGGCTTGAATAAACGTCTGGCAACGGCCATACCCTCGGCCAGAGCCACAGGCGTCAATGCCAGTCGCTGACGTCCGTCATCGAGCTGATCACCAATCACATCACCAATAGCCAGGATTGACGGTTCGGTGCTGACGTAATCCGCATTGACCTGCACATAACCTTTTTTATTCAAGGTCACCGCCGTATTTTCCAACCCCAGATCATCCAGCATGGGACGACGACCCGTGGCATAAAAAACACAGTCTGTGGCCAGTTCCTGACCATCGGCCAGAGTCGCCACCAACGATCCATCCGCCGACTGATGAATAGCTGTGATATCGGTTTCAAACAACAGCTTCAGCTGCTTCTTATCAAACTCATCACGCAAATGCTCACGTACCGCCTGATCAAAACCACGGAGGAATAAATCACCGCGATAAACCTGAGTGACATCTGCACCCAGGCCATGAAAAATGGAAGCGAACTCCACGGCAATATAACCGCCACCCACCACCAGCACCCGCTTGGGTAGCTGCTTCAGAAAAAAGGCCTCATTAGAACTGATCGCCAGCTCCCGCCCCGGAATATCCGGAATCTGTGGCCAACCGCCTGTCGCAATCAGAATATGTCGAGCGCTAATGGACTGACCGTTCACCGATACGGTATGGGCATCCAGCAAACGGGCATGACCTCTGTACAAAGTCGCTCCGGCCTTTGCCAGCAAACGCTGATAGACGCCATTCAAACGCTCGATTTCAGCATTTTTGTGCTTAATCAACGTTGGCCAGTCAAACTCGGCTTCAGACAATGTCCAGCCAAAACCACTGGCATGAGCGAAATGTTCACTGAAATGAGCGCCATGCACTAATAATTTTTTGGGCACACAACCCACATTGACACAGGTTCCGCCCAGGTAACGACTTTCTGCAATTGCTACACGGGCACCAAAGTCCGCCGCAAAACGTGCCGCCCTGACACCGCCAGAGCCAGCACCAATAACAAACAAGTCAACATCATAGGGCATTTCTGGTCTCCAGCTGAGTCAACGCCGACTCCAGACGCTGTACACTGCGCTTGATATTGAACAGCTTGTCCAGACCAAACAGGCCAACACGGAAAGTCTTGAACTGGCTGCCCTCATCACACATCAAAGGCACTCCGGCAGCAGTCTGCAAACCCAGCTCAATAAAGCGTCGGCCATTGTGCAGCATGTCATGCTCGGTATGGCAGACCACCACACCCGGCGCTTCAAAGCCTGCTGCTGCCACACTGTGAAAACCATGTGACTTGAACAAGGCGCGCACCTCATGACCCAACTGCCACTGCCGTTGCTTCAGATCATCCAGACCCGCCGCTACCGTCTCCTCCATCACCTCACAAAAACGAGCCAGCGCATCCGTTGGCATGGTGGCGTGGTAGGCATGCCCACCCTTTTCATAGGCCTGCATGATCTGTAACCACTTGCGCAAATCGCCAGCAAAACTGCTGCTTTGAGTCTGCTCAACCTGCGCCAATGCCGCTTCGCTCAACATGATCAGCGCACTGCAAGGTGATGCCGACCAGCCTTTTTGCGGCGCACTGATCAACACATCAACACCACAGGCCTGCATATCCACCCACAAGGTGCCAGAAGCCACACAATCCAGCACGAACAGTCCACCATAAGCATGCACAGCATCAGCGACAGCCTTTAAATAATCATCTGGCAGGATAATGCCGGAGGCTGTTTCCACGTGCGGGGCAAACACATAATCGGGACGTAGCTGCTGAATGCTGGCAACGACCTCATCAATCAGTGGTGGAGCCCAGGCCGAATGAACATCCTGCGTTAATGGCCTGGCTTTCAACACCGTGGTCTGAGCAGGAATCTGGCCAGCATCGAAAATCTGACTCCAGCGATAACTGAACCAGCCATTACGAATCACCAGACAGCGCTTTTGATGCGCCAGCTGACGTGCGACCGCTTCCATACCGAAGCTGCCACCACCTGGAACCACCACCACGGCGGCGGCGTTATAGACCTGCTTCAAGGTTGAGGAAATGGTGCGCATCACCTGCTGAAAACGAGGTGACATATGGTTAAGCGCACGATCGGTAAATACCACAGAATACTCATGAAGCTCTGCTTGAGACACGGCAACATCCTGGCAAGATAAAAAAGATGACATGGTATAGCGCGACTTGAGCCACCATGCAAACTGAACGAATTGATGGAGCACCAATCATGCGACAAGAACACGATTCCTTTGGCGCCATTGAGGTGCCCACGCACGCCTTGTGGGGCGCACAAACACAACGCTCTCTGACCTATTTCCGTATCTCTGAAGAGCACATGCCCAAGCCTTTCATCATGGCACTGGCGCAAGTGAAAAAAGCCTGCGCACAGACCAATGCCGAACTGGGTCTGTTGGCCGCTGAAAAAGCCCAGGCTATCAGCGCAGCAGCTACCGAAGTCCTCAACGATCAGCATAACGACGCCTTCCCATTGGTAATCTGGCAAACCGGCTCCGGCACACAGACCAATATGAATATGAATGAAGTACTGGCTAATCGCGCCTCGGAAATCATGGGCGGTGAGCGCGGCAGCCAGCGTCTGGTTCATCCCAATGACGACGTTAACCGCGGCCAGTCCTCCAACGATATTTTTCCCACCGCCATGCATGTGGCCACCGTACTGGCACTCCAGCAAACATTGCTGCCGACACTGCATGCACTCCAGCAAACCCTGGCCGACAAGGTTCGTGAATTTGCCAATATTGTCAAAATTGGTCGTACACATTTACAGGACGCCACTCCACTGACACTGGGGCAGGAAGTCTCCGGCTGGCTGGCACAATTGCATTTGGCAGAACAAGCCATTACCCAAAGCCTGCCATCCATTTCAGCACTAGCCATCGGTGGCACAGCGGTCGGTACCGGCCTGAATACACATGCTGAATTTGCACAACGTGTAGTGACCAAGCTATCAGCAGACTGCCAGCAATCATTTACCGTGGCTGACAACGCTTTTGCTGCGCTGGCTGGACATGAACCACTGGTACAAACACATGGTGCGTTAAAAGCACTGGCGGTGGCCTTGTTCAAAATCGCTAACGATGTGCGCTGGCTGGCTTCAGGCCCCCGCTGCGGTCTGGGCGAATTGCGTTTGCCCATGAATGAACCCGGCAGTTCGATCATGCCAGGCAAGGTCAATCCCACCCAATGTGAGGCACTGACCATGGTCTGCTGTCAGGTCATGGGCAACGATACTGCGATCACATTTGGCGCGGCCTCAGGCAACTTTGAGCTGAATGTCTACAAACCCATGATCATCCACAATGTGCTGCAAAGCGTGCGACTGCTGACCGATGCCATGCACAGTTTTGATGTGCATTGTGTGCAGGGCATGAGTGCCGATCAGGAACGCATTCAGCAACTATTACAGCAATCACTGATGCTGGTCACCGCACTTAACCCGCATATCGGTTATGACCAGGCCGCTGCCATCGCCAAACACGCCTATGAACACGGCCTGTCTTTACGCGATGCGGCACTGGCCTCTGGCCTGCTCAGTGCCGAACAGTTTGATGACTGGGTTCGACCTGAGCAGATGGTGTGAGCTTCAATGAGGCTTGGATTCGGCAAATGCCCGAAACGCCTGATTGTTCATACGGTCATTAAGCTTGGGCCAGAACGTATAAGACCATTTGGCAGCCTGCCCAAAACCCGTGGCCAGCGATTTTGGCTGCTTCAAGATAGCCTCCATCACCATATTGGCCGCCTGTTGCGGACTCCAGGCCGGGGCATAGTCATAAACCTTGGTCGGTGCAATCATTGGAGTACGCACCAGTGGCATATACACCGAAGTGATTTCAATATGACGGTGCTTGACCTCGGCAGCCAGGCAACGACCAAAGGCATCCAGTGCCGCCTTGCTGGCCACATAGGCCGAAAAACGTGCCGCATTGGTCAACACACCAATCGAGCTGATATTCACAATATGACCGCTTTTGCGATGCGCCATGGCAGGCAATAAATTCAGGGTCAAACGCACCGCACCAAAATAATTGAGCTGCATGGTGCGCTCAAAATCATGGAAACGATCATACGAATCCACCACGGCACGACGAATAGAGCGCCCGGCATTATTCACCAATACGTCAACATGCCCCAGATCAGCCAGTATCTGCTGAGCGCAATTATCTATTGCGTCCATATCGTTCAGATCACAGGGATAAACATGCGCCTCGCCACCCATCAGCTGAATAATACGCTGCGTTTCTTCCAGCTTGTCCCGCTGTCTGGCCACCAGTACCACACGAGCACCCGCCGCTGCCACTTTCTTGGCCACATGAAAACCAATGCCAGATGAAGCACCAGTGACCAACACCACCTTGCCAGTCAAATTACGCTTGGCGCGCGAGCTAACCTTGGTATGAATATCCATATACAGCGACCAGTACTGCCACAGCTTGTCGGCATAGTCGCGTAAGTCAGGACAGCTGATACCACTCCCCGCCAATGCCGCCCGTGCCTGACTATCGTCATATTCAGTCTGTGTAAAGGCAGCGGTCATGGCCGAAGGGGGCGCACCCACCAAACGCTCAAACAAGGCATCAAAATTGGGGACTACATGGCTTAAGCGGCCAGTAATGCGTCGCACCGGCTTGTGCAGCGCCCGAACACTCAAACTGGCGGCCAACTCAGGCCCATGAGCAGCTTCCAACAGCGTCTGCATCAACTCACCCATGCTCGGTGCAGGTGACTGAATCAGGAAAAAGGCCTTGCCATCAAGCCCTGGCTGATGCGCGATATGATCCATCGCCGCCGCCACATAATCGACCGGAACCAGCGTCACCCGACCACCCTTGATTGCTATCAACGGCAGCCATTTGGGCAAGGCATAACTCAGTTTCTGAATAGTTTTGAAGAAGTAATACGGGCCATCAATCTTGTCCATTTCGCCGGTACGCGAATCGCCTACCACAGCCCCTGGCCGGTACACCCGAAACGGTACCTTGGCTTCATCGCGCACAATTTTTTCAGACTGGAACTTGGTACGGTAATACGGGTGATACAAGGGCTGGCCCTGATCAAACATGTCCTCGGTGAATCGACCGACATAGTCTTCACCGGCCACTGCAATCGATGACACATGATGCAGGCGGACATCACCACCCAGCGCATTGGCAAACTCGACCACATTGCGTGTGCCTTCGTTGTTGACCAGATCGGCCGTGGCGTCATCCATGGCCATGTCATACACCGCCGCCAGATGAAAGACATGGTCTATGCTGCCAGCCAGGCGCTCAAAATCAGAGGCAGACACCAGACCCGGCAGCGTAATATCCCCAGTGATCAGATGCAGACGGCTGGCCTGCTCACCAAAACGCTCGCACAAGGTGACAAATTTGGCTTCCGAGCCTTGGCGTACCAACACATAAATTTCTGCTTCCGGGCGCTGCAGCAAACGCTCCAGCAAAAACTTGCCAATAAAGCCTGTAGCACCAGTCACAAAGTAATTCATGATCAATCTCTTTGAATAAGAACAGAGATTCAGTATTGGTCAGCCTCCGCGTTTAACCAAGCCTCCTGAAGGCCAAAAATCTGTCACTTCAGGCCAACCTCAGGCAGCGTCATAATCATTGAGTTTGAAGTGACTCATCTGGTTCGCATACTGTGTAGCAAAGCCCGGATACATGGTTGCGTTATAACCATCCTCGGTCAGATACCAGCTCTTGCAACCCGAATTCCAGTTGGTACGCGCCAGACGCTTTTGAATAGCCTGGTTATAACTCAGCTGTACCTTCGGCTTGACGTCCAGCCGACGTAATCCCTTCTCTCGCAATATCTTGATATAGCGAACAATATAACCAATCTGCGACTCCATATAGACCAGCGCAGAGTTATGGCCCGGGCCAGAGTTAGGCCCCAGAATGAACGACAAATTGGGATAACCAGATACATTCACGCTTTTATAGGCCTGTGCTCCACGCGACCACTCCGTATTTAAATCACGACCACCTGATCCACGAATAGCGAATGGGGCGCCTGCCTTGCTGACCTCAAACCCGGTCGCAAACACAATACAGTCCACCTGATGCTCCACTCCTTCAGCGGTACGAATGCCCTGCGGTGAAATCGTGGCAATAGGCCAGGTAATCAACTTGCAATTAGGCTGTTGCAGCGCCGGATAATAATCACTGGTCATCAATACCCGCTTGCAGCCAATACGAAAGTCTGGCGTTAACTGACGGCGCAACCAGGGATCACTGACCTGATGACGCAGGAAAGCTTTACTGATGCGCTCCACCACGGCTGTCATCGGCGTATTCCAGATAAAGCTGAATGCCATTGACTCATGACCGTAGTACAGCGCCTGACGCAATGCCTTTTGTGTGACCGGAACGGCCTTGAACAGCGCCTTGCTCCACTCGGGAGAGGCATAGTCCATACGTGGCAACACCCAACCCGGAGTACGCTGGAAGACAGTCACTTTGGCGGCTTGCTTCACCAGCTCAGGAATAATCTGCACAGCACTGGCGCCGGTACCAATCACCGCCACCCGCTTGCCGGAAAAATTATAATCATGATCCCAGCGCGCCGAATGAATGGTGTGACCGGCAAAGCTATCAATGCCATTGATGCGCGGATAACTCGGATTTGCCAGACCACCAGATGCCATTACCACCGATCGTGCACGATACACCTGACCGGCGTCGGTGGTCACCTGCCAGCAATTGTCAGCATCCTGAAACTCCAAAGACACCACGTTTTGCTTAAAACGGATCAAGGGCAACAAATCATATGCCGCCACCAGATAATGCACATAGCCCAGAATTTCACGACTGCCAGAATAGGCTCGCGACCAATCAGGATTGGGGGCAAACGAATAGGAATAGAGATTGGACGGAATATCGCAAGCCGCGCCAGGATACTGATTATCACGCCAGGTGCCACCAACATCGTCTGCCCGTTCCAGAATTACAACATCGCTGATGCCCGCCTGACGCAAACGAATAGCCACACCCAAACCACCAAAGCCAGCCCCAATAATCAATACTTCATGTGTTGTCATCATGATCTCCCTTAAGCCGCAGGCTTCCACGTCAGCTCTTTGACCCAGCTCGGAATCGGTGGCAGCACTTTGGCGGGAATCATGCCCGTCAGTGTTACCAGCGCATCTACCGGCACGTGATAGAGATGGTTGTCTCGCCGCACCACCCACTGACCATGACGGCTGATGATCTGAAACCACGGGTTACGACGACCCGCTTCCGTTCGCCCACCAATCCGCTTGTATTTGTTCATGGCGTCATACAGCTTGGCTTCGGGCAGTCCCAGCTTGACCAGGTTATCTCGCATACGATTCAGTAGCGGCGCGTAGGCGGTAATGCCCAGAATCATGGATGGGCTCATCAAGGTACCGGCAGCCTGAATGACCATTTGCGACAATCTGCCATGCCCCAACATTTCCAGCACATGAAAGCCCACGCCCAGATGGCGTGACTCATCATCATTGATTTTCGCAAATACCTGATGGCATACAGGGTCATCTACGGTATCAAGCAAGAACTTGCACAGCGCCCCATCCAGCGCAATTTCCAACATGGGAATAACCGAGCCCAACGCAACCAGAGGCTGCTCATCGGCATATCTGTCCAGCCACTCAATTACCAAACGAATATTGATATTAGGCTCGGGCAGATCATCACCATCCAGCATGCCCCAGCGCTTCATCAACGCCATTTCGGCATTGGCATGACGCTGCTCTTCCGCATGGAAATAGGTATAGATCTCTTTTAATGTGTCGTTCGGTGCCTTTTTCGCCATTGCGGCAAAACCTCTGGCACCCACATGTTCAATCCACATCAAATCAGCCATAAATTTTTTCAGCTTGGGCCATTGCTCGGGGGTAATCAGCTCAGCGCCTGGCGCATCCCAGTCAATGTCTGCCAACGCCCACTGACTACCCTTGATTTTTGCCAGCATATGGTCGAGATCGATTGAAGCCATGGTCATTCTCCTACTGTGCTTTCAGCCATTAATGTGACAGTACAAACTGTGACTTGATGGTCATAGCAGCAATAGAGTATGGTCAGACAAATTTTAGTCATTAGCAGACAATCATGGCCGGACAACTGACAGACAATGAGGGAGTGTTAAGTGGGCAGTACGCTTTGGTACTCTGTGACTTCATGTCTCAACGTGGCTTTACTGCAGAGCAGGTGCTTGCAAATACACAGATCAGCCTGACGGATTTACAGCAACATCCGGATCATCTGCTGTCTTATCAGGCGCTCCTGCAATTAATCGTCAATCTTCATGCCCTGGACTCATCACCAACTCTGGCTTTTGAGTTGGGCATGCATCTTACCGTCAGCAATCACGGCTTTCTGGGTTATGCCGTTCAGGCCAGTCCGACCCTGGGCGATGCGCTGATTCTGGTAACGCGCTATGCCGAAATCAGAACGACATTACTAAGCCTGACAGTAGAACAGGGAACCGACGAGACCAATATCAGTGTTGATGACAATGGCATTCTGGGTGTCTGGCTGGCGCCAGTCACTGAAACCCTGCTTGGCTGCTTTCTGGCCATAGGTACTGAATTATTAGGTGATGTAGATGGTCATCAATTGCACCTGGAACTACCCTTTTCCCTGCATCCGAACCTGCGGGCAATCTTGCAACTGCAAAACATTCAAATACGGTCCGACTGCCCCAAAGTACGCATCCGTTTCCCATCCGCCTGGCTTAACACAAGCTTTCAACGGCCTGACCCGAATCTGGTTCGGCTCGCTGTCACACATTGTGATAAAGCACTAAACAGCACAGGCCAACAACCCGACTGGATAAGCAAAGTGGGCAAACTCACCAGAACTTTTCTGGCTGACCCTCAGGCACAGGAAAAAGTGGCTGCTGCGCTGAATATGACACCTCGCACATTGCATCGGCGCTTACAGTCCAACCAGCTTAACTTCAAAACACTGATCGATAATCTGCGGCGGAGTCATGCACTGGAGCGTCTGCGCTACAGCCATGACCCCATCAGCCATATAGCGCTGGAGCTTGGTTATAGTGATCAGAGCAACTTTGTTCGTGCCTTTAAGCGCTGGACAGACATGACACCCAAACAGTTTCGGGATCAGTAATCACCAGCGCATCATGGGTAATGGCTTTAACGGATGGCGCATCAACTGTCGTGCTGACAACTGGATCAGACGACGATGAAAGCCTGTATTGGGAAACTGTTGTTTTAGCACAGGCAAAAATGACTTATCCAGCCTGAAGCGCAATAAACCCAGGCTGACATCACACCAGTCAGCCTGACGGAAAGACTCCACCAGCGTGGCTGATTGATCAGGCCAAGCGGTAACTTTGTGGTGCTGGCTGATCATGGCGCACACCTCATCTGCCCATACAGAACGATCATGTTCCTGCAACCACGCTTGCGCCATTTCAACCGATGGCTCGATATAGTCAAACGTTTTCCTGGCCCAAATAGCCAGGTCGTGAAACGCCACCGCAACTGCTGTTTTTTCCAGGCCATCAGGCTGATCCGGTGCTAACGCCAAGGTGACATTCAAGACGCGATAACAATGATTGCGGTAGGCATCGAAATCATCCCCAAGCGCATGTTGCCAACTAGCCAGAATCAGCTCCAGGGTCTCAACCTGAGTATGTAGAATATGCCGCATTAGCTGCTCCGTACCTGTCGATAAATATCATCCCAAACGCTGGAGATAATACGCACCAGCACCCGCTATTAAACACACCAGCGCCACTACATCGGCAATCACGACACGCTGAATCTGCACGTTATAACTGCCAGTGGACCACGCCAGCCACAGAAAAGAAATCACGCTGATAAAACCTGCAACAAACGCCAATGGCTGCCAGACCGGGCGAAATGCCGCCAGCAATAAAAACACGCCCAATAAGCCAAAAAGCACCGCACGATGACGCATCAGGATAGCCAGATTTGGCTCAGCGAAATTAAGACCATACAGAGAAGCCAGACGATCCACACCCAACACACCCGCCAACGGCAGCAAATGGATAATGGCTACCACCACCAACATGACAGACACGACATAACTCATGGTTTATCTCCATAGCAGAAAGTACAACTGATAAATAATCACTCTCAACTAAGTATAACCATCCAGCCTTCTCGTGATTTCAATTCACACACCAGTAATGGGCGGGACAGCCTTCATATTCACGGCCAAACAGCTTCCACAAGTTTCAATCCACGCGCCCGTGATGGGCGCGACGTGGCGGGCGCTATTTTGGGTTTGTCGCCTTACATGTTTCAATC
>CAZMVL010000013.1:0-7036 GCA_964569335.1 uncultured Paraperlucidibaca sp.
TGGTCCGCAACGTCTGGACCTTCTCGATCATCTTCTGCGGGCACTTCCCCGACGGAACCGAGGAGTTCACGATCGAGGAGACCGAGAACGAGACGCGCGGCGGCTGGTACGTCCGGCAGCTGCTCGGCTCGGCCAACCTCAGCGGCGGCCGGCTGTTCCACATCATGTCGGGCAACCTCAGCTTCCAGATCGAGCACCACCTGTTCCCCGACATCCCGGCCCACCGCTACGCCGAGATCTCGACCGAGGTCCGCGAGGCCTGCGAGCGCTACGGGCTGGAGTACAACAGCGGACCGCTGCCGTACCAGCTGTACACGGTCTTCCGGAAGATCGCTCGGCTGTCGCTGCCGACCGACGAGGAGGCGCGGACCTACACCGAGAATCCGCGGTACTCGCCGGTCCTGCGAAGCATCGTCCGGGTCGCCCGCGGTGGGGCCCGGATCGTCGGCGGCGGTGCGCGAGTCGTCGGCGGCGGGCTGCGGGCCGTCCGCGGGTAGTCCGAGCGTCCTGCGTCGCGCCGACCGCGTTGCGCACGACCGCGACGGCCGACCCTCCTCTTGGTGGGACGCGGGACCTGGGTCCCTGTTGTTCTGCCTCGCCGGGCCCTACGGTGTACGGCACCGACCGTGCCCGTCGGCGCCCACCCCCTTTGGAGGAATCCCATGCTCGAACTGCGCTCACCCCTGGTGGCGTCCGCCGTGACGGCGGCCGTCGGCCTGTCGCTCACCGTCGCCGCACCAGCGATCGCGGCCGACAAGGCTTCGTCGGCAACCGCCAAGGCCGCGGTGAAGGCCAAGGCCGCCAAGAAGAAGACCACGAAGAAGAAGGCCGCGGCGCCCAAGACCGTCACCGCCTGCGTCAACAAGAAGTCCGGCGCCACCAAGGTGCTGCTCGGCTCCAAGGCGAAGCGGAAGTGCGCCAAGGGCTGGACCAAGATGACCTGGAACGTCGCCGGTACCGCGGGGAAGAACGGTGCGGCCGGTGCGGCCGGTACGACCGGCGCCGCCGGGGCCAAGGGCGCCGACGGCGCCGCGCTGCTCGTGCGTGACCAGGCCGGCAACCGGATGGGGTTCTTCGCGGGGGCGTCGGCCTTCCCGGTTCCGTTCCCGATCGTCCAGGTCCTCGCCGCGGACGGCGGGATCTACACGTACCTGGAATCCGGCCAGTTGTTGCCGTCCGGGACCTTCGGCGCCAGCCCCTCACCGCTGTTCACCGACCCGGGCTGTGCCGGTCCGGCGTTCATGACCACGCCGCCGAGTGGCGCGATCATGATGTCGGTGTTCGCCGGTGGCCCGACGCGGATCGTGTTCCGCAGCATGGCCGGGCCGTCGTTCGAGTCCATGTCCGCGGCACGCGCCTGGAAGTTCACGACGTCGATCTCGACGCTGGCCGTGGTGCCGACCGCCTACCAGCCGGACGTGGCGGGCTCCTGCTTGCCCGTCTCCCCCGTGGAGTTGCCCGCCGTGGGCGACGTGAAGATCGACCTGCAGGAGATCCCCGCGCCGCCGGACGGCGTGGGTCGTCTGGTCATCGGCTGATCACGCGGTGCCGGCGGCGACATCGGCGCGGCGACGCTGCCGAGGGACGTGAAGGCGGTGGCGATCAGCGTGCGCATGCTCGCAGCCCAGAGACGCATCACCGACGCGCGCCGCCGTCAGGGCTACGACTCCCCGTCCCCCGTGATCCGGTTGAGCTGCGGCGTCGTCCACTGCTCGTCGGTCCGGCGGCGCCACGCCGGGTCGACGAACTTGGTGACCCGCGGCACCCCCGGCGAGGGGTGCAGCGGCCGGATGATCAGGCCCTCGGCCCGTGACGCCCCGAACGCCGAGCGGCCGACCAGCTCGGTGACCGCCGCGAGCGACGCGGCCTGGCCCGCGAAGACCCGCGGGGGCAGCGGCACCGCGGCGGCGTGCAGGATCGCGTCGCGGGCCGCGGTGTCCAGGAAGCTCCCGTCGCGACGGTCGAGCACGTCGATCCCGACCAGCGGCCCGGGCAACGCGTCGTAGGCGACGGAGTGGCGGGCCAGCAGCCACTCGCCGTAGAGCACCAGCTCGTCGCCGAGCACGTGGCGCAGCCGGTCGGCGTGCTCCGCCGCCCACGCCCGCACCCGGCCGCGCAGACCGCCGCGGTCCGCCGTGTCGGCTCCGCCGCGCATCCCGACGCTCGGCACGCCGTCGTCGAACCAGACCGAGACGTTGGCGCCGTCGAGCTTCTCCTCGACCACCAGCTCGACCCCGGCCAGCGGGTCGCCGGCCCCCGCGTCCCAGACCACGTCGTCGCTGGTCGCGTTGGAGTCGCCCGAGACGTGCGGGACCCGCGGGTACTTCGGGACCCGGCTCATGCGTAGGCCTGCAGTCCGGCGTCGGCGGTCCAGATCTCGATCGCGACGTCGCGGGAGACCCGCTCGCGGTAGCCGTCGACCTCCGCCAGGATCGAGACGTCGCCGACGCCGACGCCCTGGGTCGCCATCTCCGCCAGCGACGGCCGATCGGCGGCGCCGTCGCAGAGCCGCAGCAGGAAGGCCGCGTCCCAGCTGGTGCCGAGCATCCGCCACGGCGCGTCCTCGCGGGCGATCGCGCCGAGGAAGCGGGTCAGGCCCTCGGCGCAGCGTCGCCGCGCGCCCCCGTCGGGCAGCTGGCCGATGTGGTTGCCGGTCTCGATGATCGCCGCCACCGGCAGCACCAACGTGTGCCCCGCGCCGACCCGCTCGCGCAGCTCGGCGACGGTCTCCTCCGGACGCTGGCTCTTGCCGGGCACCGCCAGGATCTCGGTCAGGATCGAGGTGTCGATGAAGGTCACCGTCGACGCCATCAGAAGCTCCCCAGCAGGGCGTCGAGCGCCGCCACCCGCTGGGCGGCGTCGATCGCGCCCTCCAGCCGGCCGCCGGTCACCGCGTCGCCGAGCGACCCCGCCGCCAGCGCCTCGGCGTAGCGCGGGACGTCGACCAGCCGGACCAGCTCGGTGATCGCGGTCTCGGGGTTGCGCCGGCAGACGATCACGTCGTGGTGGTCGTCGGCGTCGAGCGCCGACAGCAGCGCCGGGCTGTGCGTCGTCGCCAGCGCCCGGATCCGCCGCTGCGCGGCCTCCTGCTTGATCAGCCGCACGATCGGGGCCGCCTGCGACGGGTGCAGGCCGTTCTCGATCTCCTCGATCACCAGCTGCGTGCTGGGCGGATCACCGTCGCCGTCGTGGTCGTCCGGCGCCTCCAGCAGGGCCGCCGCGAAGGCCAGGTAGCGCAGCATCCCGTCGCTCATCACGCGGGCCGGGAACGGCACCTCGCGTCCCGCGAACCGCTCGTGGACGGTCAGCATCACGTCGCCGAGCGGCGACGACTCGACGCCGATCCGCGTGACGCCCTGCTCGGGCAGCTCGGCCACCAGCTGCTCGAGCCGCCGCCAGCGCTGCGGATCCGCCCGCAGCCCGGCGACCACCGCCGAGATGTTGTCGGCCTGGCGCCGCAGCCGGACGTCGCGCTGCGGGACGTACTGCCGCATCAGCGCCGGCACCGGATCGAGGATGAAGACCGAGCGGAGCGCCTCGACCACGGTCAGCGCGGCGGCGTGGACCGCGCGCGTCGCCTTGCTCGTCGCCGGCACCTTGGTCGGCACCTGCGCGGTCAGCAACCGGTCGGAGCGGAACGGGACGGCCCGGCCCGGCCCCGAGCGGCCGCTCCAGTAGCGGCCGGCGATCTCCGTCCCGTGCTCGTCGTCCGCGTCGGCCCGCAGGTAGTCGCGGGGCGCCCCGCCGCGCTCCTCCACGGTCAGCCGCTCGCGGACGATCCGCACCGCCGGGTCGACCTGGACCACGACGTCCAGGCGCAACGTGCGCGACCCGTCGACGACCGTCGCGCCGAGCGCGAAGTCGGGCGATCCGTGGGGCGCGCAGCCGAGGACGCCCCCACGGACCTCGGTCCCGCCGCGACGGGATCCGTCGATCGCCCCGACCAGGTCCTCGCCCTCGGCGAGCCGCGCCAGCACGTGGAGTCCGTCGATCGCGTTCGACTTGCCGCTGCCGTTGCGGCCGATCAGCAGCGTCGCGTCCCCGAGCGGCAGGACTGCGTCGCGGAAGGACTTGAACCGGGTCAGGCGGAGCTCGGCGAGGTGGGGGGATGCGGTCACGCCACCGATCATGCCGCCCGCCCCCGGGAGCGGCAACCGGCGGCGGCGTTCGTGCGGGGTCCCGCCGTTGCGTGCGCGATGCCCCACGCCGGCCACTGCGACCCTCGGTAGGATCGGCCCATGCTCGGACCGTTGGAGTCGCGGAAGGACCTGATGCAGGAGGCGATCGAGTCGGGGGCGACGCACGTCGGCCGGATCGCCACGATCCTGACCGGCGCGGTGCGTGACGTCACGCGCGAGGTCGGCGAGTGGGCGACCGACATCTTCGAGATGCGCGAGGCGTCGCAGCGCGCCCGGGCCGACCGCGAGGCGGACGAGCCGGGCGACGACTGACCCGGCGCCGGCCGACGACGCGCCGGCAGCGGCCCGACCGCGGCGGTAGCGTTCCCGCCGTGCCCGCGCCCGACGCCCCCCACCCCGACGCCGAGGTCCACGCGGCCGGCGCCGTGCTGATCCGCGACGGCCGGATCGCCGTCGTCCACCGGCCGTACCGCGCCGACTGGTCGATCCCGAAGGGCAAGCTCGACCCCGGCGAGGGCTTCGCCCAGGCCGCCGTCCGCGAGCTGCGCGAGGAGACCGGCTTCGACGTGGAGCTGGGCGAGGAGCTGCCGGAGGTCCGCTACCGCGACCACCGCGACCGCCCCAAGCTGGTCCGGTACTGGATCGCGCGGGTGACGGCCGGCGAGTTCGCGGCCAACGACGAGGTCGACGAGCTCCGCTGGCTGTCCCCCGACGATGCCGCGGAGCGGCTGACCTACGACGCCGACCGCGCCCTGGTCCGCAGCGACGCGGTCCGGGCGGCCGCTGGGGACCGGTAGCTTGGGGCCCCACGGCCCTACGCGATAGATCCCTAGCGCCGCTTCGGCACGAGCAGCGTCATCCGCTGCTGCTGCCGCTCACGCGCCGCGCGCTGGTGGCGCGGGTCGGGCGCGCTGATCGCGACGACCGGCTCGAGGAACGCCGGCACCGGCAGGACCTCGCGACCGTCGATCGCGTCGAGTAGGGCCCACAACCGGACGAACTCCCACGCCACCGGCCGCAGCTCGTCCATCCGCTCGCGCAGCTGCCGCTCCAGCTCGACGACGTCGGTCGTCTCCTGCCCGCTGGTGGCGGCCACGTCCGGGACCTACGACTCTCCGGCGACGCGGAAGCCGTCGCCCTCGCGCTCGATCCGTCCCAGGCGGTGCAGCCGCGAGAGCGGTCGGGTCACCGTCCGCGACCGGGAGCCCGAGGCGTAGCCCATCACCTGCGCGAGCTGCAGCGGGGTGATGCCCGGATACCGCTGCACGTGGACGAAGACCGACTCGAGCATCTCGCCGTCGCTGAGCCGGCGGCGCTTGCGCGGTGTCGCCCGCGGCCGGACCAGTGGCGCCTCCAGCCCGGGAACCGCGGCTAGGCCGGCCACCAGGGCGTCGCGCGCCGCGACGACCCGCTCGTACTCGTCCGCCTTGGGCTCCAGCCGATCGCAGTGGTCGTCGAACTCGCGCAGGATCCGGGACAGCAGATCCTCGTGGTCACCGCCACCGTGTCCGTTGGACCGCTCACCCGGGGAACCCATGTGTCTACTGTACACGAGCGCCGAAGGTACGCGGTACGACGTTCCGCCGAGTTCCGGGGCCCCGAAGCAGGGTCGCAGCCTGCCTTCCGGCCCGACCGGCGGACGGCGGAAAGACCGTGACCAAGGCACGAATCGCCACGAACCGGCGATCCCGAGCCACCCCGCCGCACGCGTTCGCATACGACAGTGGCTCCCGAACGGGGTGGCCGGTGCGCACCGGCCACCCCGCGCTCCTAGCGGGTCCCGCGGTTGATCCGCTCGACGTTCCGGACCTTGTCGCGCCGATCGACCGTCGCCGTGTCGCGACCCGAGCCGCCGTCGATCGTGTCGACCTTGCCGTTGCGGGCGAAGATCGTGTCGTTCCCCGGGCCGGCCTTGATCGTCGTGACGCCCCGGCCGGCCGTGATCCGGTCGTTGCCCGCGCCGCCCTCGATCGTCGTCCGCCCCGAGCCGCCGACCAGCACGTCGTTGCCCGACCCGCCCTTGATCACGACCGGGGTCGTGATCCGCACGGTGATCTTGTCGTTGCCGGCGCCGCCGTCGACGCGCGTCGTGTTGATCCGGATCCGCTTACCGCTCGCCTGACGGGGGTTGGCGGCCGTACGCACCGTCACGGTGTCGCGGCCGCCGCCCGCGCGGATGTTGCTGCCGGAGCCGACCGACACCCGGTCGGCGCCGTTGCCGCCGCGCACGACCTGGTTGGGGCCGGGTGCGGTGACCGTGCCGCCGCCGTTGCCGAGCGTGACGTTGTTGGCCGCGCCCGAGGCTCGGACCGTCGCGCCCGCGCCGGTGGCGCGCACGGTGTTGTTGCCCGCGCCGGTCAGGGTGACGGTCGAGCGAGCGCCGGACAGCGTCACGCGGTTGCGCTCGCCGCCGAGCGTCACCGCGCTGTTGGGACCGCTGGCGGCGATCGTGTTGCCGCCGCCCGACAGCCGGATGGTGACCGGGTTGTTGCCGGTGACGACCAGGTTGTAGTTGCCCCCGCTGCCCGACACCGTGACCGGACCCTGGGTCGCGTCGATCGGGGTCGGGGTGCCGTCGCCGCCCGGCGGCAGGTCGACCACGGGGGGCGGCGGGGGCGGCGGCGGCTGCGGGTCCGGAACCTCGGTGCAGTACGCCGGGTTCGTGACGCCAGGTGGGCAGACCAGGGCGGCGGTCGCCCCGCCTCCCGCCAGCAGGGCGGTGGCCGCCCCCACCGAGACGACCGACGCGGCCGCCAGGAACTTCTTCTGCACGAGAACTCCTCTACGTGTGTTGCGCGTGGCGCGGACGCGCCCGTTGCTGAGTTCTACGCCGGAGCGGGCGAGTTCCTGACAGCGGGTGCGCACTCCGGCGGAGACTCGGGGTACGGGTACGGGGC
>CAZMVL010000013.1:7046-17173 GCA_964569335.1 uncultured Paraperlucidibaca sp.
GAGCGAGTCCCACCCTGCACGGTCGGGCGCGACGTAGCGCACGGCGCGCGGGGCGAGCCCCACGCTGCATCGCCGAACGCCCTGCAGTCCAGAGCGCGCGAGCGCGCCCCACACTGCGCGCTCCCTGGGCGTGCAGGCCGTGGCGCGCTCACCGTCCCCGTCGCTGCGCAGTGAGGCGCAGCGCAGCGCCTGACGCGCGGGGCGAGCCCCACGCTGGGCGGTGTAGCCACGATCGTGAGGCTTCAGCACCCGACTCGCCGCCGAGCGCGCGGCGCCTCACCCGACCTTCGGCGCCGGCGACCCGCTCCAGACGTAGCTCGACTCGCCGGCGATCACGGCCCGCACCGCGCCCGTCCGGCGGACCGGCACGGTCGCCTGTCCCACCCGGCCGGCGCGGGTCGTCGTACGACGGACCGTGACCCACCGCCCGGCGCGCCGCACCTGCAGGCTCAGCCGCCCCGCGCGCGGCGCGCGCCACCAGACCCGCAGACGGTCGCCGGCGCGCGCCGTGACGACCAGCGGGAAGCGGAACGCCTGCGCCGACGGCTTGCGCGTGCCGTCGAGCAGGTACATGCCCGACTGGTAGGTCGCGGCGTAGCTGGGCGTCGGCGCCGCGTCCCGCAGCAGGTACCAGATGACCGTGTCCGCTCCCTGGTTCCAGACCCGCCAGAGCATCTCGGCGGTCCAGCGCGAGAGCCGCGCGGTCGGCACGCCCTGGGGATCGGGCGGGGCGGAGTCGTAGGAGACCTCGGTGACCCAGAGCCGGGGCGCGCGCGGACCGACGTTCCCGACCCGCCGCGCAGCCGCGACGACGCGGGTCACCTTGCCGAGGTCCGGGATCGTGGCGTCGTCGACGTTGAGCGCGGGACTCGACGGCTTGCGAACCGCGTAGGGGTGGTGGGCGATCACGTCGACCGTCGTCCGCTGGCGGCAGCTGCGGCGCAGCTTGCGGTCGACGCACAGCATCGTGCGCAGGAACGCCACCGGCGGCATCCGCTTGCCACTGGTCGTGCGGTAGTCGCCGAACGGCGCCAGCCCCGCCGCCGCCACCGTCGCGCTCGGCTGCACCGCCTTGATCGAGCGGTACCCGGCGTTGACCAGCTGGCGGAAGCGCCCGGGCGCGAACGGCCGGCCGTTCTCCCACTGCGGGGCCAGGTAGGTGTCCAGGTTGGGCTCGTTCCAGAGCTGGAACGCGCTGATCCGCGGCAGGCGCGCGCCGGTCACCGGATCGACGAAGCTTCCCGAGTAGCGCCGGGCGACCGCGGTGACGAAGCGTCCGTAAGCCGCCACGTCCGGCTTCCAGCTGCCACGACCGACGCCGCTGGGCCGGCCGGCGCCCTGGGCCCAGAGCGGCGCACGGGAGACGTTGAGGATCGGCCGCAGCCCGGCGGCCACGGCCGCGACGACCTCGGCGTCGATCGCCGCGAACGTGTATCCCGGCCAGGCGGGATCGCGGTCCTGGCCGGCGGGTGGCGTCAGCGCAACGGTGTCCCACCGCAGGTTGAGCCGCACGCTCCCCGCGCCGACGTCGGCCGCCCGCCCCAACCAGAGCGCACGGTCATCGCCGCCGAACGCGCCGTTCTCCATGAAGCCGGTGAGCAGCGTCGACGATCCCGCCTGGGCCGCCGACGGCCCACCGGCGGGCCCGCCGAAGCCGGCCAGCAGCACCGTCAGCGCCGCGACCAGCGCCAGTCGGGCGCGCCCGACACGACGCCGGAGCGTCACGGACGCGAGGCTCGCACCCGGACGGCCAGGCCGACGCCGACCAGCACCGCCGCGGCGATCAGCATCGCCCAGACCGGCACCGGACCGACGGTACTGGCCGCCGCGGCCGGAGCCACCGAGCGGGTGGTCGGACTCGCCGACCGATCGTCCGTCGCCGGGGTTCGATCGGCGCCGTCCGCGTCGCGGGTCGGGCCGGATCCACCTCCGCCCCGCGCCCCGGAGCCGTCCGACGGTGCCTGCCCTGCCGACCGATCGGGCCGCGGAACGCCGCCCGATCGCTCGAGCACCGCCGCCAGTCGCTCGCCATCGCGTCCCTGGCGGGCAAGACCGGCCCGGTCCCGGCGGCTGAGCTCGCGCGCGCCGCCCGCCGACGCCGGCAGCGACTCGCGGTACTGGTCGACCGCGGAGTTCCCGGGGGGCGCAGCGGAGGGCGCCTCCTGGGCCCCCGCGGGGGCGGTGACGGTGAACGAGGCCCCGACGACCAACAGCCCCACGACGATCCGGCGCGACACGCTCACACCGGAACATACGCCGCGCTTGTCAGGTTCCTGACAGCCGCGACGTATAGGCGTCTGATGTCCGCCGTCACGACCGCCTCGACCGCCGCGCCGCCGCGTGCGGTGACGACGCTCGGGCGACTACTTCCGGCGTCGGCCGCCGTCCTGGCCGGGGCCGGCCCGGTCCTGCTCCTCGCGTTCAGCCAAGGGGGCTACCCGGTCCACGTCGTCGCCGGCTACGGCGTCGCGCTCTGGTGGCTGCTGCTGGTCGGCATCCTGACCGGGGCGATCCCGCGTCCACGGCCGACGTGGCTGGGCGGCATCGCGCTCGGCGCGTTCGTCCTGCTGGCGGCGTGGGGCGCGCTCTCGCTGACCTGGAGCGCCGATCCCGAGCGCGGCCTGACCGAGGTCGCCCGCGCGATCGTCGCCGGCGGCAGCCTGCTGCTCGGCATGAGCGCGGTGCGGGCCGACCAGGGACGCACGCTGGCGGGCGGCGTGCTGCTGGGGCTCAGCGTCGTCGTCGTCGCCGCCGCGCTGTCGCGGCTGGTGCCGTCGCTGTTCCCGATGGCCGCCCAGACCGGTGAGCTCCTGCCGTCCACGCGCACGCGGATCTCGTGGCCGCTCAACTACTGGAACACGATCGCCGCGGCCGCGGCGATCGCGATCCCGCTGGCCCTCACCCTGGCCACGCGCACGTCCAATCGCTGGTTGTCCGGGCTGGCGCTGGCGCCGATCCCGCTGCTGGCGCTGGGTCTGGCCTTCACCCTCTCGCGCGGGGGCATCGCGGCCCTGGGCGTCGGGCTGCTCGCCGCCGTCGCGCTGACGGCCCCGCGTCCGGTCCTGCTGCGCGCGATGATCGCCCCCGCGGCGGCCAGCGCGGTCGTGCTGTGGGTGGCGCTCGGGTCGGACGCGCTGACCGACGTGGTCGGCGGCGCGGCGCAGCGGGACGCCGGCCGCCACGTCCTGCTGATCGCGATCCTGGCCGCGATCGGCACCGCGCTGATCCAGGCCGGGCTCGCCTCGGCCGACGCCGCCCGCTGGACTCCCCGTCTGCCCCGGACCTCGCGCAGGGCCTTCGCCGTCGGCCTCGCGGTCACGGTGGTCGTCGTCGGCCTCGCCGCGGTGGCGGGCGGGGCTCCGGACCGCGTCGGCGACGGCTGGGACCGGTTCCGGGCCCCCCTGGTGGAGACGGGTGCCGGGAGCACCAACAACGCCGACCGGCTGGGCAGCATCAGCGGCAACGGCCGGTACCAGATGTGGTCCGCGGCGGTCGATGCCTTCTCGTCCGCGCCGTTGCAGGGCATCGGCCTGGGCTCGTGGGAGTCGTGGTGGAACCCCCGCCGGGGGGAGACCGGGTTCGTCCGCAACGCCCACTCGCAGCTGTTCGAGCTGCTGGCCGAGGTCGGCCTGGCCGGAGCGTTGCTGTTCGCCGTGCTGCTCGGCGCGCCGCTGGCGGCGGCCGCCGGCGCGGCGCTTCGCCGGCGAGCGCGGCGGCCCGACGCCACCGTCGTCGGGCCGCCGCTGGCGGCCTTCGCGGTCGGGGTGCTGATCGACTGGCACTGGCAGATCACCGCACTGGCCGTGGCCGCGACGACGCTGATGGCACTGGCTCTGGCGACGCCCGAGGCTCCCGGGCCGTCGCCGGAGCCCCGGCGTCGCTGGCGTCAGGTCGCCGGCACGCTGCTGCTGACCGCGGTGGCGATCGGATCGATCGCGACGCTCGCGATCGCGCTGGTCGCTCCGCAGGCGGTGGACGCCAGCCGCGAGGCCGCCGCCCGCGGGGACCTCCCGTCGGCCGCCCGGGCGGCCGACGACGGCGCGGCCGCCGCGTCGTTCGCCGCCACCCCGCTGCTGCAGCGGGCGCTGGTGGCCGAGCAGGCCGGAGATCTGACCGCCGCCGCGGCGGCCGCGACCGAGGCCACGCGCCGAACCCCGCAGGACTGGCGGCCGTGGTTCGTCGTCGCGCGCATCGCCACGGCCCAGGGCGACCACGCGCGCGCGGTCTCCGCCTTCCGCCGCGCGCGGGAGCTCAACCCCCGATCCCCGCTCCTGCGATGACCGACCCCGACCTCCCGCTCGACCCCGAGGACTCCGCGCTGGCCGAGCGCCTGGACGCGCAGCGCCCGCGGCCCAGCCACGGCCTGCGCCGCCGGGTGCGCGCGGTCGTGATGTCTGGCCTGCGGGCGCGCGCGTTGCGTCGTCAGTCGGTGCTCCTGATCGCTTCCGGTACCGCGACGTTGGTCGCGGCCGGCGTCCTGGCCGTCACCGCACCGATCTGACGTCGCCGAGTTGCGTCCGCATCCGCCGCAGCGCCCGCGAGAGGATCTGGTGGACGTTGGCCTCCGTGGTCCCCAGCAGGACCGCGATCTCGCGCCCCGTGAGGTCGCCGCCGAAGCGCAACCCGATCGCCTGCTGCTCCCGCTCGCTGAGGGCCGAGACCGCCTGCTGCAACGCGGGCGACAAGCCCTCGGACGGCTGGTCGAGCGAGACCACCGCCGGAAGCGACCCGTCGTCGCCTTCGGGAAGGGGTTGTTCGTCGCGCCGCGCCTGCCGCCGGTAGTGGTCGATCAACACGTTCTCGGCGATCGCGAACACCCAGGTCGTCGTCCCACCCCGCGACGCGTCGTAGCGGTCCGCCGCCCGCACGACGCGCTCGAAGGTCAGGGCGGTCAGGTCCTCCGCGTCGACGGGCCGTGAGGTTCGGTATACGAAGAACGCGTACACGCGCTCGACAAGATGTTCGTAGACGCGCGAGAGATCCAACACGAGCTGTCCAGCCTCAAAGGCGGCACATGAGGGGCGAACGTTACACGACCTCATCCGAGAAATCGACGAGATATTTCACACGATCACTATGTACTTTCGTCAGCAGATCGCTATTGTTCGTCACTCCGTACTGGACGTCGCGATGCACCAGCGTCGCTGGCGAACACGCGCCTCGGTTCCTTGCCTTCCACCGCTCGCCACTCGTCGGGTCACGCCCGCACGACCTCGCTGACCACGGCGAAATCCGCGTCTCCCCCGCCGCGTTCCGATACGGCGCCGCAACTAGGCACGCACCGCCCCGGCGCCGTCGGTCTCCAGCACGTCCACGATCACCACACCGACGCACGCCACCGCCGCTACGTCCGGGGAAGGTCCCGGCAGGCGCTGCTGATCGGAGCGGATACCGCAGCCCTGGCGATCGCGCTCTCCGCGACCGGGGCGCTGTGGGGCTTCCCCACCGCCCAGTCGCTCCCATGGTGGATCGTGCTGACGATGCTCTTCGTGTGGGTCGGGACCCTGCACGCGTACGGACTGTACCCGCGGGTGCAACGGTACGTGACCGCCTCCACGCTCGACGAGCTACCGCGACTCCTCCACGCTACGCTGCTGGCGTTCGTCATCTCGTGGCTGGTGGCGTCCACGGTCGGCGGGACGGACCTGGGGCGGCCGATCGCCGTGGTCGCGGCGCTGTCCCTCCTGCTCGCGCCGATCTTCCGTGCGGGTGCCCGCGCCATCCATCACCGGGCGCTCGGGCCGGAGCGCGTCCTGATCGTCGGGCGCGGGACCACGACCTACGCCGTCGAGCGGGCCCTGCAGGACCGCCACGACACGGTGCTCATCGGTCGGGCCGACCTCCCCACCCAGTGGCTCCGCGACTCGACCTCCGAGCGCCTCGCCACGCAGGACGCGCTGGCCGAGATCGTCGCGACCGGGAACGTCGACCGGGTGCTGCTGCCCACGCGAGAGCTGTCCGATTCCGCCGTCGGCGAGTTCCTCCAGTGGAGCCGGAGCGCCAGCGTCAGCCTGACGGTGCTCCCGGAGCACTTCGACGTGGTCGGCGTCGGCGCCACGATCGACCAGCTGCACGGCGCCACGATGGTCTCGCTGCAACCACCGTCGCTGTCGCGCACGTCGCGGGCCTTCAAGCGCACGCTCGACGTCGTCGGCGCCGCCGTGGGGCTGCTGGCCCTCGCCCCGATGATGGCCGTCGTGGCGGTCGCCGTCCGCTTGGACTCGCCGGGTCCGGCGTTCTTCCGTCAGGAGCGGATCGGCCGCGGCGGAATGCCGTTTCAGCTCCTCAAGTTCCGCACGATGGTGCCGGACGCCGACGCGATGCTCGACAACCTGATGGCCCGCAGCAGCGACCCGAACTGGCTGCAGATCGAGGACGACCCGCGGATCACCCGGATCGGTCGCCTCCTGCGGGCCACCAGCCTCGACGAGCTGCCCCAGCTCTGGAACGTCCTGGCCGGGCACATGAGCCTGGTCGGCCCGCGCCCGCTGTCGATGCGCGACGACGCCCGGGTCAACGGCTTCGTCCGCGGCCGCCTCGACATCACGCCGGGCCTGACCGGCCTGTGGCAGGTCAGCGGTCGCAAGTCCGTGCCGTTCGAGGACATGGTCAAGATCGACTACCTCTACGTGAACAACTGGTCGGTCTGGGGTGACGTCAAGCTCCTGCTGCTGACCCTGCCGGCCGTGATCGGCGGGCGCGGCGCACGATGAGCACCTCCGCACGGGCGGCGACGATCGGTGCGGGCGAGCGGGACGACGAGGGTCAGGGCCCGCCGCTTCGTCACGTCGCGATCATCGGCAGCCGCGGCTTTCCCAGCACCTACGGCGGCTACGAGACGGCGGTCCGCTACCTCGCGCGCGACTGGGTCTCCCGCGGCATCAAGGTCTCGGTGTACTGCCGCGACCGGGTCGACGACCGGCGCACGTGGAACACCGAGGGCGTCGACTGCATCTACACCCCGGGGGTGCACACGTCGACCCTCTCGACGCTGTCGTTCGGCGCGACCTCGTGCGCCCACGCCGCGACCGTGCTCAAGCCGGATGCGGCCCTGGTCCTGAACATCGCCAACGGCTTCTGGCTGCCGATGCTGCGCGCCGCGGGCATCCCGACGGCGCTCAACACCGACGGCATCGAGTGGGAACGGGGCAAGTGGAGCGCGGCCGGCCAGCGTGTGTTCCACGCCGGAGCGAAGGCCTCCGCACGGCACGCCGACGTCCTGGTCTGCGACTCGCGGGCGATCGGCGATCGCTGGCAGCGGGAGTTCGGCGTGACGTCCGAGTTCGTCCCCTACGGCGCACCGGTGCTCAACGGCCTCGGCGACGAGCGGGTCCGTGCGCTCGGCCTCCGGCCGGACTCCTACGCGCTCGCCGTCGCGCGGCTGATCCCGGAGAACAACGTCGAGCTCTTCGTCGACGCGATCGAGCGGACGAGCCCGCGGGTCCCGGCCGTCGTCGTCGGCTCGGCGACGTACCAGTCCCCGCTCGAGAAGCGGCTCCGCGATCTCGACCACCGTGGCGTGCTGCGCTGGCTCGGGCACGTCGACGACCAGCTCCTGCTGCAGCAGCTCTGGGCGCACGCCGGGGTCTACGTGCACGGCCACTCGGTCGGGGGCACCAATCCCGCGCTGCTCCAGGCGCTGGGCTCCGGGGCCCCGACGATCGCCTACGCGTCGCCGTACAACGTCGAGGTGCTCGCGGCCGACGGTGCCGATCCGGGCACGACCTTCCCGGCCGACCCGGCGGCGCTGGCCGAGCTGATCCACCAGATGCTCGGCGAACCCGCCGCGCGGACCGCCGCTCGCGCGCGCGGCCGTCAGATCGTCCGCGACCACTACGCGTGGGACGCCGTCGCGACCGGCTACCTTGACGCGCTCGGCCTGGCTCGCCAGCGCGCCGCGTCGGGGAGGGCGGTCCGGTGACGGCCGGAACCGCGGTCCCGTCCCTGCGCACGGGGCCGCTCCCCGGTCCCCCGCACGCCGGAGAGGGCGTCGTGCTCTTCAACCCGCTGCCGGTGGCGCTCGCGCACTACCAGCGGGAGCTCTCCGAGACCCTCCAGCGGATCGGGCTCGCCACGCGTCCGGTGGCGCCGCTGCCCCCGACCGACTGGCGGGACGCGTCCCTGCCGGCCCGCGCCGGCGCGCACCTGGCCGGCGCGCGCACCGCCGGACGGAGCGGCGCGCCGTCACTCGTCCTGTGGCCGGCCTTCGGCTGGCTCGACCCGCTGCTCTGGTCGCGTTGCGCCTCCGGATCGCGGGTGATCGTCCACGACCCGATACCGATCCGCAAGCTGCACGGCTACGGGCGCGCCGCCCGCCGCGCGGCGCGCTGGGCGGTCCAGCGCGGCGACGTCGAGCTCGTCTACCACACGAACGCCGCAGCGCGGGCGGGATCCGACGCGCTGGGCACGCCGCGCGGGTCGTGCGTCGCCCTGCACCCCACGCTCAGCGCGTCGACCGCCGTCGCGGCGGACGACCGCCGGACCGTGCTGGTCGCCGGGCAGTACAAGCCGACCCGCGACACCACGCTGCTCGCCGCACTCGGTCCACGGCTGCGCGCCGACGGCTTCGAGCCCCGCATCGTCGGGCTCGGCTGGCCGTCCGTCCCGGGCTGGACGCACCGGAACGAGTTCGTCAGCGAGCCGCAGCTGGCCGCGGAGATCGCGACCGCGGCCGCGGTCCTCGTTCCCTACCACCGCTACTGGCAGAGCAACGTCGCGGTCCGGGCGCTGGAGGCGAACGTCCCCGTCGTCGGCGGCGACACCGAGTTCCTGACCACCCTCTACGGGCCCACCTACCCCGGCCTCTGCGACCAGCACGGCGACGCCGACGCGTGGCACCGCGCGATCCACGCCGTCGTCGGCGACCACGACGCGCTGGACGCCCGCCGCTGCGCCTACCGCGACCGCGTCGACGCCTCGTGGCGCCTGGCCCTCTCGACCCGCACCAACGACGGAACCCCATGACCTCCACCGCCTCCGAACCACCCCGCGTGATCGCCGAGATCGGCTGCAACCACGCCGGTGACCTGCGCACCGCCGAGAAGCTGATCCACGTCGCCGCCCACTTCTGCGAAGCCGACTCGGTCAAGTTCCAGAAGCGCCATCCGCGGGTCCTGCTCAGCGACGAGCAGTACCACGCGCCCCATCCCAACCCGATGCACAGCTACGGGGAGACCTACGGCGCGCACCGCGAGTTCCTCGAGTTCGACCGGGCCCAGCACCAGCACCTCCGCGACGTCTGCCGCGATGTCGGGATCACCTACAGCACCTCCGTGTGGGACATGCCGTCGGCGCGCGACATCGTGCCGCTCGACCCGGAGTTCATCAAGGTCCCGTCGGCGACGAACCTCAACCGCGAGCTGCTCGGTTACCTGTGCGACGAGTACAGCGGCCAGATCCACGTCTCGCTCGGCATGACGGACCGCGACGAGGAGGAGCAGTTGGTCGACTTCCTCCGCAACCGCGGACGCGCGGGCGACACGGTGGTCTACGCGTGCACCTCCGGGTACCCGGTGCCGTTCGACGACGTCTGCTTGCTCGAACTGACCCGGCTGCAGGAGACCTACGGCGATGACGTCGCCGCGATCGGCTTCTCCGGGCACCACCTCGGCATCGCGGCCGACGTCGCCGCCCAGACCCTCGGGGCGCGCTGGATCGAGCGCCACTTCACCCTCGACCGGACGATGAAGGGCACCGACCACGCCGCCTCGCTCGAGCCGGACGGCCTGCGGCGCCTGGTCCGGGACACCCGGGCCGTCGCCCGCTCCCTCCGCCCGAAGGCCGCGGAGATCCTGCCGATCGAGCGGGAGACACGCGCGAAGCTCAAGTGGATCGCATGATCGCGGTGATCCCCGCCCGGGCGGGCAGCAAGTCGATCCCCGGCAAGAACCGCCGGTCGATCGCCGGGCAGCCGCTGGTGGCGTGGACGATCGACGCGGCGCTCCAGGCCACGACGATCGACGCGGTCGTCGTCGCCACCGACGATCCGGAGATCGCCACCCTGGCCCGGCGTCGCGGCGCGACCGTCCACGATCGCAGCGCGGCCTCGGCGACCGATGCCGCGACCACCGAATCGGTGCTGCACGAACTCGTCCGCGCCGGTCGCGTCGGCGACCTCGTGCAGCACC
>CAZMVL010000013.1:17183-31108 GCA_964569335.1 uncultured Paraperlucidibaca sp.
GCCGACGCGACCGGCGCGGACGAGTTCGTGCTGCTCCAGGCGACTTCTCCGCTGACCCGCGCCGCGGACGTCGATGCCGCCGTCGCGCGCTTCCGCGAAGGCGGGTTCGACAGTCTGCTCTCGGTCGTGCCCCAGACGCGCTTCCTCTGGCGACAGGACGGCGATGACGCGGTCCCGGTGAACTACGACCCCGCGGACCGTCCCCGCCGCCAGGACGCCGAGCCGCTGCTCGTCGAGAACGGGGCGATCTACGTCTACCGCGCCGCGGTGCTGCGGGACCACGGCAGCCGGCTCGGAGGCAGGATCGGCCTCCACCCGATGCCGGCGGAGACCTACTGCGAGCTGGACGAGCCCGCGGACTGGGCGATCGTCGAGCAGCTGCTCGTCGACCGCCGGCGCGACGCGCTCCGCGTCGACCCCGCGGAGATCCAGCTGGTGCTGACCGACGTCGACGGCGTGCTGACCGACAACGGCATGACCTGGCACAGCGACGGCACGGAGAGCAAGACGTTCAGCGCTCGTGACGGCAAGGGCTTCGAGCTGCTCCACCGCCAGGGGATCCGGACCGGCCTCCTGACCTCGGAGGCCGTGGAGCTGGTGCGCCGCCGCGGCGAGAAGCTCGGCTGCCACCATGTCGAGCTCGGCTGCCGGGACAAGCTCGCCGTCGCCGACGCGCTGCGCGGCGCGCTCGGGCTCGAGTGGGCGCAGGTCGCGTTCGTCGGCGACGACGTCCACGACCTCGGCCTGCTCGCCGAGGCCGGGCTGTCGGCCTGTCCCGCCGACGCCGTGGCCCCGGTCCGCGCCGCGGTCGACCTGGTGCTGACCGAGCGCGGGGGCGCCGGCTGCTTCCGCGAGCTCGCCGATCTGGTGCTCGCCGCGCGGGAGGCGACCTCGTGAGCACGCCCCAAGCGCTGTTCGTCGTCCTCGGCGAAGAGGAGGTCCCCGCGTTCCGGACGATCGCCGATGGCCTCCGCAAGCAGGGGATCGCGACCCGCGTCGTGACCTGGCTGGAACGACTCGCCGGTCCCGACGTCGAGGCCCTCAGCCGCTCGACGGCGATGCCGCTGCCGGCCCGCGAGCTGAACGAGACGCTCGCGCGAGCCGGGTTCGCCGATGCGTCGATGGCGGCCGACTACGACCGCGACTGGCACTTCGCGACCGTCGGCCGCAAGCGCCGCCACGTCGCCCGCGTGGCCGCCGCCCTGGAGCCCGTGCTGCGCGAACATCGACCGACGCACCTGATCTCGGCGGTCGGCGGCGAGACGACGCGGATGGTCGCCGACGCGCTCGCGCAGGCGGCGGGAATCACGCGGCTGTACTTCAACGCCCTCCCGCTCGACGGGCGCTTCGCCCTGCTCCCGTCGCTCGACGCACCGTTCGTCGCGTGGGAGGACGACGGCCGTCCGCGGCCCGCCTCGTCCGCCGCCGACGCGCCGGAGCGGAGCGGAGCGACCCTCGACGAGCCGGGCCTGCTCGCCCAGGGCCTGGCCCGCTCGCGCCAGCTGGCGGCCGCGCCCCAGCAGTACCCGCCGAGCTGGCTGCCCCGACGGGTCGCGACGACGTTGCGGCACCGCGCCCTGAGCGGTCCGCTCCGGCCGCGCGCGCGTCCGGACGGCGCCGGCGACGAGATCTCGGTGCTCTACCCCCTGCACGACGAGCGCGACTTCCAGGTCGCGCTCCGCGAGCGGCACGCCGTCCCGCAGGAGCACCTGCTGCTCTACCTGAGCAGCACGCTCCCCCCGGGTCACCGGCTGTTCGTCAAGCCGCACCCGCAGCACCAGGCCGATCACCATCCGCTGCTCTGGCGGCGACTGCGGGCGCGTCCCAACGTCACGTTCCTCCCGCCCGACCAGCCGGCCTCGGAGGCGATCGACGCCGCGGACGTCGTGCTGACGCTCGCCTCGTCGCTCGGATTCGAGGCGCTGCTGCGGGAGACGCCCGTGGTCGTCTACGGCCGGCCGTTCTACTCCCGGCGCGGACTGACCGTCGACGTCGAGGACCCGCGAGCGCTGGCCCCCGCGATCCGCGACGCCGTCGGCACCATCCCCGACCCGGCCGGCCTCGACGCGCTGATCGCGCTGATGCACCGGTCGTCGTGGGCCGGGCGGTTCACGCCGCTCGACCTCGCGCCCGCCAACCTCGAACGGCTCCAGGACGCGCTCCAGGAGGTGCTCGGCGCGTGATCCGCGCCGCCGCCCGCCGGCTCCGACTGCTGCTGCTCGCCGCCGTCGTCCACCTGCTCGCCGCGGTCGTCCGCCTGCGGCGCCGCGTCCGGGCACCACGGACCGCCCCCGGACCGATCGCCGTGATCGGCGCGTACGGCAACGGCAACTACGGCGACGACGCGATCGGCCTCGGGATCGCCGACACGCTGGCCGACCTCGGACGGACCGTCCGGTTCCTGGGCCGGGAGCCCGACGGATCGCGGCTGCGCGAGGCGACCGACGAGCCCTACCGCGCGCTGGGCGGTGGGCTCGGCGGCGTGCGCCGGGCGAGGTCGGCCAGTCGCGGATGCGGCGCCGCGGTGCTCGGAGGCGGCGGGCTCCTGGAGGGCGATCCGGAGAACGTCCACGTCCAGCGGCTGGTCCTCGAGTACGTCGGCAAGCTGCTGGTCGCCGGGCTCCGCGGCCGGCCGATCGTCGTCCACGGGGTCGGGGTCTGCCCGGACCTCTACTCACGGCGCAGCGTGACGTCGGCGGTGCTCCACGCGCTGCGCGCCGTCGACGGGATCGCCGTGCGGGACGTGCGTAGTCGGGATGCGCTCGCCGCCGCCGGCATCGACGCCGCCCTGGTGCGCGATCCCGCGTTGGCGCTGCTCGCCCGGTGGGCCGCCGACGCCCCGGCCCGGCCGGGAGTCGTGGCGTTCGTCGGGCTCGACCGCGCGCGCTGGCCGACGTTCGCGCCGGGAAGCCCGCAGGCCGAGCGGACCCGCCGCGAGGCGATCGCCGGGATCGTCGCCGAGCTCGACGCGCTCTCCACGGGAGCGTCGACCCTCGAGCTGCTGCCGTTCCACGCCAGCGACCCGCCGTTCCTGGAGGCGGTCCGCGACGCGGTGCTGGCCGCGCCGTTCGCCGCCACGCTGGACGTCCGTCCCGTCGGGGACTACCCTCTGACCTCGGCTCGCGAGGCGTTCCGCGGGCTGATCGGAGCGGAGCGAGTCCTGACCATGCGATTCCACCCGGCGCTCGCCGTCCTGGCCGCCGGCCGTCGCGTGGAGATCGTAGGCGGGCTCCAGAAGCTCGCCGCGCTGCGCGCGGTCGCCACCGGGACCCCCACCGTCATGCCCCCGGAGTTCGCCGACCCCGACGCGGTGCTGCGGGGGTGGCTGGAGCCCGAGCGTCCGGCCGGATGAGCGCGCCCGCCGCGCTTCCGCCTCCGCCCGTAGCGGCAGCCCTTCGGTCGCCGGGGGCGCCAGCCGTTCGCACGCGACGCTGGACCGGGCCGATGGTCGTCGTCGTCGCGCTGCTGGTCGTCTCGACCGCGGACAAGGTCCAGCTGGCCGTCGGTCCGTTCTCGCTCCGCCCCGCCCAGCTGATCGGCCTGCTGGTGCTCGCCGTCGCCGGGTACCGGGGCTGGCTGCCGGCCGGACCGCTGCGGCTGGCGCTGCTCGGCTCGGCGGCCGCCTGGTGCATCGCCCTCCCGTCGATCGTGACGTTCGGGATCGAGCGGGCCTCGATCCCCCTGCAGCTGGCGATCAACCTGCTGCTGCTGGCGGGGACCATCACGATCGCCCGGCGCTGCTCGGCCGAGCAGCTCCGGCGCGCGATCACCGCCGGGGCGCTGCTGCTGGCCGCGATCGCCGTGGTGCTGTTGGTGACGACCTCGCCGACCGAATCCCAGCTGAGCTCGCGGCTGCTGGGCATCCCCCGCCCACGCGGGTGGTTCACCGAACCGACCTGGCTCGCGATCCTGACCGCCGGCCTGGTCGCCATCGTCCTCCAGCTGCGGATGTACCGCGCGGCGCTGCTGCTCACCGCGGGGGGGCTGCTGCTGTTCACCCGCACCGCGGTCGCGGCGATCGCGGTCGCGTGGCTCACGGTCGCCGTCAGGCGCCGCGCACTGCCGGCCAGCGTGGTGCTGATCGTGCTCGCCGTGCTCTGGGCGCTCGCCGCCTGGCAGCTGATCGGCTGGCTCGGGGCCACGTCGTTCGACGGCAGCTCGAGCCTGGCGACGCGCGGCTCGGACATCGCCGCGACCCGGGCGGCCAACGGCGGGACGTTCCTGCCCTTCGGCGGCGCCGAGCTGACCATCTTCGATCCCATCCGGGACCGCACGCTTCCGGCGACCAGCGCCGTCCTGCCCTTCGACCTGCTGTGGAAGCTCGGTGTCGGTGGCCTCCTGACGCTCGCGCTGCTGGCGTGGGTCTTCCTGCGGGGCATCCCGGCCCTCTGCGGCCAGCCGCTGCGGACCTTCGCCACCACGCCGGCGGGGAGCTTCGTGGTGCTGGCGTTGCCGATCACCTGCCTCAACAACGCGCTCGGCCGGCCGTTCCTCTGGGTGCTGCTGGGGCTGATCGCCGCGGCGGCGTCGGTCGGCACCGAGCCGCCCCCGGTCGTCAGCGCGACACCGCGTACCGCTGATAGCCCGCGATGATCGCGAACCCGAGCGCCGCCGCGATTCCGAAGAGCTCCGTCCGGTCCGCTCCGGCCACCGCCAGCGCAAGCGGCAGGACGACCGCGATCACCAGGTAGACCCGGGCGGTCAGGTGCACCCGCCGCATCCGCACGGCCCGAGAGCGCCAGGCGTTGATGTCCAGGCGGAACGCGCACGCCACCACCAATGCCGCGGTCGTCGTGACCGACACCGCGTAGCCGTCCTGGGCGATCAGCGGCAGCACGACGGCGATCACCAGCGTGCCGAGCGCCGCGAGCCCGACGAGGACCGGCAGCGCGAGCACCAGCGACCGGCTCGGGTGCTCCCCGTCGAGGACCCGGTTGCTGCGGACGCCGACCACCGCGGCCGCGATCAGGAAGGCCATGTCGGCGATCGTCGACGAGATCGCGAAGATCGCCAGGTCGGCCGGGGACATCGTCAGGCCGAGCGCGTAGCGGAGCCCGAGCAGGAACGCCCACGGGCCGATCAGTGCGGGGATGCTGGTCAGGCCCTCGCGGGTCGACACCGGGACCGCCGTCTGCGGCACGCCGCCCCGGTGCCGGCGGACGAGCAGCAGCGACACCACCGCTCCGGCGACCGAGCACACCGCCCACGATCCGAGTACGACCTCGATGCCTCCGCCCCACGCCAGCACCGGCAGCACCGCGAGCGCGGCGCCGCCGTTGACGAGGAACATCATGAACGAGCTCCGCGAGCGGTAGCCGAGCCCAAGGCTGATCTGGCTCGTCAGCGCCGCGAAGCTCCCGGCCGCGCTGATCGCCACCGTCGCCAGCGCCAGCGGCAGGACGTCGCCGTCCGCGAACGGCAGGCCGAGCGCGATCGCCAGCGCCAGCACCGGCAGGAAGGTCCAGGCGTTGAGCCGCAACGCGTCCCGGAGCAGGTGGTCGATGGCCGCGGGACCGTGCTCGCGGGCCACGCGCTGGTACTGCCACGCCCGGCCGAGCGACAGCAGCGCGGGCAGCACGTTGGTCATCGTCACGAAGACGCTGAGCGTGCCGTAGTCGTGGGGGCTGAGCACTGCCACCAGCACCCCGAACCGCACCAGCGTCAGCGCCGCGAGCATGCCCGACAGCGAGGTCGACACGACCAGTGGGCGCCGACCACGCTCGAAGTACCCGGAACTCACCATCGATCTTTCGTCACGAACCCTAGGACATTCGGTTCCACGTCACCCGCCGTGTTCGTCACAGATGGTGGCGCGATTCCGCGCGCTCTGATTCCATGGGAAGTAATGCACGAATCGACACCCGTTGGCGTCTGTCTCGTCCGCTACCACGACGGCAGTGCCAAACCGAACTGGGGTGGTCGTGCTACGAGCCTTGGCATGGCGCGGTTGGTCGACGCGCTGGATGGGTACCGCCTGACGTCGACGATCAACGGCATCGCGATCACGGCCGGCTTCGGCGACTTCACGGTCGCCGACAAGCTGCGCATACGCGCGCGGCACCTGCCGAGCGTGGCCTCCCGACGCGACTACCCACGGCGGCCGTTCGACGAGCTCGAGCGCTACGCCGACCGGCTGCTGGCGCACCCGACGCCCGAGGCCCGGCCGCTGCTGGCGACCATCGAGGCCGCGGACGAGGTCTGGATGAACGGCGAGGGCGACTACCTGCTCGGCGCCAGCGGCACGCTCTGGCGCGCCCTGATCCTGCTGCGTATCGCCACCCGGCTCGGTCGGCCCGTACGTCTGACGAACTCGATCCTGAGCCATCCGACGACCCGACCCACCGACCCCTCGGTGATCCGCGCGATCCACCGCTCGCTCGTGCCCGCCGCCTCCGTCACCTACCGCGACCCGGAGTCGCTCGCGCTGCACGAGGAGCTGTTCCCCGACGTTCCCGCGGAGTGGGCGCCCGACGCGCTGTTCATGGCCGCCGACGAGGCCGGGGCGATCGCCGACGCCCCGAGCCGCGGCGGCTTCCGGCTGAACGCCGAGCGGCTCCCGGTGGACGTTCAGGGGTGGTTGGACGAGCGCCGGCCCTACGTGCTGGTCTCGGGCAGCTCGTCGGTCGCTCCCGGGGCCCGCGCCCGGGCGGACCTGGCCGCGCTGCTCGACGAGATCCGGCGGCGCGACGTGGCCGCGGTCGTCGTCGCGACGGACGCGGCCGACGGCTGGCTGGCCCGCGAGGCCTCGGCCGCCGACGTCCCGTCCGTGCCCGCCGACGTCCCGCTCGCTACGGCGTTCGGGCTGATGGCCGGGGCCAGCGCCTTCGTCTCCGGCCGCTACCACCCGGCGATCATCGCCGCGCTCGTCGGCACGCCGCCGGTCTTCCTGGCGTCGAACTCGCACAAGACCGCGAGCCTCCAGCGGGTGCTCGGGCTCGCCGACGCGACGACCGCCCGCGCGCTCCCGACGTTCGGCCAGGAGGGCTTTCGCGCCACCGACGTCGCCGCGGCGCTCGACCGCGTGCTGGACGACGACGCCGGCCGTCGGACGCTGCGCGCGCGCAGCGCCGCGCTGCGCGATGACCTGGTCACGCGATATGCGACACGGCTTCAGACCAGCTCCGACGTCTTCGGCGCCGCCGGCTCCGCGACGCCGTAGCCGTACCCGCCGTAGTAGGCGTCGTGGCCGGTGGTCCCGGTCACGACCACGCCCATCACCGCCGCGCGCATCGGCTCCAGCTGCCGCCGGAACTCGTCCAGCAGCTTGGTCGTGGCGACGTTGATCCGGACCACGGCGATGATCCCGTCGACCCGCGAGCTGAGCGCCAGCGGGTCGCTGACGGGCAGCGACGGGGGCGCGTCGACCAGGACCACGTCGAACCGCTGGCGCAGCTGATCGATGATCCCGGCGACGGCCGGCGTCCCGACGAAGTCGCCGGGATCGGGGGGCAGCACGCCGGCCGGCAGCACCGACAGCGAGCCGGCCGACGCCGTCGGCGTCTCGTCGCCCAGCCCGAGGTCGACCGCGATCAGCGCGTCGTCCAGCGCCGCCTCGCCGATCGCGACCTGCGTGACGCCCGCGCGGCCCGGCAGGTCCGTGCCGGCGAAGAAGCGGTCGACGTACGGCCGTCGGAGATCGAGATCGATCAGGCCCACCCGCTTGCCCGCCCGGGCGAGGGCGAGCGCCAGGTTGCTGACGGTCGTCGACTTCCCCTCGCGCTCCACCGCGCTGGTGACCATCAGCACGGTCTGGTCGTGCGTCAGCCGCAGGAACTCGACCCCGGTCGCCAGCAGCCGGAAGCCCTCCGCCGCGACGCTGCGTGGCTGCGCCAGCATGACCAGCTCGTTGCGCTCGCGCAGCTCGGAGGGTGGGGCTTCGAGGCGGGCCAGCAGCGGTACCCCGCCCAGCCGCTCGCTGATCTCGTGCTCGTCCCGCACGCGGGTGTCCAGGGCATCGACCAGGAACGCCAGCCCGAGGCCGGCGATCAGCCCCACCGAGAGCCCGAGCAGCACGGCCCGGAGGACCTGGGGCTGCACCTGTCGCGCGGTCGCCGCAGGTCGAACGACGAACACGTTCGACGCCTGCAGGGCCTCCATCTGGGCCAGGGTCTGCTCCTGGGCGGCCAGCTCGCGGTAGAGCGCGCTGCTTCGCGACAGCGTCGCCAGCCGCGCCGCCACGCCTTCGCGGGCCCGCTGGACCGCCGCCGTGTCGAGCTGCTCCTTGTACACGCGGTACTGCTCCGCGTAGGTGTTCGCCAGGCGGGGCGCCAGCTCCCGATCGGGGCTCTGGACCGAGAAGTTCAGCAGGTTGGCGTTCGGCTGCGGGACCACCCGCGAATGCGCGAGGAACTCGGCGCGGGAGCCGGCCGCCGGGCCGATCGCCGCCGTCACGGCGTCGGCGATCGCCGGGGCCCGCGCCACCGCGGCCTGCGTCTCGACGTCGCGGTTCGCGGTCTGCGCGTTCTGGGGCGGAGCCTGGAGCCCCGCCAACGCGCTCGCCAGGTTCTGCTGCGACAGCAGCACCTGGGCGCTCGACTCGTACATCTTCTGCTGCGACAGGGCGAACACCAGGGCCGCCACGACCCCGAGCACGGTCACCGCGACGACGATCGACCAACGACGCCGGACCGTCGCCAGGTACTCGCGGATGACCTGGCCGTCGGAGCCCGGGTCGGCGCCCCCGAACGCCGCGGTCATCGCGCCGTGCCCGGAGGGGCAGGACGGAGCGTCGTCCGTCCGCCGTCGGCGTGGGGGGCATCCAACCGCGGGAACCGTGTACGGGGCATCGGCAGGAAGTGTACGGATCCGGGCTTCAGCCGCTCCTCCGATTGCCGAAGATCGCCACCTATCGCTTGGACATTCGGCACACCACCGCAGGTGGCGAGCGCGACTATCCTTCCGCGCATGTCATCAGCCGAACTCGTGACCTGGCGTCAAGCGCGTGACCGGCTCAGTGGGATCGTCGAGGCGTCGATTCCTCCCTCACGACCACTGGACGTGATCGAAGCCGGGTGCGGCCGAATCTGGGCGCTCGACGTGGATCCCGCTCGCTGCCGGATCAGGGGGATCGACACCGACCCGGTGGCGCTCGAGGCGCGGATCACCCGCCGTAAGGACCTGCACGAGGCGATCGTCGGCGACGTGCAGGACCCGGACGCCGCCGAGCCCGCCTCGAGCGACCTGGTCTACTCGTCCTTCGTCCTCGAGCACCTCCCCCGCGCCGAGCAGGCGATGGAGGCGTGGGTGTCGTGGTTGCGGCCCGGCGGCATGCTCGCCGTCATCGTGCCGGACGCGGGCTCGGTCTACGGGTTCCTCTCCCGCTCGACTCCGCACCGCGTCCACGTGCTCGCCTACCGCTGGATCCTCCGCCGACCGCAGGCGGGCACGCCCGGCCACGCCCCGTACCCGATCGCCTACTCGCGGATGATGACCCTCAGCGGGTTGCGGGCGTTCGCCGCCGAGCACGGCCTGGAGGTGACCGCCGCCCTCGCGATCGGCGACATGTACGCCGAGACGCCGACGGTCGGCACCGTCACGCGCCGGCTGATCGCCGGGGCCAAGCGCGTCGCGTCGTGGGCGAGCTTCGGCCGGCTGTCGTGGCGCCACGACAACATCGCGGTGGTGCTCCGCAGGCCGGCCGCTTCCGCCTGAGACGTCGTCTGAACCGGTTACAGCCGGAGCAGGTCCGGCGTGGCCCGCACGTTGCGCGTCACGCCGCGCAGGTCGACCAGCAGGGGCGCGCGATCAACCGCGTCCGCGTAGTCCACCCCCGGGTGCTCGGTGACGATCACGACTGCGTCGGCGCCGTCGATCGCCACGTCGAAGGCCGTGTTCCTCAGGTCGAACTCGCGCAGCTCCGGCACGAAGTCGTCATGGAACACGACTTCCGCGCCGAGGGCCCGCAGCAGCGTGATGATCTTCAGCGCCGGCGATTCGCGCGTGTCGCCGACACCGCCCTTGTAGCTCACGCCCAGCAGGCAGATCCGGGCGCCGTTGACCGCCTTCCGCTGATCGTTCAGCGCCCGCTCGACCTTCTGCACGCAGTGGTACGGCATCTGCTGGTTGACCTTGCCGGCCAGCTCGATGAACTCGGCCTGCAGGTCGAACTTACGCGCCTGCCACGAGAGGTAGAACGGGTCGACCGGCAGGCAGTGCCCGCCCATGCCGGGACCCGGCTCGAACCGCATGAACCCGTACGGCTTGGTCGACGCGGCCTCGACCACCTCCCAGATGTCGATGCCCATCCGGTCGGTCAGCATCGCCAGCTCGTTGACCAGCGCGATGTTCACCGTGCGGAAGACGTTCTCCAGCAGCTTGGTGAGCTCGGCCGCCTCCGGCGAGCTGACCTCGACGACCTCGTCGCAGACCTCGCGGTAGACCTCGACGGCACGCTCACGGCAGGCGTCGGTGATCCCGCCGACGACCTTCGGGGTCGTCCGCAGGGTGTGGTCGGTGCGACCCGGGTCGATCCGCTCCGGCGAGAAGGCCAGGAAGACATCCTCGCCGACGCGCAGATCCGCGTCCTCGAGCACCGGCAACAGCAGGTCCCGGGTGCAGCCGGGGTAGGTCGTCGACTCCAGCGCGATCAGCTGGCCGGGCCGGATCACCGAGCGCACCATCGCCGCCGCCGACCGGAGCGCGCGCAAGTCGGGCTCGCGGTTGGCCGAGAGCGGCGTGGGAACGCAGACGATGATCGCGTCGCTGCCCGCCAGGTCCTGGGGATCGGCGGTCGCAGTGAACCGCTCGCTGATCGTCCCGAGCGTCGTGTCGGCCACGTCTTCGACGTAGCTCACGCCCGAGCGCAAGGAGGCGATCTTGCGCGCATCGTTGTCGACGCCGACCACGTCGTGCCCCGCTTCGGCGAAGCCGACCACGAGCGGCAAGCCGACGTACCCCAGTCCGATGATCCCGATGCGCATGTTCCCACTCCGCTCGTGGTGGCCGTCCCTGCCGTCGTTCGCCCACCGCATCGCGCCACGCGCCCGACGGTGTCGTCGATCATGACGCCTCCGAGGCGCCGGCGGCATCCCTACGCGCGGACGACCTCGGCCGCGACCCCTCAGCGCCCCTCCACCCGCTCCAACCGCCGCTCGAGCTCGGCGATCAGCTTGGTCTGCTCGTCCAGCTGCCGCTGCTGGCGCTGCGCGGTCGCGTGCAGCTCCTTGACCGCGGCCAGGGTCACGCCGGCCTGGTCGATGTGGCCGATCGTGCGGTCGTCGGTGCCCAGGCCGAACGCCCGGCGGAAGTCCTGCGCCGTCGGGCCCATGTGGCGGACGGTCGGCTCGGACTTGTAGCTCCAGGTCGTGACCGGCACGGTCGCCAGGCGCCGCAGCACGTCGGCCCCGTCCACCGGGGCGAAGCCCCGCTTGGCGTTGCGGTCGCTCGTGCAGCTGAACACCCCGCTGCCCGCCGGCAGGTCGCAGCCCGTCGCCACCGTGGCGCTGGTGCGCAACCGAATCCCGCCGGCCGCCCGCACCAGGAACTGATTCGCCGCGCTCGCGGACAGCGTCGAGCTCGTCGTCGAGGCGTCGGCGAAGACGAACGAGCCGTTCATGCCGGCAGGGACCTGCGCCCGCTGCCCCAGCGCAACCGAATAGTCGGAGAGGGCCTGGTTGCGGTAGCCGATCGCGGCGGAGCCCTGCCCGGCGGACTCGTTGAAGTACCCGAGCGCCTGCGAGGCGAACCCCGACGAGGTGTTGGAGATGCCGGCGGAGACGGCCCCGTTACCGCTCGCTCGGTTCTGACTCCCGAGCGACACCGCCGCGGACCCACTGGCCCTCGTCTGAAGGCCGAAGGCCAGCGATCCGGCCCCGCTGGCCTGGCTTTCGAAACCGCCCGCCCACGAGTACTCGCCGACGTTCTCGTCGTTCCATCCCGTCACGCTGCCCCCGCACGCTCCGGGAGATCCCGCCCGGAAGGCCGCCTTGGCGGGGTGCCACATCATCCGCACGCCGCAGCCCGTGGCGGGGATCTCCCCGACCCCGAGGGCGCCGGCCGCCAGCAGGCCACCGCCGCTCAGGCGCGGCACGAACCGCTCGTCCGCCTGGGCCCTGGTGAAGAAGTCGGACGTGTCGACGGTCCCGGTGTCGCCCTTCGGGCCCTGCGGCCCGACCTCCCCGCGCGCCCCCTGCGGACCCTGGGGGCCGGCGGGAAGCACCGGGAGCACGGATGCGGGGAGCTTCCGGTTCCGGTCCAGCGCCAGCAGCTGTCCCGCCTTCGGCGTCCGTGACGCGCGGAGCCCACCGACCCGCGTGGCGTTGTCGGCGCGCTTCGCTCGCGCCACCTTTGCGGATGCCTTCTGCTTCGTGGTCGACGTCGACTTCTTGGCCGCGGTTGCCGGGATCGCCCCGCGGTCACTCGCCAGGCCGGTGGCCGGCACCACGCTGACGATCGTGAGGACCAGCGCGACCAACGCCGGTGCGCTTCGACGGGAAGATGGGGTGATCATGGGGGCCTCTCTACGGCGTACGAAGAACGACGCGACCCTACCGCCTCACATCACGAGCCCAAAAACGCTTGCGGCTCCACGGCCACCCGAACGCGCGTATCGCGTACCGCTGATCAGCGGTCGACGCCGCACGCCAACCGCCCCCGCGGCGGGCGCGGTCCCTACGGCAGCGGAGGCCCCTACGCCGCCGCCTCCAAGGCCCCCGCCCCCGGCGCGGCCACGACCTCGTCGTCGCCGATGATCACCGGACCGTCGAGCGCCGTGCCGGCCTCGACGCGGGCCCGCTCACCGATCACGCACGCGCGCAGCGAAGCGCCCGGCTCCACCACCGCGTCACGCAGCAGGACCGTGCGCTCGAGGACCGCATCGGCCCCGGCCTCCACCTGCGCGCCCGGCTCGACCAGCGCGTCGAGGGCGACGGTCGCCGTCGGGTCGATCAGCGCGCCGGCCGCCCGCCCGTGCTGCAGGCGCTGGGGCACGGTCGTGCGCACGACCCCGCTCAGGACGTCCGCCACCGCCTGCACGTACCGGTCGGGCGTGCCGATGTCCATCCAGTAGGCGTCGCGGTGCACGAACCCGTGCAGTCCGTGCCCCACCAGGCTGGGCCACACCTCACGCTCGATCGACGCCTCGACTCCGGGCCAGACCATGTCCAGCACCTCGCGCTCCAGGACGTACGCGCCGGCGGAGATCAGGTCGGTGTCGATCTGGTGCGGCTCCGGCTTCTCCAGGAACCCCGCCACGCTGTCGTCGTCGTTCAGCCGGACGAGGCCGTAGGCCGACGGGTCCTCGACCGGGACCAGCGCCAGCGTCGCGCGCGCCCCTGCCCGCTCGTGCGCGGCGATCTGGGCCGTCAGGTCCATGTCCGTCAGCACGTCGCCGTTGAGGAGCACGAACCGCTCCTCCAGGTGCTCCTCGGCCATCTTGACGCCACCCGCGGTGCCCCGGGGCTCGGGCTCGAAGACCCAGGTGATCGAGACGCCATAGCGCGACCCGTCGCCGATCTCCGCGACCATCGCGTCGGACTTGAAGCCGCAGCACAGCACGACGTCGGTCAGCCCGTGCGACGCCACCCACTCCAGGGCGTACGCCAGGAACGGCCGATCGACGATCGGCACCAACGGCTTGGGTCGGTCGGCCGTCAGCGGACGCAACCGCGTCCCCTTGCCACCGACGAGAATCACTGCCTGCACCGCTGCCTCCGACAAGTCGATCACGATCAAGCCGGGGAAGCTTGCCTCCTACGAGCGTACTGGCAATCGACCCCGCGTACGTGAAGATGGCGTCACTTGCAAGGTGACATTCATCTCAGTGCGGACCCCGTACCCGGCAGGCGGGTACCCAGGGTTCCATAACTCACCCATCACCCGTTCAGCGCGACCAGTGCACGACCTCCGGGGCCCCCGGGACCAGGACGTCGGTCCGCAGCGTTCGGGGCGTCGGAGGCTGCCGTCGCGCGTTCCGCGCGATCGCGCCG
>CAZMVL010000013.1:31118-45416 GCA_964569335.1 uncultured Paraperlucidibaca sp.
CGTGAGCACCACCAGACCGACCACGATCACGAGATCGACGACGAGCCAGGCCGCAAGCAGGAGGGGGATCCAGGCCATGGGAGCAGTTCACCACATCGAAGGCCCATCGCGCTTCGCACCCCGCTTACGACGTCGACGTGCACGCCGCAGACCGCCCAAGAGCCCTCCGCGAAGTTCCTCCCCACCACAGGCGATCCGACGTAGACTCCGTACATGTCGCGTGTTCACGCTACGCCGTCGCGGGACGCCGAGCTCGTCGTGACGACCCACGCCGCCAACCGCTGGGCCGCACGGGTGCGCGGCAACGACCAGCTGCCGACGGGTGACGCGATGTCCGACCTGCTGCGCTGCGTCCGCGTCGCGGAGATGCGGACCACCGCACCCGAGTGGCTGCTGGTCGGTGCCGAGGAGACGTCCGACTCCCGCTACCTGATGCTCGGTGAGGACGTCGCGATCGTGGTGGTCCCGATCGCCCGCGGAACCCGTTGGGCCGCGACCACTGTGGTGACCCGCACCGACGCGGGATCGGTCGACGCGGCCCGCCGGCGGGCCGCGCGACACCTGCGCCTGCTCCGGCAGCGCGAGCGCGAGCCCCGCCGGATCCCCCGCGGCCGCCGCCGACCACTCGCGGAGCACGACGACTGAACCGCCGCATGTCCAGGCGTTTTCCGTGATTACGGAAACCCAGCGCGGGTACCTGGCCTGCATGGGACGTGCGGCGACCATCTCGGCCCCCACCCGCGGGCGCACGGGTCGAAGCTCGCGGCGCCCGCGCCCGATCGAGACCCGGCCACGCGAGCGTCCGGCATCATCCGTTCACGCCGTGATCGACCTGCACTGCCACATCCTCCCCGGGATCGACGACGGCCCCGACGAGCTCGGAGCGAGCCTGGCGATGGCGCGGGCCGCGGTCGCCGACGGCGTCAGCGTCGTCGTCGCGACCCCGCACGTCAGCTGGAACCACGCCAACGGCGCCGCGCAGATCCGTGCCGCGACCGACGAGCTGCAAGGGGCGATCACGACCGCGGGAATCCCGCTCCGGGTCCTGCCCGGCGCGGAGGTCGCCCTGACCCGCGCCGTCGACCTGGAGCCCGCGCAGCTCGCGGAGCTGCACCTGGGCGGCAGCGGGTGGCTGCTGCTCGAGCCGCCGATCAGCGTCGACGCGCCGGGCATCGAGGGGATGATCGGCATGGTCCAGGCCCGCGGCAGCCGGATCCTGCTCGCCCACCCGGAGCGCTGCGCCGCCTTCCACGCCGATCCGGAGATGCTCGCGCGGCTGGTCGGGGCCGGGTGCCGGGCCCAGGTCACCGCCGGCGCGCTGACCGGGACGTTCGGCCGCACCGTCCAGCGGCTCGCCCGTCGCTTCGTCGACGACGGCCTGATCCACGTCGTCGCGTCGGATGCCCACGACACGACCCTGCGCCGCCCGGACATGGGGGCCGTCGTCGCCACCGGCGAGTACGCGCCGCTCGCGAGCTGGCTGACGACCGACGTCCCCGGCGCGATGCTCGCCAACCGGCCGCTCCCGCCGCGACCGGTGGAGCCGAAGCGGCCGCGGAACGCGGGCCGGCGGTGGCGGCTGCGCGGAACGCGCTGAGGCCCGCGCCGGAGCGGACCCCACCGCTACGCGATATCCCCCATATACGAACAACTGGTGGCGATCGTCAGCTACAGTGAAAGCGGCACGCTGATCCCCCGGTGTCCGCGATCCCGCACCCGGCGGGACCGCACGGCCACGACCGGCCTGGACCCCATCGGAGACATGCGTACTCGCACCTCGCCCCGCCGACGTCGCCCTACCCACCCTGCCGTGCTCGCCGCCCTCCGCCCCCTGCTGCGGTACTCCTACAGCCGCGACGCCTACGTGCTGCGGCTCGTGGGGCGGCGATACGGCCCCGTCCTCCAACGCCGCGGAGTGGAACGACTAGACGACGAACGCCAGTAGATCCGGGCTGCCCGTTCCGGGCGTCCCGGCGACGTCCGAACCGGCGCCGCCGAGCTCCGATCCACCGCATCGCCGGGCGCGGGCCGATGCGTCCCGCCGAGCAAGGCCGTATATTGCAGCCTGATTGGGCTCCATTCGCGTGCGCCCGGAGACGACTTGCCTGCCGAACGCCAATACCGCCATCCGGTGGCGCTGACCGCGCTGCGCCCGTTCGTGCGCCTATCCCAGCGTCTCGAGCGCCAGGTCGTGGCGCCGTCGCCGGAAGCGTCACCTGCGCCCGTCACCCCGGCGACACCGGCGTCACCCGCCCGCCCCACGGCCGCCACTCCGCCGCCGACCGCCGCTCCCGAGCCACCGGCCGCCGCCGCTCCGCCGCCGCCCGCCCCTGCGCCGCCCGCAGCCGCGGCGCCGCCGGTCGCTGCGTCCCGCGAGCCGGCCACCGTCGTCGACCCGGCGACGTCCACCGATCTGGAGGACCAGTACCTGGCGGTCGACGCCTCCGTCGTCCCGGTTCCGGTCGAGAGCCTCAACCGGCTGGTCCTGGCCGTCGACGAGCTGGGCTCGGAGATGGGCCAGGTCCGCCAGGCGATCCGCGAGCTGACGGTCGCGCTCTCCGACTCCCAGGCCGGCCTGGCGCGGATCCTCACCGCGCAGGCCGCCGCCGTCGAGCCGCCGGCGCCCGACCCGCTCGACGCCGTCACGGGACCGTACGTCTCCGGCGCCCCGACCCCGACGCCGTTCACGGCGCCCCCGACCGTGCCGAGCGAGGCGGACGACCCGTTCGATCCCGCCACGCTGGCGACGGTCGTCGCGCCGCCGCTGGCGATCCCCGCGGCACCGGTGCCCGCCCCGGCCCCGCCCGCCGATCCCGCGCCGGCGGCGATCCCGGACACGCTCGGAGACCTGCCGATCGTCAGCACCGGCGAGACCCCGGTGGTGATCGGCCCGATCGCCTCGCTCGACGAGCTCGACGCTGCGATCGAGCACATCAGCGCGATCCAGGGCGTCAAGGCCGTCGAGGTCGGGGCCTTCGAAGGGGCGAGCGTCGTGCTGCGGACCGAGCTGGCCCGGCCGCTGCCGCTCGCCAGCCTGCTTCGGACCGGGCTCGGACGCGAGGTCTCGTCCTGCCGCCTGGTCGACGGCCGGATCGTCGTGGACTTCGGCCAGTCGCCGGGCGCATGAAGAACCTGCTCGTCGCGGTGGTCGCCGCCCTCGCGTTCGCGATCTTCTTCACGGTCTTCCTGATGCTCCCCCTGCTGGTCATCCTGGTGGCCTACTGGGTGATGGTCTGGCAGGCCAAGCGGCGATCCCGCAAGGCCAAGGCCGCCAGCAACGAGGCCGCCGCATGAGCTCGGACCGCCTACCCCACGACGGCGACGTCAGCCTGGCCGCATCGTGGGCCCGCCGCCTAGCCGCGCACCACGCGCTCGAGTTCGTCGACCTGCGCAGCTACGAGGACGGACCGCTCGTCTCGCAGCTACTCGACGAGCAGAGCTGCCGCGATCTCGGCGCCCTGCCGCTCGGCCTGCGCGACGGCGTGGTCACCGTCGCGGTGGTCGATCCCGGCCTCACCGGCCTCGAGCGCGACCTGTCGTCCCGCCTGCGTGGCCGACCGGTCCAGCTGGCCGTCGCCGCCGACGACGCGCTGCGCGGCGCGATCGAGCGGCGGTTCCACGCCGCCGCGGTCGACCCGACCGTCGCCTACCAGGGGTCCGAGCTCGGCGACATCCTGATCTCGTACGGCGTGGTCACGCCCGCGGAGGTCGACGCCGGCCTGCGCGAGCAGGAGATCAGCGGCGGGCTGCTCGGCAACATCCTGCTGCACGCCGACCTGATCGACGAGGCCACGCTGGTCCAGGCGCTGTCGGAGCTGCACGGCCTGCCGGTGATCGACCTGGGCGCGGTCGAGCCGACGCCCGAGGCGCTGGCCGAGGTCCCCGAGCAGATGCAGCGCGAGCTGCGCATCGTGCCGATCGCGATCCGCGGCGAGACGCTCTACGTGGCCAGCCGCGACATCCTCCGCTCGGCCGATCGCGAGCGGCTGCAGACGGTCACGGCCAAGCACCCCTCCGCGCTGCTCGCTCCCGCCAGCGAGATCGACCTGCTGCAGCAGCGGATCAACCGGGACGCGTACTCGCGGACCGCGGTCGACCTGCTGCGCGAGAGCGACCCGGCCGACTCCGGCAGCGTCGTCTTCACCGGCGGGCAGAAGACGACCTTCGCGATCCTCGGCCTGCTGGTCCTGATCTTCCTCTTCATCAGTCCGATCACCACCCTGGCGGTGGTCTTCGGGATCCTCAGCCTGTTCCACCTGGCGGTCTCGTTGTACAAGCTGCGGCTGGTGCTGAAGAGCCTCGGCGCGCACGCCGGCATCGACGTGACCCAGGACGAGGTCGACGCGCTCGACGAGGCGACCCTCCCGGTCTACACGATCCTGGTCCCGCTGTTCCGCGAGGCCGCCGTCGTCCCCGCCCTCGTCCGCGGCGTCCACGGCCTGGACTACCCGCGCCACAAGCTCGACGTCCGCCTGCTCTGCGAGGAGGAGGACGAGGAGACGATCGAGGCGATCCGCGCGCTCAACCTGCCCGCGCACTTCCACCTGGTGATCGTGCCGCAGAGCCTGCCGCAGACCAAGCCGAAGGCGTGCAACTACGGGCTGATCCAGGCCACCGGCGAGATCACCGTGATCTACGACGCCGAGGACCGTCCGGACCCGGACCAGCTCAAGCGCGTCGTCGCCGCCTTCCGCAAGTCGCCGGGCAACGTCGCCTGCATCCAGGCCAAGCTGAACTACTTCAACTCGGAGCAGAACCTGCTGACGCGCTGGTTCACCACCGAGTACTCGATGTGGTTCGACCTGATGCTGCCGGGCCTCGACAACGCCAAGGCGCCGATCCCGCTGGGCGGCACGTCGAACCACTTCAAGACCCGCGAGCTGCTCGAGCTCGGGGCCTGGGACCCGTACAACGTCACCGAGGATGCCGACCTGGGCATCCGCCTGTACAAGGCCGGTCTGGAGACCGCGGTCATCGACTCGACCACGTACGAGGAAGCCAACTCGGACCTGCCCAACTGGATCCGTCAGCGCTCGCGCTGGATCAAGGGCTACTTCCAGACGTACCTGGTCCACATGCGCAACCCGGCGAAGCTCTACAGCCAGATGGGCTTCCGCGGCTTCTGCAGCTTCCAGCTGGTGATCGGCGGCACGCTGACCTTCCTGCTGAACCCGATCTTCTGGGGCCTGACGACCCTCTTCACCCTCACCCAGTGGGGGCTGATCCGCGAGATCTTCCCCGGCTTCATCTTCTACGCCGCGATCACCCAGCTGGTGGTCGGCAACTTCGTCTTCGTCTACGCGAACATCGCGGGCACGATCCACCGCGGGTACTTCTCGCTGGTTCGTCAGGCGCTGTTCTCGCCGATCTACTGGGGCTTCATGTCGATCGCCGCCTGGAAGGGGTTCTGGCAGCTGATCACGAATCCCTTCTACTGGGAGAAGACCGAGCACGGCCTGGATGGTGGACCCACCCACGCCCCCGCCCCCGCGGCCGCGCCCCGCCCGGTCGGCCGCGGCGTCACCACCGGAACCGCCACCGGCGGCGCGACCGCGCCGCTGCTCGAGCCCACCCGCGAACGGGTCGGCTCGTGAACCCGACAACCGATCTGGCCGAGGCCCGCCGCCCGGTCGCCCGGATCCTCGTCCCCGAGGAGAACGTCCGGGTCCCCGGACCCGCGCGGCGGCCGGACGACATCGACGCCCCCGTCGGGCTCCACCGCTTCGAGACCTTCGCGGTCTTCCTGATCGGCTGGCTCGTCTTCGCGCTGATCGGCTACCGCGCCGTCGTCGACCAGCACATCGTGCCGGCCGACGCGATCGACCTGATGGGCCGGGCCTACTACGTCTGGCACAACGATCCCGCCAAGCTCGCGGCGATCGGCTTCAGCGCGCCGCCGCTGCAGACGATCGGGCTGCTGCCGTTCGCGATCGTCAAGCCGCTCGCCAGCTCGCTGATCGCCCTGCCGGTCGCCTCCGGCTTCTGGGCCGCGCTGGCGCTCGCGCTGATCCACCGCACGCTGGCCCGCTGCGGCTTCTCCCTCTGGCGCCGGATCCTGACCACCATCCTGGTCGCGATCAACCCGCTCTGGCTGTTCTACGCCAGCACCGGGATGCCCGACATGATCTACGTGGCCGCGCTGGCCGCGACGGTCTACTTCACCTTCACCTGGGTGATCGAGGACCAGCCGCGCTTCGTCGCGGGCGTCGGCCTGTGCCTGGCGCTGCTGGCGATGGGGCGCTTCGGCTTCATCCTCTGGGCGGTCCTGCTGGCGATCGTGGTCGCGGTCGTGCTCGCCGTCCGCAAGGCCAACGACGACGAGAGCGAGGGGCTGCTGATCACGCTGCTCGCGCCGACCGCCGCGATCGTCGTGCTGTGGATCTTCGTCTGCTGGCTGATCGCCGGCGACCCGTTCGGCTGGATCACCGACACCCAGCCGTTCGGCGGCACGAGCGCGTCGAACGCCGCCCACCCGGTGAACCTCGCCGACTTGGTCAAGTACACCGGCGCGGTGCTGGTCGGCGGATCGCTGATCACGGTGCTGGCCTTCCTCGGCCTGCTCTGGGGTGCCACGGCCAAGCGCGACATGATCGCCGCGGGGATGGCGATCGTGGTGCTCGGCGGGATCGCCGTGCTCGTCGGCAACGTGCTGATCCACGACGACCTCTCGCTGCTGTCGCTCCGCTCGGTGCTGCCGCTGACGGTCTTCGGGATCGGGGCCGCCGCCTGGCTGGCCCGCAGCCAGGGATCGCTCGGCGCGACGATGGCGATCGTCTCGCTCGTGCTGGCGATCCCCGCCGCCGGCCTCGCGATGGACCGCTACCCCTACCAGAACCTCGAGCAGGCGTTCCTGCGCGGTCTGCTGACCCAGGAGGACCAGGAGGGCACCAGCTCCCGCGGCGGGTACCAGGTCGGGATCGAGGACGAGCAGCGGATGGCCGCCTTCATCAAGTCGACGGTCGGCGACCGGCGCAACGTGGTGCTGGCCGACAACGCGGTGGTCGGCGGCGTGATCCTGCTGACCGGCCGACCGGAGGCATTCGTCGACCGCGTCGACCAGGGCGACGAGCACTTCTTCAACGTGCTGCGCCGGCCCTGGGGCAAGGTCAGCTACATCCTGACGACGACCGGACCGGGCAGCGGCTCGGCGTCGATCAACCAGCAGTTCCCGGGGGCGGCCCGCGGACGGGTCGGCGGTCTCGGCCCGGTCTTCACCTCCGGACGCTACGTGCTGCTGTCGGTCGCCGGGGCCGACCCCCGTCGCGCCGTCGACGAGGAGCAGGCACCGTGAGCCGGGCCCGTCACGCCTCCTGGCTGGCGTTGGCGCTGACCGCCGGCATCGGCTTGGCCGCCTGCGGTGGCGACGACTCCTCGTCGACGGACACGCAGAACGAGAGCCGGACCACCGCCGAGGCTCCGCGCGAGCTGCGCTACGACCTCGGCGGCCAGGCCCCGTTCGCGGCCAACAGCCCCTGGAACCGGAACGTCGAGACCGCGGCGGTCGATCCCGACTCGGAGCGGATGGTCCGCCTGGCTCGTCGCTCGCCGGTCCCCGTGCGCGAGGACCGGCAGCTCAACGCGGTCCGCAACCCGTTCAACCTGTTCATCAACATGGACACCAACACGTGGACGACGGGCGTCTTCCGCATCGGCGTCGGGCGCCGGGTGCGGCTGATCTGCCGTCAGGTCCACTGCGGCCGCGCCGCCGACGCGGTGCCGTCCCACCTGGTGCTGCCCGACGACGCCGTCCCGGACAGCGGCCACGACGGCTGGATGCTCCTCGTCGACGAGGAGCGCAAGCTGGTCTGGGACCTCTGGCGCTCGCGCCGCGTCGGCCAGACGATCTCGTACGCCTTCGCCCGCCGCTGGTCGCTGACGGCGAGCGGCGCGGGGACCCCGCGTTCCGACGCCTACCCGCGGACGCCGAGCCTCCGCGGATCGGGCCTGCCGCTGCTGGCCGGGCTGATCCGGCCGAAGGAGCTGCGCGAAGGCCGGATCCCGCACGCGCTGGCGATCGCGATCCCCGGCCCCGCCGCGTCGCAGTTCGTCGCGCCGGCGACCACGACCAACGGCCTGCAGGCCCTGCGCTCGATCCCCCAGGGAGCGCGTCTGCGCCTCAAGCCCGAGGCGCTCGCCCGGGTCCAGCAGAGCAAGGACCGGCTGCCGGGCGCGATCACCGTCGCCCAGACCCTCTACACCTACGGCGCGATCGTCGTCGACCGCGCCGACTCCCCCACGCTCTACGCGCAGCGCAACGGCGACTACGAGGGCCTGCTGACCGGCAACTCGCTCAGCGATCTGCGGCTGACCGACTTCGAGGTCCTGCAGCTGCCCCGGCGCCAGACCGATCCCGACGCCCCGCCGCCCGCCAGCGACAGCACCCGGGTCGACGACGCCAGCGCCGCCGCCGACGCGGCCCGCGCGTCCCGCGCCGCCGATGGCGACCGCGGCGACGACGGCGAAGCCACGACGGACACCGACCGCGATCCGGAGGCCACCCGCTGATGCGTCGCTCTCGTCGCCACCACGCCCGCCTGTCGCTGCTCGCGAGCACCGTCGCCGTCTCGGCGATCGCCCTCTCCGCGTGCGGCGTCGACACGTCCGGCGACATCGTCCGCGACGACCGTCGCGCCGCATCCGAGCGCGAGCAGCAGATCCGCCAGGACGCCGAGTCGGCCGAGGCCCGCCGCGGCGAGCTGCCGACCCGCCCCGAAGGCACGCTCGCGATCTCGACGCGGCTGCCCGAGTCGATCACCGCTCGCGCCGCCCGGATGACCGCGTCGACCAGCTCGCCGGTCAAGTACCAGGTCGACGTCGCCGAGCCCGACATCGGGATCAGGGAGTTCTGCGCCGGCCGCGTCGACCTGCTCCAGCTGGCGCGCACCCTGACCGCCGCCGAGCAGGCCACCTGCGCCGCCAACGGCCTCAAGGTCGACAAGCCGATGACGATCGGCTACGGCGTCGCGGTGCTGGTCACGCGCAACGGCACCGACGTCGGCGGCGACTGCCTGACGCTGCACGGCGTCAAGTCGCTGCTCGCCGTCAACTCAACGGTCACCAACTGGCAGCAGATCGGCTTCGGCGACCACGAGTTCGCCGTGGCCGGCCCGCCCGCGCATTCGGCCGTGATGCAGCCGATCGGCCGTCTGGCCCTCGGCTTCCCGGTCGGTCAGCTGACCCAGGGCAACCTGCGCAGCGGCATGCAGGTCTTCACCGAGTCGAACGACATCGGGGCCTTCATCGCCGGAACCGACCGGCGCACCGCCCTCGACCGGCAGGTTCGCAGCCACATGCGGCGCGTGACCGACGAGCGGCGGAGCGCGGACGCCAACGCGATCGCCCGCGCCGAGCGCGAGGCCGCCGCCGAGGTCGTCCGCCGGATCAACGCGGAGAACCGCGCGCGGACCGCACGGGGCGAGAGCGTCGCCGACCCGGAGGCCCTCACCGAGCGCAACGCCAAGCGCGTCGCGGACGCCAAGCGCAAGGCCGCGGCGGAGCAGCGTGCCGCGAACCGCCGGGCGATCTCGCGGCTGGAGCGGGAGTACCGCAACGAGCAGCTCCCCTCATACCTTGGTGACGGAAGACTGGCGATCGTCGGCTATCCGTACTACGAATCCCACAGCGACGTGCTCCGGCCGCTGGAGATCGATCCGCGAACGCGATCGGCCGCAGGAAGCAGTCCTGACTGCCGTTTCCCGTCCCAACACACCATTGCGAACGGCAGCTATCCCCTCACGCTTCCGGTTTATCTGTACGGTGATGAGCGCACGATGCGTGGCGAACTTGCTCGCCCCCTCCTGCGCACCATCCTCGACAACAATGCAGAGCTCACCCGCATGAACGATGTCGCTGGCCTCTCGGCCGCCATGGTCGAGACCACCCGTGAGGACTTCGGAATCGGCAGCGACGCGACGCCGGCCACCACGCCGGCAACCCCTGGATCCCCCCCATCAACGACCACCACGACCTCCACGAGCCCGGCACCACCACCGGCAGCCGGAGGAGTTCCGGGAGTTGATGCGCCGCAGGCCACACCGTGAGCCGGTGGCGTAGCGCCACCGTCGCGTTGCTCGTCGCCGCTGCGCTGCCGCTCAGCGGCTGCGGAGGCGACGCCGAGGACAACGTGGCGAGCGAGCCCCCGCTCCCCGGCGTCGCCGAGGCCGCGCCGCCGGGCCCCGCCGCCGACGACGTGCCGGCCACCGTCGATCCACCCAGTCCGGCGGCCGCCGAGCAGCCCGCCCCGGAGGCGGAGGGCCCCGACGAGCAGCCGGAGCTGGAGCCCAACGAGTTCGCCATCGAACGGGCCGCTCGACCGAGCCGCCAGCCCGTGTGGCCCCGGACGCTCCAGATCGGCCTGGTCGATCCCGAGGACAACGCCCGCACCCTGCGCTCGGCCGCCCCGTTCGGCGTGCGCTGGCACTACCTGTCCGGGGGCGCCGCCACCTCGGCCTCCTGGACCAGCTGGCGCACTGGTGAGGGCTCCTTCGTGACCTCCTACGTCGAGGATTCCCGCGCCGCGGGCGCGATCCCGTTCTTCTCCTACTACGTGCTGCAGGAGACGCCGCCCGCGTCCAGCCGCAGCGAGGAGCCGGACAAGGTCGTGGACGGGCTCGGCAACCCGCTGGGGGTGCGCCGGGTGACGGCCGACATCCGCCGCGCGTTGCAGCGGCTCGGTCGCGCCGGCGGTCCCGCCGTGCTCCAGATCGAGCCCGACATGTGGGGCTACCTGCAGCAGCGTTTCGGCGACGACGCGACCGACTCGCCGGTCCGGCTGCGGGGCGTCAACCGCCACGCCCACGGCCTGCCGGAGAACCTCCGCGGCTTCGCCCGGCTGATCACCCGGATGCGCAACGCGGAGGCCCCCAATGTGCTGCTCGCCTACCCGGTCAGCATCTTCGGGACGCACAAGGACATCAAGCTCTCGCACCCCGATCCGGCGGAGCTGCAGAACATGATCCGCCGCTCGGTCGCCTTCTGGCGCTCGGCCGGCCGGCCGTACGACCTGATGACCTTCGAGCACACCAACCGCACGGCCGGCTACCAGATCAAGGTCGACGGGGTCTCCGAGTCCGACGCCCGCTGGACCGAGCAGGATCATCAACGTCACCTGGCCTACGTCCGGGGCGTGCTGGCGGCGACCCGGCGACCCGGAGTCCTCTGGCAGGTCCCCCCCGGCAATACCGTGCGTCCCCAGCAGGACGACACCCCCGGGCACTACACCGACGACAAGGTCCAGGCCCTGCTCGGCCGCAAGGGCCGCCCGCTGCTGCGGGCGTACCGCGACGCCGGCGTCGCGATGGTGCTCTTCGGGTCGGCGTTCCCCAACGACACCTGCGCCTGCGTGCGCCGCGACCAGCACGCTCGCGGCGACGGGGTCCCGGACGACGGCGGCTACCTGGCCGATCAGGTCCGGTCGTACGTCAAGGACGGACGCCTGAAGGTCCGCCGGGTGCCCAAGCGGATCACCAACTAGTTCCCCCGCGCGGTCCCGCGCGGGGCGATCGAGCTAGCCGGCCACGATCCCTACGGAGCCACGCCCTGCGCCGCGACCGCGCAGAAGTTCTGCGTCGGGTCCGGATCGTTGGCCTTCCAGCGCGACGAGATCAGGACCCGGGCGCCGCCGGCCACGTCGAGCTGGACCTGGCCGTTGTTCGGCAGCCGGATCACGTGCGGACCGACCGCCTGCGGCACGGAGCCGTCCCAGGTCGACTCGCGGGTGATCACGGTGCCGGCCGCGCCGTTCTCCAGGATCGCCGTGCGCTGACCGTCGACGCCGGGCTGGCAGACGACGCTGAGCCGTCCGACGCCCGGGATCTCGGCGACCGACGTCTCGCGACCGGCCGCGGCGGCGTCGCCACGCCAGACCACCTGGGCCGAGCCCACGGCCGGGCCGAGCCCGTCGTCGGTCTGGGCGACCAGGTCCAGCTGGGCGTAGCAGCGCTCGCGACCGGCGGACGAGAAGTCCCAGGTCCAGCGGACGTTGAGGCTGACCGGCGGCGCGAACGGACCGGTGCCGACCGTGTCGAACGGGCCGCGGTCGGCGATCAGGCCGATGAACTCGCCGGTCGACTGCTTCTCCGGCGGCAGGAAGTTGGCGAACCGCTCGCTGAAGTCGGGGCCGGTGAAGCGGGTGTGCAGGCCCTCGCGGATCTCCTTGCCGCTCCCCCCGCCCCAATCGCGGTAGGTCCAGTTCATCATCGAGACCTCGCGCCGACGGTCGGTCGGGTAGATCCGGATCCACTGGGTGGTCGGCGAGCAGACCAGCTCGCCGTGGCCGATCCCGGGCACCACGAAGCCGACGACCTCACGGCCGCCGTGGGCGCCGTTCGACCAGTCGACGACCGCGCGCTGACGGGACGGGGTGACGCTGTTCGGCACCTCGGCCGACGCACGCAGGACGACTCGCTGGCTGACGCTGCGCGCCGCGCCGGACGCGCGGCCCGCGATCTCGATCCGGTAGCTGCCGTCCGGCACGGAGCCCGCAGCGCTCAGCGCCACGTCGACCGGCGACCGCAGCGTGCCCGGCACGGAGGTCGAGGCGATCGTGCGGTTGCGCGCGTCCCGCAGCCGGACCCGCACCCCCTGCGAGCGAGCGCCGGCGACCGGACGCAGCACCACCCGTACGACGGTGCGGTCGCCCTCGCGAGCGCTGCCCCGGACCGCCGCCCGAACGGGCAGCGACGGCGTCCGCAGGCGCCGCTCGACGGTTCGGGAGACGGTGCCGCAGCCGCGGACCGTGGCTCGCACCGTGACGCGGTAGCCCCCGGCCCGCAGGCGCTGGTCGACCTTCAGGCCAACCGGGTTGCCGCCCCGGGTCAGAGCCGCGCGGCGCGCCCCGGTGGCGACCCGGGCCGTGCCCCGCCGCACCGCGACGGACACGGACGACACGCGCCGCGACCCGGTCGGCCGGACCACGACCCGCGGATCGTCCGCCAGCGCGGTCGGGTCCGACGACGGGAAGCGCACGTCGACGGACGCCCGGCAGGAGGCCGCGGACGCGGCCGAGGCCGCCGGCGCGGAGGTCCCGGCCGCACCGACCAGGAGCAGGAGCAGGGCGGCCCCGAGGGTCCGGGAGCCCGATGAGAGCGAACGCTGCACGGATCCAGTATCGCCCCTCCGGGGGAAATCGCGTAGCGGTTCGCCCCCGCCGGGGCCGAGGTGTAGCGTCCGCGGGTGCGCGCCGGCACCCGAGCCCGCCGGCGTCGAGCACCAAAGGGAGATCTGGATGGGGACGAACAACGCCCGGGACCTGACCGAGGCGGCCGTCGAGGAGCGCCTCGGCGAGCTGCTGAGCCAGCCGCGGTTTGCGCCGTCAAACGCGTTCCTCGCGGGCGCGCGCGAGACCGACCCCGGGCTCCGCGACCAAGCCGCCGCCGATCCCCTCGGCTACTGGGAGCAGCGGGCCCACGAGCTGCGCTGGTCGACCCCGTGGGAGACGGTGCTCGACACCAGCGACGCGCCGACCTACAAGTGGTTCACGGGCGGCCGGATCAACGTCTCCGACAACTGCCTCGACCGCCACGTCGAAGCCGGGCTGGGCGACCGGATCGCCTACCACTGGCACGGCGAGGAGGGCGAGGAGCGCGACGTCACCTACGCGCAGCTGCTCGACCAGACCGCCCGCTTCGCCAACGTGCTGAAGAGCCTGGGCGTCGGGCCGGGCGACGTCGTCGGGATCTACCTGCCGATGATCCCCGAGGTCGCGGTCGCGATGCTCGCCTGCACCCGGATCGGCGCGATCCACAACGTCGTCTTCGGCGGCTTCTCCGCCGGCTCGGTCGCCGAGCGGATGGAGGTCTCCGGCGCCAAGGTGCTGGTCACCGCCGACGGCGGGCGCCGCAAGGGCAGGACCAGCCCGGTCAAGCCGGCGGTCGACGACCACCTCTCCGACATGCCGGCCGTCGAGCACGTCGTGGTCGTGCGCAACGCCGGCAACGACGTGCCGATGACCGCGGGACGCGACGTCTGGTTCGACGAGGCGGTCGCGGCGGCGTCGCCCGACTGCGCGCCGACGCCGATGGACGCCGAGGCTCCGCTGTTCATCCTCTACTCGTCGGGCTCGACCGCCAAGCCGAAGGGCATCCTCCACACCACCGGCGGCTACCTGACGCAGGTCGCGGCCACCCACCGCCAGGTCTTCGACCTGCAGGACCCCGCCGAGGCCTCGGCGACCGACGACGACCGCTCGCCCGACGTCTACTGGTGCTCGGCCGACGTCGGCTGGATCACCGGCCACAGCTACATCGTCTACGGCCCGCTCGCCAACGGGATCACCTCGGTGATGTACGAGGGCGCCCC
>CAZMVL010000013.1:45426-65762 GCA_964569335.1 uncultured Paraperlucidibaca sp.
ACCAGGGGATCTGGTGGGAGCTGATCGAGCGCCGGGGCGTCACCGTCTTCTACACCGCCCCGACCGCGATCCGCGCGTGCATGAAGTGGGGCGTCGACCACGTCGCCCCGTACGACCTGTCGTCGCTGAAGCTGATCGGATCGGTCGGCGAGCCGATCAACCCGAAGGCCTGGCTCTGGTACTGGCACGTCGTCGGTCAGGAACGGTGCCCGGTCGTCGACACCTGGTGGCAGACCGAGACCGGCGGCATGATGATCACCACCCTGCCGGGCGTCGACGACGCCAAGCCGGGGTCCGCCGGACGCCCGCTCCCGGGCGTCGAGGTGATCGTGCTCGACGCGGAGAGCGGTGAGCCGGTCACCGAGGGCGAGGGACTGCTGGCGATCCCGCGGCCGTGGCCGGGGATGCTGCGCACGCTCTACCAGGACCCGGAGCGCTTCCGCACCACCTACTGGGACCGGTGGCCGGCGGGTACCGCCGGCAGCGCGCAGGCGCCGTACTTCGTCGGCGACTCCGCGCGGATCGACGCCGACGGCTACATCTGGGTGATCGGCCGCGTCGACGACGTGATCAACGTGTCCGGACACCGGCTGTCGACCGCCGAGGTCGAGTCGGCGATCGTCGCCCACCCCCACGTCGCCGAAGCCGCCGTCGTCGCCCAGGCCGACGACCTGACCGGCCAGGCGATCGTCGCCTACGTCACCCTCCAGTCCAGCTTCGAAGGCACCGACGAGGTCGCCGCCGAGGTCAACGCGATCATCGCCGACCGGATCGGCAAGCTCGCGCGGCCCAAGCGGATCGTCTGGACCCGCGAGCTGCCCAAGACCCGCTCCGGCAAGATCATGCGCCGCTTGCTGCGGGACATCGCCGAGGGCCGTGAGCTGGGCGACGTGACCACCCTCGCCGACCCGTCCGTCGTCGACGCCCTGCAGGAACGCTGGAACGCCGGGGCCTGACCTTTCCCACAACGCGCCGATTGCACGAGTAAGCTGCCCCGGACCGTCGTACGTGCGGTGACTTCGGGGTCAGCTCGTCACGCTCGTGCGACGCATGCCACAGACGGCGTGCTCATGCCTCGGCGGGTGGGCTGGACCAAGCAGTACCCAATCCGTTCTGACCACCCAGAGGTGTCCCCATGAAACCAACGTTCTCCGTCCTGCTCGGCGCCGCGGCCGCCGCGGCCGTGCTGCTGACGGCCTCGCCGGCATCGGCCCAGACCCCGTGCGCGGGTAGTGACACGGCTATGACCGCCAACCCCACGCTCGCCCGGTCGGCCCTGGTCTGCATGATCAACAACGAGCGCGTCGCCCGCGGAGCTGCGCCGCTGGGTGTCGACCCGGCCCTCGACGCCGCGAGCCAGACCCACGCCGACGACATGGTCGCGCGTAACTACCGGAGCCATCTGGCCCCGGCGCCGGCCCCGCTCGGGACGACCGCCGCGGACCGCGCCTACGGTGCGGGCTACCCCGCCGCGAACAACCTGATCGACGGCTGGGTCGCGTGGAACCGCACGGACACGCCCCGCGGCATGATGACGTTCTTCCTGCGGCGTGGCGGGGAGTGCGCGTCGATGGCCGATCCCGCGTTCTCCGCAATCGGCGTCGGGGTAGCGGTGGCGGCTGACGGCGCGCGCCTGTTCGTGACCTTCGGCGGCGCCGGGGCCCGGACGACGCAGACCCCGTCGTGCCCCTCCAACGTGCAGGCGACGCCGCTCGGGGGCCAGACGCCGGCCCAGCAGCTCGCCGCCGCCCAGACGTTCGCGCGGCAGTCGCCCGGCCAGGTCGCGAGCCAGCTCGGCTTCCCGTCGGCCAAGCAGTGCCGCAGCCGGCGCTCGTTCACGATCCGGATCAAGGAGCCGGTGCCGCTGCGGTCCGCGACGATCACCTACGGCGGGAACCGCTTCGTCACCCGGCGGATCGGCGGACGGCTGCGCGCCCAGGTCGACCTGCGCGGGTACACGAAGGGCACGGTCGTCGTGCGGATCACCGCGCGCACGGCCGCGGGCGTCACCGCCAAGGGCATGCGCAAGTACAAGACCTGCTCGAGTCGCAGCCTCTGATCGACCCCGGCGCCCCCGGGCGGCGGACGTGAGCGGTCCCTCGTCGCCGAAGGGTGGCGAGGGGCGGCGAGGGGCCTGTGCGCACGGCCTCCGAGCGCGGACGAGGGACGCTCAGCGACCGCTCAGCCGGCTCCCAGCGTCGCCGTTATACGCTGAGGCCATGACCGCAACCTCGGGCCGCCGGGCTCTCGTCACCGGCGGAGCCGGCTTCATCGGCTCCAACCTCGTCGACGCGCTGCTCGACGCCGGCCACCGGGTCGCCGTGGTGGACAACCTCGTCACCGGCCGTCGGGGCAACCTGGATGACGCGATCAGCCGCGGGGCCGGGTTCCACGAGGTCGACGTGCTCGACCGCGAGGCGCTGGCGGCGGTCTTCGCCGCGGAGCGCCCCGAGTGGGTCTTCCACCTGGCGGCCCAGATCGACGTCCGCAAGTCGGTCGACGACCCGGCCTACGACGCGACGGTCAACGTCGTCGGGACGATCAACGTGCTCGAGCTGTCCCGCGAGCACGGCGTCGAGCGGGTGGTGAACACGTCGACCGGCGGCGCGATCTACGGCCACGCCGAGCTGATCCCGACCCCGGAGGGCGCCCCCGAGCACCCGCTCGCGGCCTACGGCACCAGCAAGCTCTGCGCCGAGCAGTACTGCGGTTGGTCGCACCGCCTCCACGGCCTCTCCACCGCCACCGTGCGGTTGGCCAACGTCTACGGGCCGCGCCAGGACCCACTCGGCGAGGCCGGGGTGGTGGCGATCTTCTGCGACCGGGTGCTGAGCGGGGACGCCCCGACGATCTTCGGCGACGGAACCCAGACCCGCGACTTCGTCTTCGTCGGGGACGTGGTGCGCGCGCAGCTGGCCGCGGCCGCGGCCGACGCGGGCGGCGTGGTGAACGTCGGCACCGGCCACGAGACCAGCGTGCTCGAGGTGGTCGACGCCGTCGCCGCGGCGGCCCGCACCGCCAACCCGGACGGCCCGGCGTGGCCCGCGCCGATCCTCGCCGAGCCGCGGGCCGGGGAGGTCCACCGCTCCTGCCTGGACGGGGCACGGGCGGCGCGCGAGCTCGGGTTCCGGCCACGGACGACGCTCGTCGACGGCCTGGCCGAGACCCTGCGGTGGGTGCGAAGTACACACACCGCCTAGTCGACCCGCAGATACACCGGAAACAGCGCGGAGACGGCACGAAAGTCCCTGCAAATCAGCTACCCGTGCACAGCGTACGAGTTCAATCTATAATCGTGTGTCGGTTCCGGGTGGCCACGCTGGCCCTCCCGGTCCGGCACACCAGGATGGGGGCGCTCGCCGCTCGACCGGCCCGATCGGGCCGGACCTGAGGCGAACGCGGACCCGGCCGGACGCCCAATGACTTCAGGCACATTCCCGCAGCCTCCAAACCACTCCGGTGACGACCTACCGGTGACGGTGGTCGTCGCCGACGACAACCACCACTTCCGCTCCGGGATCGTGCGTGCGCTGAGCAACCGCGAGGACTTCACGGTGGTGGCGCACGCCGAGGACGGCGCCGTCGCGCTCGACGCGATCCGCCGTCTGCGTCCCGACATCGCGCTGCTCGACTGGCGGATGCCGGTGCTCGACGGGTTCGAGCTGGCGACCGCGATCACCGCGGACCCGACCTGCCAGGACGTGACCGTCGTCCTGCTCAGCGCCCGCTCCGACGCGGAGGCGGCGGACGCCGCCTACGCCGCGGGAGCCCACGCCTTCCTCGACAAGACCCAACCGCGACGGCGGATCGGCGACGCCCTGCTGGCCGCCCGCCGGAGGCCGAGGCCGTCGTGACCAGCGAGGGCATCCGCTCGGTCTTCCGCGGCACCGTCGCCCTGGCGATAGCCGTGCTGGTGCTGCGCGGCGACGGCGGAAGCTCGCCGCTGACGCTGGTCGTGCTGGCGATCGCGCTCGGCTACGTCGCGGCCTCGACGGTGACTTCCTGGAGGTCGGGCGGCGAGCCGGTGCCCGTCGCCGCCCACGTCGGCCGGGCGGCCGGCGACCTGCTGGCGCTCTGCGCCGTGATCGTGGCGGTCGACAACCCGCCGTCCGAGCTGCTGCTGTTCCTCTGCGCCGTGCCGCTCGGCTACTCGCTGACGCTGCCGGCGCCCGCGATCGCCGGCCTGACCGCCGGGGCGATCGTCGCCGCGCTGGCGATCTGGGCGCTGTCGCTGCCGGTCCACCCGGAGCCGCTGACCAACGGCGACCTGCTGATCACCTCCTTCGGCCTGGTCTGGTCGGGCCTCGTGGCCTGCCTGATCGCGCTCGAGCGCGAGCGCCGCGCCCACCGCATCGACGAGCTCTCGGACACCCTCCAGAACCTGATCGCGCAGGTGATCACCGCCGAGGAGACCGAGCGTCAGCGGGTCGCCGACCTGCTGCACGACGACGTCCTGCAGCTCCTGCTGGTGACGCGGCACGACGTCAACGACGCGCTCGACGGCGACGACGCGGCGCTGCCGCAGGCGGCCGACGAGATCGACCTGGCCACCCGCCACCTGCGTGACACGATCGGCGGGCTGCGCAGTGAGGGCGTCGCCTCCAGCCGGCTCGGCCAGGGCCTGCTGCAGCTCGGCGCGCAGACCACCGAGCGGCGCGGCTGCGCGGTCGTCGTCGACGTCTCCCCGGAGCTCGACGACGGCCCCCATCCGCTGGCACTCTCGCTCGGCCGCGACCTGCTGCGGGAGGTCGAGCGCCGCAGCAGCGCCACCAGCGTCCACGTGCGGGCCTACGTCCGGGCCGGAGACCTGGTGCTGACCGTCGGGCACGACGATCCCCGCTACGTGGCCAGCGACGTCGCCAGCGCCGCCAGCGAGCTGATCACCGCGGTCGATCAGCGGGCCCGCGCCGTCGGCGGAAGCCTGGCGATCCGGCGCGAGCCGGACGGCGATCGCACCTACACCGTGGCCGTGCCGCTGCGGCCGGCGGCCGCGCTGGCCCCGCCGACCGGATCCGCACCACGCATCCGCCGGGCGAGCCCGGCCGTATCCCTTCTCGATGTCGCTCCCACCAGCACCCTGGAGACCAGCCCCGATGTCCACTCCCGCTGACCCCTCGGACCCGATCGGCCAGCTCGGCGAGATCCTGGCGACGGCCGAGCGTCACGTCCAGGAGATCGTCGACGCCGCCGAGCAGCGGGCCGACGAGCGGATCCGGGAAGCCCGCCTCCGCCTCGACACCCGTGCTGCCGAGCTGGAGGCGATCGGCGCCGAGCTGCTCGCCGCGTCGGCCGCGATCCACCACCAGGTGCAGCGACTGCGGGCGCTGCCGCCGCTGCCGCTGCCCGGCCCCGCCGAGGCGGACGCCCCGGCGCGCCCCGTGACGCCGGTCGCCGCCGCGCCCGCGGCGCCGCCGGTCGAGCGGTTCCCCGCCCCCGCCGTCACCCCCGAGCCGCACCGCTCCGCCGTCGCCGAGCGTCCCGCACCCGCAGCCGCTCGCGGCCCGCACGTCGTGCCCGAGCTGGATCCGGACGCCCGCCTCGCGGACGCGCCCGATCCGGAGCCGGAGCCCACCGCCAGCGTGCAGCCGAGCGACCACGACCTGCCGATCATCGGCAGCAGCGACCACGGCGACGTTCCGCCGGCCTCGGTCGAGCAGCTCGACAGCGCGCGCCTGGTCGCCCTCTCGATGGCGGCGAGCGGCCGCTCGCGCGAGGACGTCGAGGAGCACCTGCGGAACGAGCTGGGGATCTCCGACTACGGGCCGCTGATCGACTACGTCTTCGGGATCTCGACGCCGTCGTCGGTGGTCCCGAGCTGGCCGCCGCGGCGGCGCCGACGGGGCTGAGCGTCCCCGGCCGCCTCCCGGTGGAGGCGCAGGTACAGCTGCTCGACCCGCTCGACCATCACCGACAGGTCGAACCGCTCCGCGCGGTGGCGCCGCGCCGCCGCGCCGAGCGCCGCTCGTCGGTCCGGGTCGTCGAGCAGCGCGGCGACCTCGCAGGCCAGCGCGTCGGGGTCGCCCGGGGGAACCAGCACGCCGTCGACGCCCTCCTCGATCACCTCCGGGATCCCGCCGACCCGGGTGGCGACCGTCGGCAGCCCGGCCGCCATGTACTCCATGATCGCCAGCGGGCTGGCCTCGGCGTCGGAGCAGGTCACCGCCACGTCCGCCGCCGTCAGCACGTCGGGGACATCGCTGCGGGCCCCCAGCAGCCGCACCGTGCCCTCCAGGCCGTCCGCGGCGATCGCCGCCTCCAGCCGCGACCGCTCGCTCCCGTCGCCGGCGATCAGCACGCAGAGGCCGGGCACCCGGTCGCGCAGCCGCGCGGCGGCGGCGACCAGCAGGTCGAAGCGCTTGACCGGACGCAGGCTGCCGACAGCGACCACGACCGGCGCCCCGGCGTCGATCCCCAGCTCGGCGCGCAGATCGCGGCCGGGAGTCGGCGTCCGCGCCTCGATCCCGTTGGGCAGCGTCACCACGCGCTCGGCCGGGACGCCGTCCTGCTCGACCATCCGCCCCGCCACGATCGACGACGGCGCGATCAGCACGTCGCTCCCGCGGGCGACCAGCCGGCGGTCGATCAGCGCCTGGTGACGGCCGCCGGTGTGGGCCCAGGCGTGCTCGTGGCTGATCACCACCGGCACCCGGGCCGCCGGTCCGAGCACGCTCGCCCAGACGTTCGAGCCGAACATGTGGGCGTGCAGCACGTCGCTCCGCCGCAGCTCGCGCCACAGCGGCGCCCAGGCCGCCAGGTCCGCCCGGCCGCGGCGCCGCAGCTCGATCACCCGCACGCCGTCGGCCCGCAGCTCGTCGCGCCACGCCGCCGGCTCGCTCCCGGGCACGGCGTGCCCGGGGTCGTCCGCCCGCGTCACGCAGAGGGTCCGATCGAACCGCTGCGGATCGAGGTCCCGGACCAGCTGGTACGCCAGCCGCTCGGCCCCGCCGTGGACCAGGCGGTTGACCAGCGCGACCGTCCGCAGCCGCACCGCGCTACCGCCGGGTCCGCTCGTGGTACCGCCGCTCGTACAGCGCCTCGACGCGCTCGACCATGGTGTCCAGGCCGAACTCCGCCGCACGCCGGGCGTGCGCGGCGGCGCCCAGCCGTCGCCGCAGCGCGGGATCGTCGGCGAGGGTGGTGATCGCGGTCGCCAGCGCGGCGGGCTGCCCCCGCGGCACCAGCAGCCCGTGCTCGCCGTGGGTCACCAGCTCCGGGGTCCCGCCGACCTCGGTCGCGACCGTCGGCAGGCCGGCCGCCATGTACTCGAGCACCGACAGCGGACAGGCCTCGGAGTCCGAGCAGTTGACCGCCACGTCGAGCGCCGCCAACAGGTCCGGGACGTCGTCGCGCGGGCCCAGCAGGGTGACCTCGCGCTCGACGCCGTGGCGGGCGATCCGCGCCTGCAGTCGCTCCCGCTCCGGCCCGCCGCCGGCGATCACCACCGCGAACGGCCCGTCGATCGCGTCGCGCATCAGCGGCACCGCGTCGATCAGCACGTCGAGCCGCTTGATCGTCCGCAGGCCGCCGACACTGCCGACGACCAGCGCGTCGGGGTCGATCCCGAGCTCACGGCGCACGTCGCGCGCACCCGTCGGCGCGAACGCCTCGACGCCATTGGGCAGCACCAGCACCCGATCGGCGGCCAGGCCGTCGTCGCGGACCATCCGCTCCCGGACCGCCTGCGACGGGGCCAGCATCGTGACCGGGCGCCGGGCCACCACGCGCCGCTCGAAGGCCCCGTGCCACGCCGCGTCGCGGTGCAGGCCGTGCTCGTGGCCGACGATCACCGGAACCCGCGTGAGACCGCCGAGCACGCTGCCGATCGCGTTCGACGAGAACATGTGCGCGTGGACCACGTCGGCGCGCCGCAGCTCGGCGAGCATCGGCCCCCAGCCCCGCGGCTCGCTGCGGCGACGTCGCGGCAGTCCGACGATCCGGACCCCGGCGTCGGTCAGCTCGCGAGCCCAGCGCGCGGTCTCGGGGGCGGGCTCGGCGTGCGCCGGATCGTCGGCCGTCGTGACCACCAGGACCCGCTCGAAGCGCGCGGGGTCGAGCTCCCGGGCCAGCTGGAAGGCGATCCGCTCGGCGCCGCCGTCGGCCAGCCGGTCGACCACGGTCACCACCCGCAGCGGGCGCTGCCCGGCGGGTCGTCGTCCGTTGGGGGGCTTGCCCTCCTCGAGCGCCGCCCGACTCGCCCGCGCCCGGCGGGCGTCGTCGTGCATCCGGCCGAACAGCTCGGGCCACGCCAGCAGCGCCCCCAGCCGGGCCTCGTCGTGCGCGCGGTCGATCCCGACCCGCGGGACGTCGAGCGGATCCCACGGCGCGACCGTCGTCGTCGGCCCTCCGTAGAGGCTGAACGCCAACTCGATCCCGGCGCGGCGGGCCGCGACCCGCGAGCGCTCGTCGAACGAGCTCTGCTGGCCGACGGGATAGGCGAAGGCCCGCGGGCGCTCGCCGGTCTGCTCGGCGATCCGGTCGGCGGAGCTGGCGATCTCCTCCTGCTGCTCGTCGGCGGGCAGCCGGCTCATCAGCGGATGCTGGACGGTGTGGGCCTCGATCGCGACCCCGCCGGCCGCCAGCTCGCGCACCAGCGGCCAGGTCAGCCACTCGTCACGGACGTCGGCGTGGGTCAACGGCGCCCGGTCGCTGGCCGCGGCCAGCTCGTCCAGCAGCGCCGCAGCCGGCCCCGCGGTCAGCTGCCGGTACCGCTCGAGCACCTGCCGCTGGCTGCCGATCCCGCGCCGCTCGGGGTGCTCGATGCCCTCGTGCAGCCAGGCGATCTGGTCCCACCACGGGACGGCGGTCCCGTCGATCACGCCGGTGGTCAGGAACAGCGTCGCCGGCAGCGACCGCTCCCGCAGGGCCGGCAGCGCATGCTCGTGGACGTCGCGGTAGCCGTCGTCGAAGGTGATCGCGACGTGCCGGCCGCGGACGTTCCGCAGGTCCGCCAACCGACGGCTGCTGACGATCCGACAGGTCGCCGTCAGCTGATCGAGGTGCGCGGCGAACTGCTCGGGAGTGGCGCTCCAGACGCCACCGAAGTAGCGCGGACCGGGCTCCGGCAGGATGCGGTGGTACGCCAGCGTCAGCACGCCCTCCCACTCGCGACGCGCCAGCAGCCGAGCCACCCCGCTCCGCCACAGGGCGCGCGACGCGACGGTGCCCTTCGACAGCGTCACCAGCTGGGTCCGGATCGACCGCGCCGCAGCACGACCGCCACCCCCGCCACCAGCAGCGCCAGGCCGCCCACCACGATCGCGGTGTTGCGGCGACCGTCCTCGGTCACCGCGGCCTGGGCGACGACCGACGCCCCGAGCGGCTCGCGGTGGAGCCCCGCTGTCGCGCGCTCGTCCTTGGCTTCGTCGCTCGCCTTCGGCGCGTCGCGACCGGTCGCGCCGGGCACCCGGCCGATCGTCGCGCCGCCACCGCCGCTGGTGGGCGGCGGGGTCGTGCTGACCGCGCGGGTTCCCGCGTCGTCGGCGCCGTCGGGAGCCGAGACCGCCTCGGTCGAGGGCGTCGATGGCGGAGCCGACGCCGGAGCCACGCAGGCGGTGTCGCCGGTCACGCCGCCGGCACCGGACTCACCGTAACCGCGGCCGGTGGCGCTGCCACCGCCGGAGGAGGGCTTGCAGTCGGGAGCGCAGGCCGTGTCGCCGGTCACGCCACCCGCACCCGACTCTCCGTAACCACTGGAGGTCACGCCGCCGGCACCGGACTCCCCGTAGCCGCGCGCCGTAGCGCCCGCCGCGGGACCGCAGTCGGCGGCGGCGTTGGCGGCCGGCAACGGCGCGGGATCGCGCACCAGCACGACACCGACCAACACCACCAGCGCCAGTAGCAGCGCAAAGGCCAGGGCCAGCGTGTGACGGTGATTCAACCGGAGGCGTCGTGCGTCGAGCATCAGGATCGTTCTCCCGACCAGTAGTCGGTGCGTCGTTGTACGACCACGTACTGCACACCAACATTCTGGGCCCTGGACCCCGTCTCGCCCATCGGGCCAGCGGGTGGTCCTCCGGGGGAACGTTGGATCCCCCGGGCGACACCCGACCGGGGGAGGCCACCCTCCCCCATACGGTGGATACCCGCCGATGCGACCGCCATCGGCGGCCGATCGTTTCGAGACGACGTCTCAGTCCAGCATCTTGCGGCGCATCGCCACCGCGACCGCGGCGGCCCGGTCGGAGACGCCCAGCTTGTCGTAGACGTTCTGGGTGTGCGTCTTGACCGTGGCGGTGCCGATCTGCAGCTCGGCGGCGATCGCCGGGCCCGAGAAGCCCTCGGCGATCAGCCGCAGCACCTCGCGCTCGCGCGGCGACAGCACCGGTGTGTCGTCGTGGACCCGGCCCCGCACCTCCGACGCCAGGACCGCCTGCGCCTCCGGCGCGAGCACCGTGCCGCCCCGCGCGACCGTCACGATCGCGTCGCCGATCGAGCGGCGGTCGGCCTCCTTGGTCAGGTAGCCGTGGACTCCGGCCTGGACCGCCTCGTAGACCGCCGTGCGGGCGTCCTCGCCCGACAGCATCAGCACCCGCGTCGGCAGCTCGTCGCGCCGGACCGCATGCAGCACCTCCAGGCCCGACTGCACGGGCAGCCGCAGGTCGAGCAGCGCCACCTGCGGACGCAGCTCGCGGATCAGCCGCAGCGCCTCTCCACCGTCCTCCGCCTGACCCACGACCTCGAGGTCGGGCCGGCGCGCGAGCGCCCCCACCAATCCGTCGAGGAAGATCGGATGGTCATCCGCCACGAGCACGGTGATGGGGGTCTCCGAGGACATCAGGCGAGCCTAGCGCTTCGGCAGGGCCGGATCCCGCGCTGCAGCGGTTCCTTCCGCCCGTGTATTCGCGGTATTCTACGACTGTGAACCCCGGTCCCATCGCCCCCGCGGAGACGCGGCAGCACCCGGCGATCCGACCGCAGCGGACGGATGTCGTAGAGCATTGGCCGAGCGAGCCACCGCTCGCCGACCCCGGTGCCTGGCAGACATCCGTCGTGCGGGTGACCGGCGGCGCCCTGACCGTCACCCTCGTCGCCGTCTCCAGCGAGCTGACGTTGACCGTCGGACTGCTGCTGCTGGCCGGCCTGCTCTGGATCGGCGCGACGCTGGGGTACGCCCGGCGCCGGGCGTGGTCCAAGCAGCGGACCCGGCTGAACGCGCTGGTCGACCTGACGCTGCTGATCGCGATCGCGGCGCTGACCGGCGGCGCGGAGTCACTGGCCTGGTTCGTGCTGTGGCTGGGGCCGTTCTCCTGGGCCGCGACGATCGACCGCCGCGGCTACCTGGCGCTGGCGGCGCTCGGGCCGCTCTCGTTCGTCGTGATGTGGGTACTCGACAACCCCACCGGCCCCGCCGGCACCGAGACCCTGGTGACCTTCACTTCCGTCTACGTCGCCTCGCTGACGGTCGGCCTGATCGTGCTGCAGCTGCGGCTCGACTCAGCCGAGCGCGCGGCGACGCTGCACGGGGCGCGGGTGGCGCTGCTGCACGAGCTGAGCGTGGTCGAGCGGACCGAGCGCGAGCGGATGTCCAACCAGCTGCACGACGGTCCGCTGCAGGCCTTCATCAGCGCCCAGCAGGACCTCGGCGAGCACTACGAGGGCGACCCCGACGCGCTGCCGCTGGCGATCTCCACCCTCGACGACGGGATCGTCGAGCTGCGGCGGACGATCACCGAGCTGTTCCCGTCGGACGCCGCCGACGTCCGGACCAAGGTCCAGGCGCTCTGCCGGACCGTCGAGCAGCGGCGGCCGATCCACGTCGAGCTGCACGTCGACCCCGAGCTGGCCCACGTCCACAACGACGTGGTCGTCGGCATCGTCGGCGAGCTGGTCACCAACGCCAGCAAGCACTCCAAGGCGCGCGCGCTGCTGGTCAACGTCGCGCTGCACGACCACCACCTGGCGATCCTGGTCCGCGACGACGGCGTCGGGATGACGCTGCGCGACCGCGACCTGGCCGCCCGCTCGGGTCACATCGGACTGGCGTCGATCGACCGGCGGGTCCGGGCCCTCGGCGGGCGCTGGCGGATCCGCAGCGCGCCCGAGCGGGGCACCAGCGTCACCGTCGAGCTGCCCCGCTGACCGCAAGCGTCCGACGACGCCATGGACGTCGTCTCAGGACCTCAGTGCCGCTCGACCGGGCGCCCCGGGCGCCGGCGGACGCGCCGCGAGGCGACGTCGTAGTAGGGCGAGGTCGCCGCGCGGGCGCCGGTGATCACCCAGCCGAGCGGGCGCACGTCGACCCGATCGAGCAGCCCGGTCATCACGTCGAGCGCCCGGCGGTCGGTGACGCGCGGACGACCGACCAGCAGCACGTCGTCGACCGCGTCGATGATCGCCAGCGCGTCGCTGACCTCGCCCAGCGGCGAGGTGTCGATCAGGACGTAGTCGGCGACGTTCCGGGCCTCCGCCATCAGCGCGTGCATCCGCACGGCCAGCTGGGGCAGCAGCACCACGTCCTCCGGCCCGTTGGCGACCTGGACCACCCGCAACGGCGCCAACCGCGGCGCCGAGCGCATCACGTTGCCGAGGGTCACCGGCACGCCGACCAGTGCCGCCAGCGGCTCGATCGCCCCCAGGCCGACTGCCGAAGCCACCCGCGGGCGCCGCAGGTCGAAGTCGATCACGATCACCCGCATCCCGGCGCTGACCAGCGCGAACGCCAGGTTGAGGACCGCCGTCGTCTTGCCGTCGCCGCTGCTCGCGCTGGTCACCAGCAGCCGCCGCGCCTGCAGCGGCTCGCGCTGCATCTCCAACTGCAGCTGGAGGGTCCGGAAGGCCTCGCGGACCGCGGGCGGCATGTCGATCCCACCGGCCCCGCGCGCGTCCGGCACGCCGACCAGCATCGGCACGGGAACGGCCCGCAGCAGCTCCTGGCGGGTCCGGACCCGCCGGTCGCCGCGCTCCAGCAAGACCGCGCCGAGCCCGCCGAGCAGCAGCCCGACGATCACCGCGGCGACCAGCAGCATGCCCGCGCCCGGGCCGTCGGCCGGCACGTCGGCGTCCGCCCGCTGCACCAGCGACAGCGTCGGGTCGCCCTGATCGCGCAGCGAGCGCAGCTGCTCCCGCGGGGCGGCCAGGCTCGCCTCGTTGCGACCGGCGATCGCCTGCAGCGCCAGCTCCGCCTGCCGCTGGACGTCGCGGTTGCGGACCTCCAGCGCCGCGTCCGCGTACGCGTTGGCGAGCGTGGCGGCCCGCTGGCCGGTGGTCGCGGTCGCGGTGACCGCGATCAGGTCGCTGCCGCCCGCCGCCTCGACGCGCACGGTGTCGGCCAGCTCGGCCGCCGTCGTGCCGTCCTTCAGGCGCTCCGCCGCGACCGACGCGTTCTGGGAGGAGGTCAGCAGCGTCGTCGCGGTCAGCAGGTTGCGGGCGCCGTCGCCCGAGTCGCGCAGGATCCGGATCCCCGCCAGCGTCGAGTCCGCCTGCTGCGGGAACGGCGTCACCAGGATCCGCGCCGTGGCGGTGTAGGACGGCTCGCGCACCGCCAGGCCGATCGCCGTCGCCCCGACGGTCGCCAGCACCAGCGCCACGACCACCCACCAGCGGCGGCGCATCGCGGTGAGCACGACCGAGATCGGGCCGACGTCGCTGTTGAGGGGGACGGGATCGGGGGTCATGGGACGACCGAGCCGAGTGGGCTGGCGTGGTCGCATCGGTGCGACCCTTGCCGTATACCCGACACAGGCGGCGAATATAGCGCGTGCGGAGCGCGGCGTCGCGGCAATCGCGATCCGGCGAATCCCCCGTGGCGGCCGGGGATCGCGCCGCGTGAGAGCGGCCGTCCGGCGACCGTCGGACGCGGGGTCGTCCGATCGGCGACGTCCACCTCAACCGCCCGGGGGAGCCGGTCCCCCCGCCCCGGACGGCGCTGTTCGGGGGGCACGCGATTGGTCCCCCGAATCCGCCACGTGCCCGATGGTCGTCCGGCCGGCGGGAACCGATCATCTTCTCCGTGCCGCCGTCCGTTCCTACCCGCTCGCCCGAGCGCCGTGAGGCCGGGGCACCGCGTGGCGACCGTCCGCTGCTGCTGACCGTCGCGATCGCGCTGGCGGGGGCGGCCCCGGTGGCGGTCCAGCAACCGCGGCACGCCGTGCTGCTGGCGCTGGCGCTGCTGGCGGCGACGCTGCGCGCACGGCGCAACCCGGCGGTGGTCGCGACGATGCCGCTGGCCCGGATGGCGCTGCCGACGGTGCAGATCGGCGCCGCGATGGTCGTCGGCGCACTGATCGGCTGGCTGCTGCTCGGCGCGCCGCCCGCTCCGCTTCCGCTGCTGACCGGCACGCTGGTCGCGCTGCTGCTGGCGGCCTGGCTGGAGACCCACGAGCGCCGCCACCGGTTCGTCCGCGTGCTGGTCCTCGGCACGCCCCAGGAGTCGCAGGAGCTGCGGGCGACGATCCGCGAGGTCGGCGCCGGCCACTACCGCGTGGTCGCGACGACCGACGCGATCAGCCGGCTCGACGCCGCCCTCAGCGCCTCCTGCAGCGACCTGATCGTCTTCACCGGGTACGTCGACCGCGAGCAGGTGCTGGGCTACGTCGCGACCGCGATGCGGACTCGACGGGTCCAGGCGATGGCGCTCGAGAGCTTCTGCGAGAAGGCGCTCGGCGTGGTCCCGCTGGCGTCGGTCGACGCCGCCTGGCTGACCGCGCTCGCCGTCCCCGACTCCCCCTCCCGCGAGACGACCTCGCGGCGGATCTTCGACATCCTCGTCAGCCTGATGCTGCTGGCGCCCGCGGCGCTGCTGATCGTGCTGGCGGCGCCGCTGATCCGCGCCGACGGCGGCCCGGTCCTGTTCCGCCAGTGGCGGGTCGGTCGCGACGGCCGTCCGTTCGAGATCCTCAAGCTGCGGACGATGAGCGGCAGCGGATCGGACTGGTCGTCCGCCGACGACCCGCGGATCACGCGGCTCGGCGCGGTGCTGCGCAAGACCCACGTCGACGAGCTGCCGCAGCTGCTGAACGTGCTGCGCGGCGACATGAGCATCGTCGGCCCGCGGCCCGAGCAGGTCGGCATCAGCGACGAGCTGGAGCACGACATCCCGCTCTTCCCGTACCGCCACGTGGTCCGCCCCGGCCTGACCGGCTGGGCCCGCGTCCGCTGCGGCTACGCCAGCACCACCGAGCAGAGCGCGCTGAAGCTCGGCAACGACCTGTTCTACGTCAAGCACCGCTCCCTGGTGCTGGACATCGCGATCGTCCTCGAGACGCTGCGCCTGACGCTGTTCGAGCGCCAGCACGAGGTCCACCCGCCCGCCGCCGAGTACGTGCTCGGCCCCGGACCCGCTGCCTTCGGCGCCCCCACGCCGTCCGGCCTGACCAAAGGTTCCGCATGATCACGGTTGCCGCCCCGGCGTTCGATCACGCCTACGACCACCATCCGCTGCGCGTCGAGCACGCGCTGGCCTCCGACCCGCGGTTGACGATCGACGCGCTCGTCGCGCTCGCCGACCGTCACCCGGAGGACCTCGTCGAGCACAACCTCGGCCGGATCGACGTGACCGTTCCCGACGGCGACGCGCCGCGGCTGCCGCGGTCGGGCGCCCAGGTGCTCGCCGAGATCGCCGAGAACGACTCCTGGCTGGTCCTCAAGAACGTCGAGGTCCACCCCTCCTACCGGGCCCTGATCGACGAGATCCTCGACGAGGTCGAGCCGCTGGTGCCGGTCGGCGAGGGGACCGGCCTGCGACGCGAGGCGTTCGTCTTCGTCTCCGCGCCCGGGGCGATCACCCCCGCCCACACCGACCCCGAGCACAACTTCCTGCTGCAGGTCCGCGGCGGCAAGACGATGCACGTCGGTCCGTTCGACGACGCGGCGTCGCGCGCCGAGGCGCTCGAGCGCTACTACGCGGGCCACCACCGCAACATCGCGCGGGTGCCGTCCGACCTGCGCCCCTACGCGCTGCAGCCCGGCGAGGGGATCTACGTCCCGCCGGACTCGCCGCACTGGGTGCGCAACGGCGACGAGGTCTCGGTCTCGCTGTCGATCACCTGGCGGACGCCGACCACCGAGCGTCGCAGCCGGCTGTGGGCGGTCAACCACGAGCTGCGCGAGCGCGGCAAGCGGCCGCACCCCCCGGGCGAGTCGCGCTGGCACGACACGGTCGGCCTGGCCCGCTCGCGGGCGGCGGCGCTGCGGCGCCGGCTGCCGGTCGCGTCCTAGCCGCGCGGTCCGCGCCCGCGGGACGTCGCGCGGTCAGCGGCCGGTCCGCACGAACCAGTCGACCAGCTCGGCGGCGTTGGTCCGCAGGTCGTGGTGGGTCTCGGCCCGCCGGCGGGCCGCCGCGCGGATACGCGCGGCCGTCTCCGGATCAGCCGCCAGCGCGCGGCGCAGCGCGTCGCCGAGGCTGGCGGCGTCGCCCGGGTCGGCCAGCATCCCGGTGACCCCGTCGCGGACCAGGTCGCCGACCCCCGCCACCCGGGTCGCGACCAGCGTGGTGCCGCAGGCCGCGCCCTCGACCAGGGTCGTCGGCAGGCCCTCGGTGTCGCCGTTGCGGGCCACCAGCGACGGCTGGACGAGCAGGTCGGCGGTGGCCAGTCGACGGCGGACCTCGGCCTCCGGCTGACCGCCGGCGAAGCGCACGCGACCGTCCAGGCCGGCCGCGGCGACCTGCCGGCGGACCGCGGGCTCGAGCGGACCCCGCCCGACCAGCTCGACCTCCACCTGCTCCAGCCCCGGCTCCCGCGCCAGCGCCTCGACCAGCACCCGGTGGCCCTTGTACTCGCGGAAGCTCGACACCATCAGCAGTCGCGCCGGGGCCCCCGCGGGCCGCGTGCGCGGCCGGAAGGCGAAGGCGTCCGGATCGATCCCCATCCGGATCGTCGGCAGCCGCTGCGGCGCCGCGCCGAGCGACGCCAGCAGGTCGCGGTGGAAAGCGGAGATCGCCACCACGAAGCGCGCGTCCGCGAGCCGCGTGCGCAGCCCGAGTCGGTGGATGAAGACGTCGTGGGCGTGGGCGGTGACGCTGTAGCCGACGCCGGTCAGCCGCCAGACGGTCCAGGCCGCCTGAGCCGGCATCGCCGCGAAGTGCGCGTGCAGGTGGTCGATCCCCGCCCGGGCGACGTGCCGCGCCACCGCGGCCGCCACCGCGCTGGTGGCCAGCGCCTTGACCAGCACCGCCGGCCTCCGGCCGTGGTCGCGGACGATCCGGCCGACGATCGCCGCGCTACGGACCGGCCGCCGGACCGTCCAGGCCGCGACCGCCGCCAGCACCGCGCGCCGCGACGGCCGGAAGCGGCGGGCCAGCCACGGCTCGGCCGCCGGGTGGACCACCCCGTCTAGCGGCCGGAACAGGCTGATCAGGTCGACCTCGACCCGCGGGTCCGCGGCGACCGCGTCGAGCTCGCGCAGCACGAACGTCTCCGTCAGCGACGGGAACCGCGAGACGACGTAGCCGACCCGCACGGGGCGGTCGGAGCGGTCCTGCGAAGCGCCGGCCATCGTCGCGCCAGCCTACGCGACGGCCGGCCCGAGGTCGTCGCCAGTCCGTCAGTCGGCAGATCTCCGGGGTGCCGTGATGACGTTCGACCGACGAACGTCACCTCGACCGGATGATCGGTCCCGCGCCGATCGGGGGAGCCCTGCTCCCCTCGCCCGCGGAGCGGTCAGGGGACGCCGAATCAGGCGCCGAATCGCCCCGCTGACCGATGGGAGGAACGGCCCCGTCCCGGCAGCATCACGCGCATGAGCCGGTCGATCGCTCCCCGCACCCCGGAGGTCGGCGTCAGCGTGCTGATCCCGGTGCGTGACGAGCAGCAGCGGATCGCCGCCAGCGCCGCCGCGATGCTCGCCCAGGACACCGACCTGAGCTTCGAGCTGCTGTTCGTCGACGGCCGCTCCGACGACGCCACGGTGGCGATCCTGCGGGAGCTGCAGGACCGCGACCCGCGGGTCCGGATCCTCGACAACCCGCACCGGACCACGGCCCACGCGCTGAACGTCGGGCTGCGCGCCGCACGGGGCCGCTACGTGGCGCGGATGGACGCCCACACCACCTACCCGGCGAGCTACCTGCGCCACGGCGTCGCGCGGCTCGACGCGGGCGACGTCGCCTGGGTCACCGGCCCGCAGGTGCCGACCGGCGACGGCTACTGGTCGCGGATCGTCGCGACCGCGCTCGGCGGGCGGCTCGGCCGCGGCGCCTCCGACAAGTGGGTCGCCGCGACCGGCGAGAACGTGCCGCAGGAGTGGGAGCTGACGACCAGCGTCTTCACCGGCGTCTGGCGCCGCGAGACGCTCGACGCGCTCGGCGGCTGGGACCCCGAGTGGCCGGTCAACCAGGACTCCGAGATGGCCGCGCGCGTGCTCGCGTCCGGCGGGCGGATCGTCTGCCGGAGCGAGATGGGCGCCGACTACGTGCCCCGCGACGGCCTGCGCCGGCTCGCCCGCCAGTACCGCCGCTACGGCGCCTACCGCGCCCGGACCTTCGTCCGGCACCCGACCAGCTGCGGGCCGGCGCGGGTCGCCGCGGGCGGGCTGCCGGTGGTGCTGGCGGCGGCGCTGCTGCCCGGCCGCGCCGGGCGGGTGGCCCGCGCGCTGGCCACCGCCTACGCCGTCGCCGTCGCCGCCCAGGTGCTCGGCATCCGTCCGCGCCCGGTCGACGCCCTGCCGCTCGCGGCGGTGCTGGCGACGATGCACGTCAGCTGGGCCGCGGGCTTCCTGCCGTCGCTGCTGCGTCACGCGCCGCAGCACCGCCGGCTGCGCTCCACCGTTCCCGTCCCGCTGCTGCGTCCGCCCGCGTGAGCAGCACCCTCCACCCCCGCCCGTTCGCGGACCGCCCGGCCCTCAACGCGTTCGACGAGATCGCGCGGCTCGGCCCGCGCGTCACCGTCCCGCTGCTGGTCGGCGCGGCGCTGGCGGTCGGCCTGCTGCTGAGCGCCAACGCCTCGCTCGGCCTGGCCGCCGCCGGCGCGGCGGTCTTCGCCGCCTTCCTGCTGGCCGACCTGCCGATCGCGATCGCGATCTGGGTGGTCGCGCTGTTCCTGGCCGGCGTGCCTGGCACCCAGGGCGCGCCGACCGGAACCTCGGTGCTGCTGCTGGCCGGCTGGGCGGGCACGCTCGCCGGCCGCGGACCGACCCTGCGGGCGAGCGCGTGGAGCACGCGCTGGGCGTTCGCCGCGACCGCCGCGCTGCTGCTCTGGACCGCCGGCTCGTACCTCTGGGCGGGGCAGCCCGGCGCCGTCGTCTCCGCCGTCCAGAACTGGGGGATCGCGGTGGCCGCGCTGCCGGTCATCGCCACCGGCTGCGTGCGGCCCCGGGACGTGCTCGTGGTCGCCGGGGCCTACGTCGCCGGCGCGACGCTCGCCGTCGCGGTCGGCGTGGCGGGCGGCTCGACCGCCGCCCCGGTCGACGCGCTCGCCGCCACCGAGATGGCCGCGGGCCGGCTGCAGGTCGGGATCACCGACCCCAACTACCTGGCCGCCAACATCGTCGCGTCGCTGGCGATCATCACCGGCCTGCTCGGCGTCCAGGCCGCCCGCCGCTGGCGGCCGCTGCTGCTGCTCTGCGTGCCGATCCTGCTCTACGGGCTGGTCGCCACCCAGTCGCGCGGCGGGCTGCTGGCCGCGCTCACCGCCGCGGTGCTGGCGCCGCTGCTGCTGCGCGAGCTGCGGGGCCGGATCCTCGGCGGGGTCACCGTCGCGCTCGCCGGGCTGGTCGTGCTGCTGGCGATGCAGCCGCGGGCGCTCGAGCGGGTCACCCAGTCCGACAGCAGCGGGACCGGCCGCACCGACCTCTGGGCCGCCGCCTGGGCGGTCTGGCGTGACGCCCCGCTGCTGGGCGTCGGCAGCGGCAACTTCCCGACGGCCAAGGAGGCGTACGCCGACAAGATCGGCTTCGTCGCCCGACCCGACCTGCTGCTCGACCAGCCGATGGTCGCGCACGACATCTGGCTGCAGGCGCTGGCGGAGACCGGGCTGGTCGGCCTGCTGCTGCTGGCCGGGGCGCTCGCCGCCTGCATCGGCGCGAGCCTGGCCGCGTCGCGGCGGTTCGCCCGCGACGGCGCCCACGACCTGTCGCTGCTGGCCCGCGCCGTCGCCGTCGGCCAGCTGGCGTCGCTGGCCGCGTCGACCTTCATCTCCAACGCCGGCGACCGCGTCTTCTGGGTGCTGCTGGCGCTCGGTCCGGCGCTGCTGGTCACCGCCACGCTCGCGCGCGGCAATCCCGAAGGAGGCTCACGGTGATCGACCTGCTCGACCCGACGACGCTCACGCCGGCCCAGGTCGGCGCCTGGCGCGACCTGGCGGCCCGGGCCGCCGAGCCCAACCCGTTCCTCGACCCGGCCGTGGTGATGCCCGCGGTCCGGCACCTGCCCGCCGGTCCCCGGGTGCGGCTGCTGGTGGCCC
>CAZMVL010000013.1:65772-70859 GCA_964569335.1 uncultured Paraperlucidibaca sp.
GACCACTGGATCGCCGCCCTGCCGGTGCTCGCCGCCCGCCGCTGGCGCCGCTACCCGCTGGCGTGCACCGTCGCGTGGTCCCACCCCTACTGCTTCCTCGGCACGCCGCTGCTCGCCGCCGACGACCTGGAGCGCGCCGCCCGGGCCCTGGTCTCCGCGCCGGACGCGCTCGACGGCCACCCGCTGGTGCTGGAGACGGTGCGCACCGACGGCCCGGTCGCCCAGGCGCTGCGCGCGGCCGCCGACGATCGCTTCCTCTACGCCCTGCACGCCGAGCAGCGGGCAGCCCTCGAACGGCGCCCAGCCGACGACTACGTCGACGGGCACCGCTCGGGCAAGCGACGCCGCGAGGCCAAGCGGCTGCGCAACCGGCTGGCGCGCGACCTGGGGGCGCCGACCGAGCTCCGCGACCTCGGCGCCTCGCCGCGGGCCGTCGAGCAGTTCCTGGCGCTGGAGTCCGCCGGCTGGAAGGGCCAGGAGGCGACGGCGCTGGCGTCCGACCCCGCGCACGCCGCGTTCTTCCGCGAGATCTGCGGGGCGCCGACCGCGACCGTCCAGACGCACCTGCTCGAGCTGGGCGTTCCCGGACGGGCCGCCGCGATGCTCTTCACCCTGGTCGCCGGCGACACCGCCTTCGCGGTCAAGCTGGCGCACGACGAGTCGCTGGCCGCGGGCGCGCCCGGGGTCCAGCTGATGACCGACAGCGCCGGCTGGTTCCACGAGCAGACCACCGCCCAGCGCTTCGACTCGTGCGCGTCGCCGGACAACCCGATGATCAACGGGCTGTGGCCCGACCGGCGGCCGCTCGCCACCCTGGCGATCCCCGGGACCGGGGTCCGCGGCGCTCCGGCACGGTGGCTGCTGCGGACCTACGCCCTGGCGCAGCAGCACCGCTCGCGACCGGCCGAGCCGTCGAGCCTGGCCGCGGACCCCGCGACGGTGCAGGTCGTCGGGTGACCGCCCGGACCGCCACCGGGGCCGTGCGGATCCGCGTGCTTCCGCTCGACGCGATCGACCGGGTCGCCGTCGCCTGGCGCCAGGTCGAGGCGCTCTGCCCGCAGGTCCCGCTGATGGTCTCGTGGGACTGGACCCGGACCTGGCTGCGCCACTACGGAAGCGCCGTCGACGCGCGGTTCGTGATCGCCGAGCGCTACGGCCGTCCGCGCGCGGTCGCCCTGCTCTGCCGGTCCTCGCCCCGCTACGGCCCGGTGCGGGTCCCGACGCTCCACCTGGGGACCGCCGGCGAGCCGTCCGGCGCCAGCGTCTGCGTCGAGTACAACGACCTGCTCTGCGTCCCCGGCGACCGCGAGACGATCGTGCGCGCGCTGGCCGCGACGATCGCCGCCGATCGCTGGTGGCACGAGCTGCGGATCGACGGTGCCGACGACGCCACGCTCGGCGCCCAGCTCGCCGCCCGCACTCGGGACGTCCGGGTGCGGCAGGACGTGCGGCCGTCGTGGTACTACGACCTCGGCCGGCCCGCGCCGGACGCGGACATCGCCTCCGCGCTGGAGAGCGGCCCCCGACGGCGGGTCCGCGCGGGCCTGCGGGCGTTCGCCGCCCGCGGGCCGCTGGCGGTCGACTGGCCGACCGACCCCGCCGAGGCGACGTCGATCCTGGCCGAGCTGGTCGAGCGTCACCAGCGCCGCTGGCAGGACGCCGGAGAGCCGGGGGCGTTCGCGTCGGAGCGGTTCGTCGGCTTCCACCGGGAGATCGTGCGCGACGGGGTCGCGACCGGCGCCGCCGCGGTCCTGCGCGCCCGCTGCGGCGACGAGACGATCGGCTGCCTGTACCTGCTGCGCGACGGCGACCGGGCGCTCTTCTACCAGTCGGGCCTGGCGACGTTCGACGACAACCGGCTGCGCCCCGGCGTGGTCGCCCACGCCCTGGCGATGCAGGCCTGCCGCGAGCGGGGCTTCGTCGCGTACGACTTCCTGGCCGGTGACGCCCGCTACAAGCGCGAGCTGTCGACCGACCGGATCGATCTGACCTGGACCCAGGGGCAGCGGCCCCGGCTGCGCCTGCGGAGCCTGGACGTCGCCCGTCAGGTGCGCAACCGCACGCGACCCCGGACCAGCGTCGGCCGCTGATGCGCCGCGGGCTGCTGTGGGCGACCGTCGCGGTGGTCGCCAGCCGGGCGATCGGCTTCGTCACCCTGCTGGTGCTGACGCGGCTGCTCGCGCCCGACGCGTTCGGCACGGTCGCGGCGATCACCGCGTTCCTGGCGCTGATCCAGCTCGGCAGCGACCTGGGCATGCAGGCGACGGTGGTCTACGAGCAGGAGCGCGGGATCAGCGAGCGGATCCACGTCGCGTTCACGCTCAACCTGATGCTGGCGACGGCGGTGACCGCGCTCGCGGTGCTCGCGGCGCCGTGGGTCGCGGCGTTCTTCCGGGTCGAGGGCGCGACCGACCTGTTCCGGCTGGCCAGCCTCAACCTGCTGCTGTTCGGGGTCGGCAACATCCACGACGGCCTGCTGCTGCGCGAGATGCGCTTCGACCGGCGGGTCCGCCCGCAGATCGTGCTCGGGGTCGTGCAGGCGATCGTCGCGATCGGCCTGGCCTTCGCCGGCCTCGGCGCGACCGCGATGGTGATCGGATCGCTGGCCGGCACCGCCGCCTGGGCGGCGACGCTGTGGGCGATGACCACCTTCCGCCCGCGGCTGGTCTGGCGGCCGGCGGTCGCCCGCAGCATGATCGGCTACGGCGGCGCCGCCGCCGGCCTCGAGGTGATCGCGGTGATCTCGTCGCGGGCGGACGTGCTGGTCGTCGGCCGGATGCTCGGCGACCACGCGCTCGGGCTCTACATCGTCGCCTTCCGGATCCCCGAGATCGTGCTCTCGAACGTCGCCTGGACGCTCTCCAGCGTCGCCTTCCCGGCGCTCTCACGGCTGCGGCGCGAGCAGGGCGGGGCGATCAGCGACGCGGTCGCCCGGATCGTCGGGCTGCTGGCGCTCTACGCGCTGCCGGTCGCGGTCACGCTGGCGCTGCTCGCCGCGCCGCTCGTCGCCGCGCTGTTCCCGGCCGAGTGGACCACCGCGGCGCCGGTGCTGGCCGCGGTCGCGCTGACCGCCGGGATCAACGTGGTGCTGTTCCCGCTCGGCGACGCCGGCAAGGCCGCGGGCAAGCAGGGCACGCTGCTGCTGCTGAACGTGATCCACGTGCCGCTGATGCTCGGCGCGATGGTCGTCGCGTCGCGCTGGGGGATCGGCGGCGTCGCCTGGGCCGGCGTCGCGTCGGCGCTGGTCTTCGCCGCGATGTTCCTGGTCTGGGCGCGCTGGTCGGTCGGCCTGCGGCTGACGACGATCGGGCGCGAGCTGCGTCCCGCGCTGGCCGCCACGGTCGGCAGCGGCACCGCGCTCGCCGCGCTGCGCCTGGGCTGGCCCGACGCCGCCCCGTGGCCGCTGCTGGTCGCCGGCGGCGCCGTCGCGGTCGCCGGCGCCGCCGTCGGACTGCGGCTGCTGGCCCCGGGCGCGCTGACCGCGGTGGCCAGCGAGCTGCGGATCGGCCGCCGCGGCGAGCGCGGCAGCGGATCGGTGGCCTCGCCCCCGCGCGCCGCCTGACGCGCAGGAACGCGGTCGCCCTTTGCCCGGCTACGGCGGGCAAACCGCGAACTCGTTCCCGGCGCGCCGTCGACGCTCAGGAACCGGCGAACGGGTGCTCGAGCAGCCGCCGGCGCTCGGCGATCCGCGCCTCGACCACGCCCGGGTCGATCGGCCGGCCCGCCTCGGCGTCGCGCAGCACCTCGCGCAGTGCGGGCTGCTGCGGGTTGCGGGCGACCGCCCGCCGCACCTGGGCGACCGCGGCGTCGCGCCGGGCGCCCCGCCGGGGTGCCGCGTTGGCGGCGATGATCGCCAGCTCCAGCTGGCCCAGCCAGTCGTTCGGCGCGCGCTGGGCCGTCCGCTCCAGCTCGCGCCGCCAGCCTTCGACGTCGCCCTGCCGTCGCAGCACGATCGCCCGGCTGAGCGTGGCGTCCCCGTCGAGCGGGTTGAGGCGGGCCGCCAGCGCCAGCCGGTCGGCCGACGCCGCCAGGTCGCTCGCCGCCAGTCGCGTCCCCTGGCGGAAGGCCTCGTTGCCGGCGGCGATCGCGCCGAGCGCCACGATCAGCCCGGCGGCCACCAGGCCGATCGCGGCGGCGGCCGCCCGTCCGCCCGCGGAGCGCGGCAGGACCGGCACGTCGGGCTCCCACGGATCGACCGCGATCCCGTGCTGGGCGGCGCGCTCGCGGACGTGACGCTGCTCCGCGGTCGGCGCCGCGCCGGCCTCGTCGGTCGCCCGCGCGCTCGCCCCCAGCAGCACGATCGCCGTCAACGTCAGCGCCGGGAACTCCCACGTCCAGTCCCACGCGGCCTGCAGCGCCCAGCCGACGCTGGCGGCGACGGCCACGGCGATCGCGGTGCGGGTCGCCGCCGCGGCCCGCCGGTAGGCCCGGACCGTCGCGACCAGCAGCGTCGCCACCAGCGCGGCCGCCAGCAGACCGCCGACGATCCCGAGCCCGAGCACCAGCCCGATCGGCAGGCTGTGGGCGTAGCGCGGCGCGTTCGAGGTACGGCGGTGCTCCAGGTAGACGGGCTGGAAGTCCTCCGCGCCGATCCCGCGCAGCGGCTGCTCCCGCCAGGCGTCCCAGGCCACGCGGTACATGTCGCCGCGGCCCGACCCGAGCTCGAGGTGCTCCACCGCGTGGCCCACCGTCCGATCGCGGGACCCGATGGGCTGTTGCGGTGGGACTGGAATGGCCTCGTCACGGCGATGCGCCACGGGCTCGCGCTCGCCCGTGAGCGGGGGCCGATCGCCTCGATCGGCATCGACGCCTGGGGTGTCGATTACGGGCTGGTCGCCGCCGACGGTCGGCTGGTCGAGGCGCCGCTGTCCTACCGCGACGGGCGCACCGCCGGCTACCGCGACGTCGTCGACCGCATCGGACCTCGACGGCTGTACGACATCGCCGGACTCCAGCTGATGCCGATCAACACCATCTTCCAGCTCGCCGTCCACGACCGCGCCGCGCTCGATCGCGCCGCGCACGTGGTGATGCTGCCCGAGCTCCTGGCCGCCGACCTCACCGGCCGCGTGACCGCCGAGCTGACC
>CAZMVL010000014.1:0-8916 GCA_964569335.1 uncultured Paraperlucidibaca sp.
TCGCACGCGTGATCGCGTTCGTCACGTCCTTGATGACCCTCGAGCCGGGGGACGTGATCGCGACCGGGACGCCCGAGGGCGTCGGCTTCACCCGCGACCCCCCGGTCTTCCTGCGCGACGGCGACGAGGTGGTCGTCGAGGTCGACGGCCTCGGGCGCCTGCGCAACCCGGTGGCGGCCGACCGCTGAGCGACGAACGACCCCGCTCGCCGCTCAGCGGACGAGCGCGGCCAGCCGCTCGAGCCGGCGGGCGTAGTCGACCGGGGTCGCCTGGTCGACCGTCCCCATCGTGACCGCGATCAGCGAGACGCCGGCGTCCGCCAGGCCGGCCACCTGCTCGAGCACGGCCGCCCGATCGGCCTCCAGCCAGTCGTCGGCCTTGCGGGTGATCCAGACCTCCGGGGCCGGCCGCCCGACCGAAGCGGCGTGCTCGCGCAGCAAGGCGACCCGCGCGGCCAGGCCCGCCGGGGCCGACGCCGTGATCTCGGCGGTGCGCGTCTGCACCGCCGAGTCGCCTACGGCCTCGAACGGCGCCCAGACGTCGAACGCCTCGGCCGCATGGCGAATCGCCGCCCGGCTGTTGCCGCCGCGCATCAGCCAGCGCGGGCGGGCCGCCGGGCGCAGGGTGTTGCCGACCGCCGACCAGCCGTCGGCGCGCGCCGTCACCGGCGCACCGCTCCACGCCGCCTCCATCGCCTCGACCCCTTCGCGCATCCGGGTCTCGCGGGCCGCGAAGTCGCCTCCGCCGAGCGCGTCGAACTCCGGCCGCAGGTACCCGGTGCCGACGCCGAGCGCCAGGCGACCGCCCGAGAGGTGCTGTACGGTCGCCGCGGCGCTCGCCAGCAGGAACGGGTTGCGGTACGGCAGCACCGCGATGTTCGTCTGCAGCATCACCCGGCTGGTCGCGGCGGCCACGAAGGCCAGCGCCGAGAAGGGATCCCAGGCGTAGTGGCCGTGATCGCCCTCGACCACGAGCGGAAACGGGTGGTCGCTCACCCAGACCCCGTCCCATCCCCCGGCCTCGACCATCCGGGCGCAGGCGACCAGGTCGTCGGGATCGGGAACGGGGCGGGCCCGGGGCTCCGGGACCGCGATCGACCATCGCATCTGCTGCTCCTCGTGTCGACGGCGACCCCTGACGGCCGCCTGGCTTGCCCTGGACCGGCTCAGCCGGCCGTAGGTCCGTCCGGATCCGAGCCGGGTACGAAGGCGTGCACGGTCGAGACCGCCTGCTCGAGCGACATCTGGACGAGCTCGATCACGTGCCCGTCGAGATCGGCGACGTAGACGAACGGCTGACCGGTCGCGTCGCTGACCGGGAACAGCTCCCGGCCGCCCAGCGCCTGCACGCGGGCGGCCGCGGCACGGACGTCGTCGACCCGAACGCAGAAGTGCGGCACGACGCGACGCCAGCGCTCGTCCTGCTCCACGGGGACGGCCGGCGCCGCGACCTCGACCAACTCGATCCCGACCCCGCCGCCGAGCTCCAGCAGGCAACCGCGCTGCTCGACGCCCGGAGGCCCGCCGAGCACCTGCTCGACGAACGCCCCCGCCCGGCGCACCGGGCGCGTCCGCAGTCGCGCGCCGAGCGCCGCGGCGTAGAACGCCGCCGACCGCTCGACGTCCGCCACGCGGAGCGCCAGGTGGTGGAAGCTCGCGATGGGAACGCCGTCGCCCGTCATCGTGCCGTCGCTACTTGACGCCCTGGCCGCCGTCGACCTTCAGCTGGATCCCGGTGACGTAGCGTCCGAGGTCCGAGCAGAGGTAGAGCGCGCCGTTGGCCATGTCGACGGGATCGATCCACGGGATGTTGAGCGCGGTCTGGGCCTTGAACAGCTCGGCGACCTGCGCTCGGTCGGCGTCCGACGAGGCGGAGAGCCCGCCGTCGGGGACGAACAGGTTGAACGTGTCGTCGTTGAGCGCCATCGGCGTATCGACCGTGCACGGGTGGATCGTGTTGACGCGGATCCCACGCGGTCCCAGCTCGACGGCCAGCGACTGCATCAGCCCGACCAATCCGGCCTTGGCCGCCGAGTAGTGCGCGCAGTTGGCAAACCCGACGTACGACGCAGCCGACGCGGTGAAGAGGATCGCGCCCCCGTTGTCCTTGAGGTGCGGCAGTGACGCCTGGCAGACGTGCCACGGCCCGTTGAGGTTGACGTCGATCATCGTCGACCAGTGCTCGTGGTCCATCTCGTCCGCGGCGCAGAAGGTCGCGATCCCGTGGTTGCAGACCACCGCGTCGAGCCGGCCGAGCTCGGCGACGCCCGCGTCGATCACGCGCTTGACCTCAGCCGCATCGCGCACGTCGGTCTCGCTGACGACCACGCGCCGCCCGAGCGCGCGCACGCCCTCGGCGGTCTCCGCCAGCTCCTCCGACGTCGCCGCCGGGTACTTGGTCGTCTCGACGGGCTTGCAGACGTCGATCGCGATCACGTCGGCGCCCTCCTCGGCGAACCGCAGCGCGTGCGCCCGCCCCTGTCCACGGGCCGCGCCCGTGATGACCACGACCTTGCCGTCCATCAGTCCCATGTTGCTCGGTCCTTCTCTCTCGTTGAACGGGTACGGAGCGCGTCAGACGCGCTCGTTGAATCCGGCATCGACCGGCAGCGCGACGCCCGTGATGAACCGCGCCTCGTCGGACGCCAGCCAGAGCACGGCGTGGCTGATGTCGCGCTCGTCGAGCCACGGCGTCGGCAGCAGGTGCAGCGTCTGGAACGAGGGCTTGGCGTCCTCGATCGTCGGGCGCTCCAGATCGGGGCGGAAGCGACCGAGGACGACGTCGTTGAGCAGCATCGGCGTCGGCACCGCCGACGGGTGCACCGTGTTGACGCGGATCCGCTCCGCGCCGAGCTCGTTGGCCCAGGTCCGCATCAGCCCGACGACGCCGTGCTTGGCCGCAGCGTAGGCCGTCGAGTTGGGGAAGCCGCGAAAGCCGTTCGACGACGACACGAGCACGATCGACCCGCCGTTGCCCGCCTCGAGCATCGACGGCAGCGCCGCCTGCACGGTGTGCAGCACGCCGGTCAGGTTGGTGTCGACGACGTCGCTCCAGATCTGCGGGGTGACGTCGAGCACCGGCGCCTGGACGAAGATCGCCGCGTTGGCGACGATCACGTCGACCGGGCCCAGCCGCTCGGTGCCGTCGTCGACGGCGGCCTGCAGCGCGACACGGTCGCGCACGTCGGCCACCGCGGCGTGGATGCGGCCACCGACCGCCTCGACCGCGCGGACCGTCTCGTCCAGGTCCCGGGCGTCCGGCAGCGGGTACTCGACGGTCTCCAGCGACGCGCAGGCGTCAACGGCGATCACGTCCGCCCCCTCCTCCGCCAGCCGCACCGCGTGCGCCCGACCCTGGCCGCGCGCCGCCCCGGTGACGAGCGCGACCTTGCCGGCGACGCGTCCGGGAGCGTTCATCGGTCCAGCGCCGCGACGACGTCAGCCGCCTCGTCGGCCGGGTAGACCCGCTCGCCGGGCGTGAAGCGCGCGGGGACCGTCATCCAGCCGACCAGGTTGGCCTGCTTGGTGTAGCGGACGAAGCGGTCCTCCACGACGACGTAGTCCGGCATCCGGCGGAGCACCGCCTGCATCGTCTCGACGAACTCGGCGCGGGCCAGGTGCATGCCCAGGCAGCGGTGCACCCCGCTACCGAACGCCAGGTTGCGGTTGGGCTTGCGGTCCAGCTTGAGCACCATCGGGTCCGGGAAGACCGACGCGTCGTGGTTGGCCGCGGTGATCGAGGAGAGCACCTTCTCCCCCGGCTTGATCGTGAACTCGCCGACCTGCGTCTCCTGGACGCAGGTGCGCGTCAGGGTCCGGTTCGGCGGGTACCGGCGGAGGAACTCCTCGGTGGCGTCCGGCCACAGGCTCGGATCCTCGGCCAGCTGCTGGCGGTGCTCCGGCGTGTGATGCAGGTAGACCAGCGCCGAGCCGAGCAGCGAGGTCGTCGTGTCGACGCCGGCGCCGAGCAGGATCCGCACCAGGCTCACCGCATCGGCCATCTCCAGCGGCTTGCCGTCGATCTCGATGTTGACGACGTCGGTCAGCGTGTCCTCGCGCGGCGTCGCCTTGCGGGCCTCGAGCTCCTCCGCGATCCGGCCGTCGAACCAGCCGATCGTCTCGGCCGCTCGCTGGAACTCCTCGCTCTCGATCGGACGGCCCTGGAGGTCGTGCCAGGCCGACCCGATCCGCCACCACTCCTCGCGATCCTCGAAGCCGAGCCACTCGAGCGTCACGGCGCCGGGGATCGGGACGGCGATGTCGTAGATCAGGTCGCAGTGGCCCTGCTCGATCACGCGGTCGATGAAGACGTTGGTCCAGTACTCGATCCGCGGCCGCAGCTCGTTCTCGACCTTCTCGCGTGAGAGCGTCGGGTTGAGCGCCCGCCGGAAGGCGGTGTGCACCGGCGGGTCGTCGTCGACCATCGCGACGTGCCCGTACGGCGGCGGCGGGTGGATGATCCCCTCGGTGGTCGAGAAGGTCCGCCACTCCTTGGCCATCCGGTCGGTGTCCTCGTAGCCCGTGAGGTACCAGTAGCCACCGTGTGCCTCGGTCCAGGCGACCGGGCACTGCTGCTGCATCCACGTATCGACCATCTCCGGCGGCATCACCGAGGCCGCCTGGTGGTGATCGAACTCGACCGTCACTTCCGACTTGTCGCGCGTCATCTGCTCTCTCCCTGGACGTTCGCCCGAGCCTAGGCCGCGGGCACCCAACTTGTCAACGTTATAGTTGAAAATCATCGTCGGCCGGGGCGGCCGACCGGTCCGACCGACCCTCAGGCGTCCCGCTCGTCCGCCGGATCCGCCAGCCGCGCGAGCGTCGCCGGACTCGCCCGCGGGAAGTACCAGCCGTCGGCCGGCCAGTAGGTCCAGCCGGACGACGCGAACGCCCCGCCGTCGACGTGCAGCGACGATCCGGTGACGTAGGACGCCAGATCGGAGACCAGGAACAGGACGGCATTCGCGACCTCGTCGGCGGTCCCGATCCGGGCCATCGGCACGTACATCCGGTACGCCTCCAGCTCGCGGTCGCGACCGCCCCAGTCGATCGGGCGGATCCGCGCGGTGCCGGGGGTCGGGACGTTCTCGACCGCGATCGTGTTGACCCGCACCCCCTCCCGTCCGAGCTCGACCGCGATGCTGCGGGTGAAGTTGGTCAACGCCGCCTTGTAGCCGGCGTAGACCGCGTAGCCGGGAGCCGCCCGGTGCGCCTCGATCGTGGTGATGCTGACGATCGACCCGCCGCCGGCGGGCAACATCCGCTCGGTCGCGAGCTTGATGGTCCGCAACGCGTAGCCGAAGTTGCGCTCCCCGTCCGCTTCCCAGGTCTCCGGAGTGCTCTCGGGAAACGGCGTCAGCCGGGTGCCCCCGACGACGTTGACCAGGACGTCGATCCGCTCGGCGACCTCGTCGACGGCCCGGAAGAACTCCTCGACCGCACCGGGCTCGAGCACGTCCAGCTGGCGCGCCAGCCGCAGACGGCCCGCCGCGTCGATCCGCGCCGCCGTGGCCGCCAGCGCCTCGCCGTCGAGGTCGCACAGCGCCACGTCCACCCCGGCGCCGGCCAGGCCCAGCGCCACCGCCTCGCCGAGGCCGGCGGCACCGCCGATCACCACCGCCACCTTCCCGGCCAGGTTCGCGCGGTCGTCAAGCGAGCCGGGCAGGCCCTGCTGGTCGTCGTTCGTCGTCATCGTCGGCTCCCTCGTCGTCGTCCGTTCGGACTCGGTCAGGCGACCGAATCCGCTTCCGTCTCGGTCGCTGGTGAGCGGGCATCCCGCTTGCCGGTCAGGCGATCCCGGGCCTTCCGCCCGAGCTCCGCGTAGAGCGGCGCCACGCCGTCCGGGACGAACATCACGTTCACGATCACGATCACGCCGGAGACGAAGACCCACCAGTTGCCGACGGCGCCGAGCGTCGAGAGCAGCACGAAGACCAGGCCGCCGCTCGCGATCACGCCCGCGACGACGCCACCGGAGACCGCGGCGATGCCGCCGATGAAGACGATCGTCAGCAGCGTGATCGACTGCATCGGCGCGAACTGCTGGTACGAGACCGTCCCGAGCTGGTAGGCCAAGGTCCCGCCCCCGAGGGCGCAGATGAAGGCCGACAGGGCGAACGCCTGGAGCTTGGTCGCCGGCACGTTGACGCCGGCCGCCGCCGCGGCGCGCTCGTTGTCGCGGACCGCGAGCATCCGGCGACCGAGCGGACTGGCCCGGACGTTGGTCACCAGCACGATCACCACCAGCAGCACGATCAGGCAGAAGGCGCCAAACGCGATCGGATCGCTGACCGGGTGGAGCGACAGGCCGAGCACGGACGGCGACGGAACCTTGCTGCCGTCGTATCCGCCGGTCCAGGCGTCGTTGGCGAAGACCATCGAGCTGACGGTGACCGCCGCGCCGAGCGTGATCACCGCCAGGTTGATCCCCCGCACGCGGAGCGCCGGCAGGCCGATCAGCACACCGACCGGGACCGTCACGATCGCGGCCACGAGGATCGACAGCGGAAACGGGATGCCCAGCTCCGATGCGATCCGGGCCGCCAGGAACGCGCCGACGCCGGCGAACGCCATCTGGGCCAGCGAGATCTGCCCCACGTAGCCGGTGACGACCACCAGCGAGAGCGCGATCACCGCCATGATCAACGAGGTCGCGATGCCGGCCTGGTACTGCGGACCGAGCACCACCAGCAGCAGCATCGTGCCCGCGACGAACGCCGCCAGGCCGAGCGGCCGGATGCGGCTGGTCGGCGCCAGCGGAAGCCGTTCGACCTCGCCCGTGCCCCGCTGCGGGATCGTCCGGCCCATCAGGACGACGGCCACGATCACCACCAGGAACGGCACGCCGTCCTGGACGCCGGGCTGGCTGCCCCAGTAGTTGCCCACCAGCGACTGGACCGCGCCGATCCCGAATGCCGCCGCGGTCGCCACCCCGAACGAGGTGAAGCGGCCGACGAGCGCGGCGGCGAGCACCGGCACGATCAGCAGGGCGACGCTCGGGTCGAGACCGGTCAGCGGTGCCACCAGGACGCCGCCGAGGGCCGCGAGCCCGCAGCCGATCGCCCAGTTGCCGGCGGCGATCATGTCCGGCGAGAAGCCGACCAGCGCGGCGCCACGCTCGTTCTCGGCGACGGCACGCGTCGCCCGACCGAAGGTCGTGAAGGCGTAGAGGGCCCACAGGCCGGCGGCCAGCAGGATCGCCACCCCGGCGAGCCAGAAGCGGTCCGCGGCGATGATCCCGCCCAGCAGCGAGACCTGCTCGCTCGGGAAGATCGGGGCCACGATCTTGGTGATCCCGACCGTCGGCCAGAGGATCACGACGAGGCCGCTGAGGGCGCTGAAGAGCCCGAGCGTGGCGACCACCCGGGCGAGCACCGGCGCGTTGCGCAACGGCCGCATCACCAGGTACGCGAAGGCCGCTCCGGCCAGCGCGCCGCCGAGCACGGTGACGACGATCGCCAGGACCGTCGGCAGGCCGGCGTCGATCAGCGCGACGTAGCAGTAGGCGGCGAACATCGCGACCGCGGCCTGGCCGAAGTTGAGGACCCCAGAGCCCTTGTAGATCGTGATGACGCCGTGCGCGAGGATCGCGTAGACGGCGCCGGTGCCGATCCCGAGCAGGGCGTACAGCAGGAACTGTTCCATTGCTCCTGTTTCCGATCGTGTGGTGGACGGGGGTCGCGGGCGAGTGCCGCGACCGGCGGCGGGCCCGGATCGGCGCGCGGGTGGTCCCCCGCGCCGATCCGGGCTGCGCGGCTACTGCTCCGCGGTCGGTGCCTCGGGGAAGCCGCGCTTGGTCGCGACGACCTTGAACGAGTCCCCGTCCCACTGGACGATGTTCTCGTCGAGGTAGCGGACGCCCGGGAAGCCCTCGGCCGTGTCCTTCAGGGCCACCGACTCGGTGCCCATGAAGATCGGCGTCGGCCCGGCGTTCCTCCAGTGCTCGTGGAGCGCCTCGCCGCTGATCTCGTCCAGCTCCGACGCGGCCCGGTGGACCTCCATCACCGAGGAGAAGACCCACTGCGCGTACATGCTGCGGGCCGGCGCGCCGGCGGCATCCATCGCCTCGCGGTACGTCGCGACGTCCTCGTCCGAGGTGTCGTCGAAGCTCTTGAACGCGGTCGTCTGGTAGATGCCCTTGGCCGTGTCGCCGAGCGTCTTGTGGAACGCGTCGTAGTCCAGGCCCTCGCCACCGGTGATGATCCGGTCGACCGGATGCCCCGCCTTGGTCAGCGCGGAGATCAGCTTGACCTCGTCCGGGCTGCTCGTGCTCAGGATGATCCAGTCGGGCTTCTGCCGGAGCGCGCTGTTGACCGGCGCGGTCAGGTCGGCGAGACCGAACTTGTAGTTGACGATGTTGAACTGCGCCGCGTCGCCGATGCTCTTCTTCGAGATCGCCGACGACGTCGCGGTGGTCGGCAGGTCGAGGGTGATCAGGACGATGTTCTTGGCGCCCATGTCGGTCGTCAGCCACTGGCCGACGGCCCACGGCACCGTCACGTTGAAGCCGCTGAGCGCGTACTGCCAGTCGGTCTTCATGTCCGGCTCGAGCACCGGAATCGTGTTCAGCGGCACCTTGCCCTTCTCGAAGATGTCCATGCAGCAGGCGCCCATCGCCAGGCTGTTGCCGACGTTGGCGATCGCTCCGGCCTGGACGATCTTGTTGGCGCAGGCCTGGGTGGCCGCCGGGTCCGCCTTGGGATCGCAGTTGAGGATCTCCACGGGCCGGCCCTGGATGCCGCCGAGCTGCTCGTTGATGTACTTCGCCGCGGCCTCAGCCGCCTTGGGGACGACCGACTGGGTCGCGTTGAACGACGCGTCGGTCATGTTGCCGATCACGATCGGGTCGCCGGTCGGCTGCTTCGCCGCCGTCGTCGATTGCGCCGACGTGGTGGTGGCCTCGCCACCGTCGTCGTCG
>CAZMVL010000014.1:8926-36767 GCA_964569335.1 uncultured Paraperlucidibaca sp.
TGTCAGGCCGAAGCCCAGGGTCGCGGCAGCGAGCAGCGCGACCCCTCCGGTCCAGAACCGATTCATCTCTCTCTCCTGTCTGTGTTCGACCCCGCGGACCGCGCATCGCGCCAAATCCGCGGATCACCGCGATCAGCTCATCCGGTCGCGGCGGTGCCCATGTAGCTCGCCTCCAGCAGCGAGCGATCCTGCGCCAACTCGGTCGACGCCCCCTCGAGCACCAGGTCCCCGTGGTTCAGCACGTACGCACGGTCCGAGACGTCCAGGGCGCAGTCGATGTGCTGCTCGACGAGCAGCACGCCGGTCCCGCGCTCGCGGGCGATCCGCCGGATCACCGGCAACATGCCCTCGACGATCACCGGAGCCAGTCCGAGGCTCATCTCGTCGACCATCAGCACCTGCGGCCGCGCGAGCAGCGCCCGCGCCAGCGCGAGCATCTGCTGCTCGCCTCCGGACAGCAGACCGGCCCGCCGCCGCAGCAGCGGCGGAAGCGCCGGGAACAGCTCGAGGACATCGTCGATGTCTCCGCGCTTGACCCGCCCACGGTTGGCGAGCTGCAGGTTCTCGAGAACCGAGAGGCCGAAGAAGATCGCCCGGTCGTCCGGCACCAGCGCCAGGCCACGGCGGGCCGCGACGTGGGGACGTCCGCCGCGCAGCGGTGCGTCGAGCACGCGGACGTCGCCGCCGAGCGCGGGCAGCGCCCCGGCCAGCGTCAGCAGGACCGTGGTCTTGCCGGCGCCGTTGGGTCCGAGCAGCGAGACGACCTCCCCGGCCTCGACGTGCATCGAGAGCCCGCGGACGACCGGCACCCCGGCGTGACCGGCGACCAGGCCGTCGCAGGCGAGCACGGCGCTCACGGGGCCAGCTCCTCGGAGACGGCCTCGGTGTCGCGCGCTCCGCCCAGGTACGCCGCGATCACCCGCTCGTTCGCGCGGACCTCGGCCGGCGTCCCACTCGCGATCAGGCGCCCGAACTCCAGCACGTGGATCCGATCGCAGACGCCGAGCACGAGGCCCATGTCGTGGTCGACCAGCAACACCGAGGTGCCACGCTCCTCGACCAGACGCCGCATGCGGGTGCCGAAGTCGAGCGCCTCACCGCTGTCCAGTCCGGCGGCCGGCTCGTCGAGCAGCAACAGCGACGGCCGGCTGCAGAGCGCACGAGCAACGGTCACCAGCTTGCGCTGGCCGAGCGACAGATCCTTGGGCGAGCGACCGGCGAGGTCGCTGATGTCGAGGACCTCCAGCGCATCGGCGACGATCTCGATCGCGTCGGCGTGCGGGCGAGGCCGCAGCGGGTCGACGAACGGCGACCACCAGCGCGGCGGGTCCGCCGCCACGAGCAGGTTCTCCCGGACCGTCAGCTCCTCGAACAGCTCGAGGCTCTGGAAGGTCCGGGCGACTCCGCGCCGAGCCCGCTGGTGGGACGGCAAGCCATTGATCTGCTCCCCGTCGAACTCCACCGCACCCGAAGAGCGGGTGAATCCGGTGAGAGCGTCGATGAAGGTGGTCTTCCCCGCCCCGTTAGGGCCAATCAGACCTACGAAGCTCGACGCCCCGATGGAGAACGACACATCACTGACGGCAACCACACCACCGTAGCGCACAGTCAAGCCGCTAATGTTTACGAGAGTATCCATGAAGAATCGTCGAAGAACTCAAACTCGACGTAGCGCGAATCTAGCGGCCCAGGACGCGTCTGTCAACATAAGTGTTGCCGTGACGGCCGTCACACGTCCCGGGACGGCCCGGGACCTGCGCTGGGACCCGCTCAGCTCGCGGCGAAGCCCGCGGCCGACGGGAATCCGATCAGCCCGTAGAGGGGGTCGCCGGCCCCCTGGGCGCCCGGCCGGAAGGAGGCTCCCGGAGGCGTCGGAAGCAGCGGCGTGAAGCGGCACCAGTCCTCGACCACGACGCGATCGGCGATCCGCCACCGGCCGTCGCGGCGCTCGATCCGGTCGACGTAGCGGCCGGCGCGCATCCGCAGCTGTCGACCGTCCCCGTCGGGGGCGTCCACCACCGAGCTCGACAGGTAGTACAGCTCGCTGCGCGCGACGTCGCCGTCCAGCGCGATGATCGCGTTGCCGACCATGTGGGTGGTGATGTGGCAGCCGCCGGCCGCCGTCGCGATCGTGTCGGCGATCGTCGGCCCCTCCAGCAGCAGCTCCCCGAACTCGCAGCGCGCGTCGGGATGGAAGGTCGCGGCGATCACGTCGCGCTCCACGCGGTCGACGCCGCGGCAGTACTGGACCAGGACGTCGTGGATGTCGTGCTTGGCGACGATCTCGTCGATCCGGCTCATCTCGGTTCCTCCGCTCATCTGCTCTGCTCCGCTCGTGTTCCCGCCATCTGCTGCTCGAGGCCGTCCTTCGCGGCCCGCCGCAACAGCTTGCCGACGGCGCTCTTCGGCAACGGCTCGTCGCGCACGTGCACGACCTTGGGCACCTTGTACGCCGGCAGGCGCTGCTTGGTGAACGCGATCACGTCCTCCGGCTCGACCCGCTGGCCGGGACGTCCGACCACGACGGCGGTGACCGCCTCCCCCCAGTGGTCGTCCGGCATCCCGACGACCACCGCCTCGGCGACGGCCGGATGGGTGCAGACGACGTTCTCGACCTCGGCCGGCCAGACGTTGAATCCGCCGGTGATGATCATGTCGTCGCGCCGGTCGACGAGGTGCAGGTAGCCGTCCTCGTCCCAGCGCCCGATGTCACCCGATCGGACCCAGCCTCCGGGCAGCGTCCGCGCGGCGGTCAGCTCGTCGTTCTTCCAGTAGCCGACGAAGCGGTTGTCGCCCCGGCTGACGATCTCGCCCGGCTCGCCGACGCCGACGTCCTGGTCGCCGTCGTCGACCACCCGGACCTCGACGTTGTAGATCGGCCGCCCGGCCGACCCCAGGCGGGCCGGTGGCTCCCCCGTGAAGACGTGATCCTCCGGTTCCAGCACCGCCAGCACCATCGGCGACTCGCTGTGCCCGTAGACCTGGGTCAGGATCGGCCCGAAGGCGCCGATCGCCTCCTCGATCCGGGACGGCGCGATCGGCGCGCCTCCGTAGTAGATCCGCCGCAGCGAGCTCGTGTCGCAGGCGTCGCGCCGGGGGCTGTCGAGCAGCATGTTGAGCGCCGTCGGGATCGTGAACAGCGAGGTCACGCGCTCCCGCTCGATCAGCTCGAGCACGCCGTCGGCGCGGAAGTCGAACGCGGGCAGGATGACCTGGCGGGCCCCACGCATCCACCAGGTCGCCAGCAGCATCCCGGCCGCGTGCGAGAGCGGATGGAAGTGGGCGAAGACGTCCTCCTCGCGCGCGTCCAGCGCCAGCAGCATGTTGTTGATCATCCCCACGACGCTGCGGTGGCTCATCGCGACGCCCTTGGGCAGTCCCGTGGTCCCGCCGGTGAAGCGGATCGCGCAGAGGTCGTCGTCGGTCAGGGGCGTGGCCAGCGGCGTCGGGTCCCCGCCCGCCACCACGTCCTCGTAGGCCGTCTCGCCGGGGCCCGCGGCACCGACGGTGACCAGCGTCACCGGCGGACGATCGGCCGCCAGCTCCGCCAGCGCGGCGCGCACGTTCGGCAGCGCCTCCTCGCTCGCGACGACCACCTCGAGGTCGGCCAGCTCGACGTAGTGCCGGACGTCGGCGACCGACGCGCCAACCAGCATCGGCACGCGCACCGAGCCGGCCTTCGCGGCCGCCCACTCGGTCTCCACGAACTCGGCGCGGTTGCCGATGCAGACGCCGACGCGGGAACCCTTGCCGACGCCCAGGTCGAGCAGCCCGCGGGCCAGCGCGTTGGCCCGTGCGTCGACGTCCCCGAACGTGCGCGAGACGTCACCGGCGGTCAGCGCCACCCGGTCGCGGTATCGCTTGGCCGTCCAGTCGATTGCGGCGGCGAGGTTCATGGAGCTCCTACGTGGTCGGAATACGATGCGTCACGGCGGGGGCCGTTCCGCGGCACGTGGGTCACGCGCGCGGAACGGCGGCGGATCAACTCCGCGCCAGCCCCTCGTCGGCCGTGGAGAACTGCGGGATCACCTGCTCGGCGAAGAGCCGCATCGACGACAGCGCCTGGTCCTGCGTGATGCCGGCGAACTGCGTTCCGCACAGCACCTGCGTCACACCGGCCTCCTGGTAGCGCTTGACGTTCTCGCAGATCGTATCCGGGGTTCCGACGAGGCACATGCCGTTTCCGGCCAGGTAGTCGAACTTCATGTGCTCGCCGAGCTTCTGGCTCTTGCGCGACGCCTCGGCGTACCACTCGTAGCCCGGCGGCAGATCGCCGCCCCGGCCCCACTGCAGGAAGTGCTCCATCGTCTTGTCGAGGTACGCCATGAACGGCGCCTCGGCGATCTTGCGAGCCTCCTCCTCCGTCGCGGCGCAGTACGTCAGCATGAACAGGCCGACGTTGTCGTTGATCGCGCCGACCGGCGTGGCGTTGGCCAGCGCGGTCCGGTACTCGGCGACGCGGCGACCGACGGCCTCCGGTCCGATGCCCGTGCCGAATCCGAGCACGCCCATTCCGAGCTCGCCAGCCAGCGTGTAGCTGGACGGGCTCGTCGCCGCGGCCCACATCGGCGGATGCGGCTTCTGCAGCGGCTTCGGCAGCACCACCCGGTCGCGGAGGGTCGTGTAGGTCCCCTCGAACGTCACCGGCTCGTCGCTCGTCCAGAGCTTGGGGATCAGCTCGACGGCCTCGCGCCACATCGGGCGGCTGTCCTCGAGCGGGATGTTGAAGCCGCCCAGCTCCTCCGTCGTGATCGAGCGCCCGGTGCCGAACTCGACGCGGCCGTTCGACAGGATGTCCAGCGCCGCGGCGCGCTCGGCGGTGCGGACCGGGTGGTTGAAGCCCGCCGGGACCTGGACGACGCCGTGGCCGATCCGGATCCGCTCCGTGTGCTGCGCGACCGCCGACAACCACACCTCAGGTGCCGAGCTGTGGGAGAACTCCTCCAGGAAATGGTGCTCGACCGCCCACACGTGGGAGTACCCGAGCTTGTCCGCTTCCTTCGCCTGCTCCAGCGTGTTCCAGTAGGTGTCGTACTCCGACCGCGGCCCCCAAGGGCGGGGAACCGACAGTTCGTACAACAATCCGAAGTTCAAGGTCATGACCCTCCTAGTGATCTGCCTCGCAGCGTACGACGCACCGGGCGGCATGTCAACACATTTGTTGATTTTCTGCCGCCGCGCGCCCTAGGCGCCGCCGGAAGACCGGAGCCCGCCGATCCGCAGGCCGGGCACCGGGCGGTCGAGCGCCAGCACGCAGCCCCCGCGCACGGCCGTCACGTACAGCTGATCCAGGTCGTCCCCGCCGAAGCACAGATTGGTCGGGAAGCTCCGTTCGGGCAGGCCGAGGCACTCGGCCACCTGACCCCGGTCGTCGAGCACCAGAACCACGTCGTGACGGGGCGCGGCGACGTGCAGGCGCCCCGCGGAATCGAAGGCGATCCCGTCGGGGTTGGCGCCGTGCAGGTCGGCCCAGATCCGGGGCGGCCCCAGCCGCTCGCCGTCGAACGGGAACCGCACGATCCGCGCCGTCGCGGTCTCCGCGACGTACAGCGCCTCGCCGTCCACGCTGAACGCCAGGCCGTTGGGGAAGCGCAGCCCGCTGGCCACCACCTCGACCTGTCCCGTCGCGGGATCGAGCGCGCGCAGGCAACCGCCCGCCGCCGCCGGGTCGAAGACCGGCTGGAGCGGGTCGGAGAACCACAGCCGGCCGTCCGGCCCGACCGCCACGTCGTTCGGCGCGTCGACGCCGGCGGTGACCACCGGGCGAAGCTCGCCGTCGGATCCGATCGCCCCGATCCCCGGCGGCGCCTCTCCCCCGCCGTGCCCGGGGCCGAGCACCACCCAGACCGTGCCCTCGCCGTCCTCCGCCAGGCCGGTCGGACCACCACCGGTCTCGGCGAGGACCGCCGCGGCGCCGTCCGCATCGACCGCATAGACCACGCCGCGCGACGCGCTCGTCAGCAGCAGCGTCCCGTCGGAGCGCCACAGCGGCCCCTCGGTGAAGCCCAGCTCGCCCACGACCGGCCGCCAGACGGTGCGCGGAGTCGGACGCATGCGATCACCCCTCCCGGTCGGCGTCGGGCGGCCCGATCAGCTCGCGGACCCGCTCGACGATCGCGATGTGCCCGTCCGCGTCGACCGCTTCGTCCCGGCGATCGTAGGAGGTCATCGTGTTGATGCTCATGTGCGTCGCACCGAGCTCCCGCCAACGCTCGGCCTCCGCGACGATCTCGTCCTCGGGACGGAACCGGACGTCGAGCCGCCCGTCGATGCCGAACGGCGTCGCGCGCGGCGGGGCCGCGTCCAGCGCCGCCCGCAGCTGCTCGACCCACCCCGCGACGACCGGCGCCAAGGCGCCCCCCGGGCAGATCCAGCCGTCCGCGCATCGCGCCGCTCGCCGGAATCCCGGCGCCGACGTGGCGCCCATCCAGAGCGGGATCGGGGCGGACGGCATCGGGTTCAACCCGACCCGGTCCATCCGGTGGAACCGGGCGTCGAAGCTGACCAGCTCGTCCGCCCACATCGCCCGCAGCACCTCCGCCTGCTCGGTCATGCGCGTCCCGCGGTGCTCGAAGGGCACGCCCAGCGCCTCGAACTCGCGGTGGTTGTAGCCGACCCCGACACCCAGGCGCAGGCGGCCTCCGCTCAGGACCTGGACCTCCGCGGCCTGCTTCGCCACCAGCACCGTCTGGCGCTGCGGAAGGATCAGGATTCCCGTCGAAAGCTCGATCCGCTCCGTCACGCCGGCCAGGAAGCCGAAGAGCACGAGCGGCTCGTGGAACTGCTGCTTGTGGGTGTAGTGCCCGGGAGGCCAGGCCGCGACGCGGTCGTCGCCGCTCGACGTGTCGGCCCCGACCACGTGGTCGTACGCGGTCAGGTGACGGAACCCCAGCTCCTCGACCGCCTGCGCGAAGGCCCGGATCGCTCCCGGATCCGCGCCGATCTCGAGCTGCGGGAAGATCACGCCAGTGCGCATCTCGACTCGCTCCTGTCCGTCGCCGCGGCCTACGCCTGCAGCGTGACGCTGCCCATGGCGTCGACGCCGGCGCTCTGGTCGTGCCGGACCACCAGCGGGTTGTCGAGGAACTCGACGATCGCCGGGCCGTCGACCCGCATCCCGGGCAGGAACGTGTGACCGTCGTAGATCGGCGTCGACTCGCGGTCGGTGCCCCGCTCGTACCAGATCACGCCGCGCTCGCCCTTGAGCACCGGCGATCCGCTCGTCGGCGACTCGGCGGACGGGTGGGCGGACAGCGCGAAGTCGCTGATCCGGGCCCGTGCGCGGACCCGGACCGCGGTCAGCAGCAGGCCGGCGTCGGCGTAGCCCGTGCCTTCGCCGAAGAGCCGCTCGTACTCCGTCTCGAACGCCTGACCGAGCTCGGCCACCTGCTGCTCGCCGAGCGGCCCCGTGGGGGCGCGCACCGCCACCTCGTTGACCTGCATCGTGTAGCGCACGTCGGCGAACCGCTCCCACTCGATCGCGTCGGCCGCGATCCCCTGGTCGACCAACCGCGCTCGCGCCGTGTCCTCGAGCGTGCCCCACAGCTCGTTCAACGCGTTGGCGTCGAACGGGTAGGCCAGGGTCGTCGGGGCCTCCTCGACGACGACGGCGTCCGAGGACGCGACGCCGAAGGCCGACCATCCCGCCGCCAGATCGGCGAGCGGCATCAGCACCGACGTGATCCCCAGCTCGCGGGCCAGCGCGGAGGCGTGCACCGGTCCGCCGCCGCCGTAGCAGAACATCGTGAAGTCCCGCGGGTCGTAGCCCTGCTGGACGCTGGCCAGCCGGATCGCGTCGGCCATCTGGCTGTCGACGATCCGGGCGGCCGCGGCGGCGGTCTCCTCGGCGCTGAGGCCGAGCGGCTCGCCGGCGCGGGCCAGCGCGGCCAGCGCCGCGTCCATCCCCAGCGCGATCTCGCCGCCGAGGAAGAAGTCGGGGTTGAGGTACCCGAGCACCAGGTCGGCGTCGGTGATCGTCGCCTCCTCCCCGCCGCGCAGGTAGGCCGCCGGCCCGGGGCGGGCCCCCGCGCTGCGCGGACCGACGCGGAGGGTGCCGGTGTCGGAGTCGAAGTGGATGATGCTGCCTCCGCCCGCACCGACCGAGCGGACGTCGAGCGTCGGCACGAAGTACTCGTACTGCCCGTAGCGGGTGGTGGTCCGGCTCAGCGGCTCGCCGTGGCGGATCACGCCGACGTCCAGGGTGGTCCCGCCCATGTCGGCGGTGATCACGTCGGCCGGGACCTCCCCGCCGGCGACGCCGTTGGCGGCGTCGTTCAGGCTGCCGGCGCCGATCAGGCCGGCCACGGGTCCCGATCCGATGGTCAGGACCGGCAGGCTCCGGGCGTGCGCGGAGGTGATCAGGCCGCCGGTGCAGGTCATGATCTGCAGCGTTCCGGTGAAGCCGACGCCGGCCAGATCCTGCTCGAGACGGGCCAGGTAGTCCTGCATCGCGGGACCGATCAGCGCGTTGACCACCGCCGCGACCGTCCGCTCGTACTCCCCGCTCCGCGGGATCACGTCGGAGGAGACCGAGACGAAGGCGCCGGGCACCTCCTCCTCGACCAGCTCGCGGACCCGCTGCTCGTGCGCCGGATTGACGATCGACCAGAGCAGCGAGATCGCGAACGCCTCGGCCCCGTCGGCCGCGAGTCGACGGATCTCCTCGCGGCAGCGCTCCTCGTTGAGCTCGACCATGACGTTGCCGTCGTGGGTGACCCGCTCGTCGATCTCGCCCACCAGGTGCTTGGGAACGAGCGGGGCGTCCTTGGTCTGCGCCGCGACGTGGGCGATGTACTCCGGATCCATGCCGACCAGGCGGCCGCCGCCCTTCATCGCGAACAGCACGTCGCGGTGACCGCGGGTGGTCAGCAGGGCGACCTTCGCGGTGCGGCGCTCGACCAGGGCGTTGGTGCCGACGGTGCAACCGTGGTAGATGCCCTTGGCCTCGGTCACCAGCTGCTCCAGGCTGATGTCCCAGCGTCCGGCGGCGGCCCGCAGCGCGTCGACGAAGCCCGTCTGGAAGTCGGGCGGCGTCGAAGGGGCCTTGCCGATCTTCACCTCGCCGCCGTCGTCGACGACGATGCAGTCGGTGAAGGTCCCCCCGATGTCCACCCCAACCACGTAGCTCATTTCGTTCCTCTCGGTCGGTCGCGCTGGGCCATCCCGGCCTCAGTCCTCCATGCTCGCGGTCGGCAGCCTAATCGAGTCACGGGCTACAGTCAACATCAATGTTGATGTGCGCCGTCGACCGTCGGTGGCCGCCCGTCGGGCGGCGCCCCCGCGACCGGCTCAGTCGAGCGGCGGCACCAGGATCTCGGCCTGGGCGGCCCCGAGCGCACCGGCGACGGTCGCACCGCCGTCGATCACGAGCTCGGCGCCGGTGATGTAGCTCGCCTCGTCGCTGGCCAGGAACAGCGTCCCCCGAGCGACCTCCTCCGGCTGCCCGACCCGCCCGAGCGGAATCCCCGACCGGAACGCCGCGTGCATGCGCTCGTCCGCGGCCGCTCCCTCCATCATCGGCGTGTCGATGATGCCGGGGAAGATCGCGTTGACGCGAATCCCATAGCGGGCGTAGGAGAACGCTGCGTGCCGGGTCGCCGAGCGGATCCCGCCCTTCGTCGCGTGGTACGGCGCAACGAAAGGCACGGGCGTGACCGCCACCACCGAGCCGATGTTGACGACCGCCCCGCGCCGCTGCTCGATCATCGTCGGCAGCACGGCACGCATCCCCAGGAACGTGCCGGTCAGGTTGATGCCGATGACCCGGTTCCACTCCTCCAGCGAGGTCGCCTCGATCGGTCCGCTCGCCCCGGTGATGCCCGCGTTGTTCACGAGCACGTCGATCCGGCCGTGCTCGCTCCGCAGCTCGCTCACCAGCTCCACCCAGTCCTGCTCCCGGGAGATGTCCAGCCGGCGCGGGCGCACCTCGTCGCGCCATGCGTCCGCCGACAGGACGTCGGCCCCGTAGACGATCGCCCCCTCGTCGGCGAGGAGGTCCGCCGTGGCCCGCCCCTGCCCCTGGGCCGCCCCGGTCACGATCGCGATCTTGCCTGCCACTCGCATGCGTCCTGCTCCTTTGGTCCGCCCCGGGCCGGCGGCCCGTGGCACGTGCTCTCGGTCGCCGCCCGGTCGGTACGGCGTACCGCTCATTCCGCCGACGCCGTGACCCGCAGGTCGGGGGCGTTGACGACCATCCGCGGCCCGGGCGTGAAGGTCGCCGGCCCGGTCATCCAGCCGGTGATGTTCGACTGGCGGGCGTACTCGACCAGGCCGTCCTCCCGGACCACGTAGTCCGGCATCCGCTCGATGACGCGCCGAACCACGATCGCGAACTCCGCGCGCGCCAGGTGCATCCCCAGGCAACGGTGCACACCGCTGCCGAAGCTCAGATGCCGGTTGCGCCCGCGGTCCAGCACGCACGTCAGCGGCGACTCGAACTCGTCCGCGTCCTGGTTGCCCGCGCTCAGGGCCGCGAGCACCCGCTCGCCCGGACGGATCGTCACACCCTCCAGCTCGGTCTCCGCGACGCAGGTCCGGGCGACCGTCCGCGCCGGCGTGTACCGCCGCAGGAACTCCTCGGTCGCCGTCGGCCACAGCTCCGGGTCCTCCCGGAGGCGTCGGCGATCCTCCGGGTGGTAGCTGAGGTGCACCAGCGCGGACCCGATCAGCGACGTCGTCGTGTCGACGCCGGCCCCGACCAGGATCCGGACCAAGCTGATCTGATCCTTCTCCGGGATCACCGCACCGTCGATCTCGATCGCCGCGATGTGGCTGATCACGTCGTCCCGGGGCTCCGCCCGACGCGCGGCCAGCTCCTCCGCGATCCGCCCGTCGAACCAGGCGACCACCTCGCTGGCGCGGACGAATCGGGGGTCCGTCAGGCCGCGGCCCATCAGGTCATGCCAGGCCTCGCCGATCGGCCACCACTCGTCGCGCTGCTCCCAACCGAGCCACTCCAGCGTGACCGCGGTCGGGATCGGCACGGCCAGGTCGTACATCAGGTCGACCTCGCCGCGCTCGATGATCTGGTCGATCAGCACGTCGGCCCAGTACTCGATCCGCGGGACGAGCCGCTCGTCGACCGCGTCCTGGCTGAGCACCGGGTTGAGCGCCCGTCGGTACGCCGTGTGCTCGGGCGGATCGAAGTCGACCATCGCGGTCTGCCCGTACGGTGGCGGCGGGATCGTGATGCCCTTGGTGGTCGAGAACGTCCGGTGCTCCTTCGCCACCCGGTCGGCGGCCGCGTAGGACGTCGCCACCCAGTACCCGTCGTGGGCGTCGGTCCACGCGACCGGGCAGCGGTTGCGCAGCTCCGCGTAGGCGTGGTCGGCGTTCAGCAGCCGCGCCGACGTGTGGTGGTCGAAGGCGACGCGAACGTCGTCCTTGGTCTTTCCCATCTGGTTCCCCTCTGCCGCTCATGGACCTGTGCCGTCGGGCCGCGAGCCTAGACCGGACGCGAACATTCGTCAACTTCAACGTTGACGTTGCTGCATCAGCGTAGGGGCCGGAAGAAGGCGCGGAGGTCGGCCACGACCGCGTCAGGGCGCTCAGCCGCCGCGAAGTGCCCACCCGGCCGCACCTCGGACAGCCGCACCAGGTTGAAGTACTCGCCGATCCACGCCGTCGACGCGCCCGGCGGGAGGTCCGCCGTGAAGAGCTGCACCGCGGTCGGCGCCTCGACCACCGGCACCCGGTCGTGATCGGGACGCCACCTTCGACGCCACGTATCGCGGTAGATCCGGGCGGAGCTGACGAAGCTCTCGGTCGCCCAGTAGATCGTGGCCCCGGTCAGCAGGTCATCGCGAGAGAACGCCGCCTCGACCTCCCCGGCGCAGTCGCTCCAGCTCCGCCGTCGCTCGAGCAACCACGCCAGCAGCCCCGCGGGAGAGTCGTGCAACCCGTAGGCCAGCGTCTGCGGACCGAGCAACTGCACCGTGGCGTGGGCCACCTTCCGCTCCTCCCACGCCACCAGCGCGGGGTCGACGGACGAACCGTCGGGAATCGTCCCGGCGACCAGATCCGCCCACGGCCGCCGCAGGTCGTAGGCGTCCAACCGCACCGCCCGCGGCGCCAGGTGGATGCCGGCCACGCGGTCCGCGTAGCGGTGGCCGAGCTGGGCCGTCACCATGCCGCCGAGGTCCCCGCCGTGAGCCCCGAAGCGGTCGTAGCCGAGGACGTCGCCCATCAACCGCGCCCAGACGTCCGCCACCTCCCAGATCGCCAGCGGCCGCTCGAGCGGCGTCGAGAACCCGAACCCGGGCAACGAGGGCACGACGACGTCGAACGCATCGGCGGGATCGCCGCCGTAGGCCCCCGGGTCGCTCAGCGGCCCGATCACGTCACGGAAGTCCCAGAACGTCCACGGCCAGCCGTGGGTCAGGACCAGCGGCAGCGGTCGGGGACCTTTCGCGCGCGCGTGAACATAGTGGACGGGGATGCCGTCGATCCGGGTGCGGTAGTGCGGGACCTCGTTGATCCGGCGCTCGGCCGCCCGCCAGTCGTAGGCCCCGTGCCAATGCTCGACCAACGCCCCGAGCGCCCGGCCGTTGACCCCGTAGCCCCAGTCGTCGTTGGCGACGTCGGCCGGCAGCCGCGTACGCGCCAGGCGATCCCGCAGGTCGTCCAGGACCGCCGGCGCGACGTCGACGACGAACGGTCCGGGCGGGACGATGCCGCCGCTCACGCGCCCGCCCCGATCGCCCCGGGCGCCGGCCCGCGAGAGACCGGTCGGCGCCGGATCACCGGATCTCGAAGCCCCGGAAGTCGGCGTCGAGCGCCTCGTGGAGCTCCGTCCGGTACCCGGGCAGCGACTGCGCGTAGAGCAGGAACCCCTTCGCCTTGCCCGGGATGTTGCCGCCGTTGAACCACGAGTCCTGGCTCGCGAAGAGCTGTCCCGAGCTGAACGACCGCTCGTGCTCGACCCAGTCGTCGTGGGCCTGTTGGGTGGCCTCGAAGCGGGTCAGCCCACGCTCGTTCATCCGCGCGATCAGTGCCGAGACCCAGTCGACGATCACCTCGGAGCAGCGCGGGAAGTTGCAGAACGCCCGGGGCACCTGGGTGAAGAAGTTGGGGAAGCCCGCCACCGTCAGCCCCAGGTACGTCCCGATCCCCTCCTCCTGCCACTTCTCGCGGAGCAGACGACCACCCACGCCGCGGATGTCGATCTGGTCGAAGCCGCCGGTGAACGAGTCGTAGCCGGTGGCGAAGATCACGAAGTCCAGCTCGACCTCGCCGTCGCTGGTCAGGATGCCGTTCTCCGTGAAGCGCTCGATCGAGGTCTCGCGCAGGTCGACCAGCGACACGTTGTCCCGATTGAAGGCGTCGTAGTACGACGTCTCCAGGGGGATGCGCCGCGATCCGAACGGCAGGTCGGGCGACGGCACCAGCTTCTCGGCCAGCTCCGGGTCGTGGATCCGCTCACGGATCTTGCCGCGGAAGAACTCGGCGAAGTCCGCGTTCGCCTCCGCGTCGAGGGTCACGTCGAAGAAGTTGGCGAGCCATTTCTCGAAGCCGGGCCGCTGCCAGAGCCGCTCGTAGAACGCCCAGCGCTCCTCCTTCGACACCGACATCGTCGGCCGCATGTCCGGGACGTAGCGGAAGCCGGCCGGCGTGTTGCGGCAGAACTCCATCAGCTCCTCGTAGCCGTCCTTCCACTCCCGCTGGGTCTCGGCGGAGACCGGGCCGTTGTGGAGCGGCCCGATGTAGGTCGGGGTCCGCTGGAAGACGTGCAGCTGACCGGCGACCTTCGCCAGCTGCTCGGTGATCTGGACGCCGGTCGACCCGGTCCCGATCACCCCGACCCGCTTGCCCGCGAAGTCGATCGGCTCGTGGGGCCAGTTGGCCGGGTGCAGCCACTCGCCCTTGAAGTCCTCGAGGCCCTCGAAGTCCGGGATGTAGTGCGCCGCCGCGGAGAGGATGCCCAGGGCCGCGACCACGAACCGGGCCCGCAGGCGGGCCCCGTCGCTCAGCTCCAGCTCCCAGACGTTGTCGTCCTCGAGCCAGGTCGCCGCGTCGACCTGGGCGTTCAGCTGGATGTGCTCCCGCAGGCCGAACTTGTCGACCGCGTAGTTGATGTACCGCTCGGTGTTGGGCTGCGCCTCGAAGTGCTCGGACCAGTCCCACTCCTCGGCCAGCTCCTTCGAGAACCCGAAGGCGTAGGTCTCGCTCTCCGAGTCGAAGCAGCAGCCGGGGTAGCGATGCCAGTACCACGTGCCGCCGACACCGCCCCCACGCTCGAGCAGCCGGACGTTCAGGCCCTGGCTCCTCAGGTGGTAGAGCTGACCGATGCCGGTCATGCCGGCGCCGATGATGATCGCGTCGTAGGTTTCGACAGGAGCGTTCTTCGCGTCGCTCGCCGGAGCTTCCACCGTTGCCATGCTTCTCTCCTCGGTCGCCTGCGCCGCAGGCCGTCTGTGCTCTCTCCTGCGCGGTCCCAGCGCTGCTCGCTGCGAGATCCGCGTGCCCCCGGTGACGGCTCAGGACCCGTCCCGACTACCGACCCCCGGTGGCCTTCGGGGCGACTCTAGATCGCCCGCCACCGTCTGTCAACACATAAGTTGACGATTTGCGCGGCGGGCCCGGACGCGCCGTAGCGGCGCGCCGGCCGGACCCGCGCGGGCCGCCCCGCAGAACCTACGAACCCTCCGGAACGACCGGCAACAGCAAACGCGACGGCCGCTGCTCGTCGTGGAAGATCGTCTGCTCGGCGACGCGCAGCTCGACGTCGACGCCGAACGGATTGCCCGTCCCCGGGTTCCGGTCGTACCGCGGGAAGTCGCTCGACGTGACGTCCAGGCGCAGTCGGTGCCCGGGAGCGAACCAATGGGCCGTCGACCACAGGTCGAGCTCGTACTCGACCACCGCGCCGGGCTCGACCGGCGTCGGGTGCTCCAGCGAGTCGCGGAATCGCGCGCGGACCACCCCGTCGGCCACGTTGTGCGCCGTGCCGTCCGGGTGCACGTCGACGAGCTTCGCCATGAAGTCCGCATCCTTGGCGGAGGTCGCCGCGAACAACCGCAGCGAGACCGGACCGGCGATCTCGATCGCCTCGTCCAGCGGATCGCTCGTGTACACGAGCACGTCCGCGCGCGCTTCGATCTCGCGCTGGTCGTAGACGCCGGCCGCGTCACCGAGGCCGAGCAACGTCGTCCCGCCCCGCGTCGGCACCGGATCCTCCGGGTCGTAGACGAACCGATCGGCGACCGCGCCGGTCGCGGCCGAGAACGCCAGGCGCCCGTCACCCCCCGCGCCGTTGGCGTTCCCCCCGCTGGCCAGCAGGACCTCGACCGTCCGGGCCTCGGGTGGCGGCCACGCCGACGAGGTCCGCCAGCGGTTGGCCCCCATCACGAAGAACCGCACCGGATCGTCGTCGAGCAGGCCGCTGTCGCGGTCCTTCAGCCAGTGGTCGTACCACCGGCGCTCCAGCTCGATCATGTCCCATTCGGCCTCGGGACCGAAGTCCACGTCGCCCGCGACCCGCGTGCCGTAGACGTGGGTCCACGGGCCGATGATCAGTCGCTGCGCCAGCGCCTCCTCCTCCGTCCGGGCGTTGGCCCGGATCCGCGCGTACATCTCGGTCGTGTCCGGCAGGAACGGATCGAACCACGCGGCAACGTGCAGGCCGGGAACGGTGATCCGGTCGGCCTTGCGCCGCACGTCGACCCGCTGCCAGTACGGGCCGTCGGCGGCGTGCTCGATGAACTCCGCCAGGTAGGGGGCCGCCTCGCGGAGCCGATCGCCCCAGTCCGCCAGCGGCAGGTGCCGGTACTCCTCGGGCTTCAGCCGCGAGAACCGCACGGCGGGGTCGGCCAGGTAGCCGTCCAGCTGCGCCAGGGCCCGGTCGCTCTCCGGCCCGGGGTCGCGCAGGTACTGGTCTCGGGCCATGCCGATGATGTACGACAGCTGCCAGCCCAGCTCGAACACCCCGCGCCGGTACACGCAGTTCTCGAAGTACGAGATCGGCGCGGACATCGGGGCCATCGCCTGCAGGCTCGGCGGCTGCTCCGCCGCTCCGAGGTACTGCACCAGCCCCATGTACGACTTGCCGACGAACGACACGCGACCGTTCGACCACGGCAGCGCCGCGGCCCACTCGACCGTGTCGTAGCCGTCGGCCGGCTCCGGGAAGTACGGCACGAACTCGCCCTCCGACGACCAGCGCCCACGGGTGTCCTGCGAGACCACCACGTACCCGTGCTTGGGGAACTCGCGGGTGTGCATCATGTGCAGCGTCGGCGTCGCCCCGTCGGCGTAGAGGTGCTGCGTCCGGTCGTACGGCGTTCGCAGGACCAGGACCGGGAAGGTGCCGGGGGCATCCGGCCGGTAAATGTCCGCGTAGAGCACGACACCATCGCGCGTCGTCATCGGGACGTCGTGCTCCACGACGACGTCGTACTGCTCGTCCACTGCCACGTTCTCTCCTCCGCGTTGGTTCCGCGGGCCGGTCGGTCCGCCCGCGGGCCGCGCCCCGAGCGGGGCGCGATCACGACCGGCTCAGCCGATCGAGGTCATCCACATCCGATTGACGTTGGTCACGTGCGGCGTGAAGCGACCGAAGCCCTCCTCCGCGAGCCTCGCGACCTCGTCCCCCGCCATCGCCTGCTTCGACTCCACCTCGTAGAAGGCCCAGTAGCGTGCGACCTCGCGGTCGCCGCGCACCTCGCGAGCCGCGAATCGGCGCCCGGAGAGGATCCCGGGGCAGGCGACCACGGCCGGCAGGTGCTCGCCGCTGTACCAGGCGTTGAACTCGTCCTCGTACGCGGGGTCGACGTCGACCGACAGGCAGAAGACCAGCGTTCCGGGGCGATCAGGCACGCTCGAGCTCCACGTGGACCTCGTTCAACGCCCGCAGCGCCGTCAGCTCCGTGCGGTGGGTGTAGTCGTTGCGCGGCGACAGCCGGATCGACCGGAACCGCTCGCCGAGCGCGATCAACGCGGTGGCCGCCTCGACCCGCGCGATCGGCGCCCCGACGCAGTGGTGCGTGCCGAAGCCGAAGGCGAAGTGCCGCTTGAGGTTGTCCCGGTCGGTATCGAACCGCGCGGGGCAGCCGTAGTAGCTCTCGTCGCGGTTGGCGGCCTGGATCGAGAGGAACACCCGCGATCCGGCCGGGATCTTGACGCCCGCCAGCTCGACGTCCTGCGTGCAGATCCGCGGGATGTGGGTGGCGGGGCCGTCCTTGCGGAGCGACTCGTCGACGATCCGGCCGACCGCCTTCTCGTCGCCCAGCTCGTCGAAGCGGCCGTTCTCGATCACGTCGATCAGCGACTGCGCGATCAGGTTGGCCGTGGTCTGCGCCCCCACCACCATCAGCCGGACCTCGTTGGTCAGCTCGTCGACGGAGAACGGCGTGCCGTCCTCCTTGGTGCTCGACGCGAACTTGCGCAGGCCCTCGTCGACGTCCGGATCCTCGCGCCAACTCGTGACCAGGTCACCGCAGAAGTTGGTGAACGCCACGAAGCTCGGGATCAGCCGGCGCTCGACCTCCTCGAAGTCGCCGTCGCCGTGGAGGTTCGAGTCGAAGAGGTCGAAGTACTCCCCGGCCCAGACGTCGAGCTGCTCGTGCATCGACTCGTCGACGCCGAGGATCCAGCCCATCACCCAGGCCGGCAGCGGCTTGGCGTAGGCGCCGAGGATGCCGACCTCCGGTTGGTCGACGAACGCGTCGATCAGCTCGTGGGCCTTGGCCTCCAGCACCGGCTTCATCACCGCGATCCGTCGCGCCCCGATCAGGTCCAGGTAGAGCGCGCGCCGCGGCTTGTGCTCGGGCGGATCGGTGCTGGCCAGGTCCGGGATCGTCTCGTAGCGCTGGCCGGGGTACGTCCGCCCGGGCGTGCGTCCCTGGTTGGAGAAGATCTCCGGGTGGAGGAAGGCGTACTCGACCTCCTCGCGGCGGGTCAGCAGGAACGTGCCCCGGCCGGGGATCTCGTACACCGGCTCGGTGCTGCGGACGTGGTCGAAGAACGGGAACGGATCCTCGATCATCGCGGCCGAGCCGAAGGGGCAGATCCCCTCCGGCAGGCTCGTGCGGGGCGTCTCGTGCGTGGTCATCGTGCTCTCCAGACGGAACGGTGCGGCGGCTCAGTCGTGGCGGGCCTTGAAGCCCGCGACGTCCGTGCGGTGCGCGGCGTGCTCGGTGTTGGCCACGTTGTCGGGCAGCTCCAGCGGGGGTCGGGATCCGGTCCGGCACGCCTCGAACAGCGCGTAGCTGGGGTCGTCCTTGCCGCCGGTCGCGCGGATGATCCCCGGGTCCGCGGGGAACCGCTCGACCACCTGGTCGAGCTTGTTCCACGTCTCGACGACCGTCCGGTGGAACACGCGCCAGACGCCATCGCGTCGCTCCCAGCGATCGATGTAGCGGATCACCCGGTTGATCGTGTAGTCAACGCCGTTGCGAGCCGTCTCCGCGGTGTAGAGCGACTGGGCCTCGGTGATCGCCTCGTCCCCGTGGACCTCCATCACGATGTTCATGATGTAGTGCGTCTGCCGCGCGGTCGCGTGCTTGCTGACGTCGGCGAAGAACGCGCCGATCCCCTCGCCCCGGAACTTCGAGTGCCCGTGGTCGACGAGCGCGTCCGGCCAGAACGTGTCCTGCACCAGATCGCCGTCGTTGCGGTCGATGCCGCGTGTGTACCGCATCAAGCGGTCGTAGATCTCCTTGCGGGCGATCAGCTCGCGCAGTTGGGCTTCCAGCTCGGTATCCACGAATCGTTCCTTCGTCTTGTCGCGGTTGATGATCGGTGCCTGCGGTGCCCGTCGGGCGGCGCTAGGCCTGGGCGAAGTAGGCGGCGTTGAGCGCCACCGATGCGTCGCCGTCCAGCTCGTCGTCCCGGAAGATCGCTCCGGCCGGGCACTCGTCCACGCAGGCGCTGCAGTCGATGCACTCGACGGGGTCGATGTAGAGCTGCTCGGCGGACTCGAACTCCGGAGAGTCCGGTGCCGGGTGGATGCACTCGACGGGACAGACGGCGACGCAGTCGCCGCTCTTGACGCCGCTGCAGGAACCGGTGATGACGTAGGGCATGCGCTCTCTCCTCTCGTGATGGGCGGTCTTCAGCCGCTCGCGCGGGCCGACAGCTCGATCTGCTCGGCGACCTCGCGGATCTGCGCGATCGCCTCGTCGCCGGGGCCGGGCCGCACCAGGAAGACGGCGCGGTCGACGCCGATCTCCTCGTAGCGTCCGAGGGCGTCGGGCTGGGCACCGAAGATCGACACCGGAATCGGCGCGCGGCCGTCCGCCGCCGCCCGATCCTGCAGCTCCTCGATCCGGGATCCGAGGGCCCCCAGGTCACGCTGGTGCCCGGGCATCCACCCGTCGCCGAAGGCCAGCACGCGGCCGAGGACCCCGGCGCCCCCACCGCCGACGAGCACCGGCGGATGCGGCGACTGGGCGGGCTTCGGCCATGCGTAGATCGGATCGAAGTCGACGAGCTCGCCGTGGTACTCGGCCTGCTCCTGGGTCCAGATCAGCTTCATCGCCTCGACTCGCTCGCGGAGCAGGCGCATGCGGGTCTTCGGCTCGGTGCCGTGGTTGCGCATCTCCTCGAGGTTCCAGCCCGCTCCGACGCCCAGCTCGACGCGCCCGTCCGAGAGCAGATCGAGCGTCGCCACTTGTTTGGCCAGCACAATTGGATCGCGCTCGACGACCAGGCAGATGCCGGTCCCGAGCCGCAGGCTGGTCGTCACCGACGCGATCGACGCGAGCGTCACGAACGGGTCCCGGACGCGGTAGTACTCCCGCGGCAGATCGCCGTACGGCGGCATCGGGTACGGCGTCTCCCGTGACACCGGCGTGTGCGTGTGGTCGCCGAGGAACAGCGCCTCGAAGCCGAGGTCCTCGACGACGCGCGCGATCTCACGCGGCTCGGCCCCGTCGTCGCTGGCGATCATCCCGATGGCGAATCTCATCCGTCTCCCGTTCTCCTCGAGAGCACGCTACACCCGCGACCAGGGACTCGTCAACTTGAACGTTGACAAACCGCATCGGGGCAGCGAATCGCGCCGCACGTTTCATCTACACAAACGTTGACGATGACGCCGGGAGACGGATAGGTTCGCCGAATGACCACGCGACGGATCCTGATCACCGGCAGCAACCGCGGGCTCGGACTCGGCCTGTGCGCCGCCTACGCCGAACGGGGAGACCACGTCCTGGCCGCCTGCCGCCGCCGCTCGCCCGAGCTCGAGGCCCTGGCGGTGGAGATCATCGAGGGCGTCGACCTGGCCAGCGACGACACGATCACCCGCCTCCCCCAGGCCGTCGGCGACGAGCCGCTCGACGCGGTGATCGCGAACGCCGGCGTCAACCTCGACTCGAGCGGCCTCCTCGACATCCAGGTCGAGCAGCTGGCGACGATGCTGGACGTCAACGCGCTCGGCGCGGTCCGCACGGTGCTCGGCACCCTTCCGCGCCTACGGGACGGAGGCAAGATCATGCTGGTCAGCAGCCTCGGCGTCGTGCCCCTCGGCATCCTCCGCACGCGAACGACCGGCAACTACGGCTACCGGATGTCGAAGGCCGCGCTCGTCTCGTTCGGCCACGCCCTGGCCGAGGACGTCCGCGACCGCGGGATCGCCGTCGCGATGACGGCACCCGGACGCGTCGACACGCCGATGCTGCGTCGCGTGATCAGCGAGGGCCGCGCCGCCGCCGACGCCCTCGACGACGCGGGCGACCCCCTTGAAGTCGGCCGCCGCCTGCGCGACCGCCTCGACGCCCTGACGCTCGACGCCTCACCCGCGCTCGACCGCGACCTCGACGGCAACCCGGCCGTGCCCGCCGAGGCCCTCGAGCTGCTGCGGGCCGCCAACCTCGCCCAGCTCGCGCACGCCACGCCGGACGAGTACGACGATCACCGACCGACCCGGTGAGGCAACACTAGTGTTGACGATGTGCTCGGCGCGGGATAGCCTCTAGCCGCGTCGAACGCACCACCCGCGTCTGGCGTCGTCCATCGGGCTCCTGCCCGCAGGGATGATGTTCACGGACCGACCCTCGACCACCGCGGTCGGGTCCGTCCGCCCACTCGGCCGGAGGAGAGCCATGGAGTCCTTTGCAGGCAAGTTCGCAGTCGTCACCGGAGGCGGAGGGGGCATCGCCCGCGAGGTCGTCGCCCAGCTCGCCGCCGAAGGCTGCTCGGTCGCCACGATCGACCTGGCCGAGCAGCAGCTCGCCGAGTCCATCGCCGCCGCCAACGCCGGAGCGGCGGCCGGAGCCCGGGTCACCGGCCACGTCTGCGACATCACCGACGCCGCCGGCGTCGACCGCGTGCGGGACGAGATCCTCGCCGAGCACGGCGTCGAGCACGTCGACCTGCTGCTCAACGTCGCCGCGATCTTCGGCGCCGGCAGCTTCCTGACCGATGATCGCGCCGCTTGGGAGCGCGTCTTCAACGTCTGCTGGACCGGCACCTACGTCGTCTGCCGCGCCTTCGTGCCCCTGGTCGTCGCCGGTCCGGCCGGACACATCGTCAACACCGCCAGCGCGAACGCCCTCCGCGCGACCCACGGCCCCGGCGCCCCGAGCACGTCCTACAGCGCCGGCAAGTGGGCGGTCCGCGGCTTCACGGAGGCGCTGATCGAGGACTGCCGCACGCATGCCCCCCACGTCAAGGTCTCGCTGGTGATCCCGGGCGGGGTCGGAACCGACATCCGCGCCAACAGCGGCCGGATGCTGGACGCCGAGTCGCCGGGCGCCAGCGTGACGTCGGGGTCGGAGCACCTGCGGATCTACCTCGGCGGCATGGGCGTGCCGATCGACGACGTGTCCGACGCCATGCTGGAGCGGCTGATGGACGTGATGCAATCGGACGTCTTCGCGATGCCTCCCGCCCAGGGCGCGAAGCAGCTGCTCGACGGCGTCCGCGCGGATCGCTGGCGGGTCTTCATCGGCGTCGGCGTCGTCCAGCTCGACCGGGCGGTCCGGGCCGACCCCGAGTCGATCTACGAGCTCGACGGCGCGTCGCTGATCGACCGCGACCTGCTGGTCAGCCTGATGTCGATCGTCAGCCGCTACGGCGGATCGCCGGACGGCGGCGCTGACGGGCTCTACGAGCTCCACCTGGACGAGACGCCGATCTTCTGCCGCGTGAGCGGCGACGACCTGCAGCTCTCCCGGGCCGCGGGCGACCGCGCCGACGTGGTCGTCGACGCCAGCCCCGCCGACCTGCGCACCGTGATCGCCCACGACGTCCCGCTGGGCGACGCGATCCTCAACGGCAGCGTCCGCGTCAGCGGCGACCGCGACCGGCTCGGGCGCCTGATCGCCGCCGTCGCCCCGGTCACGGCCTGAGCGCGCGCCGGTCGGGGTCGGCGGCGACGATCGTCCGTCCCGCCGACCCCGACCCACCCACTCACGGCCAGTACGGCGCGCGCAGCCGGAACTTCTGGACCTTGCCGGTCGCCGTCCGGGGAAGCTCGTCCCGCCACTCGACCGACGTCGGGGCCTTGAACCCCGCCAGGCGCTCGCGGCAGAACGCGATCAACGCCGCCTCGTCCCGGTCGCCGCCCTCCGTCATCACCACGAACGCCTTCGGGGTCTCCCCCCAGCGCTCGTGCGGCACCCCGACCACCGCGCAGTCGACGACGTCGCGGTGGGCGCGCAGCACCGCTTCCACCTCCGACGACGACACGTTCTCCCCGCCGCTGACGATCACGTCCTTCTTGCGGTCGGTGATCCGCAGCTCGCCGTCGTCGAACGTGCCGCCGTCGCCCGTCGCCACCCAGCCGTCGGGCAGCAACACCGCCGCGGTCTCCCGCTCGCGCCGCCAGTAGCCCGACATCGCCTTGGCGGTGCGTGCCTGCACCTCGCCGTCGGCCGCGATCCGCAGCTCGACGCCCAGCACCGGTCGGCCCGCGTGGCCCAGCCGCGCCGCGCGCTCGGCCGGCTCCAGGCCGAGCTCCGGGGCCAGCCGGTTGACCGTCAGGACCGGCCCGGTCTCGGTCAGCCCGTAGGCGTGGATCAGCTCCCAGCCGGTCACGCGCTCGAAGGCCTCGATCACCGCCGGCGGGGTCGGCGCACCTCCCGAGACCATCCGGGTCGTCCGCTCCCCGGGCACCGCCGCGCCGGAATCGCGCCGCTCCTGCGCCGCCACGCGGATCGCGTCGGCGACCGGGGTGGCACCGCACAGCAGCGTGATGCCGTGCTCGGCGACCCGGTTCAGGATCTCCGGGCCGCGGATCTCCCGCTGGATCACGTTCGGCACCCCGGACGCCGCGGCCGCCAACGGCACCCCCCAGCCGTTGACGTGGAAGATCGGCAGCGCGTGCAGGTAGCGATCGTCCGGCCGCAACCCGAAGCCCTGGCCGACCGCGACCGCGTTGACCCAGTGGCTGCGGTGGCTCAGCACCACGCCCTTCGGCGCGGCGGTCGTGCCCGACGTGTAGTTGATGGTCGCGGCGTCCCGCTCGTCCACCGCCGCGTCCGGCTGCGCAGGCCCCTCGGCGAACAGCTCGGCGTCCTGGTCGCCGTCCAGCACCAGGCGGCGCGGAACGGCGAGCGACGCGAGCGACGCGTCGTACTGCGGATCGACCAGCAGCAGCGCCGCCTCGCAGTCGTCGACGATGTACTGGACCTCGGCCGCGCCGAGGCGGAAGTTGATCGGCACCAGCACGCGGCCCGAGCCGGTGACCGCGTACAGCGCGATCAGCAGCTTGGCGCAGTTGGGCGCCACGATCGCCACCCGCTCGCCCCGACCGACCCCCATCCGGTCGAGCGCAGCGATCATCCCGTCGGCCCGCCGGCCGATCTCGGCGTAGGTCAGCGTGCCGAGGGATCCCGATGCGCCGGGCTCGTCGACGATCCCCACGCGGTCGGCGTGGGTCACCCTCGCGCGGCGGAGGAAGTCGGCAGTCGTCAGCGACACGTCCATGGGTTCCCTGCGTTCGTCGTTCCGCTCGGCGGCGGCCCGGCGCCATCGGCCGGACGGACGGCGGAGATCCGCCGCCCGTCCGCGCCGCCGGTGGCACCGAGCGCCACCCTCTTGTCGAGACCCGCGGCCTCAGCGGCCGGGGGCCGCGAACGCCATCTCCAGCTGCGCCGGCTCGGCGCGCCGGGCGATCTCCGACGTCAGCAGCGTCCGGCAGCCGGGGCAGCAGAAGCGCCGGAACACGATGTCCTCGTCGATGAAGTAGCTCGGGTCGCGCACCAGCGGGATCAGCGTCGGGCTGCCCTCGTCGACGAGCAGACCGTGCTTGTAGTTCGCCGCGTGATCGCCGAGCACCGCGTCGCAACAGGCGCACGCCAGCACGCGCTGGTCGCCCTCGTCCCGCGTCACGACGTACTCGTGCACGTGCCGCGGCGGCTCTCCCGTCGCGGCCGTCGACGGCCCGTCGCCCGCCGGTGCGTCAGGCAGACCGGACGCCGGCTTCCAGCCGCCGCGCTCGGCGCGGATCTCGTCGCGGCGACGGCGCGTTCCGTCGTCGTCGAGCGCACCCTCGGCGGTCAACGCGATCCCGTAGATCTGCTCCGCGCTCGCGCGTGACACGTATCCCAGCCCGACGTCGCGGATCACCCGCGCGGGCTCGCGCTCGAGCGGATCGCCGTAGCCACCGCCCCCGGAGAACCGTGCCTCGACCACGTCGCCCTCCACGATCACCGTCCCGTTGGACTTCGCCCGCAGCCGCGTCGAGTCGGCGGCAGCCAGGTCGTCGACGTCGGCCGGGATCTCGCGACGCCCGAAGAACTCCGCCAGGTCGGTGCCCTTGAGGACCTTGTAGTGCGCGGTCGGCGACGGGTAGCCGCCGTAGAGGCCCATCGCGCCGTGCGTCGAGATGTCCATTCCGGAGGTGTTCGTGATCGCCTGCATCGATGCGGCCCGGTACGGGGTGAAGGCGAACTCCATCCCGGTGCCACCGCGCCAACGGCCGGCGCCGCCGCCGTCCTCCAGCTCGCGGCGGTACAGGTACACGACCGGGTACCAGCGCTCGGCGCCCTCGATGTTCAGCAGGTTGATCAGCGGGCTCCAGGTCGGACCGCCGGTGTCCACTCCGTCCCGGTGCGAGCGCGCACCGGAGCCCATCGCGACGGCGTCCATCAACGCGGTGCCGAAGAAGTTGCCGCGGTCGTCGGTGCCCTCGAGCAGCAGCAACGGCCACCCGGGACCACCGGCGATCACGTCGTCCTTCAGCTCCGGTGCCGCGGACAGCATCCGCCCGATGATCTGCATGACGCCGTTGGTGTGGCAGACGATGCTGTTGACGCCGCCGCTGATCGCCGCCGGGTAGTCCGCGCAGGTGATCAGGCCCGGCGTCGGCGCGAAGTCGACCTGGCGCTCCGCTCCGCCCACCGAGAACATCTGCTCGTGGAGCATCGTGACGGCGAGCGCGCCCAGGATCTGGCCGGCGAACGCGGCGTAGACGAAGTTGGTCGGCCCGACCGTCTGCGGATCGGTGCCGGCGTTGTCGATCGTGATCCGGTCGCCCCGCTTGGTGACCGTCACCTGCGAGCGGTGCGTCGTGCGGTCGCCGGGCATCTTCTCGTCGAAGTAGCGGACCTCCGACCACGTGCCGTCGGGGATCTGCTCGAGCTTGTTCGCGAACGAGCGCTGCGCGGTGTCGAGGATCCGCTTCATCGCGGCCTTCACCGTCGGGGCCCCGAACTGCTCGCAGGCCTCCGTCAGCTGCCGCGCCGCGAAGCGGCAACCCGCGATCTGGGCCCGGAGGTCGAGCGCGACCAGGTCGGGGACGCGCGACTGGCGACGGAACATCAGCTCCAGGTCGCTGCGCATCACGCCGCGCTCGATGAACTTGATCGGCGGCAGCACGATCGGCTCGCTGTAGACGTCCGGAGCGTTCTGCGGCCACCCGCCGGGGACGATCCCGCCCAGGTCGTACTGATGACCGGCGTTGGAGACCCAGCCGAACAGCTTGCCCTCGACGAACACGGGACAGGCGATCAGCACGTCCATCTGGTGCACCGCCCCGGTCCACGGGTCGGTGCTGAGGAACATGTCCCCCTCGTGGATCCCGGGAGCGTCGCTGAAGGTCTCCATGATGTACTTGATCGCCAGCGGGACGCCGGTGACCAGGCACTGCAGGTACGGAGCGTTCATCACGATCTCCGCGTCCTCGGTGAGGACCGCCATGTTGAAGTCGAGCGACTGGAACACCGGAGATCCGGAGATCCGGGTGAGGGTCTCGCCGTGCGCCAGGTTCATCGTCCAGAGGCGGTTCCGGATCACCTCGTAGGTGATCGGATCCAGATCCTCGGCCTCGTCGCCGTAGAACTCGAGCTTCGGCGAGACGCGCGTCATCCAGTCCGGCTGCGGCCGGTAGCTGTGCAGCAATCCGTCCCAGACGACCGGCGGCACCGCGCCTTCGGGGGCTTCGCTCATCGCGGTCTCAGCGGCATCGATGGTGCTCACCGTCGTACGCTCCGTTCGTAGGTTCCTGGTGGCGGAACGCCCGGGCGACCCGGTCGTTCCCGTCCTGCGGATCCAGCCTCCCGACCGGCCCGCGGGAGCACCCTAACCGACGCCCACGGCGTAGTCAACATCAACGTTGAACTACCGCGAGGACCTGCGCAAGCGGACCGACCGAGCCCTCGCTCAGCTTCGTCAACACATGTGTTGCATGATGGTCGGGCCTGACGTATGCTCGACGCCACGAGCAGGCTCGGGAGGGTGGTCAACCCTCTGCCGCGACCGATCCGTCGGTGCCCTACGACCCGGCTCGCCTTCCCGCCCCGACCCGATGACGACGATCTGCCCGTGAGCACCGGCGAGCACGCCCTTCCCCGCGACCGTGCGGTCGACGTCGCCCTGGCCCGCGCCCTGCGCCCGGGCCAGCAGCTGCTGATCGGGCAGTCCTGGGGCGCACCGCAGACGCTGATCGACGCCCTTCCGCGCCACCTCGAGCGACTCCGGGGCTCGCGCCTCCTCGTCGGCATGCTGATCGGCGACCTGCCCGCGCTGCCCGGCGTGGAGATCGAGACCTTCTTCCCCTCCGGTCCGCTCGGCAGCCTCGCCGGGCTCCGTCGGCACGGCGCCACGTACCTCCGGCGCTCGCTCTACGAGATCGCCGCCGCGATCGCGGACGGGACGCTGGCGATCGACGTCGTGCTGGCGATGGGCACCAACGCGCTCGAGGCGGGAGGTCACTCGCTCGGACCGACGGTCGACGTGGTCCGGCCGGCCGCGGATCGCGGCGCGCTCGTCGTGCTGGAGACCGGGCCGGGCGTTCCGGCCACCGGTCCCGGGTCGCTGGTCGACGGCGAGCACGTGATCGCCGTCGACGTCGACGCACGTCCGGTCCGGCTGTCCCCCACGCCCAACGACCGCGACCGTGCGATCGCCGCCAACGTCGCGCCGCTGATTCCCGACGGGGCCACGATCCAGCTCGGAATGGCCCCCTGGGTCGGACCGCTGGCCGAGCAGCTGCGCGACCGCCGCGGGCTCCGGGTCCACTCGGGGCTGCTCTCCGACTGGGCCATCGTCCTCCAGCGGGCCGGTGCGCTGGACGCGGGTGCGCCGATCGTCGCGACCGGCGCCGCGGGCAGCGACGAGCTCTACGCGTGGCTCGCCGACGCGCCGGTGTCGCTGCGTGGCGCCGACCGCACCCACGCTCCGGCGACGCTCGCCGCGCTCCCCACGTTCCGCGCCGTCAGCTCGGTGCTGGAGGTCGATCTCCGCGGCGACGTCAACTGCGAGTTCGGCCGCGGCGGCCGTCGCGGCGGCGTGGCCGGCCTGCGCGACTTCGCGACGGCCGCGGCGCGCGACCCGGACGGGCTCTCGATCGTCGCGCTCGCGGCGACCCACCGCGACGCCTCGCGGATCGTGCCGGCGCTCCCCGCGGCCGCGTCGCTGCCCTCCGGCTCGGTCGACGTCGTGGTCACCGAGCACGGCGTCG
>CAZMVL010000014.1:36777-55410 GCA_964569335.1 uncultured Paraperlucidibaca sp.
GCGGGCCCCGGCCGAGCCGGCCGCCCCGCGCGACGCTCCCCTGTCACCGACCAAGGAACCCCGATGATCCACGACGTCCAAGCGGCGATCTCCGCCACGCGCGTCGACTTCCGCGAAGTCGGCCCGCGCGAGGGCCTGCAGTCCCACGGCCTGATCATGCCGACCGCCGGCAAGGTCGACCTGATCGAGCGACTCGCGAGCGCCGGCTGCCGCGAGATCAACGCGGTGGCCTTCGTCCACCCCAAGGCGATGCCGCAGATGGCGGACGCCGAGGCGGTCCTGCGCGCCGTCGGCCCGGACCGCGGTGATCTCCGGCTCTCGGCCCTCGTGCCCAACGACCGGGGGTTCGAGCGAGCACTGGCGATGCGCGAGGAAGGGCTCCTCGACGCGATCTTCCTGGTCTTCGCGGAGAGCACCGCGGCGCTGGTCGCCAACGGCTTCACGCAGACCCACGATGCCCTGCTGGAGCAGATCGAGCGCTCGTCGGCGCGGGCCGCCGACGCCGGGCTGGACGTCTCGGTCTTCCTCTCCACCGCGTACGGATGCTCGGTCCAGGGGGCAGTCGACCCGCAGGGCGTGATCGAGCACGCCCAGCGGCTGCAGGCGATGCCCGGCGTCGCGGAGATCATCGTCTCCGACTCGACCGGTCAGGCCGACCCGCTGCAGGTCCTGCGGCTGCTGACGGCGCTGGCGGAGGTCCTGCCGACGAGCCGCCGTCTCGGGGTCCACTTCCACGATACCCGCGGCGCCGGGCTCGCCAACCTCTTCGCCGCGCTGCTCTCGCCGTTCGAGCACCTCGTCGTCGACGCGGCGTTCGGCGGCTGGGGTGGCGACTGGCCGATGCTAAAGGAGGCGTTCGGCAACGTCGCCACCGAGGACGTCGTCGAGCTGCTCGTCGGCCTCGGGATCGACGTCGGCGTCGACGTCGAGGCGATCGCGGCGCTCTCGCGCGAGTACGCCGAGCTGTCGGGCCGACCGCTCGCCGCCCGCCTGCCGTCGGCGTCGCCGATCGGCTGGAAGCACGATCGGCTCGCGTCCGGCGCGAGTCGCGGCTGAGGCCCCGGCGTGCGCACGCTCGTCATCGGCGCCAAGGGATTCGTCGGCGCCGCGCTGGTCCGCTCGCTGCTCGCCGCGGGACACGACGTGACCGCCCTCGAGCTGAGATCCACGCCCGGCCGGCTGGCCGACGTCGCCGATCTCATCGAGTGGGTCGCCGGCGACGGATCGAGTCCCGAGGCGATCCTCGCCGCGATCGGCGGACGCGCGGTCGACGCGATCTACTACGGCCCGTACTACCGCACCCCACCGGAGATGCCCGGGCTCGACCGCGAGCTCGACGTGATGGCCGCGGGCGCCTGGCGCACCTTCCAGCTGGCGCGGGCGCTGCCCGGCCTGCGGGTGGTCTTCCCCAGCTCGATCGCCGTGCACGGCCCCCAGCCGATCGACGGCTCCCCGCTGAACGAGACGACCCGCGTCCAGCCGTTCGGCCTCTACGGCGCCGGCAAGCTGATGACCGAGCAGGTCGCGATCCAGATCAACGACGCGCTCGGTCGGCGTGCGATCACCTGCGTCCGCCTGCCCTCCGTCTACGGGCCGGGCGCCGAGACCGCCAGTCGCGGCGTCAACGTCCCCGCGGTCTGCGCGGCCCGCGGCCTGCCGGCCGCGGTCGCGTACACGCCGGACACCCGCGTCTGCGTCGGGCACGTCGACGACGTCGCCGACGCGCTGCGGCGGATCATCGAGTCCCCGGACCCCGAGCACGACGTCTACGAGTCGGGCGGACTCGATGCCTCGTTCGGCGAGATCGCAGCCGCCGTACGCTCGATCGTCCCGTCCGCCGTCATCACCTACGGTGACGACGCCCACCAGGTGCTGCCGAATCTGGTTGAATGGGGCCGTCTTCGTTCCGAATTCGGAGCATCTCACCGCGATCTCGCAGCCGGGATGCGGTCGGTGATCGACTACGAACGAGCGACGGCACGGTCGTGATCGCGGCGGTGCTCGCACCGCCCCAACGACCTTCCCATGGCCAAGAACAGCAAGAGCCCGAAACCGACCAGCGGCATCGCGCAGCGTCGCGCCGTCGCGAAGAGCGACGCGAGCGAGCACTATCTCACGCGCCGCAAGGACATCATCCAAGCGGCGGCCGAGGTCTTCCGCGCCAAGGGATTCGCCAGCGCCTCGATCGACGACGTCGCTCGCGGCGCCGGCGTCGACCGCGCAACGCTCTACTACTACGTCGGGAACAAGAAGGAGCTGTTCCGCGAGGTCGTGATCGACGCGGTGGCCGGCAACGTCGCCCTCGCCGAGCGGATCGCCGAGGGCGAGGGCCCGCCCGAGGAGAAGCTGCACGCCCTGACCGCCGGCGTCATGGCGTCCTACGCCCAGTACTACCCGCAGCTGTACGTCTTCATCCGAGAGGACGCCGACGTCAGCTCCGAGGATTCCCAGACCGGCGTCGACATCGTGGAGCTCTCGCGCCGCTTCGACCAGGCCCTCGTCTCGATCGTCCGCGAGGGCATCGAGAGCGGCACGTTCCGCGACGACATCAATCCCCGCCTCGCCGCGTACGGCATCGTCGGCATGCTCAACTGGACGCACCGCTGGTTCGATCCCAACGGCCCGGTCGAGACCAGCGACGTGGCCAATACCTTCGCGGTGCTCGCCGTCGAGGGTCTCCTCAACCGCTGACCGACGCCGCGGCACCCGCCCCACGGGCGATCATCAACTCTAGTGTTGACCAGCCGCGGCCGGTCGGCTAGGTTCGCTCCATGGAGCAACACGGAGAGGCCACGGCATGATCGACCTGACGGGGAAGGGCGCGGTGGTCACCGGAGCCGCCTCGGGCATCGGAGCCGCCACCGCGGCCCTGCTCGCGCGGCTGGGTGCGCAGGTGCTGCTCGCGGACATCGACGAGCAGGGCGCCGAGGCCCGCGCCGCCGAGATCAAGACCGCGGGCGGGCAGGCGATCGCGCTCGCGACCGACGTCCGCGACGAAGCGCAGGTCCAGCGCGCGATCGACACCGCGGTAGCGGAGTTCGGCGGCATCGACATCCTCCACAACAACGCCGCGGACATCCCGCTGCTCGGGGAGGACCGGCCGTTGGCCGATATCGATTCCGCGGTCTGGGACGCGACGATGCTCGTCGACCTGGCCGGTCCGATGTATGGCTGCAAGCACGCCATCCCCCACATGGAGCGGCGCGGCGGCGGCAGCATCGTCAACACGGGATCGATCTCCGGCGTGCGCGCCGAGCTCTACATCTCCGCCTACAACGTCGCCAAGGCCGGGCTGGTCCAGCTGGCGCGGACGGTCGCGATGCAGTACGGGCGCGCGGGCATTCGCTGCAACACGATCTGTCCCGGATTCACCCTCTCGCCTCCGGGGCAGAACCTGCCCGAGGAGATGAAGGAGATCTACCGCCGCGGCAATCCGCTTCCGTACTTCGGCCAGCCGGAGGACATCGCCTCGCTCGTGGCGTTCCTGGGCTCGGACCAGGCGCGGATCATCACCGGTCAGTGCATCATGGCCGACGCCGGGCTGTCCCAGACCACGGGCATCAGCCCGGACGCCAGGGACTTCCTGGCGGCCGCTGCCGCCTGACGCGGGTCGAGCCCCCGATGCGTGCGCCAGCCTGGGACCAGCTGCCGTCCGAGCTGGTGGCCCGGGCGCACGCCGTCGGCAGCGGCGAGCTGTTCTGGCCGCTCGGATCGGTCGGGACCGCGATCGAGGCGCTGACGGCCGGGCGCATCGCGATCGACGGCGGTGAGGTCCACATCGGCCGCGGACGCCTCTGGGGCTCGATCGAGCTGGAGTGGACGACGCTGCCGGCCTGGGCGCCCGGCACCGCGTGGGACGATCACGTCGCCCACGGCCGGGCGCAGGCGCTGGCCGTCCTCCAGCGCTCGCGCGACCTCGAAGCCGCCGGCTCCCAGGCCCAGCGCGAGCCGATGCTGTTCCTCGCGATCGCGACCGACCCGACGAGCGGATCGCGAGCGGCGACCACCTGATCACGGTCAGATCGCGACCAGGATCTCTCCGTCGTCGGAGATCGCGACCGAGTACGTCCGCAGCCGGAGCTTGGGATCACGCGTGGCCTGACCGTTCCGCAGGTCGAACTCCCACTTGTGCCACGCGCAGACCACGACCGGTCGGGAGCGGTCGGCGACCAGCTCACCGTCCGTACCGGATCCCCTGAGCAGGCGCGAGCGGACCTTCCCGCAGGCGGGTCCGGCGACGTGCGGGCAGACGTTCCTGACGGCGAAGACCTCGTCCCCCCAGCGGACGATTCCGACCTGGCGACCCGCGACCTCGACGATCGAGATCTCCCCGTCGGCCAGGTCGTCCAGCCGTCCGACCGCCACGGGCTCGCGCTCCGCCCGCGTCGCGCTCATCGCGTCGCCTCCGCCCGCGGGCGCCCGGACGCGTCGGTCGCGGACCAGCGGAACGCCTCGAGCGCGTTGCCCGCCAGCACGCGATCGGCCCAGGCCGCCGGCACGCCGTCGGAGAGCACCGACGGTGGCTGCGCATCCCACGCCGGATAGCCGCTGGCGTAGCAGAGCAGGCGCTCCAGTCCGGGTTCGACGGCGAGGTAGCGCTCGAGCTGCCCCGCCGAGGCAAAGCGGTCGAACGGGTACGTCCCGATCCGCACGTTGCGCTCGATGTACTCCGACGGCAGCAACGAGAGCTGCGGCGCATCGCGGTAGAACGCCTTGAAGTTGCTGTCGAAGCGCCACAGCTCGGGGGTCAGCCAGGTGACCCCGGCTCCGACGGCGAACAGCTTGAGGTCGGGCCAGCGCTCGAGCACCCCCTCGCCGATCAGACTCAGCAGATGCGCCGCGATGCTCTGGCTCGACAGCGCGTAGAGGTCGGCGTACGTCGAGGCGCGCAGCCCGGTCGGATTGCTCGCGACGTCCAGCCAGGCGTCCGTGCGATGGTCGAGCACCACGGTCAGGCCCGTCTCGGCCGCCGCGGCGTAGATCTCGTGGTACGCGGGGTGCCCGAACGGTTGGCCGAGGTTGTTGGCCGCCAGGGCGACGGCCGCCCACCGCGACTCGTCGGCGGCCTCGCGAATGGTCCGTGCGGCGCCCGCCGCGGTGTGCGGCGCCACCAGCAAGGTTCCGTGGAGCCGCTCGTCGACGCTGAGGACCTCCTCCAGCATCCAGCGGTTGGCCGCATCGACCGCTGCGGCCGCCAACCGGTGGTTCGGCAGCGCGGCGAGCGACTGCCCCGCATCGTGGGCGACCAGGGCGCGGGTGATCCGGTGCGCGTCGAGATGACGCTCGATCGTCCCGCGGAGGTCGCTGCCGGGGCGTTCGCCGTCCGGGCGATACGCCTCGTCGCGGTAGCTGCCCAGGGGGTTGGCGAGCGCAGGCGGATCGACCAGCACGGTCGCCGGACCGAGGTAGTCCCGCCACGCCGCGCTCATCCGGTCGGTGATGGCGGTCTCGTTCCCGAAGCTCACCGGCAGATGGCAGTCGACGATCATCGTGTGTCCTCACGTTGGAAGTGCATGTCGACGGCGTTCGTCAGCGGGCGGCCTGCTGAGCCGGCTCGGGCGCCCGCGCCGCAGGCGCCAGCCCGAAGAAGCTCGCCGCGTTGTCGTAGAAGACCTTCCGGTGCCAGGCCTTGGGCAACCGCCCGGCGACGTGGTTCGCGTCGTCGCCGTCCCAGTGCGGGTAGTCGCTCGCGAAGCAGAGCAGGTCCTCCATCCCCTCGAGCGCTCCGAGCACCGCCGAGAGCGTCCGGGTGCTCACGAAGTCGAACGGCTGGGTCGAGAACCGCACGTGCTCGCGAACGACGTCGCTCGGTCGGCGGCGGATCGCCGGGCACTCTCGCCGCAGCGCCGGGAAGACCGCCTCGAGCTTGCCCACTAGCGACGGAACCCAGCTGAAGCCCCACTCGATCATCATCACCCGCAGCTCGCGGTGGCGCTCGAACAGGCCACTGGTGATCATGCTCGACAGGTAGTGCATGCCGGGCTGGTTGTAGAGCGGGAACTGCTCGAGCATCAGCAGCGGATTCCCGCCCGCCCCGTCACGGCCCTCCGGGGTCCCGACGATGTGGATCGTCACGGGCCGGCCGTGCTCGACCGCCGCGCGGAACACCGGCTCGTAGACGGGGTGGCCGAAGGGACGTCCGAGGCTGTTGACGACCAGCAGGACGCCCACCATCCGGTCGTTGCCGCTCCAGTGCGCGATCTCCCGCGCGGCCGCCTCGGGGTCCGCGGTGGGCACCAGGATCATCCCGTGCAACCGCGGATCGCGGGGCAGCCAGCGCTCCGCCGTGAACTCGTTGGCGGCGCGGCAGAGCGCCACCTGGAGACCCACGTTGGGCATCCCCGACTGGACACCGACGTCGTAGGTGATGAAGCCGTGCTCGACGTCGAAGCGATCGAGGTGACGGCGCAACGTCTCGTAGTCGGTTCCCGGCAGCGAGCCGTCCTCGGGGAGCGCGTCGAGCCGGAACTTGCCGTCGACCTGCAGGACGCGACGGCGGCCCGGGGTCAGTGACAGGTCGGGGCCCACCCCGGCCGTCAGGTGCTCCCGCCAGAACCGCGGCAGGTACGCGATCACGTCCGCAGCCGTCTTCCAGCTGTGGTGGATGTCGACGTCGATGGTCGGACCGTGGTAGCTCATCTCGCTCCTCTCGGACGGAGGCGGACTCAGCGCGTCGCGCCGACCGCCTGCTCGTAGTAGCTGCGGTCGACGAGCTGGTCGTAGGCGAACTTGGGGTTCGCGGCGTCGTACCCCTCGAGGCCGTAGAGCTCGAAGGCGTCGAGCGTGCTCGCCCAGTCCTGCTCGCTGATGTCTCCGACGTTGCCGTTCTCGCTGGTCCAGAGGAACGGGCGCCAGAACTCGAGTTGCTCGACCATCCACTCCGGGGACTGCGCCTGGGCCCAGTCCGCCGACTCCCGGATCTGCGCGGCCGTCTGCTCGGTCTTCGCCTCGTCGAGCATCAGCTGCTGGGCCTCGCTCAGCGCCGTCACGAACCGTCCCACTGCGTCCTTCTTCTTCTCGAGGTTGGCGCGGTCGCCGTAGATCACGCCGAGCAGGTGCGGCGGCAGGGCGTACGGCGCGAACTTCTCGCCGCCGTCCGCCTCGATCAGCACGTTGATCCCCGGCGGGCCCTGGGCGATCGCCGCCTGGTTGACGAGGCCGGCGGTGTAGGACCCCGCCTGGACGCCGGCGAGGATCGCGGGATTGTCCGCCGCGACGACGATCTCGCAGTCCAGATCCAGCTGCTTCGTCATCTTCTGCGCGTAGGCGTAGTTGCTGGAGCCCGGCGGGAAGCTCGCCAGCCGGCATCGATCCTGGGCCCGCAGCTCGTCGATCGTGGTGACCTTCTCGCCCGTGATCAGCGATACCCCGGTGTCCTTGATCGCGCCCCAGATCACGCGGACGTCGGCGCCCTTGTTGATCAGGTCGAACGGCGGATTGAACCCCGCCAGGTCGATCTGCCCGGAGAGCAGCCGCGTGTTGACCAGCGAGCCGCCGACCGACATCTCGACGTCGAGGTCGTGCTTGTCGAAGATCCCCTCGGATTGGGCGACGTAGACCGCGCCCCAGGTGGCGATCGCCGACGGCACGCTCATCTTCAGCGTCTCGCGCTTCCCGCCGCCCGACGCGGCCTCGCCTCCCTCGTCGGATCCGCACGCCGCGACCGTCAGTGACACGGCCGCAGCCGCCACCAGCACCACGAGCTTCCGTCGGAACGTCTTCATCCCCGTCTCCCTCGTTCGAGGCCTCCGCTCTCTCCGCGTCGGCCGCCTGATCGACGAACGACACCGTTCGCCTCAATCGATTGCTGCTTGGTGCGCGTCCTCGACGCGCCGTACCCCACGCCTCCCCGCGGCCGTCCCTCAGTCGACCGCCCAGCCGACGGCCCGTGATCGGATCAGCTCCGCCAGGCCGACCATCGCCAGGCCGACGATGCTCAGCAGGAACGCCAAGGCGAGCGTCAGGGTCGCGTCGAGGTTGGTCGTCGACAGCAGCAGCAGGCTGCCGACGCCCTTGGTGCCCGTCAGCAGCTCGGTGGTCACCACCACCAGCAGGCCGAACGAGATCGCGTTGGGCAGCGCCCCGAAGACCCACAGGACGGAGTACGGCAGCCGGACTCGCATCATCACCTTGGCGCGCGACGCGCCGATGATCTCGACGTTGCTCAGTTGCGAGGCCGGGACCGAGCGCCCGCCGTCGAACGCCGCGAAGAACACCAGGAAGAAGACGATCAGCACGCAGTTGATGACGTTCGCGGTGAATCCGATCCCGGCGATCACGACGATGATCGGGATCAGCGCGATCCGCGGCATCGTGTTGAAGGCGACGATGAACGGACGGATCACGTCCGCCGCGATCCGCGTGCCGCTCAGCACCGCCCCGGCGACGAGGCCGGCGGCCGCGCCGATCGCGAAGCCGACGAACGTCGCCTTCAGCGTGTTGGCCAGGTACGACCAGATCGCGATCGACCCGTCGCTGCCCTGGGTCGAGAAGCAGATGTCCCACATCTTCTTGGCGACGTCGACCGGCGAGCTGATGTAGAACGGATTCATGAAGCGGACGTTGTCCTGCAACCAGCCGATCCTCGGCAGGAACTGCCAGGCCGCGAGGAACGTCAGCAGCACGAGCGCCCGGAGCGTCCAGACGAGCGCGAGGCGCGAGCGGTCACCCGATCCGACGGCGGTGCTCATGCTCCACCCCCGTCGCCGCGTCGGCGGGCTTCGCCCTGCTTGATCTCCTCGCTCAGGGCCCGCCACAGCTCCGCGTAGAGCTCGAGGAACTCGGGGGTGTCGCGCAGCCCGAGCACGTCGCGTTGCTGTCCGAGCGGGATGTCGTAGACGGCCGCAACCCGCCCCGGACGCGCGGAGAGGATCACCACCCGGTCCGACAGGGACACGGCTTCGGCCAGGTCATGGGTGACCAGCACGACCGCCATCTCCTGTCGCTCGATGATCCCGTGGACCTCCTGGTGGATCTGCACGCGCGTCGGCTCGTCGACCGCGGAGAACGGCTCGTCCAGCAGCAGCAGCTGCGGCTCGGGCGCGACTCCGGAGAGGAACGCGACACGACGTCGCATCCCGCCGGAGAGCTCCCGCGGGTGGGCGTCGGCGAAGGCCCCGAGTCCGACCATCTCGAGCAGCTCGTGCGCTCGTGCGTCGATCTCGGCCTTCGGCCTCGTGCTTCCGCGCAGGCGGTAGAACAGGTTGACGTTGTCCTTGACCGTCAGCCACGGCAGCAGCGTGTCCTGCTGGAAGACCATCATTAGCGGGTGGCGCGCCGCCGCCGCCGCGAACGCGGTCCGGACCTCGCCCGCCGTCGGCTCGAGCAGCCCGGCCAGCATCTTGAGCAGGGTCGACTTGCCGCAGCCGCTCGGACCGACGACGGCGGTGACGCCCCGGCGGGGCACCCGCAGCGAGATCCCCTCGATCGCGAGCAGTCCGCTCGGGTACGCGTAGGAGGCGTCGCGCAGCTCGACCAGCGCGTCGACCTCGCCGGTCTCCGCTGCTCGCCCCCGCTCCGCGGTCGTGGCGTCGTCGATCATCGCTCGTCCGGTCCCGGTCGCCGCCGTCGGTGCGTCATCGCGTCGCATCGCGCGCCGCGTCGTAGAAGGACATGTCGACCATCTGGTCGTAGGCGAAGCGCCCGTCCTGCCGGTCGTAGCCGTCGAGCGCGAACTGCTCGAACGCCGCCAGCACGGCGTTCCAGTCCTGCTCCGCGACGTAGCCGACGTCCTCGCCGTCCTTCCAGAGGTACGGGCGCCAGTAGTCCACCTGCTCGGCGAGGAAGTCGTCGGACTGACCCGTCGCCCACTCCGCGCTGCCGCGCAGGCTGCGCACGGCCACCTCGGCCTGCTCCGGGTCCTGGGCGATCGGCTGGGCTTCTCGCATCGCCCGCACGAACCGGGTGATCGCCTCGCGCTTGCGCTCCAGCTGGGCGGGCACGCCGTAGACGACACCGAGCACGTACGGATCCAACGCGTAGGGCGCGAACGCCTCCGGCGTCTCGTTGGAGATCAGCACGTTGACGTCGGGCGCTCCCGCGACCGCACCGTAGCCGAGCACCGCGGCGGTGAACGACCCCGCCTGGACGCCGCTCAGCATCGTCGGCGCCGACGATCCGGTCACGATGTCGCAGTCGAGGTCGAGGCGCTCGACGAACCGTGCGGCGTAGGCGTACGGCGAGGTCCCCGGCGGGAACGTCGCGATCCGGCAGCCTCGCTCGCGGCGCAGCGCGTCGATCGAGGCCACCGCCTTCTTGGCCACCATCGACACGCCGGAGTCGGATTGCTGGCCCCAGACCACCGCGACGTCTCCGCCCTTCTCGGCGACGGCGATCGGCGGGGCGTTCGCCGCCAGATCGAGCTTGCCCGCCAGCAGCTGCGTGTTGACCAGTGCCCCGGGCTCCGAGGTCTCCACCTCCAGGCCGTGCTTGGCGAAGATCCGCTCGTGCTTCGCGATCCACACCGCCGCCCAGGACGCGTTGCCCGACGGAAAGCCGATCGTCAACCGCTCACGGTCCGGCGCCCGTTCCGACACCGCCCCGGAATCGCTTCCGTCGGAGCCACCACAGGCGGCCAGCATCGCCGCCAGGACGGCGGTGGCGAACGTCGTGATCAGCAGGCGCTGCGGTCGTTGATCCATCGGTGACTCCTTCTCCCCAGAGGACTCGTGGCGCGAGGCTACCGAGCACGCCGCGACTCGTCAACTACTTTGTTGATCATCGGTGCCCACGACAACACCACGCGCCCCGACAAACGACCGTCCGACCGACCGGCCTGCGGGAGCTCCCACGATATACCTGCAAAATCGCGTCTTTTCCACGCGGACGTCGCCTTCGATCCACGACGGCCGCCACGCCGAGAGAGTCAACGCTGCAGTTGAACTCTTGGGAAGAGCCGCTAGCCTGCCACCCATTCGTCGGGGCGACCGGCCCCACATCGAGGGGAGCACCATGGACCTGAGGGACAGCGTCGCGATCGTCACCGGGGGCGGCACGGGCATCGGCGGAGCCATCTGCCTGGCCCTGGCCGACGCCGGCGCCCGGGGGGTGGTCGTCAACTACGCCACCTCCGCGGCGGACGCCCAGGACGTCGCTGATCGGGTGACGCTCGCCGGCGCCTCGGGCGTCGCCGTCGCGGCCGACGTCTCCGACGACGCCCAGGCCCGCGCCCTGATCGCCGAGGCGGTCGAGCGGTTCGGCGCCCTCGACCTGCTCGTCAACAACGCCGGAGCGACCCACGTCCTTCCGCACGCGGACCTGGAGGGACTCGACGACGACGCGTGGCGTCGCCTGCTCGACGTCAATCTGATGGGCGCGTTCCGCTGCAGCCGCGCCGCGGCACCGCAGCTCCGCGGACGGGGTGGCGCGATCGTCAACATCGCGTCGATCAGCGGCCACCGAGGCGTCGGGTCGTCGATCCCCTACGCCGTCTCGAAGGCAGCCGTCCTCCAGCTGACGCGCAGCCTCGCGATCGCCCTCGCGCCCGAGGTGCGCGTCAACTCGGTGACGCCGGGCGCCGTCGACACCGCGGTGTTCCGCGCGCTGTTCGACGACGCCACCGCGCCGGCCGCCGTCGCCCGCTTCGCCGAGGCCACCCCGCTCGGCCGGATCGCGCGTCCGGAGGACGTCGCCGAGGCGGTACTCAACCTCGCCCGGACCGGGTTCGTCACCGGCCAGGACGTCATCGTCGACGGCGGCCGGAGCCTGCGGTACTGACCCCTAGTCGTGGCGCGCCCGGAAGCCCGCCCCGTCCGTGCGGTGGGCCGCGTGCTCGGTGTTGGCCACGTTGTCCGGCGCTTCCAGCGACCAACGCTCACCCCTCCGGCACGCGTCGATCAACGCGTAGCTCGGGTCGTCCCGATCGCCCCGGGAACGGATGATCCCCGGGTCCGCCGGGAATCGCTCCTTCACCGGATCGATCTTGTTCCAGGTCTCCGCGACCGTTCGGTGGAAGACGCGCCAGGTCCCCGCGCGTCGCTCCCAGCGATCGATGTAGCGCAGCACCCGCGTGAGGGTGTAGTCGACCCGATTGCGGGCCGTCTCGGCGTAGTACAGGTGCTGCCCCTCGGTGATCGCCTCGTCGCCGTGGATCTCCATCACCACGTTCGCGATGTAGTGCGTCTGTCGCGCGGTGCCGTACCGGCTGACCTCGGCGAAGAACGCGCCGATGCCCTCGCCCCGGAACTTCGAGTGCCCGTGGTCGACCAGCGCATCGGGCCAGAAGGTGTCCTGGACGAGATCCCCGTCGTTGCGATCGATCCCTCGCGCATAGCCCATCAGGCGGTCGTAGATCTCCTTGCGGGCGATCAGCTCCCGCAACTCGGTCTCCAGGTCGGTGTCCACGGCCCCTCCTCGTCGTCTCGTGCCCGCTCACCACTCGCAGCGGCTCGGCGTGTCCACGCTATAGCGCCCCTCCACACTGGTCAACTATGGTGTTGACATGATCGGGTCGACCGCACCGCCTGCCCGCCCATCGGTCGGCGGACGGATCGCCCTCGTCCTGCTCGTCGTCACCTCGGGGGCGGCGATGTCGCTCCAGGTGTTCCTCAGCGGCCGACTGGGCACCGGTCTGGGCTCCTTCACGTACGCGTCGACGATCAACACCTGCATCGGGGCCCTGACGCTGCTGGCGGTGCTCGTGGGGATCGGCCGGGCGCGCTCGACGGTCGAGGGCCTGCGCGTGACGCCGCGGTCCGAGCGATGGCACTGGACGGTCGGCGTCCTGGGGGCGTACGTCGCCTTCATCACCACCTACGCGGCGCCGCGGATCGGCGTCGCGATGGTGGCGGTGTCGCTGGTCTGCGGGCAGACCGCAGGCGGCCTGCTGCTCGATCGGATCGGCGTCGGTGCCACGGGGCCGCAGCCGCTCACGGTGCTGAGGCTCGTGGGAGCAACGCTGGCCCTGGCCGCCGTCGGGCTCGGCGCGATCGGCGGTGCCGCGACGTTCGATCCGTGGCTGATCGCCGCGACGGTGCTGGCCGGGGCGATCATCACCCGGCAGTGGGTCAGCTTCGGCCGGATCGCGGCACGGCTGGGTGGCCCGATCGGGGCCGGAATCATGAACTTCGTGGTCGCGGCGGCGATCCTGCTCGTGATCGCGGTCGCGACCCAAGGGGTGAATCCGGCCGGCGGCTGGAGCGGGGCGCCGGCCTGGGCGTGGACGGCGGGCCTGGTGAGCGCCACCGTCTCGGTCGTCGTCACGGTCGCCGTCGGCCGCATCGGTGTCTTCCAGCTCGTGCTCGCAAGCGTTGCGGGTCAGATGCTGGGCGGCGTGCTGATCGACACGATCGCCCCGGCGTCCGGGTCCGGCGTCACGGAAGCCACCGTGATCGGCGTCGTCCTGGCCGTCGCGGCGGTGATCGTCTCGAACCTGCGCCCGTCCTCGAGCCGACAGCTCCCGACACCGAGCGTGCCCTGACTCCACGCGCGCGGAGCCGCAGGCCGACCGGAGGTAGAGGACGTTGGGTCGGCCTGCGTCTCGCCTTCGAACGCACCGATCAGCTCGCGCCCCTGGGATCGAACCGCAGGTGCAGCGCGTTGAGGCTCCGGTGCTCGGGATGCACGTGCGGCTCGATGCTCTGCTCTCCCTCGGCCAGGCGGAGCCCCGGCAGTCGCTCCAACAGCGCCTCGAACGCGACCCGCCCCTCCGTACGAGCCAGCGGGGCTCCGAAGCACGTGTGCGGCCCGAACCCGAAGCTCAGGTGCTTCCGTCGGTCCTGCTGCGCGGGATCGATGCTCTCGGGGCAGCTGAACACGTCGTCGTCGCGGTTGCCCGCGCCGAACAGCAGGATCACGCGGGAACCCGCGGGAATGTCCACGCCCGCCACCGTGATGTCCTCGACCACGTCGCGAGGCTGCCACTGAACCGGAGCTTCGACGCGGAGCGACTCCTCGATCAGGCGCGGGATCAGCGCGAAGTCGTTGCGTACCCGCTCCAGCAACTCGGGATCACGCATCAGGATCGTCATGGTGTTGCTGATCATCCCGGAGGTCGTGTGGATACCGCCACCGATGGTGGCGCCGACATCGGCCATCAGGGCGTCGAGGTCGACGTCGCCGAGCTGCTCGCGCTGCACGTCGAGCAGCTCGGTCAGAAGATCGTCGCGCGGCTGCTCGATCCGCTCGATCAGCGTGTTCCGCGTGTACCCGTAGATGTAGTCCCAGCCGCTGGCGGCCCGCTCCGAGCGCTCGCTGCCCACGTACGCCATGGCTGCCCCTTCGAGGGTGCCCGAGGCCCACTTCTCGAACCAGGCGAAATCGTGGTCCTCGAGGCCGACCATCGTCGGGATCACCATCGTCGGGAAGGGCACCGCGAACATGCTGACCAGCTCGACTTCGCCCTTGTCGGCGAACCGGTCGATCAGCTCGTGCGCCTGCGCCCGCACCCGCGGCTCGTAGTGCTTCAGGCGGCCAGGACTGACGATCTTGGCCAGCATCTTGCGTCGGCGCTTGTGTTCGTCGCCCTCCACCTCCATGACGCTGCGGACCTCGTGGTTGCTCCGCGAGGGGTTCGTGAAGACGGTGTCGTTGCTGAGAATCGCGCGGATGTCGGCGTGGCGCGAGATGACGTACTCGCCACCCTCCGCCCGGTAGACCGGCTGCTCCGTCCGCAGCTTGGCGTACGCGCCCCACGGGCACGCGCTGACTTCCGGCGACGGAGGAAACGTGTAGTCGGTGGCTGCAGTCATGGTCATCGAGCCCCTTGAGTCGTGGATACGGTTCTGGTCATGCGTGCGTCGCAGGTACGCGCCCGGCGGCTTCCCGCACGGCAAGGCGCGCGGCGATGTACGCGAAGGTCATGGCGACGCCGATCGTGAAGCCCGGCCCCGCGTAGGTTCCGGCGGCCGCGGCGTTGGAGCAGTTCCCCGCCGCGTACAGGCCGGGGACCGGGCCGAAGGGCCGAGCCGCGGACAGCACCCGTCCCCCGCCGTCGACGCGCAGGCCGCCCTTGGTGGCCAACGCCCCGGGGACCACCTCCACCGCGAAGTACGGACCGCGGGCGATCGTCCCGAGCGACGGGTTCGGCCCGTGCTCCGGATCGCCCCAGGCCACGTCCCACGGGTTCTCCCCACGACGGAAGTCGAGGTCGACGCCCGCCTCCGCGAACCCGTTGAAGCGCTCGACCGTGCGCTGCAGCCCCGCGGCGTCGATTCCGGCCTGACGCGCCAGGTCCTCGATCGTGTCGGCCTTGATCAGCCACGCGGGCGTCGGCCCCGCCGGCACCTTGTAGGCGAGTCCCGCGTAGCGCTCGACTCCCTGCTGGTCGAAGATCAGCCAGGCCGGGAAGTTCCGCTCCGCCGCCCCGGACTTCAGTCCGAAGGCCTCGCCGAAGTCGTTGTAGTTGGTCGCCTCGTCGACGAACCGCGATCCTCGCCGGTTGACGATCATGGTGTGGGGCAGGATTCGGTCCTCGCGGCTGTAGGCCGCGGTCACCATGCCGTCGCCGGTCTCGCCGATGTGGATGAACGGCATCCACCAGGCGTCGCCGAGGTTGGCGACCTGAGCTCCGGCCGCCATCCCCATCAGGTGGCCGTCGCCCTGGTTCTCGTCCACGTCGCACGTCTGGTGCAGCGGACGGCTGAGCCACTGCCGCTTCAGGTCCTCGTTCGCCGTGAAGCCCCCGGTGGCCATCAGCACGCCAGCGCGAGCACGCACGCGCCACGGCACGCCTTCGCGCTCGGCCTCCACGCCGACGACGCGTCCGCCCTCCACGATCAGTTCACGCCCGGGCGCGTCGACGACGACCTGCACGCCGTGGGCGAGAGCGCACTTCAGCAGCTCTCCCACCAGCGCGGTGCCGCTCCCGACGAACTCCAGGTCGTGGTGCGTCCATCCTCCGGGGGGAGGATCGGCGACGTCCTGCCGCTGCTCCGGGGGAACGGGCGGCGCCAGGTGCATCCGCTTCGTGTAGTACTCGATCCGGTCCCCCTGCCACGGGTGACCGATACGCAGCTTCGCCGCCCAGTCACCAAGCTCCGAGAGCGGAAACTTCCCGGGGAAGGTGTTCCGCCCTCCGGGCTTGGCTCCGTCCAACCACGGCCGGTAGTCCAGCGCCCCACCTGCCGCCGGGGCCGGACGCGGCGGTCGCACCCCGGCGCCTTCGAGGAACCGCAGCATCTCGGCGGCGTGGTCGACGAACGCGACGAGCAGCTCGTCGTCCGTGGTTTCCCCGGCGCAGTCGCGCAGGTACCCCAGCGCCTCTTCCCGCGAATCCGTCAGGCCGACGTCGGCCATGTGGTCGTTGCACGGGACCCACGCCGCACCCCCCGACATCGCCGTGGTCCCGCCGATGACCGAGGCCTTCTCGAGCACGATCACGTCGGCACCGGCGTCGGCGGCCGCAATCGCTCCAGCCAGTCCCGCCGCTCCCGATCCGACCACGACGAGATCCGCTTCCGCATCCCAGGCCCCGACGGCTGCTGCATTCGAGCTATCCATCTCTCTCCCCTATTTCCGAGGGTCGGCGGTGCTGCGAAGCGCGGACGCGTAGGAGCCCTGCCAACCCTCTCGTGTGTACGTATGTGCGGCGGTACGCCCGGGTGATCTGCACTCAGTACCCCCGGGCCGCCGACCGCCTGTCGACCCGTGACAGCGCCTGCCCGGCAAGCGACGCTCCCCCGCCGTGCCGGCCTACCCGAGCATTCCGGCGGGCGCGTCGATCGACGTCACCGTGCCGATCCTCCGGGCCGTCCGCCGGCGGATCCGCCAGCCGTCTTCCGCCCGCACGACCTCGTCGAGGTACTCGCCCACCGACAGGATCCCGTCGAGTCGCAGCACCAGGAACTTGCTTCGGACGATCGCCCGCGCGGCCGACTTCTCCTCGATCACGACGTTCGTCGCGTGGTGCGACTGGTTCGGGTACGGATCCTCGAGCGGCGGCAGACGCTCGAGGATCTCGTCGATGCCCCGCATCGGAGGCAAGGTCGACGTTCCGGCGTCGAACACCGCGTCACGGGTGAAGAGCTCGCCGATCCGGTCCCACTGCCCGAGGTCCAGGACGTGCCCGTACAACGAGAGGAGATCGCCGATCGCGATGCGGTCCTCCAGGTTCATCCCCGGCTCTGCCCCTCGCGCCAGGCCCGCAGCGACGGCGTGACCGGGTTGAAGGCCGTCAAACCGCCGTCGACCGGCAGGAACTGCCCGTTGACGAACCGGGACTCGTCCGATGCCAGGAACAGGGCGACCGCCGCCTGGTCCTCGGGCTCCCCCAGCCACGGCGTCGGCGTGACGTGCTTCCAGATTTCCAGGTGCTCGTCGCTCATACGACCCTTGACGTGCTCGCTGAGCGTCAGCCCCGGACCGAAGGCGTTGCTGCGGATCCCCTGGTCCCCGTACTGGACGGCGATCGACCGCATCAGGCCGATCAGGCCCATCTTCGACGCCGTGTAGGCCGTGTAGCCGTCGTCGTGCGCCCAGGTGGAGATCGTCGACGTATGCACGATCGATCCGCCGCCGCGCGCGATCATGTGCGGAATCGCGGCCTTGGACGAGAGCATCGGTCCCGTCAGGTTGACGCGGATCGAGCCGTCCCAGACCTCCTGGGCGATCTCGACGAGCTTCATGTCCTTCGGGACGAGGTTCATGGCTGCGGCGTTGTTGTGCAGGATGTCGAGACCCCCGTAGGTGCTCACCGCCAGCGCGACCATCGCCTCGATCTGCTTGCCGTCGCCGGCGTCGGTGAGCGATCCGACGGCTTCTCCACCCTGCGCCCGGATCTCGCCGACCACCCGCTCGATGCCCTCGCCGTTGATGTCGGCGACGACCACGCTCGCGCCCTCCCGAGCCATCGCGCGGGCCGAAGCGGCGCCAATCCCGGACGCAGCGCCCGTCACGATCGCGACCTTGCCGTCTACTCGCCCCACGTTGCAGCCTCCCTCAATTGATGAGTTTCATGCGCACCATATGCCCATTTGGAGGTGTTCGTCAATGCGCGAGGCCCGCAGGCCTCCGGACCGCCTCAGTCCTTCTTGGCCTTGATCGCCTCGGACAGCGCCGGCACGATCGCGTGCAGGTCGCCGACGACCCCGAGGTCCGCGAACTCGAAGATCGGCGCGTTGCCGTCCTTGTTGATCGCGACGATGTTCTCGGCGCTCTGCATGCCGACCTTGTGCTGGATCGCGCCCGAGACGCCGAGGCCGATGTAGACCTTCGGCGCGACGGTCTTACCCGTCTGGCCGATCTGGCCGGCATACGGGAACCAGCCCGCGTCGACCGCGGCGCGCGTCGCGGCGACGGCGGCGTTGCCCCCGAAGGCCGCGGCCAGGTCGTCGGCGACCGAGAAGCCCTCCCCTGACCCCAACCCTCGGCCACCGGTGACCAAGACCTGGGCGTCCTCGAGGTTGACGTCCGCACCACGCTGCTCACCACGAGAGACCACGCTCACGCGGCCCGAAGCGCTCGACAGCTCCACGGTCAGGTCCTCGATCGGGACCTCAACCGGCTCGTCGGACGCAATCGCCTCGAACGCGTTCCCTCGGCCGACGATGACGCCGAAGCCCTTGAACGTGACATCCGAGATCTCCGAGTCGCCGAGGATCGGGCGCTCGGCGACGAGCTGGGGCTGGGCGGGCCCGTTCTCCACCCGCAGGCCGGTGATCTCAACCGCGATACCACCACCCAGACGGGCCGCCAGGC
>CAZMVL010000015.1:0-50006 GCA_964569335.1 uncultured Paraperlucidibaca sp.
GATCTCCGGATCCCGGCTGGCCGGGCCAAGCGTAGCGACGATCTTCGTACGACGAAGAACGTCGCCCCGCCCGACCCGCGGCACCGTCGGGCGCCCCACCGCGCCCGCGAGCCGTTGGTCGTCGAGGTCGGTGCGCACCGGCATGCACCGACCGTAGGAGCCCACGGCCGGTGGCTCGCGGTTGCGGTCAGCCGGCGCGGTCTGAATCCCCGCCGTCGAGGCCCAGCAGGTTCCAGCTGAACGCACCGGCCTCGTACCGTGCGCGCAGCTCCCCCTCCCGGGCGCAGCGCGCCTCGGCTCCGGCGAGCGTCGTCGCCACGTCGGCCGCGGCCACCACCACGCCCCCGTCGCCGTCGAGCACGACCACGTCGCCCTCCTCGATCCGCGCGCCGCCGACCGCGACCGGGCCGCCCAGCGTGCCGCGGCCCCGCTTGCCCGCCGCGCGCACCCGCACCCAGCGCGCCCAGATCGGCAGGCCCAGGGCCCGCAGCTCTTCCGCGTCCCGCACCGCGCCGTCGACCAGGATCGCCGCGGCTCCCGCCACCTTGGCCTGGGTCGCCAGCAGGTCGCCGACCAGCCCGACCGGGACGGCGTCGGGCATGGTGATCACCAGCACGTCGCCGGGACGTACGAGCGGCAGCACTGCGTGCATCCCCAGGTTGTCGTCCTGCAGGCAGCGCACGGTGCGGGCCGGCCCCGCAACCCGGCTGCCCGGCACGATCTGCAACAGATCGGCGTCGATCAGGCCGCGCTGTCCGCCGCCCTCGTAGACCGCGGCGACGCCCAGCTCGGCCAGCCGCGCGCAAGCGCCGTCCGGCACCCCGGCCCGCTCAGCGGAGCACATCGAGCGTCCATCCCGACTGCGAGAACAGGTAGTCCCGGGACTCCTCGGCCAGCCGCCGGATCCGGGCGACGTCGACGCCGAGCAGCGTGCGTCGCCACTTGCGGGCGACGCCGGCCACGAAGACCGTGTCGACGCTCGCGGTGTCGGCGCCGAGCACCACCGTCCCGATCGCGTTGTTGAGCGGCAAAGTATTCACGTCGTTGGCGCGGATGGCCACGATGTCTGCGTCCTTTCCCGGCGTCAGGGTGCCGGTTCGGTGGAGGTTGCCGTTGGCCGTCGCCCCGCCGACGGTCGCGTAGCGGAGCACGTCACGGACGGTGATCGGCTCCGGAGCGTCGTCCTCGCCGAGCCACCGACGCCGGAACGCCATCATCCGCTGCGTCTGGAGGATCGTCCGCATCTGGGAGAACATGTCGGTGCTCAGGCTGCACTCGATGTCGACGCTCAGGCTCGGCAGGACACCGTGATCGCAGGCGTCCTGGATCGGCGGGACCGACGACGCCAGCCCGATCTGCTGATCGGACGTCGGGCAGAGCGAGATCGTCGTGCCCGAGGAGGCGATCTGCCGCCACGCCTCGTCGCTGAACGACGTGCAGTGGATCAGCGTGACGTCCGGCCCCAGCAGCCCCTGGTGGCCGAGCTCCTCGATGTTGGCGGATGCCGCCAGTCCCCACGCCGCGTCGACGCTGACCTCGATCCCGTGCCTCCGCGCGAACGTCAGGCTGTCCGGGGTGATCGCCACCTGCGGTCCCCCCAGGTCGGTCGACCCCCAGACCGCCAGCCGCACCGCGATCAGCGACTCGTCACTGGCCGCGTACTGGTCCCGCAGCCGCACCACGTCGGCCGGCCACTGCTGGTCCCAGTCACCGACCGCGGGCGGTCCCGACGCGTGGATCGCCCGCATTCCCGCGTCGACGAACGCCTCGATCGCGGCGTCGGAATGACTCGCCGAGCGGGCGTTGTGCGAGAAGTCCAGCACGCACGTGACCCCGCCGTCGATCGCCGACGCGGCGGCGATCACACCGCCCGCGTAGAAGTCCTCCGGCCGGTAGAAGCGCGCGTGCGTGTGGTGCGTCAGCTCCATGTAGTCGGCCAGGTCCGCGTCGGGGATCAGCCGCCGCAGCTGGTTCTGCCAGCAGTGCCGGTGGGTGTCCTGCATCCCGGGGATCAGGATCATGTCCTCCATCGCCAACGTGATCCCGCGGCCGTCGGCGACGGCGTCCGAGAGGTCGGGCCCGATCGCCGCGATCCGCCGACCCTCGATCAGCAGGTCAGCACGCTCGTGGTCGCCGACCGCCGGGTCCATCGAGATGATCGTGGCCCCGCGCAGCAGCACCCGGCGCTGGGCGTCCGGGCCGCCGGCCAGCAGCGCACCCAGCTCCGCGTCGCTGCGCGCGGGAGCGCCGACGCTCATCGCGTCGCCCCCGGTGCCGGCCGCGGGGCCCATCACGCCCCCACGACCCGCTCGCCGGTGCGCGCCCGTCGCACCACCTGCGACATCGACACCGCGATCACCACCAGCGAGCCGTTGATCACCGGCTCGACCCACGGCGGCGCGCCCATCAGCGACAGACCGCTGACCGTCACCGCGACGAACAGCAGGCCGAGGATCGTGCCGGGCACGTTGTACCGCCCCGGCTGGAAGACGGTCGCGCCCAGGAAGGCCGCCGCCAGCGCCGGCAGGATGAAGTTGATGCCGCCGACCTGCGGGTTGCCGTTGCCGAGCTGGGCGATCAGCAGCACGCCCCCGGCGCCAGCCAGCAGGCCGGAGATCACGAAGCTGCGCATCACCACGCGCTGCACGCGGATGCCGACCAGGTGCGCCGCCTGGTCGTTCGACCCGATCGCCGTGAGCCGGCGGCCCTCCGGGGTCTGCCGCAGGAAGTGCCAGACCCCGATCGCGATCACGACCATGATCGCGAACAGCATCGGCACGCCGAGCACCTCGCGCACGCCGAGCGCGGTCAGGTCCGGTGAGAGCCCGCCGCTGATCGGAATCCCGTCGGTCCACCACTGGACCACGCCCGCGATCACCGTCGAGGTCCCGATCGTGACGATGAACGAGTTGACGCCCACGTAGGCGACGATCGCGCCGTTCAGCGCGCCGATCAGCCCGCCGAGCGCCAGCGCTCCCAGCACCGCCACCGAGAGCGGCATCCCGGCGTTGGCCATCAGCCCGGCCGCCGCGATCGAGCAGAGGCCCAGGTTGGCCCCGACCGAGACGTCGAACCGACCCGCGGTCAGCGGCACGATCACCGCCAGCGCCGCGACGGCGACGACGGCCTGATTCAGCATGATCGACCGGGCGTTGTCGAGCCGCGGGAACGTGTCGGGCTCGAGCACGCTGAAGAGGGCGATCAGGACCAGGAAGACGAGCAGGACCCCGTACCGCTCCAGCACGCCGAGCAGGCGGGGCGGACCCGCGCTGTCCGGGGCCGGCGGCTGCCGCACGTCGGTTCGTTCCACCGTTTGCTGTTCCATGTTCTCGTTCGAATCGCGTTGACGTGAGTGCTCAGGCGTAGGCCAGCTCGGTGAGCTGGTGGGCGTCGGCGTCGACCCCGGCGACCTCGGAGCTGAGCCGGCCGCGGCGGATCACCACGATCCGGTCGGCGACGGCCGCCAGCTCCTCGAAGTCCGAGCTCACGACGAGGGCACCGGCGCCGGCACGGGTCGCGGCCCGCAGCAACTTGTGGATCTCGTCGCGGGCCCCGACGTCGACCCCCTGGCTCGGCTCGTCCAGCAGCACCAGTCGGGGCTCCCGCACCAGCCAGCGGGCGAGGATCACCTTCTGCTGGTTGCCGCCGGACAGCGTCGCCATGGTCTGCTCCGGTCCGCGCGCGCGGACCAGGAATCGCTCCATCGCCGCGGTCGCGTCGGCCGTCTCCTGCTGGGCGTCCATCCGCCCGTGACGCCAGTAGCGGCTCAGCCGCGCCAGCGACAGGTTCTCCTCCACGGTGCCGTCCGCGAGCGCCGCGTCGCTGGCTCGGTCGCGCGGGACGTAGGCCACGCCGCGGCGCATGTACTCGTCGATCGAGGCCCCGGCGTCGAGCGGCTGCCCGTCGATCTCGACCTCGCCGGCCGTCCGCGGCAGCGCCCCGAACAGCATCCGCAGCAGCTCACCGCGGCCGGATCCGGCCAGCCCGGCGATCCCGACGACCTCACCCGCGTGGACGTCGAGGTCGACGTCCGCCACCCGTGGCCCGCTGAGCCCGCGGACCCGGCAGATCCGCGCTCCGACATCGGGCGCGGAGGCCGCCGCAGAGGCCGCAAGCCTGCGGCCGAGGATCGACTCGACCAGGCTGCCGGCGTCCAGCCCGGCGGCGTCGCGGGTGACCGCATGCCGTCCGTCGCGGAGCACGGTGACGCGGTCGGCGATGCTCAGGATCTCGTCGATCCGGTGGCTGACGTAGAGCACCGTGTGCATCCCGGCGAACTCGCGGATCGCCGCCAGCAGCACCTCGACCTCCTCGTGCGGGAGGGTCGCGGTCGGCTCGTCGAGGACGAGCGTGGCGGCTTCCAGCTCCCCGACGTCCTGCAGCGACCGGGCGACGGCCACCATCGTCTGCTGCGCCGGTGACAGGGTCCGCAGCTCGGCGTCGGCGGCGACGTCCACGCCGAACCGCGCCAGCACCTGCTCGGCCTGACGACGGACTTCGGGCCAGCGGATGCGGCCGAGCCGGGTCCGGGCGAACGGTCGCCCGAACGCCAGGTTCTCCGCGACGCTCAGATCCGGGAACAGGCCCAGGCTCTGGTGCACGAACCGGATCCCCAGCTCGTGCGCCCGTTCCGGCGTCATCTGGTCGGCCGGCAACGTCTGACCACCGACGGTGATCGTGCCCTCCGGGTCGGCCTCGTAGACGCCGGCCAGGATCTTGATCATCGTGGACTTCCCTGACCCGTTACCGCCGAGCAGGGCGTGGATCGTCCCCGGGGCGACGTCGATCGAGACCCGATCGAGCGCCTTCACCCCCAGGAACGTCTTCGACACGTTCGCGATCCGCAGCGCGGGCACGCTCGAGTCGCCGTCGCGTCCCGCGTCTGCGCTCATCGGGCCTCGCCGCTCCAGATCTTGCGGAAGGCCGCCTCGAAGTCGACCGGCGGCTTGTAGGACCCGGAGGCGGGCAGACCGTGGTCGGTGTCGATCACCTGCCAGCCGCCTCCGCCGCCCGGGATCTCCGCGTCGGGCCCCTCGGCGAAGATCCGGTTGACGGCGTCGGCCGTGGCCGCCGTGTACCACTCCCACGAGTACGGCTGGGCGGCCGTCTGGATGTTCTGCCGCATATAGTCGAGGTTGGCGTCGAAGCCCTCGCCCCCGATCATCTTCAGCTTGCCGGCCTTCCCGGTCTGCTGCAGCACCTGCGCGAAGGCCAGCTGGATCACCGCGTCGAACGGGGCGTTGATCCACTCCGCATCGGGGTTCTGCTGGATCACGCCGCGGATCTTCTGGGCGAGCTTGCCGTTCGGAACCTCCGCGAAGGTGAACCCGGTCCGCACCACCTCGCAGCCGCTGCACTCCTTGGCACCGGTCATGAAGCCCTCGTCGTTGTACCGCTGGAGGTACTGGCTCTCCTCGCCGAAGTGGAGGATCTTGCCCTTGCCGCCCATCGCCGCGGCCACGTACCGCGCCTTGTCCGCCCCCCACGCGCTGATGAAGTCGAGATAGCTCTCGAACTCACCGCCGACCGCCACGTTCTTCGTGAACAGCGGCTCGCCGCCCAGCCCGGGAGCGTCGCAGTCGGCGGACGCCTCGGCGACGGTCGGGATCTTGGCGGTCTTGGCCTGCTGGAGCGCGCCCTTGATGCCGGGGCAGTCGTACGCGTCGAGCACGATCGCGTCGGCGCGGGCCGAGATCGCCTGGCGGATCGTCGCCGAGGCCAGGGCGTAGTCGGTCTTGCCGTCGACGACCGTGACCTTCCAGCCCAGCAGGTCGCCGTAGCGGCGGAACGCGCGGGTCTTCTGGGCGCACGCCTCGTAGATCTCGCCGCACGAGATCCACCAGACCGACTTGCCGCGGACCGCGGCGGGACCGTCGGTCGGCGGGTCGACGAAGCGTCCCTCGTAGAAGCTGGTCAGGTCGGTGCTGGCCGCCGCGGTGGTCGACGACGGGGCCGGCGCCGGGTCGTCGCCGCCGCAGGCAGCGAGGCCACCGACGCCGAGGGCGGCGATGGCGGTGAGGGCGGCCGTGCGAAGCACCACCGCGGAGCGGCGCGCGGCGGTCCGCCGCGAGGCCGAAGGCGTATCCATGGGTTTCTCTCTCTCGTCGGGGCTACGGGGGCGCGCGGCTCGGGGCCGACGCACCGGGTCAGGAAGGAGTGGGCCGGGGTGCCGGCGACTCCCGGCCCCGCGCGGTGTCGAGCGCGGCCCGGCCCGCGGCGGCCAGCGCCGAGACCTCGTGCAGCACGCTCAGCACGGTGAATCCGAGCGCCACGACGGACGCGACGCGGTCGGGGTCGAAGCAGCGGGTCGCCAGCAGCAGGCCGTGGCGATCGGCCGCGGCCCGGAGCCTCTCGACCGCGTCGCGCAACCGCGCGTCGTCGGCGTCCAGACCCGGCCCGAAGCCGTACTCGAGCCCCAGGTCGGTAGGCCCCAGGAAGAGCCCGTCGAGGCCCGGGACGGCGGCGATCTCGTCGGCGCTCGCTATCCCCTGCGGACTCTCGATCAGCGCGACGCAGACCGGGGCGTTCGCTCCTCCGGACCGCACCGCAGGGCGTAGCGGGCCCCAGCTGCGGCGGCCGTCCGGCGGATAGCGGCAGGCCGCGACCGCGCGGGTCGCGTCGGCGGCGGACTCGATCCCCGGAACGATCACCCCGCCGGCCCCGGCGTCGAGCGCGTGCCCGATCGACGCCGGGTCGTTGGCCGCGAGGCGGACCACCGCCGGGACGCCGGCCGCGTCGGCCGCCTGGAGCATCGCGACGAGCGCGCTCGGCGCGATCGACCCGTGCTGCGCGTCCAGTCCGATCCAGTCGAAGCCGGAGGCGGCCAGCACTTCGACGCCGACCGACTCGCCGAGCACCTTCCAAGCCCCGAAGGCCGGGTGACGGTCGGCCCAGCAGGCGCGGAGCCCGGTCATCCGCCGCTCCCGCCGATCACGTTCCAGCCGCGTCCGCCGCCGCCGAGCAGCTCGCTGCCGTCGGCGGTCACCGCAACGGTGTCCTCCAGCTTGATGTAGCCGAGCGTGGCGTCCGGCAGGATCGACTCGACCGACAGCACCATGCCGGCCCGCAGCGGCAGCTGCTCGTGCTCGGGCTCGTAGCCGTGTGCGTTCGTGACGAGCGGCGCGATCCGCGGGTACTCGTGCGTGATCAGGCCCATGCCGTGGGCCATGAACTCCGTGCGGTCGGCCCAGCGACCGCCGACGCGCACGGCCTCGGCCTCGCGGTACACGTCGCGGCCGGTCGCGCCGGGACGGATCGCGGCGCACGCCGCCCGTTGGACGTGCTCCAGCTCGTCGAGGGCGAGCAGGTGATCGGCCGTCGGCTCGCCGAGGAAGCCCATCCGCGCAAGGTCACCGATGTAGCCGCGGGCGTTGCCGCCGCTGTCCAGGCTCAGCGTCTGTCCGGCCCGCAGGCGGTTGGACGGACTCGGTACCCGGTTGAGATTGCCGCCGATGGCGATGTGCGCGTAGTCGAAGTCGAGGCCGCGGGCCCGTTCCTCGTCCGCCAGCGCGGCGGCCAGCTCCGCGGAGCTGGTTCCCGCGGAGCAGCTGCGGAAGACGGTCAGCATGCTCTCCACCACGTCCTCGGAGGCGCGGCGGATCAGCCGCAACTCGTGATCGCTCTTGATCGACCGCAGCTCCTCGAGCGGACGCAGGGCGTCGCGGAGCTCCAGCTCGGGCAGGGCCTCGCGGAGCACGTCGACGGTGGTGGCGGAGACGAAGTCCGCCTCGATGCCGATCCGGCCGCGGGCCAGGTCACGATCGTGCAGCGCGTCGGCGAGCGCCAACGCGTTCTGACGGATGTCGGTCGGGCCGTAGACGCGCTCCGCGATCCAGATCGGGAACGTCGAGAAGGCGTCGGGCTCCGTCCAGTTTCCCAGGTACAGCGCAGCCTCCGGTCGCCCGGCGACATAGAGCACGAGCGGCTCGTAGCGGGAGATCCCGAGGCTCGGTTCGACGCCGTAGAAGTAGTTCGCGTAGCCGCCGAGCAGGTAGCGCAGGTTGTGCCGGCTGGAGACCAGCAGCGCGTCGAGGCCGGCGTTGGTCAGCAGGTCGTCGAGCCGCTCGGCGTCGAACGGCAGCCCACGCCGTTCGTCCTGCGACTCGTTCCCCGGCGTCCGTTCCCCAAGCATGCAGCGACCCTAAGTCGCCCCCCGACGCCGGCCGTCGGTTGTGTGCATCGCTCGCGTACGGAACCTCCATCCGACCCGGCGGGCTTCTGGTCGCGGCGTCGCGCTCCAATCCCCGTCGGCGGCCAACGGATGGTCGATAGTCGTCCCGGAACCACAGCCGCGTCCGGCGGCGCACCCGAACGGAGGGCAGGATCGTGAGCGGACCTCGCTCGACATGTCGGAGCTCGGACGCCTCGCCGATGTTCCACGACGCCCTCGAGAACATCCTCGAGGACCGCCCGCTGGAGCAGACCCTCGACCTGATCGCCCGGCGCGTGACGGAGATCGCCGGGTTCGACTTCTGCGCGATCGTGCTGCCCGACGCGGCACGGGAGCACCTCCACGTCGCTGGCGCCTACAACTTCCCCCCGCGCTACCTGGACCGGGCGAACCTCGTGTTCGCCAACGCCATCAACGACCTGCAGCTGTCCCCGACCGCGCGGGCGTTCGCCGAGCACCGCACCGTGATCGTCACCGACACGCTCGACGACCCGACCTACGCCGAGTGGCGGCCGCTCGCGGTCGAGTTCGGATTCCGCTCGATCGTCTGCGTGCCGATGACGACCCACGGACGCCCCGTCGGTGTCCTCAACGGCTACGCACGCCACCCGCACGACTATCCGCTCGACGACCTGATCCCCGTCGAGAACCTCGCCCGTCAGGCGTCGCTCGCGTTGCGCGTGACGATGCTGGTCGAAGACCGTCAGCAGACGATCGGCGCGCTGCAGACCGCCAACCGCGAGTCGGAACGCCAGCAGGAGATCCTCGAGCGGGCCCACGAGATCCACCTGGGCTTCACCGACGCCGTGCTGCACGGCGCGGACTCGGCCGCCGTCGTGTCGATCCTGGCCCGTCTGCTGGGGCGCGGTGCGGTCGTCGCGGCCGGCGACGGCGAGGTCAACGCCCACTCGGAGCCCCGCCCCGCGTGGGCGACGGGGCCGATCGACCCGCAGGACCCCCGGTTGATCCGCGCTCCGATCCGGATCCGCGACGAGACCGTCGGCACCGTGCTGGTCGAGGACGGCACCGACGAGACGCGAGCGCTCGACCGCCGGGCCGTCGAGCACGCCGCGACGGTGCTGGCGCTCCACGAGTCCAAGACCCGAGCCGCCCGGGCCGCCGAGGCCCGCCTGCGCTCGGACTTCCTCGGCAACGTGCTGCAGGGCCGCGACCCGGAGGAGCGCGTGCGCGAGCAGGCCCCCCACTACGGCCTGCGGTTCGGCCACGAGCACCGGGTGGTCCGGCTGCTCGTGGACGATCCCGGCGCGACGGCCGCCCCGCCCGGCCACACCCGCCACGAGCGGATCGGCAACGCGGTCGTCAGCGCGGTCCAGCAGCGCCACCCGACGGCGCTGATCAGCCACGTCGGCAACGTGCTCACCGTCGCGGTTCCACTGAACGAGGTCGCCCCCGCGGAGCGGCTGCCGGCCACGCGGAGCCTGGCTACGCAGATCGGGCAGGTCGTACGCCGTCGCGTGCCGGGCACACGGGTGATCGCCGGCATCGGCGGCGCCGCGCGCGAGCCGGCCGACTTCGTCGACGCCAACGCCCAGGCGGAGCGGTGCGTGCGCCTGCTGGAGCGTCTGGAGCGCTGGGACGAGGTCGCCGCGATCGACGACCTGGGGCTGCTCGGGCTGTTCGTCGAGCACGAGCGCCCGGAGCGGCTGGTCGCGATGTCCGAGGAGATCCTCGGACCGGTGATCGGTCACGACGAGACCTCGGCCAGTCCGCTGATCGACACGCTGACGACCTACATCGACGCCGGCTGCGACCTGCGGGCGACCGCCGCCGCGATGTACGTCCACGTCAACACCGTGAAGTACCGGCTGCGGCGGATCGAGTCGCTGTGCGGCGTCACGCTCCGCCTGACCGACGATCTGCTCAAGCTGCGGATCGCGCTGCTCGCCCGGCAGGTCCTGGGCCCCGCGGCCTGAGGCCGCGAGGCGCGCGGCACCGGCTACTTCGCGTCGCAGCCCGGCAGGTCGTCCGGCGGCGCGATGATCTCCGCCGACTCCTGCACGAACGGACCGGCCGCCGCCGCCAGGTCCTCGCCCGCGGCGATCTTCGCCAGCTGGTCGTCGGGCGACACGAGCGTGCCGATCGTCTCCGGTGAGAAGCACTTCGGCCAGACCGTGGTGAAGGTCGACGGCGCGCTGTTCTCCTCGGCGAGGTACTCGAGCACGATCCGCGCGAGCCGCTGGCCGGCGACGACGGGCTGGTAGTCCCACGATGCGTCGAGGCGGCCGTTCTCCAGGGCGGCGACGCCGTCCGGGGCCAGGTTGTAGCCCGCGATGAAGATCTGATCGCGCTTGCCGAGCGCCTGCGCGGCCTGCGACGCGCCGATCGAGGTGGCGTCGTTGTAGGTCTGGATCGCCACCACGTTCGGGTGCGCCTGGATGGCCGGCTCCGCACCCGCGCGTCCGCCGGAGACGTCGTCCGTCTTGTTGTCGAAGCTGCCGACCACGCGGAGCTTGCCGTCACCGCACGCCGTCAGGTACTCCTCGAACTTCTCGAGCAGGAAGGTGATGCTCGGCAGCGGCACCGAGTACTTGCCGACCAGCACCTCGCCGCCGTCCGGATTGCTGGCGCAGATCGCCTCGGCGGCCTGCTTGGCCTGCAGCTCGCGCCCCTGGTTGACGGACGCGAGGACCGGCTGGTCCGCCCCGACGTCGGTGCTGTACAGGTCGTAGCCGAAGACCGGGATCTTGGCCTGCACGGCGCGCTGCGTGGGGGCCTTCATCGCCCCCTCGTCGGCCGGCCAGTACGCGACCGCATCGACCTTCTGCGAGATCAGCTGGTCGAAGTTGCTGATCCCGGCGTCGACCGGATTGGCGTTGCCGGGTGCCTCCAGCACCTTCGCCTCGGCGCCGAGGGCCTTGGCCTCCGCCTCGAACGCCTTCTGGACCGCGCAGATCGTCGGGTTGCCGCAGTTGGTGATCGACACGAAGCCGATCGTCTTGCCCGCGCCGATCTGGGCCGGCGCCTCGGCGGCCGTCGAAGCGGTCGTCGCCCCACTCGTGTCGCCGGTCGTGTCGTCGTCCGATCCACAGGCCGTCAGGCCGGCGGCCGCCAGGGCCCCGACCAGGACCCCGCTCAGGATCCGCTGATTGATCTTCCCCATCGTTCTCCCCTTCGTACTCCACGCGCACCGGGAAGGTCCCGCGTGCGCCTCGTGTGAACTTCGCGCAGTCCGCCGCCACCTTCCATGTCGTGGCGACCAGATCTCGCGACCAATCGCTGGCTCGTTCGCCAAGCCCTCCTGCGACCGCTCAGAACGCCAGGGGGACGCGCGGCTGCGCGATCATTCCCCCGCTGCGTTCGATGCGCTCGAACATCCGCGCGTTCGAGTCGGCGACCCGCCTCCGGACGACGGCCAGGTCGTCCACCAGCGCGCCGTCCCGCTTCCGCGGCACCCCGCCCACCAGCACGTTGGCGACGTTGCCCGGGTGGGCGTGCAGCGCGACGCTCCCGACGACGTCGTTGACCGGCAGCAGGTTGATCGCCCCCGCGTCGATCGTGATGACGTCCGCGAGCTTGCCGACCTCCAGCGTGCCGATCCGGTGCCCGAGCCCCGCGGCCTCCGCGCCGCCGACGGTCGCCGCCCGCAGCGCCTGCCAGGTCGTCGGCCGAATCTCCTCCGGGGTCGCCCCTTCGGCGTCCAGCGTCCGCTCGTTGGCGAGCATCCGCTCGATCTGGAGCGCCAGCCGCAGCTGTCCCAGCAGGCAGCCGGAGTTGCTGGAGATCACGTCGACGCCGAGCGCGGGCAGCCCGCCCGCCTCCAGCGTGCGGGCAAACGCCGGGAACCCCATCCCCATCTGGATCTCCGCCTCCGGGGTGCAGACGATCGCGCCGCCCGTGCCGACGACCCGGTCGCACTCGTGCTGGGTGGCCTGGTTCATGTGGATCCAGACGATCCGCTCGTCGAGCAGGCCGGCCGTCTCCAGCACCTCGACCTCCGACCGCAGGCCCGCGCCCCGGAACCCCGCGATCCGCAGGTAGAGCGCGTGGATCGAGATCGGCAGGTCCAGGTCGCGCGCGGCGCGGACCTCCGCGATCAGCTGCTCGGGTCCCTCCGCGATCATGTCCGAGGCGTGCAGCCCGAGACGGACCAGGCCGTCCTCGGACGCGAACCGCCGGGCGCGCAGGTCACGGACGAACGCACAGCGCTGCTCCAACCCGAACTCGCCGCCCACGCCGTAGTTGCCGGCGAGGCCGAACGAGAACAGCGAGCGGATGCCCGCGGCGAAGGTGCCCTCGAGCGCCGCCTCGGCGTGCTCGGCCGTCGGCACGTTGTGGCAGACGTCCATCACGGTCGTCACCCCGGCGTCGAGCGCGTCGAGCATCGCCGCGCGGTTGCCGATCGCCATGTCCTCCGGCGCGTACTGCGGGCCCGCCTGCATCCGGACCGCGCGCACGTAGTCCTTCAGCGACCAGCCGTGCGCGATCCCCCGCAGCTGCGTCTGCCACGCGTGCCGATGGCCGTCGACGAACCCCGGCATCACGATCTGGCCCGCGACGTCCAGCACCTCGGCGTCGGCCGACAGCGACGGTCCGATCGCCGCGATCCGACCGTCGACCACGAGCACATCCGCAACCCGCGGCGGCTGCTCGTCGGCCATCGTCAGGACCGTCCCGCCCCGCAGCAGCAGCCGGTCGCTCACCGTGCACCTCCCCCGCCGGTCATGCGGCGGCCACCGTGACCGGCTGGACGTTGACGAACTCGCGGATGCCGTACGGGCCGAGCTCACGCCCCCATCCCGAGCGCTTGACGCCGCCGAACGGGACCCGCGGATCGGACGCGGTCATCGCGTTGACGAAGACCGCTCCGGCGTCGATCCGACCGCTGATCGCCCGGACGGCCTCGACGTCCGCGCTCCAGACGCTGGAGCTCAACCCGAACGGCGTGTCGTTGGCGACGTGGATCGCCTCGTCGACGTTCGCGACGCGGATCAACGCCGCCGCCGGACCGAAGGTCTCCTCGGTCGCCAGCACGTTGCCCGGAGTCACCTCGACCACGGTCGGCACGAAGAACGCGCCCGCACCGGCCGGCGCGTCCGCACCCCCCGTCAGCACCCGACCGCCGTCGGCCGCACCGCGGCGCACCTGGTCGGCCAGCTCGTCGCGCAGGTTGCGGCGGGCCATCGGGCCCAGGTCGGTGGTCCCGAGCAACGGGTCGCCGACCTGCAGCGCCCGCGTGCGCTCGACGAAGGCGTCGCGGAACGCGTCCGCGACCGCCTCGACGACGATGAACCGCTTGCCGGCGACGCAGCTCTGCCCGGCGTTGACGAACCGCGCCTTGACGGCCGCCGCCGCGGCCCGCTCGACGTCCGCGTCGGCGAGCACCACGAACGGGTCGCTGCCGCCCAGCTCCAGCACCGACGGCTTGAGCGCCGTGGCGCAGGCGCGGGCCACGCTGACCCCGGCGCCCTCCGACCCGGTCAGCGTGACCGCGGCGATCCGCCGGTCGGCGATCAGGCCCTCGACCCGCTCGCTGCCGACGATCACCGTCTCCAGCAGCGACGCCTCGATCTCGCCGACCAGCCGTTCCAGCAACAGCGCGGATCCGGACACGTTCGACGCGTGCTTGAGGACCATCGCGTTGCCGGCCATCACCGCCGGCGCGAACGCCCGCACCAGCTGCCAGACGGGGTAGTTCCACGGCATCACCGCGAGCACCACGCCGAGCGGCGGGAACTGCACCGTGCAGGTGCCCCCGTCGATCGCGATCGACTCCGGGGCCAGCTGCTGCTCGCCCTGATCCGCGTAGTAGCGGCAGGCCGCGACGCTCTTGTCGACCTCGGCCCGGGCCTCGGTCAGCGTCTTGCCCATCTCGGCGGTGATCAGCGTGGCGGCCTCCTCCTGCGCGGCGATCAGCGCGTCGCCGAACGCGTGCAGGAACGCGCGGCGCTCGGCGAATCCGGTCGTCCGCCAGCGCCGCTGCGCGGCGTGCACGCGGTCGAGCTTGGCGTCGACCTCGTCCGGCGCGTGCACGGCGTAGGTGCCGACGACCTCGTCGGTCGCGGGGTTGACGCTGGTGGTGGTGTCGTCGCTCATCAGGTGGTCTCCGAGTTGGCGCGGTCGAGGATCGAGCGGTCGCCGTGCCACGCCGCGGCCAGGATCCGCCGCGCGCCACGCAGGTCGACCTCGCGTGGGCTGTTGCGCATCAGGCGCTCGATGCCGACCGCCTTGCGGGCCGCATCCTCGAGTGCCTCCAGCGGCATCCCGAGGTCCCGCAGCGAGGCGGGGATCCCGAGGTCCCGTCCGATCGCGGCCACCGCCTCGATCGCCGCGTGGCTGGTGGCGTCGACGCCCAGCGCGCGGCCGACGTCGCCCAGCCGGGCCTCGCACGCGGGGGCGACGTAGGCCATCACGTACGGCAGCAGCAGGCCGACGCCGAGCCCGTGCGCGGTCTTCGTCTGCGCGCCGATCGGGTACTGCAGGGCGTGCGCGGCGGCGGTCCCGGCGGTGCCGAAGGCCAGGCCGGCCATCAGGCTGCCGGCCATCGTCGCGCGGCGGCCCGCGGCGTCGTCCTCCAGGGCCGCCCGCAATCCGCGGCCGAGCTCGCCGACCGCGGCGAGCGCGTAGCCGTCGGTCAGCACGTTGCCGCCGGTGAAGACCTTGCTGGCGACGTGGGCCGGATCGCCGTGACGCCGGGCGCAGTACGCCTCGATCGCGTGCGCGAGCGCGTCGATCCCCGCGTAGGCCGTGACCTCACGCGGAGCGCCGTGAGCCAGCGTCGGATCGCAGAGGGCGACCCGGGGGATCAGGTGCGGACTGGAGATCCCGACCTTCAGTTCGTGCGCGTGATCGGACAGCACCGCCACCGGGGTGACCTCGGAGCCGGTCCCGGCGGTCGTCGGGATGGCGATCAGCGGCGTCACCGGTCCGGGCACGCCGCCCTCGCCGTAGAAGTCGCGGAGGTCGCCGCCGTGGCGGACGCCGAGCGCGACGAGCTTGGCCAGGTCGATCGAGCTGCCACCGCCGAGCCCCACGATCACGTCGGGCTCCGTGCCTCGGGCCCGCTCGATCGCGCGCTCGACCGCGCGGCGCGGCAGCTCGGCGACCGCGGCGTCGAGGACGGTGACCTCCATCCCGGCCGCGCGGAGCGCGGCGACGACGGTGCGTCCCTGCACCGCCTGGGCCAGGAACGGGTCGGTGCAGACCAGGCACCGCGCACCGAACCGACGAGCGTGCTCGCCCGCCGTCGCGGCGGCGCCGTCGCCCAGCACCACGGTGTCGGGGGCGCGCAGGGCGCCGAACAGCGAATCAGTCATCGGTCTTCCGATCGAGGGTCTCCAGGGCGTCCCACAGCGCGGTCGGGTACGTCAGTCCGTGCTCCATCCGTCGCGTCCGCTCGCTCCGCATCCGGTCGCCGGGCACGAGCACCCGGTCGACGCCCGGTGCCGTCGGCGACGCGCGCAGGTGGTCCAGGTAGTCGGCGAGCCGGCGCGCGCCCTGCTCGATGCCGGCCGCGACCGGATCGATCACGCAGATCACGTCGCCCTTGGTCGCACGGTGCTCCGCGTCGAGCGTGCCCAGCACGTCGCGTCCCAGCGCGGTGTCGCTGAGCAGCGCCACCACCAGCTCGATCGCCAGGCCCAGGCCGTAGCCCTTGGCGCCGCCGAACGGCGAGATCGCGCCCTCCCGCGCCCGCATCGGGTCGACGGTCGGTGCCCCGTCGGCGTCGACCGCTCGCCCGGCGGGCAGCTCCATGCCGCGGTCGCCGTGGGCGATGATCTCGCCCGCCGAGATCGCGCTGGTCGCCATGTCGAGCAGGAACGGGTCGTCCCCGGCGGGCACTCCGATGCCGATCGGGTTGGTGCCGATCAGCGCCTCGCGGCCCCCGGTCGGATGGACGAGCGCCTCGCTGGTGGTCAGCACGATCCCGACCAGGCCGCGCTTGCAGATGTCCTCCAGGTACGGCGCGAGCATCCCGATGTGGCTGGACGCGCGGATCGCCGCCAGCGCGACGCCGGTGCGTGCGCTGCGCTCGGCCAACGCGCGGACCGCGGCCCGCGCGGCGACCACGCCGAAGCCGTCGTGACCGTCGACGCGGGCGAACGCGTCGCTCGTCCAGCTGACGGTCGGCTCGGCGTCGGCGACCAGCAGGCCCCGCTCGATCCGGGAGACCAGCAGCGGCAGCCGCTGCAGCCCGTGGGACGGCCGGCCGCGGAGGTCCGCCTCGACCAGCAGCTGCGCCTGCAGCGCGGCGTGCTTCGGCGGCGTGCCGTGCTTGCGCAGGATGCGGTCGCTGATGACCGTCGCCGCGACCGGATCGATGGTGACCAGCTCGACCCCGGACGTCATGCCGCGGACTCCGCGGCCCGCCCGCGCACCCGGTCCAGGTAGACCGCGATGACGAGGATCGCGCCGGTGACGATCAGCTGCCAGCTGGTCGAGACGCCCGCGAGCGACAGCACGTTGTTGAGCACCTGCAGGAACGCCACGCCGAGCACCGCGCCCCAGATCGAGCCGACGCCGCCGGAGAGGGCGATGCCGCCGAGCAGTGCGCCCGCGGCCGCCGTGAGCTCCAGGCTGCTGCCCATGTTCGGGTCGGCGATCGTCGTACGACCGATCATCATCACCGCGGCGAGCGCGGCGCAGGCACCGCTGATGCCGTAGACCGCGGCGACGACCCAGCCCGAGCGCACGCCGGCCAGGTCGGTGGCTTCGCGGTTGCCGCCGACGGCGTAGACGCTACGTCCGAAGGTCGTCCATCGCAGGACCCCCCACAACCCGAGCACCACCAGCAGCGCGACGAGCAACCCGACCGGCAGTCCGAGGGTCAGCGTGTCGTTGCCGAGCGTCCGCGAGACCGGGTCGCCGAACATGTCGATCGTCTGGGTGTCGGTCCAGAGGTAGACGATGCCGCGGTACAGCGAGAGCGTGCCGATCGTCACCACGAAGAACGACATCTGCAGGCGGCCGATCAGCACGCCGTTGATCAGGAAGCCGACGACCGCGCCGAAGATCAGGCAGGCGATCAGCGCCAGCCCCGGCGCCGTCCCGTCGGTCACGAGCTTGGCGTAGAGCACGCCGCACAGCGCGAGCGTCGACCCGACCGACAGGTCGACCCCGCCGGTCAGCAGCACGATCGCCATGCCCGCGGTGACCAGCAGCGGGACCGCGGCCGCGCGGGCCAGCGCCGTCAGGTTGTCGCTCGTCCCGAAGGTCGGCTGGGTGATCAGCTCGACGACGACGAGCACGAAGAGCACCCCGCCGACGCCGAGCAGCGGCCCGAGGCCGCCGGACAGCAGCCGCTTGACGCGGGACCCCGCGCCGCGGCCTGCACCGCCGACCAGAGCGTCGGCGGTCTGCGCTTGCACTTCAGACGCCACGATCGGTCGCCTCCTCCTGTAGTCCTGCGAATGCCATTGCGGTGATCGATTCCTCGGTCGCCTCGTCACCGGGCTGCTCGCCCACCACGCGTCCGGCCGCCATCACGACGATCCGGTCGGAGAGCCGCAGCAGCTCCAGCAGCTCGGACGAGCACACGACCACGGCCATCCCGGCCGCCGCGAACTCGTCGACGAGCTTGTAGATCTCGTCCTTCGCGCCGACGTCGATGCCCCGCGTCGGCTCGTCGAGGATCAGGACGCGGGGCGGTCTCCGCAGCCAGCGGCCGATCACGATCTTCTGCTGGTTGCCCCCGGACAGCCCACCCGCCAGCGCCTGCGCGCTGGGCGTCCGGATCCGCAGCCGCTCGACGGCGTGCTCGACCACCCGTCGCTCGCGGCGGGGGGACCGGAATCCGACGCGGGACAGCTCGCCCCACGACGGCATCGTCAGGTTCTCGGCCACGCTGCGGTGCAGCGCCAGCCCCTGGCCCTTGCGGTCCTCCGGCACGTAGCCGAAGCCGGCGCGCACGGCGTCGCGCGCACTCCGTCGCCGCACCGGCTGGCCGTCGAGCAGGACCTCGCCCGACGACGGGATCGCGCCGAACAGCGCGTGGCAGACCGACGACCGACCGGCACCGGCCTGGCCCGCGATCCCGACGACCTCGCCGGCGGCCACGGAGAACGAGACGCCGTCGAGCTTGCGCGCGGTGCCCAGGTCACGGACCTCCAGCGCCGGCGGCGCGGTGGGCGAGCGCTCCGGGGTGGAGCGCTCGGGGCGGTCGAACAGCGCCGTCACCTCGCGTCCGACCATCGACCGGATCAGCTCCGGCTCGCTGCTCGACGCCGTCGGCAGCTCGGCCACCTTGACGCCGTCGCGGAGCACGACCACGCGCGAGCAGAGCCGGAAGTACTCCTCCAGCCGATGGCTGACGTAGACCACCGCGCTGCCCTGCTCGCGGCACCGCTCGACCAGGCGGCAGACGGTCTCCACCTCGCGCAGGTTCAGCGACGCCGTCGGCTCGTCCAGCACGAGCAGCCGCGGCTGCCGGCCGACCATCTTGCCGATCGCGATCATGTGCTGGTGGTGCAGCGCCAGGCGGCCGAGCCGCTGATCGGGGTCGATCTCCAGCCCCAGGTCGTCGAGCATCGCCTCGGCCCCACGGCGGGCGGCGGCCCACGAGACGACCCCGCCGCGACGGGGCATCCGGCCGAAGTAGAGGTTCTCGGCGACGGACAGGTCGGGGTGGCCCAGCACCTCCTGGGAGACCAGGGCGATCCCGGCTCCGAGCGCCGCCGCCGGAGCCGCCCACCGCACCGGCCGCCCCTCGAGCGTGACCGACCCCTCGTCGGGGCGGTAGCGGCCGGCGAGGATCTTCACGAGCGCCGACTTTCCGGAGCCGTTCTCGCCGGCCAGGCCGACGACCTCGCCGGCCCGGATCTGCAGGTCCACCGCGTCGAGCGCGGTCACGCCCGGGAAGCGCTTGGTGATGCCCCCGAGGCCGACCAGGGGCGCGTCGTTCTCTCCCACGTTCTCTCCTCCAGCGTCTCGCCGGCGCGCGCAGCCGCCAGCGCCGCGCGGACGGGCGATCGCCGTCCGGCGCTCTCAGGTCTCCCTCGGGGGCCGCGAGCGGTGCACCGGCACCGGAGCGACCCGGACCTCAGTTGTAACGGCCGCTCCGGGGCCCGGGCAATGGCTCGGGAGACAGCCTTCCCGGCCGATCGCTGTCCGCTAGGACAACGGCGCCGACGGGCCGGGGCGCGCGACCACCGCGTACCCGTTGCGCGGGCGACCGCCCTCGCTCGGCAGCGGGCTGACCGTGGCCAGGCCGACGCTCACGAGGTACTCCAGGTAGCGGCGGGCGGTGCTCCGCGCCAGGCCCAGCTGGCCGCCCAGCTCGGCGGCGGTGACCGGCACCGGAGCCGCACGCAGGGCCTGCTCGACCTGCTCCACCCGATCGGCCGCGATGTCCTTCGGCAGCCGCGGGGCCGGCCGGCGCACCGCGTCGACGCGGTCCTGCGGCATGCGGGCGCCGCTGAAGGCGCGAGCGTGGTGGTCGAACGTCTCCATCGCCTGCCGGAGCCGATCGGGCCGGAAGGGCTTGACCAGGTAGTCCAGCACGCCCAGCTGGAAGGTCGCTCGCACGACGCGGGGCATCGCCGCGGCGGTCACGGCGATCACCTCGACCGACAGGCCGGAGGCCCGGAGCCAGCGCAGCAGCTTGATCCCGCTCTCGCCCGGCAAGCCCAGGTCGAGCAGCAGCAGGTCGGGCCGCAGGGTCGTGATCATCGTCGTCGCCTGGGCCGCGGTCGTCGCCGCGCCGACCACGTCGAACCCCGGGGTGTGCGCCACCAGCCGGCAGTGCAGGCTGGCGACGTCACGATCGTCCTCGACGACCAGCACCCGCCACGGTTCAGCCAACGGGCACCTCCACCCGGAAGGTCGTGCCGGTGTCCTCCGCGTGGGCTTCGATCGTCCCGCGCGCGGCGTGGACCGCGTCGCGCACGATCGACAGACCGAACCCGCGCTCGGCGCCCTTCGTCGAGACGCCGCGCTGGAAGATGTCGTCGCTCGCCGGCGGCAGTCCGACGCCGTAGTCGCGGACCGCGACGGTGAGCCGCTCCGGGTCGGACACGGCAAGCACGCGGACCCGGCGGCGCTCGGCCGGCAGATCCGCGACCGCGTCGAACGCGTTGTCGAGCAGGTTGCCGACGATCGTGATCAGCTGCCCGTCGCCGATCGTCGGCGGCACGGACGCCACCTCGGTCGCCGGGTCGACCTCGAAGCTGATGCTGCGTTGCTCGGCGATCGACGCCTCGGCCAGCAGCAGGCCCGACAGCACGGCGTGCGAGACGCGATGCAGGACCGCAGCGCTCTGGGCGTGGTGGGCCTCGGTCAGCCCGAGCAGGAACTCGCGGGCGTCGTCGACGGCGTCGATCGCGAGCAGCCCGGAGACGGTGTGCAGGCGGTTGGCCCGCTCGTGGCCCTGTTCCTGGAGCGCGCGCACCAGCCGGCGCAGCCCGACCATCTCGTGGTCCTGGCGCTCGACCATCGAGCGGATCCGGATCGCGATCGTGGCGTGCTCGGCGAAGAACGACACCAGGTCGATCTGCTCGGTCGTCCACGGGCCGGGCGCGGGCCGGAACACGTTCAGCGACCCGATCCACACCCCTTCCGTCTCCAGCGGCACGGCCAGGAAGCTGCGGTAGCCGTCGATCCGGGCCAGCTCCCGCCACGGGCCGAACCGCGGGTCGTCCTCGGTGTCGGCGATCGCGATCGGGCTGCCGGGCGTCACGAACTGCTCGGCCATCGTTCGCCAGCCGCCGGGGGCGGCCTGGCGTTGCGCCACGAACGCGGGGTAGCCCTCCCGCAGGCCGTACGCCGCCGCGACCCGCCACGGCGCGTCGGACCGATCGATCAGCATGATCGTGGCGGCGACCGCACCGCCCGCCGAGCGCGCCGCTCCGCTCGCGATCGCGTCCAGGACCTCCGGCAGCGTCTGCCCGGAGGCCATGGCGCGGCTGACGGTCAGCATCGCGCCGTTCACGGCTCGCAGCGGAGAGGGCTCGATCACGGTTGCTCGCGGACCTCGTCGGGCGGCGGGCCGACGCTCAGCTCCCGCTCGCGCTCCGGGCCAACGTTAGCGCTTCCTCGGCGGCCCGGAGCATCGACTGGATGTCGCGGTGGACCGCCAGGAACGTGCAGCCGGCGGCCGCGTAGTCCGGGGCCAGCGCCGGGGTCGGGGCGAGCGCGCCGAAGCCCAGGCCGGCACCGCGCGCGGCACCGGCCACGCGCTCGACGGCGGTGCGCAGCCCGTCGTCGACCAGCGAGACGTGCGGCGACCCGCCCATCGAGACCATCAGGTCGGACGGACCGATCATGACCGCGTCGAGCCCGGGGACCGTGACGAGCGACTCGACCGCCTCGACGCCCCGGACCGTCTCGACCAGCGCGACGCAGACGGGCCGCAGCAGCTCGTCCGTCGGCAGCAGCCCGGGACGTTCGATCGCCGGACGGATCGGCCCCCAGCTGCGGCGGCCCACCGGCCCGTACTGGCAGGCCGAGACGGCGGCGGCGACCTCGTCGACGGTCTCGACCATCGGCACGATCACGCCGTGTGCGCCCGCGTCGAGCGTGCGGCCGATCTCCGCGGCGCCGCTGTCCGCCACCCGGACGAGCGTCGGCGTGCGGGAGATCGCGATCGCCTGCAGCATCGAGACCATCGCCCGGAAGTCGATCAGGCCGTGCTGACGGTCGATGCCGATCCAGTCGAAGCCGGCCCCGCCGATCTGCTCGGCGGCGATCGAGCCGTCCATCTGCAGCCACGCGCCGAACGACGGGTCCGGGGTCCGCAGACGCTGCCGGAGCGCCGTGGTCCCGGCCTCGACGGTCATACGAGCCTCGCCGTCGGCAGGACGTCGAGACCGAGCGCGGACCGCCCGTAGTGCACGCCGTAGGTGTCCCAGGAGTGCGCCGGCTGGTGCGACCCCGCGTGCACGTCGCGGTGGAAGCGCTGGATCGGGGAGGTCGCGTAGAGCCCGTTGGCGCCGCTGACCTCGAACAGCCGGTTGACGGCCTGCAGGCAGAGCCGCACGGCGTAGGCGCGATCGCGGGCGTACGCCAGTCGCTGGGCGACGTTCGGGATGTCGTCGCCGGCCGCACGGCGCAGCATGTCGTCGACCGTCCGGTCGCAGATCAGCCGAGCGGCCTCGATCTCCGCGGTCGCCTCGCTCAGCCGCAGCTGCACCGGCAGCTGCTCGACCGGACGCTCGCCGCCGATGCTGACGCCCCGGGCCCGCAGGCGGTCGGCGAACGCATCCACCGCGCCGCGGGTCATCCCCATGACAGCGTAGGTCAGGCTGAGCGAGACCAGCGGCCAGATCGGCAGCCGGTAGGAGGGTCGGTCGTCGGCGAGCGCGGGCCGCGGCTCGGTCAGAGCCGCCGCGGAGACCACCCGGTGCGCCGGCACCAGCGCCTGGTCGACCCGCAGGTCCTTGCTGCCGGTGCCCTGGAGCCCGGAGACGAACCACGTGTCGACGATCTCGACGTCGGTGGCCGGGACCATCAGGTAGCCGAGCCCCTGCTCGGGCACGATCGCGGCGAGCATCAGCCACTGGGCGCCGTCGCAACCGCTGGAGAAGCTCCAGGTGCCGGACAGGCGGTACCCGTCGCCGTCGCGTTCGACGGTCGCCCCGGCCGGGTTGAAGGCCGACGAGCAGAGCGTCCGGGGGGCGGAGAAGTACTCCTCCTGCATCGCCTCGGGCCACAGGCCGAGCATCCAGTTGTGCTGGGTCCAGACCGCGTGCGCCCACGCCACCGAGCCGCTGCCGCGGCCGAGCTCGAAGGTCGCGGCCAGCAGGGCGTCGTACTCGCCCTCGCCGCCGAAGCGCCACGGGTTGGCCAGGTCGAGCAGCTCGGCGCGGTGAAGGTCGGCGATGACCTCGTCGGGGACGCGACGCGCGCGGTCGACGTCGGCCGCGATCTGCTGCAGCTGCGGTACGAGCGCTCCGGCACGCTTCCGCGCCTGCGCCACGACGACCGCGCGGTCGTCCTGCTTGGTCGGAACGGTCGTCATCAGCGGACTCCAGTGGTGTCGTCGATCAGGTTCCAGCCGCGTCCCCCGTCGCCGAGTCCCTCGGCGCCGGTGGCGGTCACCGCCACGGTGTCCTCGAGCTTGACGTAGCCCAGGTCGGGGTCGACCAGGGTCGTCTCGATCGAGAGCACCATGCCGGCCTCGAGCGGCTGGTCCGCGTGGGACGCGGGGTAGCGGTGCGGGTTGGTGCGCACCGGGGCGATGCGCGGGGCCTCGTGCGAGACCATGCCGATCCCGTGGGCCACGAAGTCGATCCGGTCGGCGAAGCCGCTGTCGCGCACCGCCTGCTCGGCCGCGGCGTAGATCGCCGCACCGGTCGCGCCCCGGCGGATCGGCTCGCGCGCGGCCATCTGGATCGCGTCGACCGTCTCCAGCGCCCGCTGCTGCCCGGCGCTCGGCTCACCGACGACGCCCATCCGGGCGAGGTCCCCGATGTAGCCGTCGAGCTTGCCGGCCGAGTCGATGTTGACGGTCATGCCGGCCGCCAGGCGGTCGGACGACGGCGTGCGGTTGGTCCGTGCGCCGAGTCCGACGAACGAGAAGCCGAACTCCAGCCCGCGTCGACGCTGCTCCTCGGCCATCCACTCGTCGATCTCGCGCGAGGCGACGCCCGCCCGCGCCCGATCGAAGACGGCCTGCATCGCGGCGACGATCCGCTCGGACGCGCCCCGCATCAGCTCCAGCTCCGCGGGGCGCTTGACGGCCCGCAGGTGCTCCAGGGTCGGCACCACGTCGACGAACCGCGCGTCGTCGAGCGCGTCGGCCAGCGGCCGGTAGACCTCGACCGACATGAAGGGCGGCTCGATGCCGATCGTCGCTCGGTCGAGTCCGCGGGTCCGCAGCGCGTCGACGACGATCTGGGCGGTCGAGCGCCCGTCGGCGCCCGTCGGGCGGAGATCGCCGACCCACAGCTCGTGGTGCTCCAGCGGGTCGCCGTCCATCCAGTTGCCGACGAAGAACGCCTCGGACGGCTTGCCCCGGACGTAGCCGACGATCGGCTGGTAGCGGCTCAGGCCCAGCGCCTCCTCGTTGGCGTAGTAGTGGTGCCGGTAGCCGCCCAGCAGGTAGCGGACGTTGTGCCGCGCCGTCGACAGCACCACGTCGACGCCGACGTCCTCCATCGCCGCGTCGAGCCGTGCGTGGTCGAACGGCATCCGCTCGGGTTGCGGGCCGTCCGGCCCGGGGGCCCCGGTCGCCGTGTCCTCAGTCGTCGCGCTCATCGTGGCCCCACGCTAGTTCCGCGTGACGCGCTCGCCGCGCTTGTGCTCGTGACGGAGCGAGTAGAAATCCGCCGCGGTCCCCGATCGCCCGGATCGCCCTTGCGCTCGCGGATCTCGCGACGCTTGTGGACGCGAGGCTGCGCGCAATACCCCCACGGGGACCCGCGCGTGATGCAGCATGCCGGCGACGGTTCACACGAGCACGCGAGCGACGGAGAGAGACGCCAGATGACCAGCGAGCCCGATCCCCTGGTCCCCTACTACGCGGAGTCGCCCACCGACGCCGCGGAGCTGGGCGACCGATTGCTGCGGGACGCCGACCGCGACGACCGCCGGATCCTCCTGCGGGGCGGCACCGTGATCACGATGGACCCCGGCGTCCCGGACCTGGTCGTCGGCGACGTGCTCGTCGTCGGGGACCGGATCGAGGCGGTCGCGCCCGACCTCTCGACCGCCGACGCCGCGGCCGGCGCCACCGTCGTCAGCGCCGCCGGGACGATCGTGATCCCGGGGATGGTCGACAGCCACCGCCACTGCTGGCAGACGCAGCTGCGCCGGATCATCCCGGACGTCGACGACCTGGCCGGCTACGTGATCGCGACGCACCGCACGCTCGCCTTCGACTACCGGCCCGAGGACATCTACATCGGCAACCTGCTGGGGGTGCTCGGGGCGCTCGACGGCGGCGTGACGTCGGTCCTCGACGTCTCCCACAACTCGCGATCCGCCGCCCACCGCGATGCCGCGATCCAGGCGCACATCGATGCCGGTGGACGGTCCGTCTACGGCGCGCACGGAGCGCTGTTCGGCACGTGGGACGAGCACTGGCCCGACGACCTGGTCCGTCTCCAGCAGCAGTTCTTCCGCGGGCAGGACCACGCGGTGACGCTGCGACTGGCGTGCCACGGATCCGACGCGGCCGCCGCCCGCGAGAGCGCCGACGGGGTCTCGGTGACGCTCAGCCCGGAGAAGATCCGCTTCGCCCGGGAGCTCGGCGTGGGCATCAGCGTCGACGGGGTGCTCGGCGCCGACGCGTCGGCCAACATCGAGTCGCTCGGCGAGCAGGGGCTGCTCGGCCCGGACCTGACGCTGATCCACATGACCGGGATGTCCGATCGCTCGTGGCGCCTGATCGCCGACAGCGGCACCGCCATCTGCCTGTCGCCGACGTCCGACGCGCAGATCGGGATCGACGACTCGCTGCCGCCGATCCAGAAGGCGCTCGACTTCGGCCTGCGGCCGAGCCTCAGCGTCGACACGGAGGCCTCGCTCAGCACCGACATGTTCACGCAGATGCGCTTCATCCTGAACGTGCAGCGGATGGGGGCGTTCCGGCGGCGGCACGAGGGCGAGCGGGACGTCCAGGCGCTCTCCACCCGCGACGTCCTGGAGTTCGCCACGCAACGTGGCGCCGACGCCAACGGCCTCGGCGACGTGACCGGGTCGATCACGCCGGGCAAGCAGGCCGACCTGGTGCTGATCCGGGCCGAGGACGTCAACAACCTGCCGATGAACACCGCGATCGGCACCGTCGTCAACGGCGCCGACCACGGCAACGTCGACACGGTGCTGGTCGGCGGCCGGGTGCGCAAGTGGCGGGGCGACCTCGTCGGCGTCGACGTCGCGCGGGTCCGGCGGATGGCGCGGGAGTCTCGCGACCACCTGCTCGAGCGAAGCGGCTTCGCGCTCGACCCGCTGCTCTGAGATCCGGGGCCCGGCCGGCGGGCCGGGGCGCTCAGGCCCCGCCCGCCGCCGCCCGCAGCATCGGCATGATGTCCCGCGCGAACAGCGCCTGGGTCTTCATCGCCTGCCAGCGCGCGGTGCCGCCGTAGTGGCTGATCGTCAGCAGCTCGTCGAACCGCGCCTGCTCCCAGAGCTCCAGCAGCTGCCGGCCGACCTTCTCCGGCGTGCCGACCAGGACGATCCCCGCCTCGAGCAGCTGGTCGTAGGTCATGTCGCCGATCGAGGCGAACTCGCCGGCGGCGTAGAAGGCGTAGCCGGCGTCGATCAGGCGCTGCTTCTCCTCCGGCGTGTCGCGGGCCAGCGACTTCAGCGGCAGGACGTTCCACCGGACGAAGTTCAGGACCGACTCGCGCGCTTCCTCGTAGGCGCGGTCCTCGTCCTCGTCCAGGTAGATCGCCTTGCTCCAGCCCAGGTACGGCGTGGTGCCGGCCTCCTGGCAGAGCTGGCGGTAGAGCGCCGCCGGCTCGTAGAAGACCTCGTTCGGCGCCGGGCCACCGAGCACGACGCCGTAGCCGTTGTCGGCGGCGCGCTGGAACCACTTGGCGCTGGTGCCGACCTGGAAGATCTTCGGGTGGGGCCGCTGGAGCGGCTTGGGCACCACCGACAGCTGGTCGGCCTGGTAGTAGGTCCCGTCGTAGGAGAAGCGCTCCTCGGTCCAGGCCTTGATCAGGATGTCGAACGCCTCCGCGTAGCGCCCGACGTTCTCCTCCAGCACGATGTTGGCGTCCTTCTGCAGCCAGGCGTGGCCGCGGCCGACGCCGACCTCGAAGCGCCCGTCGAGCAGGATGTCGGTGGCCGCCAGCTCACCCGCCAGCACCATCGGATTGTGCAGCGGGAGGGTGTGGCAGAGCGCGCGGAAGGTCAGGTTGCGCGTCCGCTGGGCGATCGTCGTGAACAGCGGCAGCGGGGCCGGCATGATCGCGAACTGCTCGTGCCAGTGGTGCTCGAGGCAGGTGAAGACGTCGTAGCCCAGGCGGTCCGACTGCTCCGCGACCGCGATCACGTCCCACATCAGGTCGGCGTGGTCGGCCCCGGGCGGGCACTGGAACTCGACGTACGAACCGAACCGCAACGACTGCGACATGGGGTCTCCCGACCTCGAGGGCTTCCGGGACGCGAGTACGTCCCAATCTGCACAGGACCGCGCTGATGCGCAGACTAGGGCGGCTCGGCGGCGAGCGCAAGGGGGCCGATCGCGCCCCGTCGGGCCGCACGATCGAGCCGGCCGACGGGCCAACTAGGTTCTGCAGATGGCCGACCAACGGGATCTCGACTTCACCTACTCGTTGATCGACAAGATCTTCCGGCTGAGCCTGGGAGAGCAGGCGGACTTCAGCGGGGCGAAGTTCGACGGCGACTTCTCGTTGACGCTGGAGCAGGCGCAGGCCCGCAAGCACGCCTTCATCGCCGAGTCCCTCGACATCTCCGCCGGCCGGCGGATGCTCGACCTGGGCTGCGGCTGGGGACCGCTCCTGGCCGACGCGCGACGGCGGGGAGCGACCGGGGTCGGGGTGACGCTGTCGTCCGCCCAGGCCGCCGCCTGCCGGAAGCACGACCTCGACGTGCACCTGCAGAACGCGCTCGAGGTGACGAAGGAGACCTTCGGACCGTTCGACACCGTCGCGAGCCTGGGCGCCTTCGAGCACTTCTGCTCCCCGGAGGACTACGCGGCCGGGCGACAGGAGGAGATCTACCGCGGGCTGTTCGCGAACGTCGCGGGCCTGCTGCCGGAGGACGGACGCTTCTACCTGCAGACGATGGTCTTCGGCCGCAACATGATCCCCCACGAGCGGGTCAGCATCGACGCGCCGCGGGACTCCGACGAGTGGTACCTGGCGCTGATGGGTCAGCAGTTCCCCGGCTCGTGGCTGCCGTCCGGGCTCGAGCAGATCGTGCGCTGCGCCGCACCGCACTTCCGCGTCGTGTCGGAGTCCAGCGGACGCCTGGACTACATCGAGACGATCGCCCGCTGGCGCAAGCGGTTCGGCGAGTCGAGCCTCAAGAAGCTGGTGTTCAAGGCCCAGCTCGTCCCGCGCTACCTCACGAGCAAGGACTTCCGGCTGGCGTTCACGTCCGGCGTCAGCGCCAACACCGTCTGCTTCGAGCGGGAGCTGATGGACCACCACCGGATCGTCTTCGAGCGCGTGCCCGCCGGCCAGGGGTAGGTCCTGGGAACAGCGGGTCCGGACGCCGGCGCCCGACGACCCTCAGCGTCGCCGGAAGATGAACCGCAGGTTGCCCTCGACCACGCAGTCGCCGGTCGCCCGTCGCGGCTTGGGCCCGTGACTGACCCGGATCGCGTCGCAGGGGCCGCTGAAGCGCATCAGCCGATCGAGCCGCTTGCCCCGCCCCAGGGTCTGGAACGAGCGTCCGCGCAGGTCCAGGTTGAAGGTCAGGCCGGAGGGGTCGTGGTCGAACGTCGAGAAGCGATGGCCACCGGGCAGGTCGTACGTCGACGCGCGGCAGTCCTCGCCCTCCGATCCGCCGCCGATCCGCACCAGCCCGAGCGCCACGCGGTTGCGGGACCCGGGGTCCGAGCCGAGCGTCAGCTGCACGCGGCCCTCGCGATCGCCGTCGCACTGCGGGCGGTGCAGCGGCTGCTCGGCCGACGGCGGGCAGAAGTTCGTCGTGGTGTAGCTGTCGAGGGTCGCGCGGAAGGCCGCATCGCCGCTCGGCGGCGGGGCGATCGGCCCCAGCACGCCGTTGATCACGGTCGCCGTCACGGTGCGCTTGACGTCGACCGTGGCCCGGTTGGTCATCGTCCAGGCCTGTCCCGGACGGCACTCGGCGCGGTCGTCGCGGGTGCGGGTGACCGAGACCCACCCGGAGACCTTGAGCTCCGCCCGGTAGCGGGAGACCTTCGGCGCCTGCGGCAGCTGAGCCGACGCGACCGGTGGATCGGCGGCGAGCCCGGTGGCGGCGACGGCGAGCGCCAGGAGCGCGGCGGGCGGGGCGGGACGGAACAGGGGCATCGTGTCGAGCCAAGCGCGTGCGGCGCCGTCGCGCATCGGTGGAACCACGGACGCGACGACACCGGCGGCCCCGACGCGAGCCGGTAGCGTGCGCCCGGATGCCTCCCGCGCTCGACGACCTCCGTCCGCTGCTGGCCGGCACCGTGCGCTGGGACGACTCGGGAGCGAGCATCGACACGGGGCGCGACGAGATCCGCATCGACGGCGCGCCGGACGCGCTGCGGGCGATCCTCGGCGACTGCGACGGGCGCCGGTCCGTGCACGACCTGACGACGCGGCACGCCGACGCCCGCGACCTGATCGCGACCCTGCTGGGGCTCGGCGCGGTGGTCGACGCCGAGCACGCCTGGCGCGTCCTCCACCGCCAGAGCTCGGTCGGCTCGGCGCTCGGTCGCGGGCTCGACGACGGCGAGCTGGACGCCCTCCAGCGGGCGACGTTCACGCCCCGGCACGCCGACGGGGAGCCGGTGCCGCTGGTCCCCGACCCGAGCGCGACCGGATCCGCCGCCGCCGCGCGTCGCTCCGCACGACCGGGCGACCCGCCGGGCGCGGCCAGCTTCGGGCAGCTCTCCGCCATCCTGGCCGCCACCTACGCGCTCCGCCCGCGGGAGGACGCCCCGACCGGAGCGGTGCCGTCGGCCGGAGCGCTCTATCCGCTCGCCGTGCACCTGCTCCTGCGCGAGCCGCTCGGCCCGCTCGACCCGGGGCTCTGGTGGCACGATCCGGCCGGTCTCGGACTGCGGTCGCTGCGGACGGGCGCCGCGGACGCCGCGCCGCTGTTCGTGCCCGAGCCGACCTGCGCGGCCCTGCTCGCGCGGGGCCGGCCGGCCGTCTTCCTCTCCGCCGACCTCGAGCGACCGAGCCGCAAGTACGGCGCGCGCGCCTACCGCTACGCGCTGCTCGAGGCCGGCGCCGCGATGCAGTCGGCCTGCCTGGTCGCCACCGAGCTGGGCGTGCCCGTCCGCCCGGTCGGCGGGATCGACGACGGCGCGACCCACGGGTTCCTCGAGCTCCCCGACACCGCGGTGGCCCTGCTCGCCCTGCTGATCGGCAGCTGATGCCGACCGCGCTGGCGACCGGGTGGATGCTCGGCGCCACGCCGACCGGGCTCGTCGCGCTCGGCCCCGAGGTCGAGGTCGAGATCGCCGGCGACCCCGCACGGGCGCTGGCCCTGGTGGACGCGCTGGCCGCCGCGACGACCGGCGGCGACCCCGACCTGGAGGCGCTCGTCGCGCACCTGCGGCGACTCGGCGCGCTCGGCCCGGCGGGCCCGCTCCCGGACGGTTGCTCGCTCGCCGACGCGCTGCGACAGGAGCGCGCGGGACGGACGCCGAGCGGCCTCGTCTGGACGGCGGACGAGGCGCTGCTGCTGCCCGTCGGTCGGCCCGCCCACGAGCGCTCGCGGGCGCTGGGCGCGTTCGTCGCGGGGCTCCGCCCGGAAGCCCGGCGGGCGGCCTACGGGGCGCTCGCCGCGGGGTGGGGCAACGTGCACGGGGACGCTCCCGACCGCGCGCGGCTGCGCCGGCGGGTCGCCGCGGACGGCGGACCGGGCGCGACCGTCGCCGTCGTCGAGCTGGCCGACGACGGCCGGGGCTGGACCACCGGCCCGGACGGCGTCGACGCGATCGACGCGGGGGCGCCGCACCGCCTGGGGCCGATCCGCTGGATCGCCGACCCGGTCCCGGTGTCCGACGACGATCCGGACCTGCTCGTGTGCCTGGCCGAGGTGGCGGGGGCCGCGTCGGCGGTCGCGACGGCGACCGCCGACCGGCTGGTCCAGGGCGTCGGCACGGCCGAGCGGGCGGCGCTGGTCGCCCGCGCCGAGGCGGCCGAGCGGTACGCCGCCGGGGACGCGTCGCGGGCCCCGTTGCGGCGGGCCCGCCGGGACGAGCTGGACGCCGCGCTCGACCCCCGAGAGCTGTTCCGGCGCCACCCCGACGATCCCGGCGACGATGACGCGCGGCCCCGCCTCTGGACGCCGGCCCGGGCGCACCGCGGGCCCCGCCGCTGGGTCCCCGCCGAGGTCGTCTACCTGTCGCTGGCCGACGCCGCGGATCCGTCGGTCGCGATCCCCTGGTCGAGCTCCGGGACGGCCGCCCATCCGTCCTTCGCGGCGGCGCGCGAGCGCGCCCTCGCGGAGCTGGTCGAGCGCGACGCGTTCGTCTGGACGTGGCTCCAGCGGGTCAGCCGCGAGCGCATCACGAGCGGGATCCCCGCCGCCGCCCGACAGCAGCGCGGGACGCTCGCCCGCCACGGCTGGGAGACGACCTGGGTCGACCTGTCGCTCGACAGCGATCCGGTGATCCTCTGCGGCCTGACCCACGAGCGGCGTGGCCTGGTCCTCGGCGCGGCGTGCGCACCGGACCCCGCCGCCGCGCTCGCGCGGGCGACGATCGAGGCGCTCGTCCTGGCGCTGCGCTTCCCCGAGGACGACGCGCCTCCGCCGGCCCCGCACGACGTGCGGACGCCCCGCGATCACCTGCGCCTGCACCTCGATCCGGCCCGCCGCGCGGATCACGGCTTCCTCCTCGCCGGACGAGACGAGGTCGCCCTCGGGGAGATCGCCCCCGGCCGCCCCGGCGATCTCGGCGAGCGCCTCGCCGAGATCGGCCACGCACCGCTGACCGTCGACCTGACCACGCCGTCGACCGCACCGTTCTCCGTCGTCCGCGCGCTGGCCCCCGGCCTGCTGCCCCTGACCTTCGGCGCGGGGAACGAGCCGGGGGGCCTGCGGCGCGCGCGCCGGCCGGTGGCGCACCGCGATGGACGGGCGATCGGTCGACGGTTGGCAGGCCCCTCCGTGGAGAGTAGGCTTCCCCATCCCTTCCCCTGAGCACAGAGGATCGTTCATGTCTGCCTTCACCGTCACCGTTCGTCCCCGTACCGACGCCGTCGGCTCCCCCGCGAAGGGCTCGGCCGGACGCGCCGCGATGAGCTCCACGCCGCCAGTCGCGCCGAGCGGCGCCGCCATGAGCTCCACGCCGCCAGTCGGCCCGGCGACGTTCTCCGCCGCTCAGCGCTGAGCGGCCGCCCCGCGTGCCGCTCGCCGGCCGCGGCCCCGACCGACCGGAAGTTCCGGACGGCCCCTACGTGGTCGCCGGTCTCGGTCGGGCCGGAACCGCGGCCGCCCTGGCCCTCGCGTCCCGGTACGGCGCGGCCTCCGTGCGGGTCTGGGACGGGCTCGACCGGCCGCCGGAACGGGAGCGCGCCGCCCTGCTCGCGCGCGAGGGCGTCGAGACGCGCCACGACCCCGGTGGCGTCGGGCTGCTCGACGTCACGCCGGCCCCCCGAACGCTCGTCAAGAGCCCCGGCCTGACCGCCGACACGCCGATCGTGGCGGAGGCGCGGCGGCGCGGTCTCGTCGTGCTCGACGAGGCCGAGCTGGGGTGGCGACTCGACGCCCGCCCGCTGGTCGCGGTCACGGGCACCAACGGCAAGAGCACGACGACCTCGCTCGTCTGCGCCGTGCTCGACGCCGCCGGCCGAGCGCCGATCCCGGCCGGCAACACGACCTTCGGCGTGCCCTGCAGCGCCGCCCCGGAGCAGGCCGGGGACGTGGTCGTCGCCGAGCTCTCGAGCTTCCAGCTCGAGGCCTGTCCCACCCTGCGGCCCGACGCGGCCGTCCTCACCAACCTCACCCACGACCACCTGTACCGGCACGGATCGCTCGCGGAGTACGCCCACTGCAAGCGTCGGCTGCTGATCGGGGACGACCACGCGGTGCCGGTCGCGGCGGTCGGCGTCGACCAGCCGTTCGGCCGGGAGCTCGTGCGGACGCTGCGGGCGCGGGGCACGACCGTCGTCGGCTTCGGTCGCGATCCGGCCGCGGACCGGCGCGTGCTGTCCGTCGAGCCGCGGCTCGGCGGCGGGGCGGTGCGGATCAGCGAGGGTGCCGGCGCGCGCACCCTCGACCTGCGGCTGACCGGCGCCCACAACGCGCTCAACGCCGCGGCCGCGCTGGCCCTCGCCGACGCGCTGGGGATCCCGGCGGCGACCGCCGCCGCGGCGATCGCGGACTGCCCGCCGCTGCCGGGCCGCTTCGAGCACCAGCGCGGCCCCGACGGGCTCGACGTGGTGGTCGACTTCGCGCACAACCCCGACGGGGTCGAGCAGGCGCTCGCCGCCGGCGCCGCGATCGTCGCGGCCCGCGGCGCCGGCGCGCTGCGCGTCGTCCTCTCCACGCTGGCGCTGGTCGGGAGCGAGCAGGCGCGGGCGGTCGGACGAGCGGCGGCCGCCCGCGCCGACCAGCTGGTCCTGACGACGCAGCGGTGGACCCTGGACGACGCCGCCGACCGCCTGCCGGACGGGTTGCTGGCCGGGGCCCGGGAAGCGCCGCGGGGCGCAGTGGAGGTCGAGCTCGACCGCGGCGTGGCGATCGAGCGCGCGATCCGCTCGTCGCGTCCGGGCGACCTGGTGCTGGTCCTCGACCGCGGCGACCGCGGTGGCGCGCTGTACGATCCGGCCGGGCACCCCCGGACGTTCGACGATCGCGCCGAGGTCCGCCGTCTGCTGACTCCCCCGCCATGCGCTTCGTCCTGAGCCTCGCCACCCTCGCGGCCCACGGCGGGACCGAGACGTACACCCTGACGACCGCCGCCGAGCTGCAGGCCCTCGGGCACGAGGCCGTGGTGTTCGCCGACGAGCTCGGGCCGGCCGCCGAGACCGCGCGGACCCGCGGCCTGACCGTCGTCGACCGGATCGACCAGCTGCCGCCGACCGCCGACGCCGTGCTGGCCCAGGACACCGGGACGGCGTTCGCGCTGGCGCCGCGGTTCGCCGACGCGATGCGGCTGATCGTCACCCACTCGGACTTCTTCCCGCTGCAGTCCCCGCCCCAGCTGGCGGGCGTCTGCGACGGCGTGGTGGTGCTCAACGACCGGGTCCGCCGCCGGGTCGAGCAGCTGGCCTCGGCCCCGCCGATCATCCGCCTGCGCCAGCCGGTCGACCTCAAGCGCTTCGGCGTCCGCGGCGGCACCGGCCGCCGGCCGCGTCGCGCGCTGCTGCTGGGCAACTACCTGCGCGGCCCCGTTGCCGAGACGGTGCAGGACGCCTGCCGGGCGGCGGGATTCGAGCCGATCACGCGCGGCACGCAGGCGATGCCGACCAGCGCCCCCGAGAAGGAGATCGCCGACGCCGACCTGGTGATCGGCCTGGGCCGCTGCATCGTCGAGGCGATGGCCGGGCGGCGGGCCGCCTACGTCTACGGGATCGCGGGCGGCGACGGCTGGGTGACCGCGGACCGCTACGCGGCGCAGGAGGCGGACGGCTTCGGCGGGCTCGCCGACCCGCAGCCGGTCGACGGCCGCCGGATCGCGGACGAGCTGGCGCAGTGGGACCCGCAGATGGGGACGCTCAACCGCCAGCTGGCCTGCGCCCACCACGACGGCGCGCTGCACGCCGCCGCGCTCGTCGACGTCGTGCGCGGCGCGCACCGGGATCGCGAGGCCCCGCCGCCGCCGACCGTGGCCGACGAGCTGGCGCGGCTCGTGCGCATGGAGTGGCAGACCTGGGGCCGCTACACGGAGGCGCTGCAGGAGATCGCCAAACTGCGGGCGGCCCTCGACGACGCGGAGGACGCGCGCGACGACGCGGTGCGCGACCACGCCGACGCGATCGAGCTCGTGGCCGACTTCCGCCGGACCCGTCGCTACCGCACCGCGACCCGGATCGCGGCCCCCCTGGACGCGCTGCGACGACGTCTCGGCGGCTAGCGGTCGCCCATGCGGACGCCGCGTCACGAGATCGCCTTCTACGCCCCCTGGGCGGGTCCGACGATCGCCCCGGCCGGGCGTCCGACCGGAGGCGCCGAGGTCCAGGTCAGCTACCTGGCGCGCCACCTGGCGCGCCGCGGCCACCGCGTGGCGATCGCGACCTACGCGACCCCCGGGCTGCCCGACCGGGTCGACGGGGTGACGATCGTCGCCCACTGGCGGGCCTCCGGCCCGCGGACGGTGCCGCGGCGGCTCGCGACGCTCGCCGCCAGCCTGCTCGGCCTGCTCCGCCTCGGCACGCCGGTCGTGGTCCAGCGCTCGGCCGGGGCGACCACCGGCCTGGTCGCGCTGACGGCGCGGCTGACCCGGCGGCGGTTCGTCTACTCCAGCGCGAGCACGATCGAGTTCGCGGACCGCGACGCCTACCCGTTCTCGGGACGCGGGCTGTTCGCGCTCGGCGTCCGGCTTGCCGACGAGGTCGTGGTCCAGACCGCCGAGCAGGCCGCGCTCTGCCGCGCGCGGTTCGGTCGTCAGCCGGTGATCATCCGCAGCGTCGCCGAGCCCGCCCCGCCGCTGCCGCCCGGCACGCGCCCGGGCGACGGCGGGCTGCTGTGGATCGGCCGGCTCGCGGCGTCCAAGAACCCGGCGGCCTTCCTGGACCTGGCCGGCACGTTGCCGGAGGTCCCCTGCACGCTCGTCTACGTCCCGTCGCCGGAGGATCCGCCGGGGACCCTCGAGGCGATCGAGCGGCGGGCCCGGGAGCTGCCCAACCTCACGCTGCTCGGCCCGCAGTCGCGCGCGGCGATCCTCGACCGGATCGCCCGGGCGACGGCGATCGTCAGCACCTCGGACCACGAGGGCATGCCCAACACGCTGCTCGAGGGCTGGAGCCGCGGGGTCCCGGCGCTGACGCTCGCCCACGACCCGGACGGGATCATCGGACGTGAGCGGATCGGGTGGTGCGCCGAGGGCGATCCGGAGACGCTCGCCGACCGCGCGCGAGCGCTCTGGGCCGACCGCGGGCGGGACGCCGCGCTGCGCAGCAGCTGCCGCGCCTACGCCCGGCGGGAGCACGACCCGGAGGTCGTCATCGACCGCTGGACCGACGTCCTCGGCCTGGACCGACCGGCGCGATAGGCTCCTCCGCGTGCGAATCCTGGTGACCGGTGGCGCGGGCTTCATCGGCTCGCATCTCGCGGAACGACTGATGCGGGACGGCCACGACGTGCGGGTCCTCGACTCGTTCGCGACCGGCCGCCGGAGCAACCTGGCGGGCCTCGACGACGTCGAGCTGATCGAAGGCGACGTCCGCAGCTACGAGCGGGCGCACACCGCCGTCCGCGGCTGCGACTTCGTGCTCCACCAGGCGGCGCTGCCGTCGGTCCCGCGCTCGATCCAGGACCCCCTGACCTCCGCCGCGGTGAACACCACCGGCACGCTCAACGTCCTGCTCGCCGCGCGCGACGCGGGTGTCCAGCGGGTGGTCTTCGCGTCGTCGTCGTCGGTCTACGGATCCTCGACGGCGCTGCCCAAGCGGGAGGACATGCCGACCGCCCCGATCTCCCCCTACGCGGTCAGCAAGCAGGCCGCGGAGAGCTACTGCCGGGTCTTCAGCCAGGTCTACGCGCTGGAGTGCGTGGCGCTGCGCTACTTCAACGTCTTCGGCCCGCGGCAGGACCCCCAGTCGCAGTACTCGGCCGTGATCCCCCGGTTCATCTCCGCCGCGCTCGAGGGCCGACGGCCGACGGTCTTCGGCGACGGCGAGCAGTCGCGGGACTTCACCTACATCGACAACGTCGTCGAGGGCAATCTGCGCGCCCTGACCGCGCCGGACGTCGCCGGCGAGGCGTTCAACCTGGCCTGCGGCGAGCGCTACACGCTCAACCACCTGCTGGAGGTGATCGGCGACGCCGTCGGCCACCCCGTCGTCGCCGACCACCAGCCCCCGCGTCCCGGCGACGTCCTGCACTCGCAGGCCGGCATCGACAAGGCCCGCCGGCTGCTCGGCTTCGAGCCCGGGACCGGCTTCGTCGAGGGCGTGCAGGCAACCATCGCCTCGCTCCGCGACGCCGTCCGCGCCTGAGCATGGCGGTGTCCGGCGCGCCGCCGGTCCGCGTGCTCCGGATCGTCGCGCGGCTCAACGTCGGGGGCCCGGCGCACCACGTCACGCTGCTGTCGGCGAGCCTCGACCCGCAGCGCTACGCGACGCTGCTGCTGACCGGCGGGACCGGGCCGGGAGAGGGCTCGTTCGAGCACCTGGCCGCGGAGCGCGGCGTGCGGCTGCGGCACGTCCCCGGGCTGGGCCCCGCGCTGCGCCCCCTCGACGACCTGCGGGCACTGATCGCCCTGATCCGGGAGGTCCGGCGGTTCCGGCCGGACATCGTCCACACCCACACCGCCAAGGCCGGGATGCTCGGCCGGGTGGCCGCGCGACTCGCGCTCGGCCGGCGGCCGATCGTGGTCCACACCTACCACGGGCACGTGCTGCGCGGCTACTTCTCGCCGCGCACGACGGCGTTCTACCGGGCGTTGGAGCGGGGTCTGGCCCGGCTCAGCACGCGGCTGGTCGGCGTCAGCCAGGCGACCGTCGACGACCTGGTCGAGCTGGGCGTCGCCCCGCGGGAGCGATTCTCCGTGGTGCCGGTCGGCCTCGACCTGGCGGCGTTCCTGCGCGTCCAGCCGGGCACCGGCCCCTGGCGCGCCGAGCTGGGCGCGGACGCCGACGCGCTGGTCCTCGCCTTCGTCGGCCGGCTCGTCCCGATCAAGCGCGTCGACCTGCTGATCGAAGCGGTCCGCCGCGCGCGGCAGCGCGGCGTCGACGTCCGGCTGGCCGTGATCGGCGACGGCGAGCTGCGGGCCGCCCTCGAGCACCAGGCCGAGGCGCTCGGCGACGCGGTCCGCTTCCTCGGCTTCCGCCGCGACCTGACGGCGATCGCCGCCGGAACGGACCTGGCGGTCCTCGCCTCCGACAACGAGGGGACGCCGGTCGCGCTGATCGAGGCGGCCGCCGCCGGGGTGCCGGCGATCGCCACCGACGTCGGCGGCGTACGGGACATCGTCGTCGACGGACGCTCGGGGCTCCTGGTGCCGCCGGGCGACGCCGACGCGCTGGCCGACGCGATCTGCGACGCCGACGCGCGACGCGCCGAGCTGCCGGCGATGGGCCGTGCCGCGCGGGAGCACGTCGCCGGCCGCTTCGCGGCGGAACGGCTGGTCGCCGACGTCGGCGACCTCTACGACCGTCTGCTGCGCGAGCGCTGACGGCACCGATCCACCATACGTCTACCGGCGACCACACCGATTGCGGACGCCGCCCAGCGGGGTACTGTGTGCCGGTGAGTTTCGCCACCATCAACCGATGACCGGCAGCGTCCTGATCACCGGCGGCGCGGGATTCATCGGCTCCCACCTCAGTGAGGCGCTGCTGAACCGCGGCCACCGGGTCCACGTCCTCGACGACCTCTCGACCGGGTCGATGGAGAACATCCGGCAGCTCAAGGACCACCCACGGTTCTCGCTGACGATCGACAGCTGCGCCAACGCGGCCGTGGTGGCCGACCTGATCGACGCGGCCGACCTCGTCTACCACCTGGCCGCCGCCGTCGGCGTCGAGCTGATCGTCCAGTCGCCGGTCCGCACGATCGAGACCAACGTGCACGGCACGGAGGTCGTCCTGTCGGAAGCCGCTCGGACGCGGACTCCCGTGCTGCTGGCCTCGACGTCCGAGGTCTACGGGAAGTCGGCCGCGCTGCCCTTCCGCGAGGACGGCGACCTGGTGCTGGGCCCGACCACCAAGGGGCGGTGGTCCTACGCCTGCTCGAAGGCGATCGACGAGTTCCTGGCGCTGGCCTACTGGACCGAGCGCAAGCTGCCGACCGTCGTCGTGCGGATGTTCAACACCGTCGGCCCGCGTCAGACCGGGCAGTACGGGATGGTCGTCCCGAAGTTCGTCCGCAGCGCGCTGGCCGAGCGCGACCTCCAGCTGTTCGGCGACGGCGAGCAGAGCCGATGCTTCGGCCACGTGGCCGACGTCGTCGACGCGCTCGTCGCGCTGATGGCCGACGATCGCCACTACGGAGAGGTCTTCAACATCGGCTCGACCGAGGAGACCACGGTCCGCGCGCTCGCCGAGCGGGTGATCGCGCTGACGGGCTCGGCGTCGAGGATCGTCGAGGTGCCCTACGACACCGCCTACGGGTCGGGCTTCGAGGACATGCGCCGGCGGGTGCCGGACACCAGCAAGATCCACGCGGCGATCGGCTGGCAGCACACCCGCGGGCTCGACGAGATCCTGCGCGACGTGATCACCCACGAGACCACCAAGCCCCCGGTCTGAGGTCCCGCTGACGTGTCGCCCGAGGTCCGGTTCCTGCTGGCGCTGCTGGTGGCGCTGCTGGTCGCCGGCGCGCTGACGCCGCTGGCGATCCGGGCGGCCGTGCGCTGGGGCTTCCACGACCTGCCCGTCGGATACAAGACCCACCGACGGCCGACGCCGTACCTCGGCGGAGCCGCGGTGACGGCGGGGGTCCTCGTCGCGCTCGCCGGGCTGGCCGGGGCGGTCGACGGCCCACGCACGCTGGTGCTGGCCGGGGCGCTGCTGGTGCTCTGGGTCGTCGGGACGATCGACGACCGACGGACGCTCTCGCCCGGGTTGCGGGTCGTGATCGAGCTGCTGCTGGCGACCGGGATCTGGGCCGCGGGCCTGGGCTGGGACAGCGGAGCGGCGCTCGTCGACCTGCCGCTGACGATGCTCTGGGTGGTCATCGTCGTCAACGCGTTCAACCTCTTCGACAACATGGACGGCGCTTCGAGCACGCTCGCCCTGGTGGTCGCGGCCTCGGCCGCCGTGCTCGGCCTGGTGGAGGGCAACGCCTGGCTGGCGGCCGGCGGCGGTGCCCTGGCCGGCGCCTGCCTGGGCTTCCTGCCCTACAACCTGACGTCGCCGGCGCGGATCTTCCTCGGCGACGGCGGGTCGATGCCGATCGGGCTCGCGGCGGCCGTGCTCGTGATGGCGGGCACGTCGGACGCCCTGCCCGCCGGGCAGGCTGTCCCGGTGGCGGTGGTGCTGGTCGGCGTCGCGCTGCTCGACACCGCGCTGGTGATCGTCTCGCGACGACGCCGGGGCGTGTCGATCCTGACCGGCGGCCACGACCACCTGACCTACCGCGTGCGCGCGCGGCTGGGAACGCCGCGCCGGGTGGCGTTCGCGCTCGGCGCCAGCCAGGCGCTGCTGGCGGCGCTGGCGATCGGCGCGACGCAGGTCTCGTCCGCGCTGATCGCGGTGGCGGCTGCGGCGTACCTGCTCGCCGCCACCGGCGTGATCCTCTGGCTCGAGCCCCCGGCGTGGGCCCGCGCACCGCGCGCGCAGAGCGAGTAGCCCGCCGCGCCGGTGGGCAGCCGCGCCCGGACCCACGGGTTAGGATCACCGCCGGTGCACGCCGCGGCCAGCCCTCCCCCCACCGGCGCCGTCCCGCCGGTGCGTCTCCCGCACGACGAGCCCGCGTCGCCGGACGGTCCCGGCGCCCGCCTGCGGCTGGTGGTACTCGTGGCCGTCTCGCTGGCGCTCGGACTCTCCCCGTTCCTCCACGGCGGATACGACCAGCGCACGTGGACGCTCGGCGGGCTGGTCCTGGCGGCGATGATCGTCGCCCTCGCCCTCTCCGACTCCGGGCGGACGCGCGGTCCCGGGCGCGCCGCGACCGTGGCCGTCGGTGGCCTCGTCGCCCTGGGGCTGTGGAGCCTGCTCTCCGCCCGCTGGGCGCCCTCGACGTCGCTCGCCGCCGAGGGCGGGCAGCGACTGCTCGTCCTCGGCGGGCTGCTGCTGGTGCTGGTGCTGCTGGTGCGCGACGCGCGAGCGGCCGCCTGGAGCGTCGGGGCGGCCACCGCGGGCGTCCTCGGCGTTGCCGTCTGGACGCTCCTCCGGATGCTCGGCGACGACGGGCTCGACGTGTTCCTGGCCGGGCGCCTCAACGGCCCGCTCGGCTACGTCAACGGGCAGGGCAGCGTCTACGTGCTCGCTCTGATGGCGTGCCTGAGCCTGGCGGGGTGGCGGCGTTCCGCCCTGCTCGCCGGGGGCGGCGCCGGAGCGGCAACCCTGCTCGCCGGCCTGGCGCTGCTCACCCAGTCCCGCGGGGTGGTCCTGGCGACGGTCCTCGGCGTGCTGGTGGTGATCCTCTGCGTCGGCGGCCGACTGCGGCGGGCCGGGGCGGCGGTCGTGATCGGGGCGGCGATCGTCGCGGTACTGCCCACGCTGACCGACGTGCTCTCGCGAACGACGTTCGAGGGCACGCCGGCGTCGGCGGTGCGCGACGCCGGCACCGCGCTGTTGCTGGCGTCGGTCGCCGTCGGCGTCGCCTGGGGCCTGCTGGTGGCGGCAGCAGCGCGGCTCCCGGCCGCGACGGTCCGCGGCCTGCGGCGCGCCGCCGTGGTCGCGATCGTCGCCGTCGCCGTGGTCGGGCTGGTCGTCGCCGCCGTCCGCGCCCCGACGATCGCCGATCGCGTCGCGGACCAGTACACGGCCTTCGTCGAGGTCGACGTCCAGCCCGACGGCACCGGTCAGCGGTTGCTGTCCGGAGCCGGCACCCGCTACGACTACTGGCGGATCGCGGTCGACGCCTTCGCCGATCGCCCGATGATCGGCACGGGCGCGGGCGGCTACGCGATTCCCTACTTCCGCGAGCGGCGCACGCCGGAGGACATCCAGCAGCCGCACAGCCTCGGATTCCAGACGCTGGCGGAGCTCGGGCTGGTCGGTGGGCTGCTGCTCGCGGCGTTCGCCGCGGCCCTGCTCTGGGGCGTCGTGGCCGCGGTCCGTCGGGCCGGCTCCGACCCTCGCGAGCGGTTCCTCGTCGCCGCGGGCGCCGGGATGGTCGCGGCCTGGGCGCTGCACGCCAACATCGACTGGATCGCGCTGCTCCCCGGCGTCACGGGGGTGGCGTTCGTGGGGGCGGCCGCCGTGCTCCGGGCGCGTCCCGCCGCGGCGGTCGCCCGCACGCCGATCCGCCTGCGCGACCCGCGGGTGGCCGTTCCCGCCGTCGTCGGCGTCGCGATCCTGCTGGTGGCGGTCGTCGGACTGAGCACGCGCCTGCTGGTCGAGCACGACGTACGGGCCGCCCGCGCCGCCGCGGCCGACGACCCGGCGACGGCGATCCGGCGGGCCGACGCCGCGCTGGCCCGCGACGCCGACGCGCTCGGCGCGTACCACGCGAAGGCCGCGGCGCTGGCCCGCTACGGCGACCCGGCCCCGGCGATCGCGACGCTGCAAGCCGCGCTGCGGCAGCGCCCCGACGACTTCGTCACGTGGGCGCTGCTCGGTGACCTGCAGACGCGATCGGGCGACCGCGCCGCCGCTCGCCGGTCGTACGCCCGGGCGCTGGCGCTCAATCCCCGTGACGCGTCGCTGCGCGAGGCCGTGGAGTCGGCGTCCGGTGAACCGCGCTCGCGGGACCGGAACGGTGCCGCCGGATAGGCTCCGGCCGATGGCCCGCACCGGATCACCGCCCGCCGCCGTGGCCGCCGACGCCACCGGCCGGGCGCGCCCGCTGCGGGTCGCGCACGTCCTGCGCCGGGACGCCGTGGCCGGGACCGAGCTGATGGTGGCCGCGCTCGCCGAGCACGGGCGCCGGCACGGCGTGCAGGCCACCGTGCTGATCCTCGATCGGCCGGGACCGGTCGCGGCCCAGCTCGGGGCGGCTGGCGTCGCCGTCCGCTCGCTCGGCGGCGGCGGGTCCCCGCGCGAGCTCCGGCGGCTGGCGCGCGCCGTCCGCGGAGAGCGATTCGACGTGCTCTGCGGCTACGGGTTCCAGACCGGGCTCGCCGTCCGGCTGCTCGCCCGCACGCTCGCCCGCCGACCGCCGGCCGTGGTCGGTGTGCGCGGCCTGTACGTGACCGAGGTCGAGCGGATCGACAGCCCCCGCGGGCGAGTCGCGATGGCCGTCGAGCGAGCGACGGCACCGCTGGTCGACGCCTACGTCGCCAACTCCCCCGGTGCGCTCGAGGTCCTCGCCGACCACGGCGTGAGCCGCCGTCGGCTGCGCTGGATCCCCAACGGCATCGACCCGGAACGCTGGCCGGTGCCCGACCGCTCCGACCGGCGGGGCCCGCCGACCGTCGTCTGCGTCGGGCGGTTCACCCCGGTCAAGCGCCAGGCGGACCTGGTCGACGCCCTCGCGCGGCTGCGCGACCGCGGCGTCCCGGCCCGGCTCGTGCTGATCGGCGCGGGGCCCACCCGGGAGGCCGTCCAGCACCAGGTCGCGCGGCTCGACCTGCGCGACGTCGTCGTCGTGCGGGGACCGCTCGCCCCCGACCGGATCGCCCAGGAGCTGGCCGACGCGGACGTCGCCTGCCTGCCGTCGTCGCAGGAGGGCATGCCCGGGTCGGTGATGGAGGCGATGGCGAGCGCGCTGCCCGTGGTCGGCACGCAGGTCAACGGGATCGCCGACCTGGTCGTCGACGAGCGGACCGGGCTGCTCGTGCCTCCGGCGGACCCGGACGCGCTCGCGGACGCGCTCGAGCGCCTGCTGCGCGACCCGGCCCTGCGCCGGCAGCTCGGCGACGCCGGCCGCCGCCGGATCGTCGAGCGGTTCTCGCTCGAGCGGATGGTCGCGGAGACCTCCGAGCTGCTGCGGTCGCTGCCGCGCCGCGACTGACCCGGCGGCACGACCGGACCTCCCGGCGACCGCCGTGCGACGATCCCGGCCATGCAGGGCAGCGACGACGACGCGCGGTTCGCGTTCGGCGAGAACTGGGCGGCGTTCCTCACCCGGCTCGACGAGGACCGGATCCAGGAGGCGATCCGCTCGGTCGAGGAGCTGGCCGGGCCGGGAGCGGTCGCGGGACGCCGGTGGCTGGACATCGGCTCCGGCAGCGGTCTGTTCTCGCTCGCCGCCGCCCGACTCGGGGCGGCCCGGATCCACTCGTTCGACTACGACCCCGACAGCGTGGCGTGCACACGAGAGCTGCGCCGGCGTGAGGGCGTCGACGCCGAGCGCTGGACGATCGCGCAGGCGAGCGTGCTCGACGCCGCGGCGATGGCCGAGCTGGGCCGCTTCGACGTCGTCTACTCGTGGGGCGTGCTGCACCACACCGGCGACCTCTGGACCGCCTTCGACCACGCCGCCCGGGCGGTCGCGCCCGGCGGCCAGCTGCTGGTCGCGCTCTACAACGACCAGGGCGACCTGAGCCGGTTGTGGCGGGCGATCAAGCGGCTCTACAACCGGCTGCCGCGCCGGCTGCGCGTGCCCTACGCCGTGGCCGTGATGGCGCCGTTCGAGCTCGCCCAGCTGGCGGTGCGGACGGCGCAGCTGCGTCCCGACCGCTACGTCCGCAGTTGGACGCGCTACCGCAGCCTGCGGGGTATGAGCCGCTGGCACGACCTGCTCGACTGGGTCGGCGGCTACCCGTTCGAGGTCGCGACCCCCGGCGCGGTGCTCGATCGCGCCCGGGAGCACGGCCTGGTGCTGGAGCGCCAGGTCGTCCACAACGGCCTGGGCTGCAACGAGTTCGCCTTCCGGCTCCCGGACGCGGGTGAAAGCCCCGCCGCGGTGCTCCGCGGCGACGGCTGAGCATCGAAGTCAGGATTCGAGCACCGATCTCGTCCGCCGCGAGCGGCGAGGTCGGCAGCGCGGAGATCCGGCTGTCGATCAGCAGAACGGCGGACTTGCGGACTGCGTCGTCGTGGCGGGTGAGCCAGCGAGGTCGGAACGCTGCGGTGGGGCCTGCCTCGCGATCCGGCGAGCGGCCTCGGCCAGCTCGTCGATCTCCGGATGTCCGTCGGATCGAGCCGCATCAACCACCGCGCTCAGCTCCCATTCCAGCGATCGAACACCGGTATCGAGCATCTCGTGGACTCGCCGACGCGCATGCGAATCCCCACTCGCCCAGAGGTAGAACCAGCATTCGAGGGCCAACGGCTCCTCGCCGAGGGCCACGGTCTCCAGAACTTGTCGAGAGAGCCGCTTCGCGTTCGGCCAATCGCGTCTTCCGGCGCAGTTCCGGGCGTAGCTGCCGAGCTGGCTCGCCGTCGGCTCATCTGCGGTCACCTGACGATGGAGCTCCCAAGCCCGATCCGGCTCGTGGCCCAGCTGGTCGAGGACGAACGCGTACTGCGCCGCGATATCGACACGATCCGGTGCCAACTCGTAGGCGCGCCGGTACAGCTCCACGGATCCCGCACGGTCCCGCAGCGTAACGTCACGGAACCAGGCGTACGCGACCCGAATACCTACGTCATCCGGATCTGAGGCGACGGCCTGCTCGTAGAGGGTGATCGCTCGATCGCGTTGCTGGGGATCGGCGGCGAGGAACTCGGCGTAGCGTGCCAAGACGTGCGCTTCAACGGCACCAAGGCCAATCGCCCGCTCATAGTATGTCTGTGCTGCATCGCGATCGTCTTGCACAGCGTGCAGGAAGTCCGCGTACGCGCCGAGGAGCGTCGCGTTGTCGGAATCCGCCGCGATGGCACGTCGGTAGATCGCGTCGGTCCGCTGCGCTGAAAGACCGTGGCGGTGTAGAAAAAGCGCGAACCAGCGGAGCGTCGGGCCGTCGTTCGGCCTCACAGCCAGTGCGCGCCCATAGAGTTCCTCGATCTGCTCAACGTTCCCGTCCATCCGCTGCAGCAGATTGGCGTAGGCCGCCAAGGCCCAGCTGTAGTACGGATTGATGGCGAGCGCCCGCCGGTAGTGCTGCTCGGCCCGCGCCGAATCCTGGCGGTGGTCGAAGAGGAAGGCCCCGTAGTTGAAGTGGGGAACCGCGCTTTCGAGATCGGCGACGATCGCCCTCCGAAACGCCTCCTCGGCGAGGTCGTACCGACCCTGCTGGGCCCTGACGATAGCTACCGACGTGATCGACTCTGCCAGCTCACGGCGCTCGAATCGGTGCCGGCTGCCCGGCCCGGGTCGGTTGGCCAGGTGGCTCTGCAATTCCAGGTGGAAGAACCGCCAAGCGTCACTGGTGGGTCGAAGGAAGCCGGCGTCGACGAGAGCAGCGATCTGTCGTCGGAGCGGACCGCCCCGCGACTGGGCCCGATACCAGCCCCGCGCGAGCCAATGGTGCCCGACGTCGTCGGTAGCGGGTAGGAGGATCAGCATGAACGATGCAAAGACAATCCCGTACGTAACGTTCTCGCGCATGGCTTGCACAGCGGCGAGCGACGCAAAGACACCGAGCAGCGCCAGCGTGCGCACCCGAGCGAGCGCGAACGGATCCCCCAACGGGAGAGGGGGCCACGACTCGTCCAGGAGGGACGGGTTCGACCACACCACGAGCATGCCCACCGCGATCGTCAAGCCGATCGCGACCGGAAACGTCGCGAGGATCTCGTACCAGGGTCCGGGGTAGAACGGAATCGCGATGAGAACGCCCGTCAGCGTGGCCACCGCGGCAAAGCGCAGGCGGCTCTCGAAACGATGACTACGGTTGATGAGTCGAGGGCCGGCAATCCGCGTGAACGCGATGGGCGTTGCGACCATGACGTTCAGACAGAGCGACATCACGGCCAGCAAATACGCCTGTGTCGCCACCGCGATCGTCACCGCGACTGCGATCTTGGCGCTCCACCAAGCCCGCCGTGTACCGGTGTCGCCGAGCTCCTCGAACCGGATCTCGGTGCGGGTCGACACCTCGGCGGCACGCGCGAGACCGACGGCCAGCGCGAAGGCGTCGCTTCCGGCTTGGCGGGCGGCTCGTTCCACCCAGAGGTCCCAGAGCCGTCCGCGGGCTTGCTCGACCGTCTCGTCCCTCGACGGAATCTGTGAGGTCGGATCGTTCGTCCCCCAAGCGGCGATGGCGACGGTCAGCATCAGCGGCGTCGACAATGCCGACCCGAGCGGTGAGCGCGGATCCTTGATCGCAGCCAGTACCGGCTTCCAGTGGGCGGCGTCGAGCGCCTCGAAGAAGCGCACCAAGCCACCCCTCGAGAGCGGCTCGAGCCGGTAGGCGGGAAGAGCGTCCTGCCGGAGGGCGGACATCGCCGTGAACTCGCGCTCGCGGCAAGCGACGACCAGCTTCCGGCGGGGCGAGCGCAGCGCGATCTGCTCGATCGCGGCGGCCACCGTCCGGCGTTGGTCCGACGCGACCTCGTCGAGTCCGTCAAGCACCGGTACCAACGACGGCAGCAGAAGCCGCGCGTCGCGTTCCGAGATTCCGAGGGTCAGGGCGCTTTGCTCGACGAACCAGGTCGTGAAAGGATCGCTTGCGGAGCCGCTCCGGCTCCGCCACTGCCGACGCTGCTGCCGCCGCTCCCGCCACGTGGTGAGCGACAGCAACACCGGGATCGGCGTATCGGGGTCGACATCCCCCCGTTCCAGGAGCGCGTGGCAGAGTTGGACCAAGACCGTCGACTTGCCGGCTCCCGGCTCGCCGACGAGCACGAAACGGCCCTCCGCAGCATCAAACGCGCTCACGGGATCACCTATGGTCCGCGCGGTGCCCTGGCCACGGATCCGGGCCAGGCCGGCGATCGAGAGAGGAGCAAGGGCGGACGCGTGCGGGACCTGGAGCATGCGATCGTCGATCAGCTCTCTGCTGCGCCGAATCGCCCGCTCGCTAGCGCTGGCATCGGCCGCGAAGCCAGCCCGATCGCGCCGCCACGGGCCGATCTCCGCGGCCCATGAGGTCAGCAGCACGACGGCGATGCCGAGCGCACCGACGGCGGCGGAGCCCTGATCGTCAGCGACGAAGGCGAACCCACCGGCGCAGACCAGCAAGGCGAAGGCGATCAAGAGGGTCGGTAGGCGAAGCATCGGTCGGCAGACATCTCACTGGCCGTCCGACGTACGGTGCCCTGGGCAAATGCCCGTTCGGGGCTCACGTCCAGCGGCAGGACGGTGAGTATACGATGAAAACGTGCGGGATTCGGCGTAGGGATGACCGACGCTGGCGCCCCGTCACGTCGCGGTCGCCACGTCGAGCAGGCCGTCGCCGCTCGGGGGCCGCAGCTCGACCGGGCGCTCGGCCCGCCGCAGCCAGCGCTCGAGCATCAGGATCGTCCACAGCCGCGCGCCGTGGTCGCCGTCCTCGGCCCGGTGCTCGGTCCACAGCCGGCGCACCGCGTCGCGGTCCAGGTAGGCCCCGGTCCGGGCGTCCGGGGCCAGCGCCTCGTCGGCGAACATCGTGCCCAGCTCGCCGCGGAACCAGCGGTGCATCGGCACCCCGAAGCCCTGCTTGGGGCGGTTCCAGGTCGCCTCCGGGAGCAGCGGCCGGAACGCCCGGCGCAGCAGCGGCTTGACCCGGCGCAGGCCGACCTTGTGCCGCGCCGGGATCCGCGCGACGTACTCGATCAGCGCGGTGTCGAGGAACGGCGACCGGGCCTCGAGCCCGTGCGCCATCGTCGTCCGGTCGACCTTGACCGAGAGGTCGTCGGGCAGGTAGGTGCAGAGGTTCGCGTAGAGGATCCGGTCGAGCTCGGGGAGCGCGCCGGCCTCCGCGTAGCGGGCCTCCATCGAGCGCCGGACGTGCTCGCGGGCCGCCAGCGGCCGCAGCTCCGGCGCCAGCAGCGACGGGAGCATCTCCTCGGAGATGCTCGCGATCCACGACTGGTAGCGGTCGAGCACCGTGCCCTCCGCCCGCTCCAGGTAGCGCTGGGCCCGGCGGCCGAGGTCCTGGTAGCCGCTCCCGCGCGGCAGCAGCCCGGCCACCGGACGCGCCAGGCGCCCCGCGGACCGCGGCAGCAGCCGCGACAGCGCGGCGGCGCGGAACCGCTGGTAGCCGCCGAAGACCTCGTCCCCGCCGTCGCCGTTGAGCACCACCTTGACCTCGCGCCGCGCCAGCTCGGCGACGACGAAGGTCGGGATCGCGGACGAGTCGGCGAACGGCTGGTCGTGGTGCCACAGCAGGCGATCGATCAGCCCGACCGCGTCCATCCGCACCGCATGCTCGGTGTGGCGCGTGCCGAAGTGCTCGGCGACGAGCCGAGCGTGCGCCCGCTCGTCGTACGACGGCTCCTCGGGGAAGCCGATCGCGAAGGTGTGGATCGGCTCGGACGCGCGCCGGCTCATCAGACCGACCACCAGCGACGAGTCGATCCCGCCGGACAGCAGCGCGCCCAGAGGCACGTCGGCGATCATCCGCCGCTCGGTCGCCTCGCCGAGCAGCCGGGCGACCTCGCTCGGCACCGACCCGCGGGGTCGCAGGTCCTGCCCGTCGGCGGGCAGCGCGCTCCAGTACGGCCGTGGCGCACGAGCACCGTCGCGGTCGTAGACGACGGTGGAGGCCGGCGGGACCTCCAGCACGTCGCGGTACATCGTGCGCGGCGTCGGCACGTAGCCGTAGGTCAGGTACTCCGGCACCGCTTCCGCGTCGACCTCGCCCGCGACCCACGGGCAGGCCAGCAGCCCCTTGATCTCCGACGCGAAGGTCAGGCGCCCGCCGGCCGTGCTGTAGAAGAGCGGCTTCTTGCCGGTGCGGTCGCGGGCCAGCAGCAGGCGCCCGCGGCGGGCGTCCCAGACCGCCAGCGCGAACATCCCGTCCAGCCGCTCCACGAACGCATCGCCCCAGGCCTCGTAGGCGCGCAGGACCACCTCCGTGTCGCCGTGGGAGCCGAACCGCGCTCCCCGGGCGCGCAGCTCGTCGCGCAGGGCGGAGAAGTTGTAGACCTCGCCGTTGTAGCTCAGGACGACCGTGCCGTCGTCGCTCTCCATCGGCTGGTGCGCGGCCTCCGACAGGTCCACGATCCGCAGGCGCCGATGGCCGATCCAGCCGTGCAGGCCGTTGCGGTCGGACACGATGCTCTCGCCGAAGCCGTCCGGTCCGCGGTGCTCCAGCGTCTCGCGCATCCGGCGTCCCGCCTCGACGTCGAGCGGCACGCGATCGGGGGAGACGTATCCGCAGATGCCGCACACGGCCCCATCCTGGCAGCTGCGGGCCGCCCGGCCGGCCGTCGCGTGCCCGTCCGGCAGACGGCATACTGGCCCCATGGCCCCTCGGTTCCCCCTGATCGCGGCGGTGACGGCGTTGCTGCTGCTCGGCGCGGTGCCGGGAGCCCACGCCCAGTCGGGCGTGACGATCGACCCCGATTCGCCAGCCGGCCGGGAGTACGCGCTGCCGCTCGACACCGCCCGCTCGGGGGGCGGGGGCACCAAGGACCGCAACGAGCCGGCGCCGGGCACCACCGCCACCACGGCCGCCGAGGACCAGCACCGCGAGCTGTTCGGCGCGGGCGTCGGCGACGGCCGCGCGACGGCCGACGAGGCCCCCGCCGCCCCGACGACGACCGGCTCGTCGTCCGACCGCGCCGCGCGCCAGCCGCGGTCGCGGACGACGCCC
>CAZMVL010000016.1:0-49824 GCA_964569335.1 uncultured Paraperlucidibaca sp.
ATAGTGGGATTGGACTCTAAAACTACGTGCTACTCAAATACGGGGGGACGTCGCCACCTCAACACAGTCGGCATAAACTCATTATCCAAGCGATTGGGTTTTATAGCAAGCAACTGCTTGCTATAAAATCAGATATAGACCAACCAGCCCGATTTGACCTCATGCTTACACAAATACAATGGTTTCAAGACCAAATCAGGCGCTACTATGGTATTCGGGTGGGTTTTGGGCAGATTAACCATGCAAAAGCACAGATTGAGAAAGCAACAAGGTGCTACCGCGATCGAGTTTTCGATCGTGTTTGCACTGCTGTTTGCCGTATTCTGGGCGATTATCAGCTATGCCATGCCGTTCTTTCTGTTTCAAACCATGAATCATGCTGTGGCAGAGGCAGCACGACATGTAGTGCGCTTTGAAGAACCAACTATAGGCAATGCACAAGATGCGCTTAATGCAGAGCTCAACAAACTGCTGCCAACCGCATTCGTTAATGCACTTCAGCAGCCATACGATGTCAATATCATTGACGAAGACCTTACCGCCGAAGATGTTGACGGCAACATTACCAGTGAGCTTTCGTATAAGGTACTAGTCATCAGAGTGACATATCCAGGCTGCAATACCAGCACACTCCGAAGCTCATGTATTGCTCCCGCACTTAATCTGCTGGGAGCCAGCATTCCCAATCTCGGCCCCTACACCGCCGAGACCAAAATTCGCCTGTCCAGAAATAGCTCCTGATGAGGCCGACCATGCTTATATCATCACGTATCAACAAAACAGCCAAACGCCACCAAAAGGGCGTAGCCGTAATTGAATTCGCACTGGTATTTACAATTGTCTGGGCAGTGTTTTGGTCGATGGTCTGCTATGTTGCGCCGTTAATTGTGCTGCAAACCATGCATCGAGCCACAGCAGAGGGAGCTCGTGTCGGAGCTATGATTACCAACCCAACACTACGAATAGAACAAGCCAGAGCGGCGGCACAGGCCGAAATGCTGAAGCTGCCTGCTACATGGAGAGCAGGCTACGAAATACTACCAGTTACCTGTACGCCAGAAGGTGAGGGTTGCCTGCTAAAAATCATTATCACCCAACCCTACGCTGCCAATGCCCCACTGAAGCCAATCATAGGGCTACCAGGTATTGGTACCATTCCGAAACTACCGACAACGCTCAGCTCAAAAGCTGAGCTATTGCTACACTAAATTAATTCACAAGCCGCACGCCTTCCTCGCTATTGCACGTGAGAAAACCTCCCACATCTGCTTCCGCCAGACTAAGACCCAGCACATCCTTTAAAAGACTATTCAGAAGAGGATCTAATAGCGGAGACAACAGCCCACTAATCAAAGGATTAACAATCCCTTTAATGGAAGTAAATGCCGCACCAACAAGACCTAATACCCCACCAAGCAAATTATTCTGCCCAGGCTGTGGCTGAAAAGCCTGAATCTCTATACCGTTCAGGGTTCCCTGCAAGCTAGAAACCACATTACCCCCACTAATTTTCTTATAACCCTCAGTTTCCGGCATCAACTTAACTTCCGGCAAATTTCCTGAGTCATCAGGCGGGCTATCTACCAAGTAAACTAGGGAAGGAGCAGAGGTCTTAGCCACAGGCACGTCCAACATAAGCCCTAGCCCTCCTCCCGCAAACGGAGTCCGAGGCCCACAAATTCCAAGAACACAGTTCCTTGAGCCAATATCGATAATCGCTATAGGATCCACAGTAGGTGGTTCACTAGATGAAAAAGCATTTATCTTTGCTGCTGCTGCTTTTTGAGCAGCACTACCACCAGCTCCTTTGCTCATATCACCTATACGCAGCACAGCTACAGCCGTATCAGCTGCTGCAGTTAACATTTTTTCCCCACCTGACTCACAACTGAAGTCTGTCACATGAGCACTAGCACCACCAATATCAAGGCTCAAATCAATTCTTGGACTTGGTACTATCTGAATATGTGGAGTCCCACCTAAAAGGCCACCAAGCAAGGCTCCAAGCAAGTCAAAAACAAGATTACCTAAACTATTCAGAAGATTAGTCGCAATAGAAAGTGCGGGTAGGTTAAGCGACACCATGAGCCGAACCTGTGCCGTCTGTACATATATCTTCGCATCCCCCAATGGGTTCAACTTCGCCTCAGCCGGATTACCTATTGCAGATACTCTTGGAGGCTCAATAACTTTAAGATTGATAGAAACCCCCAACAACCCTGGCAGGCCAACCTGTAAATTATTAACAACTACGGGGCTTTCCTTATTCGCCAACATAATTGAGCCTTGAACCAGCCCGAAGAGGCTGGTCTTTATATCTGCACCAGCACCATCACCTGTCTGAACATCCAAAATATCAGATAACTTAATCCCTATAGGGGCAACATCAGCACCAATACTCTGCCCTAACATCCCAAGCGAGGCTTGCACAGCTCCCGCATCGGCAGGTAATACGTCTGCGGCAACATCAAGTATTTCGCCCAAAGTTACCGACGTATTAAGAACTTGATCATAACCACCAGCACTAATTCCCAAACGCAACTTGAGCTCATCTAGAAAATCCAAGAGCACAATATTGGTATCAAGCAAACCTTCCCAACTAGCAGCGGTCAGGCTAACACTCCCTCCCAACAGACCACCAACAAGTGAGTTCAATAGCCCCTCATTAACGTTGACCAAAGTGCTTCTTATAACAAGTGCTGCTAGTGGATCACCCCCACGGGATGCAACTGCCACAGCCCACAAATCAACATTCGGATCACTACTAAAATACCCACCAGCTACTAAGCTCTTGGCCACCGAATGAATAACTTCGACCTGCACCGCATTACCATCTGCATCGGGTGTAAACACTCGAGGAACACCATCATCCACGGTACCGCACTTAGGAGAACCAGACTTAAATACGATGCTAGCACCAGCAGGAATATTTCGATTCAACGCTATCGTAGCCTCACCACCTGGCGCACCATTCGCGCACCATTCCGTCGAGGCCAACTCCAAAGCCACCACATCTGCAACACGTTGCAGATTTCGCTTTTCCATGTACAGCCGTCCGGTATCTACCGCCAAGGCCAAAAACAGCACGCCGAGCAGCATAAAACCCGCCGTCATAATGACGACTGCTCCACGCTGACTGTTTGCCGAATGGCTGACCGCTGTAAGGCGCATCACACTGCTCCGAATTGCTTATTTTCCTGCTTTAAAATCCGTACCGTACACGTTTTCAGGAATCGGGAAATCGTAGGTTTTCAGGAAGCGCTCAGCGGCTTTTTCGCGCAGCTCACGTGTGGCGGCCTGAGGATTTTCCGAGGCCATATTGCCTTCGCGCTGCATAGCCAGCCAGCTTTCGGTGCTATCACCTGGAATCGGCAAATTATCGTGCTGCTGGGCCTGGCGCTCTTGCCACCAGCGCAATACGGTAAAAGGCTTGGTTTCGGGCTGCACAATCACTTCTTCGGCCACTGCCAATGAATTAGCCGAGAGCACAACCGCAGCAACTACTAGAAAACGTTTCATGGCACATCTCCGCTCATGACATACAAAGCATACGTTGAAAATCATTTAAACAATGGTGTCAGTACAATTAAGCAACAACACGACCACACAACATTACAGCGCTGGATCAATCAAACAGGCTCGTGTACCTGCTCCAGCAGCCTGACGAATTTGCGCCAAGCGCTGACATACCAAGAGCAGCTCTATGCGCAACTCAGCCAGTGGCTGCCAACGCTCACGCATCTGTTGCCAGGCGGGAATGTCGTTGGTCAACAGGCTTAACAACATCAAATTAAACTGGGGCTGCGCATCGTCCTGTGCCAGCTCATGCGCGGTGCGCAGCTCAAAGCGGGCGCTGTCGTCACGACCCAGGTGCAATAACGCGACACCATAATCGTTGCGAATACGTGCATCGGCTGGATGCGCACGGGCAGCCTCGGCCAGACGAGTCACGGCATCGCTGTAACGGCCACGACCGGCCTCCAGCAAACCCAGGCCATGCTCGGCAAAGCCGGTTTGGCAACCTCCTAACAAAGCGCGATACCACTGTTCTGATTTGTCAGCATCCAGACGGCGCAAAATATCTGCCTTCAGCAAAGCCACTTTTGCCATGTGCTGAGGCAGGCTTTCGGTCTGTGCCAGCGCCGCGTAATAACTGCCCTGCTCGGCCAGATCCTGCGCCATCGAACGTTTCAGCTCATCTTCCTGCGACAGCTCACGACGGCACTCAATGCGAACCGGCACCCCGCTTTCCAGAGTGGCCACGGTACGTGCTGACGATGATGACGAAGGTGCCGCTAAAGTGGTGCAACCCGCCAACAGCGACACCATGAACACACACCATAAACCACGCATCACATATCACCCATGGAGTCGCCAATGGAAATAAAGCCCGGGCCGGCCAACAAAATAACCAGTGCCGGAAAGAAGAATACAATCATGACCACGGTCATTTTGGCGGACAGCTTGCTGACTTTTTCCTGCATACCTGACAGGCGACGACCCTCAATCAGCTCCACCATCTTGCTCAATGAAGAGCGAGCACTGCCACCCTGCTTCAGCATTTGACGAATAATCACCACCACGTCGGTATAGTCGGTATGTTGCAATGCCTGTGACGATTTTTGCAGTTCCTCACCCAAATCCAGACCCTGTTCTGCACGACGTAAAATGGGACGGATCTCTTTGGTCAGTTCTGGCAATACCGTTTCAGCATCGCTGGCCAATACTTTCAGTGCCTGCTCAACCGCTAGGCCAGAATCGAACAAAATACGCAGCATCTGCACAAACAACGACAGCTCTTCATCAATAGCCTTCATGCGCACTACGGCACGCGCCTGCAACACACGTTTGGGAGCCAGTACCGATAAAATAATCACGATCACGCCACCCAATAATGCAGTTTGGGTATAGCCATTAAACAGAACCCACAGCCCCGTCAGTACCAACGTCGCTAAAGGCAACAGCACCTGCACACCATACAATGTGGCGCGCTCGATAGGCGCACGGTACCCCGCCTGCCACATGGCCAGTGCCAGTTCGGAATCCTTATTGATATGCTTTCGAATGCGATCCTGGTCATCAAATAAATCAGCAAAGCGCATGGACAGTACACGCGCATCAGCCTGACTGTCGCCACGAACAGACAAACGCTTTTCCACCAGGCGGCGCTCGGCAGCAATACGCGTCAGCAGGTACACGCCCAGGCTAATGGCCGCCACTACCACCAGAAATAGCAATACGCCAAAGCCCATGTCAGACACTCCTCAACATGCGCCAGATCACCGCCATACCGGTAATCTGCATAGCAGCAGCGGTGAATAAAACCCACTTGCCACTGGGGTCATCAATCATGGTGTAGATATAGTCCGGGTTGGAAAAAATCATGAAGGTACCCACCAGCAGCGGCAGCGCCGACAGCACCACTGCGCTGGTACGTGTTTCACCCGTCAATGCGCGTAATTGGCGCGACAAATGCTCACGCTGATGAATCAGGGTAATTACGTTATTCAACAGATCAATCAGGCTGCCACCATAACGGGAGTTAACCTGAACCCCCAATGCCAGCACTTGCAGCTCTTTCAGGTTGTAGGTTTCGGCCAACTCCTGAAACGCCTCGGTAATGGTCATGCCCAAAGCAATATTGCGCTGTAACTTCATCATCACCACACGCAAAGGATCATCGGCATCCTTGGAGGCAATGGCAAAACTGTCACCCAAGGTTTTGCCGGTACGCATCAGGCGAACCACCTGATCCAGCAAACGTGGCAGCTGCGTCACAATCAAACCTTGACGTCGGGTGTACAACACGCCGAGCGCGGTATAGCTGAAAAAAGTAATGGCAAAAGTCAGCAACAAGGCCAATGCAATACCAAACTGAAACGCACACAGCACAATCAGCAAAAACACGACCCACAAGATCATGCGTCGATGCGTGGTTTCTAGATAAATGCCGGCACGCTCCAGATACACGGTAAAGCGATCTTTGGCGGGAAACTCGATGGCCTGCACACCAATCGATGACAGCCGCTTGGCCACCATCTCTTCACGAGCCTGTTCCTGGCCCGTCCAGATAAAGTAAAGCGCGCCCAGGCCCATCAACAGAGCAATAAAGACGTAGACCAGAACCAACATCAGCGTCTGGCCTCGGCTTGTTTCATCAGCTCAATGACACGCGGCTTGGCCGGATTGGTGCTGACACGCTCGTGCTCACCCGTAATGCGATCCAGCTTGAATAAGGTATTGGTCACATACTGGTCATCACGCAACTCGACCACTTCCACAATTTCAGACACACAACGGCGACCATTAGGCAAACGAGCCAACTGCACCACAATGTCCAGTGCCGACACGATAATGGCGCGCAAGGTAGATTCAGAAACTTTCTGCCCGGACAAACCCACCAGTGTTTCCAAACGCAGCAAGGCATCCGCCGCATTGTTGGCGTGCAAGGTACTCATGGAGCCTTCATGACCCGTGTTCATGGCCTGCAACATATCCATGACTTCATAGCTACGGACTTCGCCCACAATAATGCGGTCAGGGCGCATACGCAGTGCGTTGCGAATCAGGTCACGTGCGCTCACCTCGCCAAAACCTTCAGCATTGGGCGGACGTGTTTCCAGGCGCACTACGTGATCATGAGACAATTGCAGCTCGGCGGTATCTTCCACCGTCACGATACGCTCATCGTGATTGATCATGGTGGACAGCACATTCAAAAACGTCGTTTTACCCGTACCCGTACCACCACTGACCAGAATATTGGCACGCTGGCTCACTGCTTTTTGCAAGAAAGTCAGCATATCGGCACTCAGGGATTTGTACGTCACAAGGTCGTTGGCTTGCAGCAAATCCTTACGGAATTTACGAATACTGATGGTGGGGCCATCCAGCGCAATTGGAGGAATAATAGCGTTGACCCGGCTGCCATCCGGCATACGCGCATCCACCATCGGGCTGGACTCATCCAGACGACGGCCAATCGGTGCCAGAATACGTTGAATAACACGTGCCACATGGTTGTCATCGACAAAACGCAGCTCACTGTGCTGAATTTTGCCATCGCGCTCAAAGAAAATCCTGTTAGGACCGTTCACCATGATCTCAGACACTGAGGTGTCTTTCAGTAATGACTCCAATGGCCCAAAACCGACCAACTCATCCACCAGCTCTTCTGAAAGTCGATCAGCCTCAAAGCGTGACACTGGCAAGGAATGCTCAGCGATATAGCTGGTCAGCTTGCGCTGCACATATTCCAGAATAACGGGGCGTTGATTTTCCAGAATATTAAAGCCGTCGTCGTCCACCGAATCGATGAGATAACGGTGAAACATGAACTTGACCTTGGAAATGTCTTGGTCAACTCGCTTGGCCGCCAAGCGACCACCCGGAATGTATCCCATGGCCATGACTTACACCCTCAATTGGACAGCGACTTTTTTAATTTTTCCAGAAAACCACCAGAGGCTTCTTCAGACTTGGTTTTATGAACCTCCGCCACACGTTTGGCATCTTCAGTACTGGAAATCAGTGTCGCCCACTGGCGATACTGCTTGCTCAGCAAGTCCTGTGGCGCTAGCTCAAACATCAACTGGCCCAGGTTCATGGCACGCAAACGCAGCTCGGAGGCTTCCGGCAAATCAATGAAGTCATCCATTGAAAAAGACCGGGCAATGGCCTTGTCATCGGGTGACACCTTGGCGTGGTAGTGATCAATCAACAGCATGGGTGCCGCAATCGGCACGCCAATTTCTTTCAGGCGAGCCACCAAATCCAGACCGGCACGACAGCTGGTAATGGACTGATCAACTGGGAACACCACACTGTTGGAGTTACCAATGAGCAGCTCGGTAAAGTCCACCGTGGGCAGACCGGCAATATTGAACACCACATGCGTAAACAAGCTGCGCAAGGTGCCAATCAGCAAATACATTTCAGAGGTAGTGATGTCGAGCAGCGGAATGCCTTCCACCGGCGCAGACAACACACGAATACCCGATTTGTGCTTGGGAAACGTGGTTTCAACCAGGGTTTTATCGAGACGACGCAGGTTGCGCAGCGCCTCCATAAAGGTGAACTGTCCTTCCAGACCAAACACCTGCTGCGCCTCGGCAAAAGGCTGGCCCAGATCCACCAGCAGCACATTGGCATCACGGTCTTTGGCTTTAATGGCAGCACATAGATGCATGGCATGAAATGCCGAATGCACTACTGGACGCTCACTGGCCAAGGTCACCATCAAACCCTGCTGCATAGGCGCACTGACCACCGCTGGCGTGCGCTCAGCCAGACGACGCACCAGTCCGGACAAATCGCTGGGACGCGAGGCAAAGGTCAAATAATCCTTGGCACCCGCACGCATCACCGCCAACAGGCGTTCCTGATCCAGTGACTCGGCCAGCACCACACAAGCCAGTGTCGGCCTAGCCGCCATCAGACTTTCAATAAAGCGCACATCGTTTTGCCAGGTGTCTTTTTCAACCGGAATAAACACGATGGAAGCCGATGCCATACTGATCAGCTGCAACACGTCGTTCAGATCCGTTTGCTGGCAAGGCACCACCTCGGCAGTTCCTTCCAGCGAATTACCTAACCAAACCGCCAAATCACGCTGTTTGGAAACAATTACTACAGACTGGTCATGGCTGCTCATAATCAGCGTCCTGCTTCAATGGGGCGTTCGGTGTAAGGAGGCACTACCCCTTGCCAGAAAAGACTGCCCGCGCCGGGGCTATAACGACGCCAGGCTTCCGCAGGCATGGCAGGCAAGCGGGCATCAGCTGCAATAGGACGCACCAGACGTGGTGTGACGATCATCAGCAATTCACGGTCTTCAGATTCAAAACGGTTAGAGCGGAAAAACGCGCCCAATATCGGAATATTGCCCAGCCCCGGCATCTTGTCGACATTGCTCAGAGTATTACGCGACACCAAACCACTGATGATGAAGCTCTCGCCATCGGCCAGTGAAATACTGGTATCGGTACGACGAATACGCAGTGCCGGCACAATGCTGCCTTGAATCGTGATGGCATTGGTAAAGTCCAGTTCGCTGACTTCTGGCGCCACACGCAACAGGATTTGCTGCGGGCTGAGCACTGTCGGTGAAATGGTTAAACGCACACCAAACTCTTTGTATTCAATACCAACACTGCCACCCTGCCCCTGAGGCACTGGCACTGGCACTTCGCCACCAGCCAGGAAGTTGGCAGTCTGCCCACTCAAGGCCACCAACGAAGGCCGCGACAAGGTATAGGCATAACCGTTGCTTTCCAGCAGATTAATAGCGGACAAAAAGCGGCTACTGTTGCCGCCCCAGACAATGTTGAATGCGTTGGGATCAAGCGGAAAACTACCACCAGCGCCAGGAACAGCGGCACCCGGAGCAGCAGTACCCCCCGAAGTCGGAGCACCAAAGAAGTTGCTACGGCCACTACCACTGCGCATTTGCAAGCGTGTACCAACTTCAATCAACTTGGAGCGACTCACTTCCACAAAACGAATATCAGCCTGCACCTGAGAAGGCAGTTCGGCCAAGGTTTCTGGCGTGTCAGCCTGCGCCAGTTGTTGTGCTGCCGACAAGTCGGACAACACACGAATCATCACACGCTGAGGCTCGTTGGGATCACATCGTGTCCACACCAGCAAACTGGTTTCACCAGCCTTGCGCCCCTGCAATAGCAAGGTTCGCACATCCACCACCGCCACATCGGCAATGGAAGGCTCGCCCACCGCCACTCGCACCATGGCCGCTGGCAACTTAAACGGCTCTTGCAAACCAGCCTTAATGGTGAAGTCTGATGGCAGTTGCTGCTCGGGGTCTTTACAGTCCGCCAAAGCCTGCAAGGGCATAAACGCAAATGCAGAAGCGGCCAACAGAGCGGCTTTTGTATGTTGCAAAAAAGTGCGCTGCGGAGTCATGTCAGTAATCCTTGCTGAAGTCGGCTCAATTGCCACGATCCAAACCACGGAAAATAGTCACAGGAGGCTGTGCCGGACGCGCTGGCCCTGCTGGTCTGCCACTGGCTGCAGGACGCTCGGCCACACTAGGCGGCACAATGGCACTGGCACGCAGTAAGCGGGCCTCTTCTTCCGCCTTTTTCTTGGCCGCAGCGGCTTGTTGAGCTGGAGTCAATCGCACAGTAGTCGTTGCTTGCGCCTCTGCTTCAGCCAGCTCGGCATCAGCAATCGCTTCACTGGCCGGACGAATAGCCAAACGCAAGGTGCCAATGCTGCTGGCCAGCATTAAACGGGTCACATCTTCTTCGGTCACCGCCAATACCGCCGTACGGGCACGTTGACGCTCGGCACGACGACCATCTTTGGCCTCTGCCGTTTGTGGGCCACCTTCAGGGCCAATCAACTGCACCCCAAAACCCACCACACGTAACGCTCTCATCACAATTTGTGCAGAAGCACTGGGACGGTTTTCACCCTGAGCAAATAACAACACATCCACAATATCACCCGGCTGCACAAAGCCACCGCCACCCACCACTTCATCAATGGCAATGGCAACAGCGCGCTCACCAGGCTTTAATAAACGGGCAATTTCACTGCCTGGCTGCAAGTGTTCCTGCGATACCAATGTGCCAGGCTTCACCGGCACCTGCAGTACTTCGCCAATCAGGTCTTCAGTAGCACGGAATGTAAAAGGAGGCTCGACCTTAATGTAGTCCAGCACCACATCTTCGGCAGCAATTGTTTTATAGGCGGGAATTTCACGTGCTGCGACCACCACTGGCACTTTGCCCGGCACCACCACTGCCTGTGCTTTCACAACCTCCGCTTCACGCGCAGCTTGCTCCGCAGACGCCTTGGCATCCTGAGTAGTTTTATAGCCCAAATAACCCGCTACGGCGGCGCCTACTATCAGCAACACAGCTAGCAGCAACATGACACGGCTATTCATGCCGCTTCTCCTTTTATTCAGACAACTCAGAAATTTCTGACTCACTGCATCCTAGCAAGCAATGTCGTAACAGGGAACGAGCTGTAAAGAAAATACAACAAAACAACCAGTTACAGATACATGACACTTTGCCTTTTAGTGTTCACACCCCTTTACAAAACCAAAACAAATTGGCAACTTACGGAGGTAGTCATGGCCGACTAAAGGCGTAGACTATTACTCATCCGGTAGTTGAGCCGGGAAATCTTGGAGAGAATGATGAAAAAAGTTCAAGAACTGCGTAACAAGCAAAAGGGCGCTACTGTTATTGAGTATGCATTGATTGCTGCTTTGATTTCTGTGGCTGCTATTGTTGCCTTTGGCTTGGTAGGCTCAAAAGTGAATACCACCATGGAATCGATTGGTGACTCTCTGGATACGGCAGCCGGTGCTACTAGCAGCACTGGCGGCTAAGCAAACGCTACAGCCAAATAAGGCTAATGCACTACTAGTGCATTAGCCTTTTTGTAGCCATAGCCATGCCAAGCAGACTGCGCCACGACATTCCTTCAAGAAAACGACAGCAAGGTACTACAGCCATTGAGTACGTAATGGTCATTGCTCTGATAGCAGCCGTTGTGCTTATTGCTGCAGGTGGCCTTGGTGAAAAAACATTTTCACTCCTTGAAGACTCCGCTGACCGTTTGGATGCTGCTAACGAGCAGCTTGAAGCAGTGCAGCAACCCTGAACACACAAGCTTAAACCCTTGACTAAAGCTTTCTTCGAAGTCTTAATTTGCACCTCGTGCTGATTCATCTTTTAGTTTAGCTCCAGAGTAGCTTCCGACTCCTAAAATACTAATCACCTGCACAGATACTCAACGTCCCCAACATCTACAACGGGATGAATTCGGCCATCAAATATGCCCAACTTGTTGCTGCCATCGGCATTGCGCACAACAAATGCAAAAACATTTTGCAGATCGCCCACAAACGTCCAACAACCAGATCCCCACATACGCCAACCCAAGCCATAATAAAATCCACGAGCCAACTTGCCTTCATCTGGAAGCACCACCGCTTCATTGAACTCATTACTCAGAAACCGTGCCAGATCACTAGCTCGAGCGAACCAACCGCCAGCTGCACCCAAGGCAGGCTCTCCCATACGTAACCAATCTGGCTCCTCACCATCAAACAATAATTTATAAACCGACATTTCATATGACGTATTCAACCTCTCTGCCAACACCGCCCCCAGCAGGCAATAGCCGACATTGGAATAGGCCATTTCTACTCCCGGCACGACATCCAATTTACGCTGCTCAACTACTGCAATCGCCTTTTCGCATCCAACTGCGCCATCATCACCAAATAACGGGTCACTACTAACATCACGCTTGAAACCCGCCCGATGCTGAAGTAAATGCTGGATAGTGATATCTGAAAAGCGCAAATCAAATGGGTTCAATGTCGGCAATACATCAACAACTCGCATATCCAACTCAAGATCATTTGACAACAACAAACGACCAATAGCTGCCGCCGTTACCAGCTTAGACAAGCTGGCAATTGAATGTAGCTCGTTTTCCTGACCTTTGAGACTGCCATATGCCTCAACAGAGTCCTGCTCAATCAGTATTGCACCATTCAACTCATTAACAAGCATGAAACGATACAAACTCCCCTGCTCAGTTGTCAGCCACAACACTCCGCTACTCACAAACAGCAACACACTAACCACTACCATGCGAGCAGGCAATATCACTACGCTTAGTTTGCGTTTCAAACGTGGAACTAGACCATTTTCTGAGATCCAAGCTACGTACTCCCGATATGTGGTGTAACGCATCAAGTGCTTCTCTTCAGCCTTGGCTCGCAAAAAATAAATGATATTTATCAATACCAGTGCAGAGCAGGAAAAAAGTGCTGCACTACCACTAAAATCGGAAATGAATGGAATTGAAATCAACCACCATGATAAGTTTTTCGCCAAATACGCCGGGTGTTTGGTATAACGGTAAGGTCCGTTCGTGATAACTCCACGATATGTCAAATTACTGAATCGAACACCAAATGCCACCGTTGCCCACGCATAAATAGTGGTCAAGGCAATAATCGCTCCACCCCAGATCCACGCCATTGCGGAGTCATGGCTCAGCCAGTCATGCCACATCAACCCATCCCGATAGCGCCCTATACCCGTATCCATCAGCCACCCAAAAAATGGTGGGTAACAGATCAGTGTCACCACCCATGACCACCATAATGGGTTACTTTCAATGATGTGTGAATTCAGCCTTCTGGATGTGGACAAATAGCCAATCAGGGCGAAAACCGTATCTATCATATACAGGATAGCAACGCATAACGTCACGATGCCTACCACTGAATTGGCCGTGTACTCACTGGAGTTGAAAAGCCATGATGCCGAGAAAGAAAACATCAGCAGCAAAAAAAATATCTTTAGAAGCTGGCCTCTGATTTTGTCCCAAAACCCATCAAAACCTTGCCGTAATGCTAATGACCTCCCCAATGCATCTAGCCCATCCACTGCGGCATACACAGGCCGAATAAAAAACCAAAGAGAAATAAACAGCAATGCCACCCAAGTATTGCTCAAAAAACGCAAAAAACCAGCCACAATTCCGGGAGCGAATTCCATTAAAAAATATAGTACTCCGATAAAAAGTACGAAATACAACAATGCGCCGTACAAACGCCACAACACACGTTCGGACAATGAAATTTTCAGTCTGATTTTTGCGGCTTCCGGTGCCCTTTTCCATTCCAAAAACCACATGGGCAGACCTGTCATGGTCACCAAAATTATTTGCACCCATGCAACAGAAACAGCAGGCAAAAACCAAAGCAGCAACACACCCAACGCCATGCCAGCCAGCCCCGCCAGCCCGATATAACTAGGTACGGTACTGCGAGGAAGCACATGATGGCTTGTCATATATGTGACCTATAAGCTAGTAGTACAAAAGCCATGGTTTATTCACGATACTTTGTTGTAGAGTAAGACTAACAATCAAAGCCACTGATCAACCCATATGCAACCCCAGTTGCGCAAGCATATGCCGAGGTAATTCATACATGGTGACAATCTGTATGGAGAGAAAAACTGCTATGAGCCAAATACTCGTCATGTTTGCTGGACTATAGATCAGCCATAATTTGGTGATAAAACGCACTAGCAACGGCATAAAAACTATCGCCACTACCACCCCAATTAAGGCACCCAACAGAATATCACTTGGATAGTGCAGCCCTGAATAAACACGCGGCAAGCATACAAAAATCAGCGCGAAAACCGCAGCCAGAATCCCGAAAACTCGATCAACTAAGAACAGCCCAGCAGCAATGGAAAAAAACATCACGGCATGGTCACTAGGCAAGCTACTCCAGCCGCTCAGATACTGCATGCTCATATCAGTAGGCAGAGCAACTTCCAATCCAGTCTCGTGTAATGGACGCAATCGAAATGGTAAAGCTAAAGCCAATAATCTTCCTATAGCAATAGCAGGAATAGAAACAAGCAACACCGCCAGCAATCGCTGCCGCGCCACCGAATCGGAAGTGTAGCGCCGCCATAGCCACCACCACAGAACCATGAAGTATCCCGACTTTACCAGCGCAACGTCACGCAAAGCATTTACGGCCGAGTCCAACATGAGCACCTTTCCAGCAGGTGCATTAATAACTTTAAGCAAAGCTATATCTACAGTACTTAATATTTCCATGTGTTAACTCATAAGCATCATTTTGCAAGTAGATGCCGAGAAAATGTCAGACTCTTGCCACACGTGATTTCCACCACACCATCACCAAAAGTACTAGATTGACCACTGGCATGAATTGCACACCAGTCATCGAGGCCAGCACAGGTCCGATCATGGGCAGCAACCATGCCAGTACCAACCATTCGCGCTCACCACGCAGCCAACCCTGTGACAACCCGCGCTGCCCAAGCCAAGTCAATGGCAAAGCCAGCCAAAATAAATCATAGTCGAAAAAGTGTGGGCTGATGAGCAATGTCGCCAACGCGAATGCACTGCCGCGCAAAGCCAGTTCATCTGTACGTCGCCAGATCATGACCATGAGTACTATAGCAACAATGGCAAAGGCCAGTTGACCAATATAGGCCCAGGCCACAGGAATATCCAAAAGGCGCAAAGCAGCAAAAAATGTAGGCATCTTAACCCAAGGTAATGCACCGCTTTCGTTCAAGATGCGCGCAGTATTCAGCCCGTCTTGCCACGCCAGCCAGGTTGGCAAGCCGAATGCCCACATGCTGATGGCAACTAAGGCCACAGTACCTGCGACAGCACTCAGCATTGCTCGCCAGTTGCCCGTTAGCAAAAAAACCAGCGGAAACAACACGACCATGTGCGGCTTGAAGGCTAGCAGGGCAACCAGCAAGCCCGCTAGCAACGGGTGCTGCGTCATGCACAGTAATGCACCACCAGCCAATGTAGCGGTCAAACTGGCATTTTGCCCGTGCATGAGATTGACCCAAAGTCCCGGAAACGCGGCAATCAGCAGCAGGGTGCCGCGCTGCCCTGCCAACAGGCGACGCATAAGCAACCAAAAGGCAGCATGCGTCACCACCATAAAGGCAAGCCATGCTGAGGCATAAGGCAACAGCGCAAGCGGCAAAATCATAAGTAACCAAGTAGGAGGATAAAACCAGGCAAATTCTGGGCTGCCGGGCACAGCCAGTCGCTCTGCCGCATGAATACGCGACAACTCATAAGCCGCTGCAGCATCACCATTCAAACCCAACCAAGAGGCTGCCCAATAGGTAATGAAGTCAGCTCCAATAGGAGTGCCGAAAGGATCAAGCCCATTGCGAGACACCATGAGCCAATAAAGACTGACCAGCAGGAATACTGCAAGAAAGATGCGCGGGTAATTGCGCAGGCGACGCGCATTAAGCCAATGGCTCATGGTGTGAAAACCAGCTCGGCAAAACCAAACATGAGCATGGGTAATCCCCCCGGTAATTAATCAGATTCAGAAGCAGAGCTCCTCCCAATGCTGTGAGAAAGACCTACATACGCACTTCTCGATACTCCAACAGCCAGAACATGAAGACTTTGAAGCCAAGCAGGCTTTGCCAGTTCCCATCACCTCCTGCGCACTTGCCACAAATTGGAATAGTCATCTGTCCAAAAAACTGACTCCATTTGCAACGGCTTCCAGCATGCTGACTCTGGCAATGCATATGGCATTACACCCTGCCACGTCATGGCCACCATAATGGCCGATGTTGCACCAGATTTAGCCAGCTCAGACCCTCTTGTGACACCACAATGACTCAACCATGCCTGCCATCCCGCCGTGTGCGCCAACCCCGCCATCACAGGCGCTAAGTCCAGATGCCGATTACTGATGTGAAATACCAAAAGACCATCTGACCTAAGTTTGCGTTCATAAATGCTCATGGCTTCCTGAGTCAGGATATGCACAGGGATAGCATCACTAGAAAACGCATCCAGGAAAAGAAAGTCATAACTGGCATCTGGCACAGCATCCAGCGTCAAACGAGCGTCGCCAATAATAGTGGTCATTGCTGGGGGACATTCGGAAAGATAACTGAATAAATCTGCGTTATTTGCGATAGCAACCATCAACGGATCAATTTCAAAGAACGTCACACGGTCTTGTGCTCTGGCATTACAGGCCATGGCACCTGTACCTAAGCCGACCACGGCCCAATCTGCTCCACTGGGCTGGCTTTTGTGCACGCTGGCAATAATGTCACCCATTAAATAGTCAGGATGATAATAGGTCAGCGGGATGTGCCTGCGCGCCGAGTCAGTGTACTGAGCACCGTGCATGGTGGTGCCATGCGACAAGGTGCGTAAATGGTCTTGACCATCCTGCACCAGATACGCGCCATAAAAGCTGCGTGCAGCAAATACATCCTGCCCCTTGCTCATGCCAACCATGCCTGGCACCAGCACCGCAAGCAGCAATAAAGACTGCAACCATGGTCGCCCAGTGAAATAGAGCATGCTGAGTATCATGATTAGCAATAACAGCAAACGAACAGGAGAAAGCGGCTCCATACTCGCGCCACTCCACACAAGCGCAACCAGAGTCACTGCTGCAATCAGCAGAAAATGAAGCAACCAACGAGGAAACACTATGCGAGTGCGTGGCATCAAGAATAGCGCCACAACTATGATCAATATGTATTCGTACACCTTTGCAAAAATTGCTGGCGCCAGAAAAGCCACGGTAAAACTGCCCAACAACCCACCCAGCGACATATACAAATAAAAGCCTGTCAGCCCCTGAACTGGCGGCTTGGCTGCAACCAAACGTGTGTGACACACCAATGCAGCCGTGAACAACAGTAATAGGTTAAGTGCAATAAGCACTAATGCATCCCGATACCCCACCAAGCTGCCCAGCGTTACCACCAGTAGTGCCAGAACCGCTGCAATACGGGACAGCAAAGACAAATCCAAGCGGCTTCCCATGCTGGAAAAGGCCACCACAAACGTTAAAAGGTAAAGAGCTAGCGGCAAAACCCAGAGCAATGGAATAGCGGCAATGTCGGTGGTGATGTGGTTGGTAATGGCTAACAACAACGCTGAAGGCACTGCTGCGTAAAGCATCCAGCGCCATGGTGATGACACGGCTGTGCCCTCTTCTTTAGCTTGATCATTAGCATGGCTCACCGCGCTCGATTGCCAGACCATCACCAGACATCCCGCCATGAGCAGTCCCAGCACAGCAAAACCCACCCCCCACCAACTCGCTTGCTCCCCAAGGCGCAAATTAGGCTCTAATAGAAAGGGATATGCCAGCAAAGCCATCAGACTGCCCAAGTTGCTGGCCGCGTATAAGAAATAGGGGTTATCACGATTGGAGTGATTACTACGGGAAAACCAATGCTGCATGAGGGGCGCATTGCAGGAAACCAATATAAACGGCAAGCCAATGCTCAGACACAAGAGCAGCAGCACAGACAGCGCTGGCTGAGCAATATCCGGCTGCCAGCCCGCTGGCACTGACGGCGGCAATACCCAGATCAGTGCAATCAAAAACAACGTCAGATTAATAATGCTGAGTGTGCGCCACCCCAACCAGCGCAAGCCAACATGAACCCAAGCATAACCAGCTAGCAAAGCCGCTTGATAAAAAACCATAGCGGTGTTCCATACCGCCGGACTGCCACCGTAAAGCGGGAGAATCATTTTGGCCATGAAGGGTTGCACGGAAAACAAGACAAACGCCGAAACAAAAATGCTCAGGCAGAAGAAGGCGACTAGGGGTATGCGCTGAGTGAGCTTGTTGGGTTCGGTGGCTTGAGACATGGATCGCTCATGTGGTTGAGGGGCTTTGTTGATCTTATCGGCTCAGGGGCTTTTGGTTTGTGTTGTTTTGGTGGTTTTTTGTTTTTTACTAAAGGACTAAAGCGCTCAAAAGCGGCCTCCTTAGCAAAGCCAGCAATTTCCTTTCCCCATTCGATTTTCTTATGGCTCACGCGCACACTTCCTACACTCGCACTTAACGATTTATTATGCGCCGATCTTGAGCTGACCAAGAGTGACATTGTCCATCTTTCTGGTAAGTGATAACCCATCTAATGAACCACCAAGATCAGCCACATTAAATCCGATACTGAACTTATTGTTTGGCAGCCAACAATGCACAACCCCATATTGATCAAAAAGCAATTTCATATCGGAGGCTGGCACCAGCTTGGCAACTACTTTGCCAGTGATTACGTGCTGCTTGCCTTCGGTTGGATCAAAAATATCTGACTCAAAACCATCTTCAATCAGATAGAAAGTGCTTATCTTTCGAGAGCTTGTAACAACACATACGATGCTTCCTGCACCAATTTTGTGCCAGTCGCGATTTTTGGGGTTCTTCAGCTGAGAGTCAGATATGTCAAATACGACATTACTGATCGTTGGATAGATATCACGGTAAGATCTGTTGTGGATATTGTTTAAGAGAAACATTGAAACCCCATAGCGTATAACGCCTTGGTTTAGCTGCAAACCCGTCGAAGGCGGGAACTACACGCCCCAGTGAGACACATTGTTATGCCCAAACTGCAGCAGACTCTGCGTCAAAAAACTCAACCTCTGAACTGCCTGACTCTAGGTACGCTCGAGCATTTGCTTTGATACGCATATTGTCATCACTATCCTCGTCACCGAAAATACTGACGAAGAATTTTTCAACCCGACTTTGCTTAAGTTGATCGAAAATGTGCTTGTCGTTTTCATCAATCGAATGTCCCTGAATGAAGAATGTCCCACTAACCTCTCTCAGAGCACGGAAACAAAAATCTAGATAGGGGTTATGCTCGATACGTGTCTTTTTCTTATCAGCCGTTGGCTCCGAAACAAACAGCGGGAACCTACCTCTAGCCAAATTTCTCCTCACCAAGTCAACTATATTCGTTCCCGTTTCGGAAAACGCATGCTTCTCTATTGCGGACCCACCATCAAAAATGTGTAGTCCTCCGTGCAAAAAATAAACTTCTTGATTTGTGCCGTATCCCCGCCATTTGGCTTTCGCCCTAAAACCATCATCGGTTGAGTAATTATCAGGGGGCAAGTCATTCATGTTCCTCGCCCAATAGAAAAGAAGGTCGTAATTAACAGTGAATATTTGATCAAACCGCGATAGATACTTACGTGCCGAGGTGAATTGAGCAGATGTAACCTCATTTGGAAGACTTGGATGAGTTTTGGAAATAGCAATTATCAGTGCGTCTTTCAAAAGCTGTTGATCTCGATCAATCGTTTCAATCAGCGCATTATTTCCTCCATATGATTCCAACACGATTTTTGCGGAAATCAGAGTCCTCATCACTGCCTCAAAATCATATGTACCACAACGACCAAATAAATCGCGTATTTCAGTGTTGCGGCCTTCAAAATCTGCCGCATCAAGAAGATTGGCGTAGTTGAAGATGTCATTACTCCACGCTCGTGAGAAACCATTGCCCAGCAAAACTGAAGGCTTGGCACCATCCTCAACCGTACTCATCGCTTCTTCGAACGTGATCACATGCACCTCATATTTAGTTTTTGATATAAAGACGTGCTCTGCGGTAAGTTTGCCTGACGCCAATGTTCCATTAGTACTTTACTGCTCTGGAGTAATAAATACGTAAAGTAACGCCAACCACCTCAGTGGTCGGTTATGAAATGTACTTGGTTTGTCGTTAAACAGTAGCAGCCGCTAGGTCAATGTAGTGCTGTTGAAAAATGAGCCACGACGCTCTGACTGCAACAGCAACAGACAACTATACCCTTTTCGGGTATAGTTAAAAGATCAACTGATATGGAAGTTCTCAAGCGCAAGGATTTTGCACGATGGCAGTCAAATGAGAGGTTGACCGATGCCACCTCATGCAACTCAGTCAAGGAAATGGAAAGCAGTCTAATTGATACTGACTTGGGAGGCTTTCAGGCACGTTATTAGAGGTGTGTTGTGACAAGCAAAATCATTGAGTCCCTGCGCGGCAACCTAGCTGAGCTGTACAACGCCGGCGCCATCGACAAAGTAACCATGCGCGAGTTCGACGCCATCTGTCCGCCGCCAGTACGAGACTTCAGCGCAGCGGACATCAAACGCCTGCGCGAGACATTACGCTTCAGCCAACCGGTATTTGCACTGCACTTGCACACCACCGCATCGACCATACGCAAATGGGAACAAGGTGACACTCACCCCACCGGACCAGCCCTGAAGCTGCTCAATATCATTGCTGATAAGGGTTTGCAGGCAATTCTTTAGCGGCATTGGCAAAATGCCAGACTCTGGTCTAACTCTTTCTGCAAATGAAAACCCACTTCATGATTGCAAAAAGTGATATCATCACATGAAAGCCAAACACGCCAAGACCATTGAGGCCATCTACCGCACTCCAACCAGTGCAAGTATGGTTTTCTCCGATATCGAAGCCTTGATCATAGCGCTCGGTGGCTCGGTACAAGAGCGTGAAGGCTCGCGCATCCTGATCACATTAAACTGTCATCGGTGGCGAGCCCACCGACCCCACCCTGGGAAGGAGGCCAAAAAATATCAGGTCGAAGAAGTACGCGAACTACTTGAGCGTGCAGGAGTAAAACGATGAGCAGCATGACCTACAAGGGCTACACAGCCCGCATTGAATATGATGCCCGTGACAACATTTTTGTCGGTCGACTGCTAGGTGTGCGCGACATCATCAGCTTTCATGCAGAAAGCGTGTCCGAACTACAAAAAGAACTGGAATTGGCCGTAAATGACTATCTGGCTGAATGTGCAGAACGCGGAGTGTCACCAGAAAAGTCGGCGTCTGGCAAACTCATGCTAAGAATCCGGCCAGAAGTTCACGCGGCTGCCAGCATCGCCGCACAAGTCGCTGGCAAAAGTCTGAATCAATGGGCTGACGAGGTGTTGGATAGGGCTGCTACCATGCAACGCTAAAAGAGACACCTATGCATAAACACATTGGCAGCAATTTTGAGAACTTCTTGGCTGAAGAAGGCATTAGTGAAGAAGCCACAGCAACCGCGCTGAAACGCGTTATATCCTGGAAGCTTTCAAGCCATGAAGGCCCAAAACGCTCAGTGACAATGAACAGAGCCTGCACGGTTATCCATGTGACAGCATTATCTAGGGGGAGAGCTTTTCCAACACCCGCCACCATGTACAAAAGCAGTGCCACTAAAGACCATAACGATCAGTACAACAATCATTGTTTTCATGGTTACTTCTCAACATAAGATAGTGATTTCGTTAAGGTCTGTTAGAAGCTTATAGGCTCAAGACGAGCCGTAGCCCTTCATTGATTTTCTGAATGATAGATGCAGGTAGTGCACGCACTCGCTCGGTGAGCAATAACCGGTCGATTGTTAGAACTTGAGAGACATTTATCGCAGAAGGCTTTGGAAGGCCAGACTCTGATTTGCTGAGACGGACATTACCAGGAGCCTCTGCTAATGCCATATTGGATGTGACTACGGCAACCACAACAGTAGAAATACGGCTTTCATTAAAAGCGTTGGATTGAATGATGAAGACCGGGCGGCGCAGGCCGGGACCAGAGCCAACAGGCTCGGGCAATGAGGCCCACCAGATTTCACCACGCTTCATGGTTTACGGCTTGTAGTTGAGCTTGTGCAAGCCCAGGATCTACCTGAGACGACGATGCGCCATAAACAGCATTAAGCTTCGCTGTAATTGCAGCGGCACCATGAGAGCGAAGATAAGCAGCGAGTGCTTCTGCATATAGCTGACTACGAGGAATATGCAGCTCCTGAGCCAAGTGCTCGGCAGCTGTAAATATGGGGTCAGGAAGAGAGATAGCTACTTTCATGGCTGGCACAGTATCACTAAAGTATGACTGGAGCAACTAAGTACCTTCCAACTTAATCGACACTCCAGGCTCCTTCTTTTGACTACTGACAAATAATAAAGTAGCCCCATAAAGCGAATTTTGCCAAAGTTTAAAGTACGGGACGTCGTAACACTCTGTCGTTGAACAGGAAATTACAATGCCCTGCGTGGTGCATTTTTTTACTTGAAAAATGGCAAAACTTTCAACTCTGGCCTAACTCTGCCGGTAGATATACCAGCCTTTTATGTGTATAAATATTAAAATATATACACATCTGTCGTAACAACCTGGAGAAAACCACCCATGCGCACAAACATAGATATTGATGACAGGCTGATGAGTGACGCCTTGAAACTCACTGGGCTCAAAACCAAAAAAGACGCTGTAGAGCTGGGCCTGAAGACTTTGGTCAGATTACAAAAGCAAGCTGAAATCAGAAAATTCAAGGGCAAGTTGAAGTGGGAAGGTGACCTGGAGGATATGAGGACTGCATCATGATACTGGTCGACTCCAGTGTGTGGATTGACTACTTCCTGGGTCACAATACTCCTCAGGTCGAAATCCTGGACAAAAGCCTCGGAGTGAACACAATCGGAATTGGCGACCTGATGTTGACTGAAGTTCTGCAAGGATTTCGCGCTGACAAAGACTACCGCATTGCTCGATCTATTATGGATGAGTTGATCGTATTCGAAATGCTCGGGAAAGAAATGGCGATCAAGAGCGCTGAAAACTTTCGCAGACTTCGAAAAAAAGGGATCACGGTACGGAAGACAGCGGATGTCATTATTGCGACTTATTGTATTGAGCACGATCTGCCATTGCTTTTCTCTGACAAAGACTTCAAGCCGTTTGTTCAACATCTGAATCTGACCGAAGTGCACTGACTACTGATTGCCGCCCTGCTCACGAAGCCAATCAGCACGGCCATAACAATACTCTGGAAACTCGACCTCCAGCGTGGTCTGCCCAAGCAATAGACGCCGCGCCAATACCGCAACCGAGGCCAACTCTTCCTCATTGCGCACTTCCAGCGGCGCTATCAACGTAATACCCGTAGCCCAGGACAAACGCTCCCGCTTCCAGGAAGCCGACACAACATGATCAATGCCTTCCGCCATCAAACGCGCGCGAATATCCCGCAACGAGTCGTAATGTGATGCTTGCTCTGCGGATGGTTGACGGCAGGTATAGCTGACCACTTTCTTGCGAGACGCCCCCACCTGCCGATAGTTCTTCGTACTGCCGTCCGAAAGCCAGTCATCTTGCGGCCCATCTCCGGCCTCCAGCCAAGATTGTTCATCAAGCGCATCGGCATAAACCTGACGTGGATGCTCCCACCAGACAATGACTCGCCGCCCGTTCAGGATAAAGCCCACGTCATCCCAGTAAGACAGGCTGTCCGGCTTCCTGTCCGTGTAAACATGAGGAATATAAAGACCACCCCGCGACAAGCGCCAAGGGTGGTTTCGGTGGTATTGGCGCTGCATCCGCCCCAGCAGTTCTTGTTTGGCGTTTTTCATATCATTCTTGGCGAAACTCGATGCTAATTCAGCACCTCCAGCACCGCCCCCCGATCATTACAGATCAGCACCACATCACAACCCGCTCCCAGCGCCACATCCACACGCTGAGTAATCGGGCCAATATCCACGGCACCCTGCATGCACAGGTCATCAGAAAAGATAAGCCCCTTAAAACCCAGCTGCTGACGCAACACCGTCTGTAGCCAGTACTCCGAAAAACCTGCAGGCAACGGATCAATTTGTGGATACACCACATGCGCAGGCATGATGCCGTCCAGCTCCGCCGCTAGTGCCGCAAACGGACGCAAGTCATAGGCTTCGATGTCATTCCAGCTGCGGTCATCAATTGGCAATGCCACATGCGAATCTGCTGCTACCGAACCATGACCCGGAAAGTGTTTGCCAATGGTCATCATGCCAGCGGCTTTCATGCCTTCGATAAAGGCACGCTGCAAGGCAATGGCCGGGTTGACTGCACTGTGAAAGGCGCGATCACCAATAACAGTGCTGATGCCGCCATCCAGATCCAGCACTGGCGCAAAACTGAAGTCGACACCAACGGCTTTTACTTCCTCGGCCATCAACTGGCCACAGGCACGCGCAGCCGATAATGCCGCGACGGGATCACGGTCATATTGATCACCAAAAGTGCGCATGGCAGGTAATCGCGTAAAGCCTTCACGAAAGCGCTGAACTCGGCCACCTTCCTGGTCAACAGCGATCCACAGGTCCGGCTTTACGGCCCGCATCTCTTCGGTCAGGGCTTTGATTTGTGCTGGCGTATCCACATTGCGGCTGAACAAAATCACGCTGCCCACCCACGGGTGAGCCAGCACTTCCTTGTCTTCCGCCGTCAGGCTCAGGCCACCCACATCAACCATCAGCGGGCCACGTCCGGCGCTTTTCAGGACAAGGTCACATGGCTTTTTGGATGAGGGCATAGTCAACTCCGTAGACAAATTTGCAATGGGCTATTCTGCCCTGCCCATGCCATGTAAGTCAGCCTTTTCTGCGCCCTATTTTTGTGATGATTTGTGCTATCACTAAGCACAGTGGATTTGACACTCTAACCATCAAGAGTATATACATGTATATACCACATAAAGGACACAATCATGGCTACCATCACCACGACCAAGATCAGTCAATGGGGAAACTCTCAGGCATTGCGCCTAAGTAGCGCCATCCTGGACGAGGCTGGATTAGACAAAGGAAGCCTGGTCAACGTTGAAGTTGTCGCAGAAGGACTACTGATTAAACCGGCACAACGCCTTCGCCTTCGACGTATGAAACTGACCGACATGCTGGCCGACTGTGACATAAGCGCCCCCATGCCTGATGACATTACACCCTTTGCTGATAGCCCTGCCGTTGGCAAGGAACTGTTGTAATGCCAAGGCCGCGTATTCCAAATTGCGGCGACATTTATCGTGTATGCCTGAGTCCGGTAGCGGGCCGCGAAATACAGGGAGATTTGCGCCCAGTCATGGTCTTGACACCCAAGGCATTCAACCAACACAACCCACCTATGGTGGCTGCCATCACACAAGGAGGAAACTACTCCCGCCTACAAGGTTTTGCTACGCCGTTAACAGGGTCAGGCGCAAAAACCCAGGGGGCTGTACTGGTTAGCCAAATTCGTACGCTCGACTTGATTGCACGTCAGGCCAAATATATCGAAAGCGCTCCTTTAGCCGTCGTTGAGGACGCATTAAGCAGGCTTATGGGCATCCTTGAAGCGGAATAATATGGCGCGTAGAACGCCATAATCCACGCTACATTGGCGCTACTGTTCAGATGATCAGAGAGTGGTATGATCAGAGCAGTTCGGCACCCAGACGCTGGTGCCGTGTGATAACTGTCTGTCTATGCCCATGTCTGCTGCTGTTCGTCATACTGTTGCTGATTCATTCACTCATCGCCTGCTGCGCAAGTCGGTTTTATTACCGGTGTTTGCTGCTGCCCTGGCTTTGGCCCCAGCCAGTTATGCTGATGCACCAACGCTGCAACCAACTGATATACAAAGCAAGGTCGCCAGACTGATCACACGACAACTGGCCGTGCTGCATTACAACAGAACACCTGTGAATGACGAGCTGTCAGCAGAAATCCTGAAGCGCTACCTGAACAATCTGGATGGCCAGCGTCTGTATTTTCTGGCGGAAGATGTGGAAGCATTCGATCGCTGGAAAACCCAGATTGATGATCAGTTAAGAGCAGGTCTGCTGGGCCCGGCATTCACTATTCATAACCGTTATCAGCAACGCTTGCGCGAACGTCTCAACTTTGCCTTGGCTGAAATTGCCAACGGCAAGGCCATTCTGGACTTCAGTAAAGACGACAACATTATCAATGATCGCAAAGAAGAAGCATGGCCCACGACAACAGCCGAACTGGATCAGTTGTGGCGTCTTCGTTTAAAGGCAGCGGCGCTGAGTCTGCACCTGGCCAACAAGACCGAAAAAGAAATTCTGAACACGCTGGAAAAACGCTACAAGGCCCAGCTGAAAGCAGTTAGCCAAATACGTGCCGATGATGCCTTTCAAACATTCATGAACTCATTTGCAGAGACCTTTGATCCGCACACCGAATATTATTCACCACGCAGTTCGGAAAACTTCAACATCAATATGAGTTTGCAGCTGGAAGGCATTGGTGCCGTGCTGCAAACCGAAGATGAGTACACCAAGATTGTGCGTCTGGTGACTGGTGGCCCAGCTGATCGTTCACGTCAGCTAAAGCCAGGCGACCGCATTATTGCCGTAGCAGAAGGTAAAAAAGACTTTGTTGATGTGGTGGGCTGGCGCATTGATGAGGTCGTGAGTCTGATTCGTGGCCCCAAAGGCACCACCTTGCGTCTGCAAGTGCTTAGCGGCACCAGCAATGAAGTCTCCGCTGCCAGAGAAGTCACCCTGGAGCGCAATACCGTCAATCTGGACGATCAGGCTGCCAGCAAGCGGGTGATCAACATCAAGCGTGGCGACAAGAATCACCGCATTGGCGTCATTAAGCTGCCTACGTTTTATGCCGATTTTCAGGCCATGCAAAATGGCGATCCAAACTACCGCAGCACCACGCGAGATGTGCGCAGGCTCATCAATGAGCTGAAGACCGAAGGCATGACCGGTCTGGTGCTGGATCTGCGCAATAACGGTGGTGGCTCGCTGACTGAGGTCAATGATCTGGTCGGTGAATTCATTACTACCGGCCCTACCGTGCAAGTGCGTGATGCGCGTGGACGTGTGGAGGTGCTGGGTGATGGCAACCCTGCCATGTCTTATGCCGGCCCGCTGGTGGTGCTGACCAACCGACTGTCCGCATCTGCTGCCGAAATTTTTGCCGGTGCCATTCAGGATTATGGTCGTGGCATCGTGGTCGGAGGCACTACATTTGGCAAAGGCACGGTACAATCCCTGCGTGACGTGGGTCATGGTCAGCTCAAGCTGACCGAAGCCAAGTTCTATCGCATTTCAGGCGCCAGTACACAAAATCGTGGCGTTGAAGCAGATATCGTTTTCCCGGAGCTGTTTAATCCGGAAGAAATTGGTGAGTCGGCACTGACTGGCGCACTGCCCTGGGACACCATCAAGCCTGCTGGTTTTCGTCGTATTGCCGACTTGAGTCTGCGCATCAGTGAAATCAAAACACTGTCGCAGGCACGTCAGGCCAAAGACCCCGACTTTTTGTATGTGCTGAGTCAGCAAAAACTGCTGGCTGACTTGCGTAATCAGAAACAGACCACGCTCAACATCACCAAGCGTCTGGCCGAAAAAGCCGCGCTGGATGAACGTCGTCTGGGTATTGAAAACAAACGTCGCAGTGCTAAGGGTCAGGAAGTCATCAAAACCTGGGATGAGCTCAATGAGCAAACCGAGAAGGAAAACCCGACTCAGGACCCCAACTTTGAGCGCTCCGAAGAACGAGCCTTGTTGCGTGAAGCCGCCGAGATTGCCGTCGATCTGGCACAACCACCTGCACGCGCTGCCAATCGCCTGATCAACTCGGTCAAACGTCCTCCGGTGGCAGAACGTTAAGTGAGATAGCCTGTGATCACACCCAGTAACAGCGCCATGCCAAGACCGATTGTCACGGTCGACAGCTTGTTCCGGCGCCTTACGGGTGCTTCTGCACTGGGACATCATCGATTACAGCTGCTGCGCGACAGTGATGAGCACGAAGCCGCCGCGCTGGAACTGATTCATAGCGCCACCCATCACATCTATATCGAAAACTACCGCCTGGTGGACGACGCCTGGGGGCAAGAGCTGCTGGCTGCGCTGTGTAAGCAGGCAGCAGCCGGTGTCAACGTACTGGTACTGGTGGACTGGCTGGGCAGCGTTGGACGCGTCAGCCGTGCTTGGCGACAGCAACTGACCCAAGCCGGTGGTGAGTTTCGCTTTTTTAATCCGCCCTCGTTAACCGAGCCTTTAGGCTGGGTGATTCGTAATCATCGCAAGTTGATCAGTATCGATGGCTGCGAAGCTATTATCAGCGGCTGGTGCCTGAGTGCCGAATGGCGTGGCAATGAGCGTCTGCCACCGTGGCGTGACACCGGCGTGCGTGTTGCCGGACAAACCGTGGCATTGGCCGAAGAAGCATTCAGTCAGACCTGGAAGATGTCAGGCGGTACCTTATCTGCCACTGACAGTCACCGTGCTGCCATGTGTCCGCTGTCCAATATGACCATGACCAGTGACAATGCACGGGTTCGTTTGCTGGTGGGACGCCCCCAATCCAGCCCGCTACTCAGACTCGACCTGTTTATCATCACGCTGGCACAAGACCGCATCTGGATCACTGACGCCTACCCTGTCGGCACACCTATTTACTTGCAGGCGCTACGCGAGGCCGCCAGTCAGGGCGTTGATGTTCGCCTACTGGTGCCTGGCAGCTCCGACCTGCCCTTGCTAGGACTGCTGGCACGCTCCAGTTATCGTGCACTCCTGGAGGCCGGCGTCAAAGTCTATGAATGGAACGGCCCCATGCTGCACGCAAAAACAGCCGTTATTGATGGCATGTGGTGTCGTATTGGCTCCAGCAATTTGAACCCGGCATCCTGGATAGGCAATTACGAACTCGACCTGGTCATTGAGGACGAACCCTTCGCACAGGTCATGGAAGATCAGTTTGAGCAAGACCTGAACAGTGCAACAGAAATTGTCCTGAGTCCGGCGAAAAAGATTCAGCTGTCGGAACCACGCCCCCCGCAAAAACGCCGCCAACGTCCACAGCAAAGCTCAGTCACCACGCTACGTCTGACCCGCGCCGTGGCACTGGCTGTGCGAGAGTCGCGCCAATTAAGCCCGACCGATGCCAGCCTGATTGCCCTGCTGGGCGCACTGGGATTGCTACTGGCTATCCTGGCTTTCTGGCAACCCCAGTGGATTGCCTGGCCATTGGGCGCATTCAGTGCCTGGATCAGCATTCACCTGCTGAGAATTTCACGCAGACGCTATCGAAAGCACAAAAAATCTTGACGATATTCCTGACTCTGATAGGCTTCACACCCGTTGGAAGCGTGGCAGAGTGGTTGAATGCACCGGTCTTGAAAACCGGCGACCCGAAAGGGTTCGTGAGTTCGAATCTCACCGCTTCCGCCAAATAAAAAACGGCCTCTTATGAGGCCGTTTTCGTTTCTTACCCAAGCATCAACAACATGGCTAGCAATCGCATTATTATTTTTGCTCCGCAGACTGTGTTGGTCTTGCCAGCCACTCATGCCCTTTCAACATGGCCTGCCAGTAAATAACAGGCAGCATGACCGCCTTTAAAAACCAGGCTGAACGCCGAGGCACAGTAGGGTTCAACGGGAAGGTCGGCAGCAGCTTCCCGCCAAAGCCAAATTCCGCCAATACAATTTTGCCTTTTTCGACCGTTAGCGGGCAGGAGCCATAGCCGTCATAACGTGTAGTCAGCTCCTGCTTGGCCATACTGGCCAATAAGTTTTCGGCCACCACCACAATTTGCTTGCGTACGGCAGCGGCCGTTTTGGCATTGGGTGAAGAACAGACATCACCCAAAGAAAAGATGTCGGAATATCGCACATGCTGCAACGTGTATTGATCCACTTCACACCAACCTTGTGCATCCGCCAAGGGACTATTTTTCACCACATCCGGCGAACATTGTGGCGGCACGACATGCAACATATCAAAGTGCTTTTCAACACGAGTAACCTGACCCTGTGCATCCGTCACATCGAACCAGGCTGTCCGCGCAGGCCCATCGACTTTCACAAGACTCGATTGGAAAGCCAGTTTAGCGCCATATTTTTCAACATAGGCCATGAGGGGAGGCACGAATTCAGCCACCCCAAACAGCACTGCACCGGCATTATTCAACTCAACGTCAATCTGCTGCAAATGCCCCTGTCTTAGCCAATGATCACAGGACAAATACATGGCTTTTTGTGGCGCACCTGCACATTTGATAGGCATGGGAGGCTGCGTAAACAAGGCCTTGCCCTGCTTGAGTCCCTGCACAAGCTGCCAAGTATAAGGCGCCAGATCATAGCGATAGTTTGAAGTCACACCATGACTGCCCAAGGCCTCTTCCAGGCCTTCAATACGATCCCAGGCAAGCTCCAGACCGGTCGCAACAATCAGATATCGATAGGAAATGCGTTGGCCATGGCTCAATACAACACTGTGCTGATCTGGCTCAAAACGAGACACCGCCGCACGAATCCATTCGGCCTTGGCAGGAATCAGATCCGCAGTTTTGCGTTGTGTTTTTTGCGGATCAAACACACCAGCACCCACCAGCGTCCAGGCTGGCTGGTAGTAGTGAAATTCACTGGGCTCAATAATGGCCAGGGACAAATCCGGTTGACGCTTTAACAGGCTGGCCGAAACACCAACTCCTGCGGCCCCGCCGCCGACGACCAATACATCATAATGTGGCATGACAGGCTGACTTGCAGCCAGCGCATACAAGGCCTGAGCCCGATTACCGGATGCACAGAACGCGAGTACAGGCACCGGCAGACTTTCAAGCTGCTGATGCAATCTATTGGCATTGGCCTGAGTGATCTGACCCTTTTCAACCGGAATATAGGCAAACTCCAGACCCAGCAACGCCGCCTGTGCCTTTAGTGCAATATGCGTTGGTTGATCAACGCCACCCTCACCATCCGGCCGCAAGCACACAATGGATAAAAAGCCTTGCTGCTTTGCATGCACCAATGACTCAACCGATATTTGACCACAAGTAGAATATGTCTCGTTAACACGCTGAAGCTGCAACATAGTTTGACTCTAATTTGATAGTTTTTGATTTAATTCACTACGAACTTTGCCGCAGTACAGACCCGAGAGCGTGCTCATCACCTGGATCACTTCGTGATCGGCCAGGCTGTAGTAGATGTATTTGCCTTCACGACGCACATTGACCATGCCCTCTTCCCGCAAAATACCTAACTGCTGAGATAACGTCGGCTGGCGTATACCCACTCGCGCCTCCAGCTCACCCACATTGCACTCGCCCTCGGTCAACTGACACAACAACAATAATCTGTCTTCATTGGCCAACACCTTAAGCAGCGCGCACGCTCTGGTGGCAGACTCTCGCAACATCGTCACCGCCTCTGGCGATATTCCATTATTCATTTTGATACCCTCACTTCATCTGCAAACACTCTATTGACAGATAAATTGTTTGTCAATAATATCAAAAAATCTTAATTGTTTTGGGGCTTGATCATGAGTGTACAAATTCAATCATTCTTTGATGATCAAACCTCTACTGTGACCTATGTAGTACATGCCGGATCAGGCTCAACATGCGCCATCATTGATTCCGTACTTGATTATGACTTCCGCTCAGGTCGAACCAGCACCACGTCTGCTGATGCAGTAATTGCTTTTGTGCAAGCTGAAAACCTGCAAGTACAATGGCTATTGGAAACGCATGCACATGCCGATCACCTCTCCGCGGCACCCTATCTGCAAAAGCGCCTAGGCGGCACGATTGCCATTGGCGAACACATCAAACACGTTCAGGGTGTGTTTAAAAAGATCTTCAATCTTGAGCCCGAGTTCTGTTTGGATGGCTCCCAGTTTGGTCATCTGTTTAAAGATAACGAAACCTTCCTGATCGGTGACATTCAGGCTCAGGCCATCCATGTGCCTGGCCATACACCAGCTGACATGGCCTATATCATTGATAAAGAAAACGTGTTTGTCGGTGACACCCTGTTCATGCCCGACGTAGGTTCAGCGCGTTGTGACTTTCCCGGTGGTAACGCCCATACCCTGTATCAATCAACGCGCCGCTTATTATCCCTACCGGAAAACACCACGCTCTATATGTGTCACGACTATCCTCCTGCCAACCGTGATGCCTCATGGATTACCACGGTCGCGGAACAACGTGCCCGCAATATTCATCTGCATGATGGCGTCAGCGAAGACGAGTTTGTGGCCATGCGCACGGCAAGAGATAGCACGCTGGCAATGCCAAATCTGATTTTGCCCTCAATTCAGATCAACATTCGCGCAGGGCATTTTCCACCGTCTGAAGCAAATGGCAGCCGTTACTTGAAGATTCCGCTCAACGCTCTTTAAACGACACGCTTTAACGAGGAACTGCCATGGCTTTCTTGCCACTCTGGTTACGGCAATACAAGCGTCAACATCTAAGTGATGACGCGGTAGCAGGAACCATCACTGCCATTTTGCTGATTCCACAGGCACTGGCTTATGCCCTGCTGGCTGGACTGCCTCCCGAAGTCGGTCTTTATGCCAGTATTGTGCCACCGATTATTTATGCGCTGACTGGCAGTAGCCGTACCCTGGCAGTCGGGCCCGTCGCAGTGGCTGCGGTGATGGTAGCTGCTGCATTGGCCAACTTCGCACAAGGTGATACTGAACGCGCATTGGCCGGTGCTTTGTGGCTTAGCCTGTTGTCCGGTGGCTTTTTACTGCTATTTGCCGGGCTCAAACTGGGCTGGTTATCAAACTTTGTGGGCCACCCTGTGCTGAACGGCTTCAGTACAGGTGCTGCCATCACCATTATTGGCACGCAGTTGCCAACACTGCTGGGCATTTCTATTGGCACCCAACACACCTTCTTAAATGCCATTGCTTCGCTGCTACCAGAGCTCGGCAAAACACAACAAATCACCATGGTCTCCGGTGCTTTAGTGGTGATTTTATTGCTGATATCACGTCACTACCTGGCCAATTGGCTCAAAACACTGGGGCTGTCATCTGAAACTGCCAATCTCGCCACACGAGTCACACCGCTCATCATTGTGGTGTCCGCCATTTTGCTGTCAATGCAGTTTGATGGACCCGCACATTTAACGGTTGTGGGAAATATCCCTGTCGGTCTACCCATACCATCATTAGCTTTTTTATGGGTTCCAGGCTGGCAAAGCCTGATCAGCTCGGCGTTATTAATTGCCTTGATTGCCTATGTTGAAAGTTTATCAATTGCCAAATTACTGGCCATGCGCCAACGCCAACGTATTGATACCAATCAAGAGCTGCTGGCATTAGGCAGCACTAATATTGCCTCATCCATGGTAGGTGGCATGCCGGTAGCTGGTGGATTTGCACGCTCAATGGTGAACTTTGAAGCAGGTGCCAAAACACAACTGGCGTCTATCATCGCCGCAGGCTGGGTAGCGTTGGCCGCCATGACGCTCTCTTCTGGTTTGGCTCCACTGCCCACAACAGTGCTCGCTGCCATTATTGTGGTGGCGGTCACGCAACTGATCGACCTGCGAGGCACTATCACTACCTGGCGTTATGATAAACGTGATGGCCTATCTCAAATTGCAACCTTTCTGGGCGTGCTTATTTTGGGTATTGAGCCCGGCTTGTTAATCGGCATCGGTTTGGCATTGGTGCTGTACCTGCATCGTACCAGCAACCCTCATATTGCGGTCATCGGCCAACTAACCGGTACAGAGCACTTCCGTAACGTGCTGCGCCACCCAGTGCAGACATGGCCATCGTTACTCATCATACGTATTGACGAAAACCTGTATTTTGCCAATACCCCTCAGGTCGAAACTCAGCTGCTGGCACTGGTGGCTGATCATCCGCAGGCCAAACATTTACTCTTGGTGCTATCCGGCGTAGCAGCGATTGATGCCAGTGGTTTGGAACTGCTTGAAAGCCTTCAGACCTCCCTGCAGGAAACCGGTATTGAGCTTCATCTTGCTGAAGTTAAGGGCCCCGTCATGGATAAACTTCAACACACTCACTTCATGCAGGTGTTGGGGTCATCACACGTTCATCTTTCAACTCACTTGGCGGTAAATCAGTTAATCCAGCCAACGACTACAACAGCGAGTGACATTCAAGACGTCTTCACCTTACGTAAACCGGGAGAACAATAATGGATACAAGCTTGCTCGATGCGGTAACTCTTGCACGTATTCAGTTTGCTGCAAATATCAGTTTTCATATTTTATTTCCTACCATCACCATCGCACTGGCCTGGATTCTGCTGTTTTTTAAAGTACGGTTTCAGCAAACAGGTGCCCAGCATTGGCTCAAGGCCTATACCTTTTGGGTGAAAATTTTTGCGTTGTCTTTTGCATTGGGCGTTGTATCTGGCATCACTATGTCATTCCAGTTCGGCACCAATTGGCCAGGCTTCATGACAACCGTAGGCAATATTGCCGGGCCACTACTGGCTTACGAAGTACTAACCGCCTTTTTCCTTGAAGCCACATTTCTGGGCATCATGTTATTTGGGCGCGGACGTGTATCCGAAAGCATGCATACAGCCGCCTGTTTTCTGGTGGCTGCCGGCACCACGGCATCGGCTTACTGGATACTGGCACTCAATACATGGATGCAGATTCCAACCGGCTTTGAAATGATTGACGGTCAGGCACATGTCACCAACTGGGCGGCCATTTTATGGAATGAAGCACTGGCTTATCGCCTGATTCACATGCTGTTGGCATCGGCTTTAACCGCGGCGTTTTTAATGGCAGGGATTTCAGCCTATCGCATGCTGCGTCAGGATCATGGTCATGATGTACAAGTCGCGCTACGAACCAGTGTCTTGCTGGCAGCCATTGCCATTCCACTGCAAATTTTTGTCGGTGACTTGCACGGCCTGAACACGCTGAAACATCAACCGGCAAAAATTGCCGCCATTGAGGCTATTTGGGAGACTGAACGCGGCGCACCACTGCTGTTATTTGCCCTACCCAACGAAACCACTCGCAGCAATGACTATGACATCAGCATTCCAAAACTGGCCAGCCTGATCTTAACGCATGATATGAATGGAGAGCTGCCTGGGCTTAATGATTTCGCTGAAGGTCATGCGCCAGTGGCCCCGGTATTCTGGTCATTTCGAATCATGGTTGGCGTTGGCATGCTGATGCTTGCCGTATCATGGTGCTGGACAATGTTACTGTGGCGACAAAGTACACCACGATGGGCGCTCATGGGATTAGTCACCATGACATTCTCCGGCTGGATAGCCACGCTTGCCGGTTGGTATGTCACGGAAATTGGCCGCCAACCTTGGCTGGTTACTGGTGTCCTGCTGACCAAAGACGCAGCCTCCGCCGTTCCAGCCGGTACGATCTTTGGCTCATTAACCATGTACCTACTTCTCTACGCCGCCTTGTTACTGTCTTATGTCTCAGTGGTTTTCTATTTGGCCCGTAAAGCAGGAGCCTCATCATGATACTACCTTGGATTCCCGATGAAGCATTACCGCTCATTTTTGCCGGACTCATGGGACTGGCCTTGTTGTTATATGGCCTGCTGGATGGCCTAGACCTGGGTATTGGTGTGCTTATGCGTCGCGCCAGCTCTGAACACAGGGATATGATGATTGCTTCTATAGGCCCATTTTGGGATGCCAATGAAACTTGGCTAGTGTTAGGGGTTGGCCTCTTGCTGGTCGCATTTCCCATAGCGCATGGCGTCATTTTAGGTGCGCTGTATATCCCCGTAGCCGTGCTATTGCTCGGCCTGATCTTGCGGGGCGTGTCTTTTGACTTTCGTGTCAAAGCTCAGGATAACCGACGAGGAATTTGGAACGCCCTGTTTTACCTGGGCTCATTAATGGCCTGCCTGTCCCAAGGTTATATGCTGGGTAATTACCTGATGAGCTTTGCCAGCGACTGGATGTCTATTCTGTTTTCAATGTTCATCGGCTTATGCTTTGTCGCTGGCTACTCACTGCTTGGCTCGGCCTGGCTAATCATGAAAACAGAGAACAAATTAAGAATTCGCGCCGTGCGATGGGCGCGTGGCACACTTTGGTTAACCGCAGCAGGTATCGCCGCAATCTCCATCGCCACTCCGTTAGTGTCTGAACGAATGGCAGAGCGCTGGTTCAGCCTTCCCAACCTGTTCTTCCTGCTACCTGTGCCCATTATCACGACCGCCATTGTTTTGCTGCTAGACCGAGTGCTGACCAACATGCTGAGCGCCACCGAGGAGCGCCACAACTGGATTCCGTTTGCCGGAACGGTGGCACTTTTTGTCATAGCTTCGGGTGGCATTGCCTACAGCCTGTTCCCGTATGTACTCATTGATCAGATGACATTTGCCGAAGCTGCTGCTGCACCGGAATCACTGCGATTTATTTTATTGGGGGTCATGATTGTTTTGCCCATCATTCTGTTCTACACCGCATATTCTTACCGTGTATTCTGGGGCAAGACACGTGCACTGACGTACTCATAAAAGCCTCTTATGAGTACGTTTTCATTTCCAGAGCACGTCTTATGTTTTCAGCCTGTTCATCCAATTTGGCACGCTTCTGAGTCGATACCGGAATAGGCAACATTAAAGTGCCAACATGCCACACGATGCGAGCCATGGTCGATAACTGGTCACGACCATAGCGTGGAATAACGTGAATATGCACATGCGGCACGGTCTGGCTGGCCGCCTTGCCATCATTCACCAGCACATGCTGAGCCAGACTTCCCAACCCCGTGCGTTGTGCTTCGGCAATGCGCACCGTGACATCCAGCAAATGCGCGCGCAAATCTGTGGGCAACTGCTCCAGGGTCACTACCTCCAACCTGGGCACCACCAACACATGTCCCGGTGACATGGGATGAATATCCATGAATGCCACACAATGCTCATCCTCATATACCCAGCTTGCCGGCATTTTCTTCGCCATAATCTGACTAAAGATACTCATGCTGCTCTCCAGTTGATTCACGTTATGCATTAACCTATGCACTCTAGCTCAAGCCGATTGTGGATGCGATGACTGCTGCAATAACCTTGCGTGCCGGTGCCAGTGCCCGCCGCCTGATTGAACATCAGGGTCTTACACCCGACGCCATCACCCTGCTGGGCGCGCCTGCTGGTGGGCCTAAATTCCTGATTGTGAAAGCGCTGGATGACTTCCTGTTTTCCGAATGGCTGCCTCAGCGTCAACAACCACTGCCCGCCTTTGGTTCGTCCGTTGGTGCCTTTCGTTTAGTCGCGGCCGCCCATCGGGACTCCAAGGCAGCACTGCAACGCCTGGTCGATGCCTATTGCGACAAATGCTATGAGCAACGCCCCAGTGCCAGCGAACTGACCGCTGCCATCCGTGCCATTTTTGAGCATATGCACGACCGCAGTGACACCGAACATATTCTGAATCATCCCTGGCTACAGCTGCATCTGGTCACCACACGCTGTCAGGGGCTAGCCGCCAGCCAGCATCCTGTCACACAGAGCCTGGGCTTCGGTCTGGCATTTTTAAGCAATCTGGCACATCGAGATAAACTGGCCAATCGTTTTGAGCGCTGTGTTTTTCACACCGGATCAACGCCTTTCAACCTGATTCCAGACGCCTTCAGCACCGAATTTTCTGCACTGACACCCGCCAATCTGGGCGAAGTCACGCTGGCCAGCGGCAGCATTCCCATTGTCATGGAAACCCGTCGTGATCTGCCGGACAGCACGCCGGGCGCGCATATTGATGGCGGCATGATCGACTACCACATGGACATTCGCGATGCCGATGACAGCGCCCAGCAACTGGTATTTATTCCGCATTATGAGCAGCGCGTGGTGCCTGGCTGGTTTGATAAGCGTCTGCCCAAGCGCCAACCACAGCACCATGAACACCTGGTGGTGTTATCGCCTGCGCCCGAGTTGGTGGCCAAGCTGCCCGGTGGCAAGGTGCCCTGCCGCAAGGACTTCACCATCTACAAAAATGACGACGCGGCACGACTGAAGGCATGGCGCGCCGGACTGGATGCCAGCGAACGTATTGCCGATGCCTTCCGTGAAATACTGCTCAAGCAGCGGGTGATGGACGTACTGATGCCGTTGGCCTGAAACGCCACCAGCCCCAACAGGAAAACAGCGCACACAGCAGCATCACGCAAGCCATGCTCCAGCGTGCATCATCCGGCAACAAGGCCAGCAGCAAGGCCGCAAACGCACCCAGCGTGCTTTGCAACATGCCATACAGTGCCGAAGCTGTTCCGGCACGCTCAGGAAATGGCGACAGCACCAGCACAGTGGCATTGGGCAAAATAAAGCCCAGACTGATAGTGAAGCCATACAGCGCCAGCAAGAATGCCCAGATGCCGCCCCACATAGTGGTCGTAATCAGCAACAACAGCACACCAAACAGCACTTGTAATGCCAATGCGCGCGGCAATAACCAGGCCGAAGGCCGCCAGCTTAATAAGCGACTATTGACCTGCGTGGCCAAAATAAACCAGAACGCGTTAAAGCCAAACAGCCAGGCAAAATGCGAGGGTGACAACTCATAGGCCTGCATAAATACAAAGGCGGCACCGGCGATATAGCCATACAGACTGCCCATGGCAAAACTGCCGACCAGAGCCAGCCCGATAAACCTGGGCTCACGCAACAACTCAAGATAGCTGTGCATGACCTGCCCAAATGACACACGTTGACGACGTGCTGGCGCATGACTTTCGGCCAGCCGAAGATGCAACGCCAGCAGCACCACAATCCCGATAGCGGCCAGCAAGACAAAAATCCACGACCAGCCAGCGTGAATCAACAGCTGACCACCAATCAACGGCGCGATCATGGGCGCAACACCCATCACCAGCATCATGGCCGCAAACAGGCGCGCTGCCTCCACACCGTCATATTGATCGCGCACAATGGCACGGGAAATAACCGCCCCGGCACAAGCACCCAGCGCCTGTAGAAAGCGAAACGCAATCAGCTGCTCGATGGTGGTTGCCCAGGCACAGGCCAGTGAGGCCACGATGTACAACAGCAACGCCGCATACAACGGAGCCTTGCGACCATAACGATCAGAAATCGGCCCCCAGAATAGCTGACCCAACGCATAGGCCAGAAAGAAGGACGCCAGTGTGTATTGCACCTCTGACGCTGTCGCCGTCAGCACCAGACTCAAGGTCGGCAAGGCAGGCAGATACATGTCGATAGACAATGGTGCCAAGGCCGTCAGTGCGCCCAGCAAAATCGCTTGAGTACGGTAGCCCGGTACCGTACGACGAAAAAGACTCATGCATTAATTCTCGATAAGGTCATCCGCTTCAGGCAAATGATGACCCGGAACACGTTTACTGGGTTTGACCCCAAGTTCACGCAACATTTCTGCCTGACGTACCAAGCTACCACTGCCAGAGCTCAATTTCTTGATGCTGTCATCGTAGACTTTGTTGGCTTGCTGTAAACGCTGTCCCAGCGTATCCATGTCGGTGACAAAACCCACAAACTTGTCATACAGCGCAGCACCGCGCTTGGCGATTTCCTGCGCGTTGCGGGTTTGCTGCTCCTGACGCCACAACTGCGCCACGGTACGCACCACAAACAGCAAGGTGCTGGGGCTAACCAGCAAGACATTGCGCTGCCAGGCATCCTGCCATAACGATGCATCTTCACTGATCGCCAGCATGAATGCCGACTCCACCGGCACAAACATCAGCACAAAATCAGGCGAACCATTGGCGTACAGGTTCTGATAGCTTTTCTCCGACAAACCTTTGATATGCGCACGCACCGAATCCAAATGACGCTTGCGTGCGCCTTCACGGGCCAGATCCTCGCTGGCGTTGACGTAATCCATATAGGCATTCAACGACATCTTGGCATCGATAATCAGGTGACGTTGTTCTGGCAGATGCAGCACCACATCCGGCTGCGCACGACTGCCATCTTCACGCTGATGACTTTCCTGCACGGTGTACTCCTGATCCTTGCGCAGGCCGGAGCCTTCCAGCACACGCTCTAAAATCAGCTCACCCCAATTACCCTGTGCCTTGTTCTGACTGGTCAATGCACGGGTCAAATCGTTGGCGCGCTCACTCAGTTGCTGATTCATACCGACCAGATGTTTGACCTGCTCGGCCAGCGCCGAACGGTCTTTGCTGTCATTGACGTAGGCCGTTTCCACCTTGCCCTGAAACTCCTGCAAACGAACTTTTAACGGCTCCAACAGCTGCCCCAGCGCGGTCTGATTCTGCTCGCTGAAACGCTTGGACTTTTCTTCCAGAATGTCCTGCGCCAGTGTTTGAAACTGCTGGCGCAGCTGCTCTTTGGCTTCCTGCAACAAGGCCAGTTTTTCATGGGCGGCTGAACGCTCCAGACTCAAACTGGTCTCCAGTCGCGCCACCTGCTCACGCGCCTTACCCAACGCCTGCATCAGCCAGACCAAAGCCACCACTGCCAAGGCGAGTAATACCCAGCCCATCATCAGCCAATCCATGTCTTGCCCTTATCATTCATCAATCAATAGCGCATTGTAGCGCCATGATTTAGCATTCGTATGCGGTATTCTTGGTTATGGACCGTCTCATGCAATTTGCCATTCACATCACTGCCCCACCGCAGCATGACAATGCCCTGCAAGCATGGCGCTTTACTGACGCCTGCCTGAATGCGGGCCATCAGGTGGTGCGTGTATTTTTTTCCGGTGCCGCAGTAGCCCATGGCAATCGGCTGATTACCCCTGGACGCGATGAAACCAGCCTGACCAAACGTTGGCAGGCACTGGCACAAACTCATAATGTGGAGCTGATTATCTGTGTGGCCGCCGCGCTGCGCCATGGTGTGCTCGATGCCGATAACGCCAAGCGCTGGGAGCAGACCAGTCATAATCTGGCCGATCGCTTTGAAATCAGTGGACTGGGGCAATTGGCCGAAGCCATGCTGCAAGCTGATCGTTATCTGTGTTTTCCGGAATAGACATGACCCAGGCTGCCAAAAAAATCCTGTTTATTGCCGCCAGAGCGCCCAATCATGACGACCGTGCGCAGGAGCTGCTGGACATGTTGCTGGTCTGCGCCACCTTTGGTGCTGAAGTCAGCGTACTGTTTGAAGGCGATGGCATCTGGCAACTATTACCGGACAAGGCTGATCAATTGCTGGAGCGCCGCAGCATTGCCGCTCAGCTCGGCAGTCTGCCGCTGTTTGATGTAGAACATGTTTATGTGGATGCCGAGCAACTGACCAACCTGTCACTACAACAGCATGAACTGTGCCTACCCTGTCAGGCGCTGGCTCATGATGACATCGTGGCACTGGTCAACCGTCATCAACATATTGTTCGTTTTTAAGGTGGCTATTCATGTCTGAACACACACTGCATGTACTCAGCCACGGTCAGGCACTGCCCGCCTTGCAACGCCTGTGGCAGGACGGAGACTGCCTGCTGCTGAGTGGCGATGCCGTGTATCTGGCCATCACTCAGCACTCACTGCCTGATTCCTGCGTGGCTCTGCATGACGCTGTGGCTGGCCGTGGCCTGAGCGAACGCTGGCCAGCCAACATCCCCACCATCAGTTATGAACAATGGGTTGTACTGAGCACAGACTACGCCCGCTCGGTCAGCTGGTCATGACCAGCGCATTCTGGGACGTAAGCCAGCTCGACACCGGTCTGGCATCCGCCAATCAATTTGATGACGAAGGCTTTCTGCGCCAACCAGCCGACTGGAATGAGTCTTTGGCTCACGGCATTGCCCAATGTCTTGGCCTGACTCTAAGTGCTGATCATTTCCGTGTACTGATGGCCTGTCGCACGTTCTATGCACAATACCAACGCATGCCCACCACACGAGCCTTCGTCAAATACCTGGGACAACAATTAGGTGAACCCTGGGGGCAGAGCATGACGCTGCTGCATCACTTTCCCGATACACCCATGCGTCTGGTGGCTCTATGCGCGGGTCTGCCCAAACCACCTAACTGCTTTTAAGTATCGAGATTGCCTTATGGTCATGCGTAATCAGTACCGTGATGTCGAACACCCATTTGCACCTTATGTGCGCATTCTGGGTAAAGGTCGCAGCGGTAGCCGATCCCTGAGTCAGGATGAAGCCTATGACGCCATGCGCCAGATTCTGGCAGGCCAGGTAGAGCCTGTGCAGCTGGGTGCTTTCTTGATGCTGCTGCGCGTCAAGGAAGAAACACCCGCCGAGCTGGCCGGTTTTGTGCAGGCCGCCCGCGAATGGATTGCGCAGCAACGACCTGCTGGCCTGTCTGTTGATCTGGACTGGTCATCCTATGCTGGCAAACGCAAACACTATCCCTGGTTCTTGTTGGCGGTACGCCTGCTGGCGCAGCGTGGCATTCGCATTTTCATGCACGGCGCCAGCGGCCACACCATCAACCGGCTCTATACCGAAGCCGTGTTGCCTGCCTTGGGGCTGCCTATTTGCCAAAGTTGGGAGCAGGTTGCGCCTGCGCTGGACCAGCACAATATGGCTTATATGAGTCTGGATCAGCTCTGCCCTACCTTGGGCGATATTATTGGCCTGCGTAATGTCCTGGGGCTGCGCTCGCCGGTACATACATTGGCACGTCTGCTAAATCCGCTGGATGCACCTTACGTCATGCAGGCTATTTTTCATCCGGCCTATCGCAGCTCTCATCAGCAAGCTGCGCTGTTACTGGGCTATCAGAACAACTGTGTCATCAAGGGTGAAGGCGGCGAGATTGAACGCAACCCGGATGGCAGCTGTCTGGCGTTGCGTGTGGTGAATGGCGAAGCCGTATCGGAAGAGTGGCCAGCGTTGTTTCCCCTGCGCCATGCCGCCGAAGAAGCCTTTGACCTGGAGCACTTCCTGGCCGTATGGCGTGGTGATGCCAGTCACGAATATGGCGAACAAGCCGTTATCGGCACCTTGGCCATGACCCTGCGTACCTTGCAAAAAGCCGACAGCCCGAATCAGGCCATGATCATGGCCGCCGAGTGGTGGCAAGCGCGACATGACTCATAAATCATGAATATTTCGTGGCAACACCCCGCCGTTCGCGACCTGGCCTGGGCCATTGGCAGCCCACCGCTGCAATACCGACCCGATGCACCCGTGTACTGGCCCGATGCCGACTGGTGCCAGCAACAACTGCAAGCCGCCAGCACCTGGCTGGATAATCTGGACAAGCAGCCACAACCATTAATTGATTGGCTGGCGCAAACCAATGATCGTCGTCTGGGTCGCCGTTTTGAAGACCTGTTGGCCTTTTGGCTAAGCTGGCCGGATAACCAGCATTATCAGTTGCTGCTGCGCAACCATGCCCTGCGCAATGCCGAACGCACATTGGGCGAAATCGACTTTCTGGTACGCAACAAACAGAGCCAGGCCATTGAACATTGGGAGGTGGCAGTCAAATTTTATCTGGGTACTGGCAATGGTTATTGGTTAGGCCCCGGCCAACGCGATCGTCTGGACTTGAAACTGAAACGATTAGACGAACACCAACTAACCCTGACACAACTGGTGGCTGGTCAGCAGTGGCTGGCAGAACTGGACTTGCCTCAGCCAGTGGCTATCAAACCCGTGTGCCTGGTCAAAGGCCGTCTGTTTTATCCGCGGCTTGATGCAGACCAGCAAAACCTGACACCACCCAATACCAGTGCAACGCACTTGCGGGCACACTGGTTTAGTCATGATGAATTCTTGGCAGAAGCCGACCACCATCAATTGCGCTGGCAATTACTGGACAAAACCTACTGGTTGGCACCCCTGAGCCACACCACAGCTGCTCAATTATATGAACAAGCACTCAGCCACGACGAACTGGTGTCACGACTAATTAATGAAAACCCGCGTTATGCCATTGCTATTATCGGCTTAACCCCCGAAACAGAGGCCATTCGGGCATTTTTGGCACCCAATGACTGGCCCAGCGGACAGGGAAATGTACTGTCATAAAAATTTGTTGATTCGTGTCTAACGTCAACCACCCACTGGCGTTAGGATAGTTATATTCGTCTTGGGAAAGGACCACCGATGTCGCGCCTATTTGCTGCCCTGCTCGCCTGCTGTTTTTCACTTACCTCTTTGCCTGCAGCAGCCGCATTGACCATCGAGATCACCAAAGGCCTGACCGATGTTCCTGTACGTCCTATTGCCGTCATGGATTTTGCCGGTGAAGCCAATGCCGAAAACCTGGGACAGATTATTCGTGGCAACCTGACCCGCAGTGGCATGTTCCAGATGATCGCGGTGGATCGCCTGCCCGCTGGCATTTCACTGGCCGGACCTGTCAGTGCCGAAGCACTGGATGAAATGACAGCCGATTATCTGGTGCGTGGCGAAACTCGTCTCGAAGGCAATAACGTAGTCTTCAGCTATGAGCTCTTGCAAAAAAGTGACGGCCAGGCCGTACTCAGCACCAGCTTCCGCGCCCATCACAGCCGCTGGCGCGATGCCGCACACTTTATCAGCGATGCCATCTACGAACAGGTAACCGGCTTCAAAGGCATATTTTCGACACGGATTGCCTACGTCAATGCTTATCGCCGCAACGGCGTATTGCGCTATCGCTTGGAGCTGGCCGACATTGATGGCGCACGACGTACCGTCTTGCTGGATTCCAGTGAACCTATCGTGTCGCCCGCCTGGGCTCCGAATGCCAGACGTCTGGCTTATATCTCGTTTGAAAGCATGCAACCGCAAATCTATATCCACGATTTGCAAACCAACCAACGCCAGGCCATTACCTCATTCAGTGGCAGCAATAGCGCCCCTGCCTGGTCTCCCGATGGCCGCCGCCTGGCCATGTCGCTGTCAAAAGATGGCAACCCGGAAATTTATGTCATGGACGTCAGCACCCGTGCCCTGACACGCGTCACCAATCACCCGGCCATCGACACCGAGCCACGCTGGACGCCCGATGGCCAGGGCATCATTTTCACCTCCGACCGCAGTGGCCGCGCCCAGATTTATCAGCAGAACCTGAGCGAAAGTCAGCCTCGCCGAATCAGCTTCAATGGCATCTTCAATGCCCGTGCCGACATCAGTCATGACCAGCGCTTTCTGGCACTGGTACACAGCACCGGCGATGGTCGTTATCGCATTGGTGTCATGAACCTGGAAAATCGTCTGTTCAGCACGCTGACGGACAATGCAATGGACGATACGCCAAGCTTTGCACCGGATAGCCGTTTGGTGGTCTACTCCACCAAACAAGGCGGCGGCACGGGTCTGCGTATTGAATCATTAGATGGTCGCGCCAGCTGGCGCATTCCGGCTATTACGGGAGACCTCAAGTCACCCGCATGGTCCCCTTTAATTCGTTAACCTGCCAACTCACACTCGGAGCACACCATGAACATAGTTTTTAAATACAGCACCCTAGGCTTACTGGCCGTCAGCCTGAGCGGTTGCGCCCTGTTCCAGAAAAAAGCCGTCGAAACACCACCTGAGCCTGTCGAGTCCGGCCCATTGGCACCCGTCATTGGTGGTGGCATTGGCAATGCTGAAATTAATGCTGCCGGTTTGCGCGTTTGCAGCGAAACCGAGCTCAATGCCTTGTTCGCTACCCTGGGTGACGCTGCTGGCGCACTGACAACACGCGTATTCTATTTTGATACCGATGCCAGCAACCTGAAGCCGGAAGCCGAAAACTCACTGGCCGCCCATGCCAGCCTGCTGTCTCGCGTCGGCAAGGCTCGTGTACAGCTGACAGGTCATACCGACGAGCGTGGCACTCAAGACTACAACCTGGCGCTGGGTGAACGTCGTGCCAATGCTGTCGCCCGTTATTTTGCCGCTGCCGGTGTCAAGGCAGAACAACTGAACGTAGTCAGCTATGGCAAAGAACGTCCGGTAGCCGATGGCAGCAATGAAGCCGCCTGGCAGCAAAATCGCCGGGTCGAGATTGATTACACCGTCTGCCGTTAAGCCGTATGCCAGCAGGCCTGTTCCGGGATCCGTTTCTGTGGGGCCTGCTGATTGCAGTGGCTATAGCCACTGCTGCCACTGACCTAGGTCGCAGCGGCGGCATACTCGGCCTTGATCGTCTGATCAATGTCGGTATTGCCGTCGTTTTCTTTTTGCATGGCATGGGCATTCCACGCCGACAACTGCTGGCAGGCATGAGCCGCTGGCGTCTGCATGCACTGGTGCAAAGTTGCACGTTTATTATTTTCCCTCTGCTGGGCTGCCTGCTTTGGTTCAGCCTGCAGGGTTTATTACCAGCGCCTCTGATACTCGGCTTCTTTTTTCTCTGCGCACTGCCATCCACTATTTCCTCATCGGTAGCGATGACCGCCATTGCGCGCGGCAATGTACCCGCTGCGGTATTTAATGCCACGCTATCGAGCCTGATCGGTATTTTACTGACCCCCTTTCTGGTCAGCCTGGTGGCCAGTACCAGCGGCATCATCTTGTCCTTCAGCGACGCCGTTATCGACATCAGCCGCTTGTTGCTACTGCCGTTTCTACTGGGTCAGTTACTCAGTCCATGGCTGGGCGGCTGGTTTGGTCGGCTGAAACCCATCACCAGCAAGGTCGATAAGGGCGTCATTATCATGCTGGTACTGATCACCTTTTCCGATGCCGTAGCCAGTGGCTTATGGCGTGACTATGGCATTGATATTCTGCTCAGCACTGCTGGTCTGGCACTGCTGCTCATGCTGGTGGTATTCAGCCTGAGTGGTTATCTGGCCAGACGCCTTGGCTTTAGTCGGGAAGATGAAGTGGTGGCCGTTTTTTGTGGGTCGAAAAAAACGCTGGCCAGTGGTGTTCCGATGGCGACCGTCCTGTTTGGCGCTCACCCGGAGTTGGGCCTGATTGTGTTGCCCATTTTGTTCTATCATCAATTGCAACTGATTTTGGCGGCCATCCTGGCTGAACGCTACGCACGGCGGGCCTGACGCCATGAAACGTCTGTTGCTGATAATTGCCATACTCCTGATCAGCCTGATACTGACACTGGCCTACGCCTGGCAAAAAACCGGCCTGAGCGTCAGCGGCCTACGCTGGTATAACGACACGGACTACAGCGGCTTGCAGATCGGACAATGGTCATGGACCAATCCCGACGGTTGTACCCAGCTATCCGGCCAAAACGCCTCGATAGCCTTTGCCCTGCCGCTATCCATTCATACACAAAAAGCCCAGCTGCACGACTGTGCCAGCGAGCCAATGGCCGAGTTGCCTGCACTCAACCTGCCTGCATTGCCCGAGTTTGAATTGCATGTCGATGAACTCGATCTGAACGCATTACCTACTCTGCGCTTGCACGTCACCCAACGTGAACAGCTCTGGCAGATCAAGGCAGCTGCCGATGCGCTGATAGTGAACGCAGAGCTATCTCAACCCACAGGTGACTGGACATTACAGGCCGACGCCGCCGCTCACCATATCAATCCTGATTTACAGGGACAGCTTGTCGTTAATGGCCAAGGTATCTGGCTAGGCAATAAGGCCTCTGGCCAACTGAACTGGAAAGGCCGCCAGCTCGGTCATCAATCTCAGCCACAACGTGCCGAACTGACCGGCACCCTGCACCTTGATGACACACAGTGGATTATCAATGCCGAACTGACAGACACACTGGCACTGACCCCGGAATGGCAGATCTCCAGCATCAAGCCTGTTCGCCTGCAAGGACAGCTGTTTGCACTGGAGCAGATGGATGCCGAATTACTGATCAGCAATGCCGATAACCATGCCAAGGTCACGTTAAACAGCCAGGGACTCAATCAAGGCAAGGGTCAGGTACAGCTAGGTGGTCAATTGGCTAATGGCGAACTGGCTTTCAGCTGGCTTGATCAACAACTGCAACTACAGCCAACCAAGCTCCTGCTGGCCGGACAATATCAATTAACCCTGCCCAGTGTGGTCACCATCCCCATGCTGCTGACAGGGCAAGCCGACATCCCCTGGCGCTTGCATGTCGATCAACTCAGCCTGAGTAGTGACCACAGCCAGCTCCAGTGGCAAGGCACAGACTGGCAATGGCAAAGTCGTGTAGACGCCCGTGGTCAAGTGGCCAATCTGCCTATAAACGCACAGGCCAGTGTGCAGCTACGTGAGCAAGGCCAGCGGCTTAATATCCTGCCTGGTACCTCGGCAAAGTCTGCCGGAGGACTGATTCAGCAGTATCTGGTGCGCCCATTCACCGTCAGTACCCGTGACACCGTCACCCTGACGCTGACCCCTGTGTTACAGGTCAACGGTCAGCTCCATTTCAATGCTGAAGGCATTGCCAGCAGCCAACTGAATGTTCCACCAGTTCAGGGTCAGATAGTCGCCGATGACCAGCAACTGAAACTCACCGCAAACATTGCGCAATGGCAATCCGATGTATCAGCCACCGCCCTGCTCAATGACTTGATACAGTCCCCACGCAAGGGGCACTTTAACGTCAACAGTCGCTTGCCCACGCAATTAAGCCGTGACCTGCGTTTGGGTCTTAACCTGCAGGCAGGTAACCTGACAGGTCAGGGACAATGGCACTGGGATGACATCATTCGCAGCGAAAGCACTATCACCCTCGCTGGCGTTAATCTGGACATGGGCAATATCGGTGTTCGTGGCCTCAATGCCACGGCATTGGTGAACACACTTGATGCCGCCATCCAGCTACGCAGCCACCAGGCCATTACCATTCAACAGGCCAATATTGGTATTCCCATCACAGACATCAGCTTTCATCTGCAAGGTCAGCCTGCACAATGGCAACTGGCGCAGCTACAGGCCAAACTGCTGGGCGGCAAAGCCAGACTGGAGGCTATCGGCTGGCCAAACAGTGATGAACAGACCTTGATGCTGGAGTGGCTGGATTTGAAACAGGTCAGTGCCCTGCAAAACAATCCCAACCCGGATGTCAGCCTGAGTGGTCATGTCAGCGGCAGTTTTCCCCTGACGTTAAGAGACGGTAAGCTGAGTATTCGTGATGGGCGCTTGGACAATCAGCAACCCTTGCATCTGAAACTCAACCCGTCCGCCAGCTTTAAAGCCATGGGCGGCAGTAATATGGCCGTACAGTTTGCACTGGATACCCTGTCCGAGCTGGATATATCAGTATTTAATGCAGGGCTGGACATGGCAGAGGATGGCTGGATTGACGTTAGTGCCAAAATCGACGGCGTTAATCCACGTAAGGGCAGCCAGCCCATCGTGCTGAATTACAGCCACAAGGAAAATATACTGGATCTGTTGCGCAGCCTGCGTATTGGCGACGAAGTATCCGAGCGTATCCTGAAAGATCAGGTTCGCTGAATAATCACCAGGAGAGAACCATGCGAGTCGTATACCTGATGTTGCTGATACCGCTGGTCGCATGCACACCGCGAATAGCGCTGGAGGCCCCCAAAGAGCCCATCACCATCAATCTGAACGTCAAGATTGATCACGAAATCCGTCTGCGGGTAGAGCAAGACGTCAACAAACTAGTCACTGAAAACAGCGACCTGTTCTAAGGAGAACACCATGAAACGTATGCTGTCACTCATCACTGCCTTAATGATCAGCATCAGCACACCCGTGTTTGCGCTTGACCTGCAACAAGCCAAGGCTCAGGGCCTGGTCGGAGAGCAGCCCAACGGTTATCTGGGCGTGGTGAAAGCAACACCAGAGGCTGTCAGCCTGGCTAATGACATTAATGAACGTCGTCGTCTGGCCTATGAAAAGATTGCCCGTGACAACGGCACCACGCTGGATCAGGTCGCTGCCATTACTGGTCAGACTGCTATTGAGAAGTCAGCGGCAGGCACCTGGATCAAGACACCGGAAGGTCAGTGGATCAAGAAATGAAGGCAATAAAAAAGCCCTGATAAAAATCAGGGCTTTTGAATATGGCGCAGCGGACGGGACTCGAACCCGCGACCCCCGGCGTGACAGGCCGGTAT
>CAZMVL010000017.1:0-7218 GCA_964569335.1 uncultured Paraperlucidibaca sp.
CTTGAGCACGACGGCGTTGCCGGCGGCGAGCAGCGGCACCAGGGCCAGCAGCGTCGCGGTCACCGTGAAGTTCCACGGCACGATCTGGCCGACCACGCCCAGCGGGGCGCGGACGACCTGCTTCCGGTGCCCCTCGTCGGCCGTCTGCTCGACGACGAACGGGTAGCTGCGTGCGTCCGCGATCCCGGCCCGCAGCACCTCGACGCCGTTGGCGATGAACGCCGCCGCGATGTCGACCGGCTTGCCCATCTCGCGGCACTCCAGCTCGGCCAGCTCGTCGGCGTGGGCCTCGATCGCGTCGGCCATCGCCTCCAGCGCCGCCAGCCGCTGGTCGAGCGACAGCGCCGCCCAGGCCGGCTGCGCGGCATGCGCCGCCCGCACCGCGGCGTCGACCGCCGCCGGGGACCCGGCGGGCAACCGCGCGATCACCTGCTCGGACGCCGGATCGACGAGCGGGATGCTGTCGCCGTCGTCCTCGACCCACGCACCGCCGATGTAGTGGCGGAGCTCGGTCACCGTGACGCTCATGCCACGCCTCCCACGGCGCCGGCCAGGGCACCGACGTGGATCGGCGGACGCCGGTCGCGCCACGGCTGGGCGACCTCCAGCTGCGCGGCCAGCCGCAGCAGCACGTCCTCCCGGTAGGTCGCCGCGCCGAGCTGCACGCCGATCGGCAGCCCGCCGTCGCTCAGCCCCGCCGGCACGCTGATCGCCGGGGCGCCACTGACGTTGTAGGCCATGCACAGCGGGAACGGCGACATCACGCGACGGACCCAGGTCGCCGCGTCGTCGTCGCGGTTGTCCGCGTCGTAGGTCCCGAGCGGGGGCGGCAGCTCGTTGGCGACCGGCGACAGCAACGCGTCGTACGTGCCCAGGAACCCGGCGAAGGCCCGGGTCACCTGGTTCAGCCGGTCGAACGCGACCGCCATGTCGAGCGGCGACAGCTCCCGGCCGACCGCCGCGCAGACCAGGTTGGTCGCCTCGAAGCTGTCGTGGTCGACCGGGCGACCGAGCGCCTCGGCCAGACCGTGGACCGACGTCGCGACCGCCGCGCACCAGGTCGTCGTGAAGCCCGCCAGCAGCGTCTCCCACTCCAGCGGCGGCCGGGCCTCCGTCACCTCGTGGCCCAGCTCCCGCAGGACCTCGGCCGTCGCGAGCACCGCACGCCGAACCTCGGGGTCGACCGGCACGCCGCCCCAGTCGTCGACGCAGACCGCGATCCGCAGCGGTCGGTGCTCGCCGAGTTCCTCGACGTACGGACGCGCGGGCAGCGGGGCGCCGAAGCGCTCTCCCGGGGCGTTGCCGTGGACCGCGTCGAAGAGCGCCGCGCAGTCGCCGACGGTCCGGGTCAGCGCGAACTCGACCGCGTTGCCGAAGACGACCTCCTGCTGCCCCGGACCGACCGGGATCCGCCCGCGGCTCGGCTTGAGCCCGACCAGGCCGTTGTAGGCGGCCGGGATCCGGATCGAGCCGCCGCCGTCGTTGGCGTGCGCGACCGGGACGGCCCCGGCGGCCACCAGCGCCGCCGAGCCGCCGCTCGACCCGCCGGGCGATCGCGCCGGATCCCACGGACTGCGGACCGGGCCGCCCAGCCGCGGCTCCGTCCAGGCGCTCATCGCCAGCTCCGGGGTCTTGGTGGTGGCCACGGTCGCCAGCCCGGCCCGCTTGAAGCGCGCCATCAGCAGCGAGTCGCCGTTGCCCGGGATGCCGTCGGCGGCGACCCGGCTGCCGAGGTGCATCGGCACGCCGTCCGCGTGGCAGAGGATGTCCTTCAGCACGAACGGCACGCCGCCGAACGGCCCGTCCGCGGCGTGGTCGAGCGGCGCGCTCCACGGCCCGTCGACCACGGCGCCGAGCTGCTCGTCGACCGCGCGGACCGCCGCGACCGCGGTCGCGTGGACCTCGGTCGCGGTCAGCTCACCGGCCGCGATCGCCGCCGCCAGCCCGCGCCCGTCGAGCGCGGCGTACTCGCCGAGCGCGAGCATCAGCGAGCCTCCGCGCCGGCCGCGGCGTCCGGGATCGCGGTCCACATGTCGCGCGTCATCAGCCACGCGCCGTCGGGCTGGCGCCGGTGGACGATCAGGTAGTTGCAGCGGCCGGTCTCGACGCTGCCGTCGGGCTGGGTGAACTCGGCCTCCGCCTGGCCCTCCTCGACGGCCAGGTCGCGGTCGACCACCAGCTGCGGGTGGATCACGGTCTGCTTCGAGAAGCCGTCCGCGAGCATCCCCGCGAACGCCCGCCGGATCGCATCGCGGCCGGCGTGGACCGCACCGTCGGGCGGCAGCAGCGCCGCGGACGGCGCGTACAGCGCGGCGAAGGCGTCCGCGTCGCGGTCCTCGATCGCGCGGACGATCGCCTGTTGCACGGCGACCATCCGCTCACGGTCGAACTCCGGTCCGTCGTCGTCGCTCATGCCGCACCGACCTTCGCGGTCTCCTCGTAGGTCGGCGTCTGACGGGGATCGCCCGGCAGGAACCCGATCACCGTGTCGCGGAGCACGCCCGACGGGTTGCTGAAGTACGGGATCACGTAGCGCCCGAGGTGCTCGAGCGTGGACATGATCTCCTCGTGCGTGCCGTTGTCGATCCGCAGCACGATCTCGTCGGCGCCCATGTCCTTGATCCGCTGGACCTTGCGGACGATGTGCTCGGGGTCGCCGATCATCATCGTCGGCCCGCAGTCGCGCAGCCACTCGGGATCGTCGAGCCGCTCGCGCAGCTCGGCGACCTGGGTGAAGTGGCCGTACTCCTTCGACGAGCGCTCCGCCAGCTGCGCGTAGAGGTCGTTGATGATCATCGTCGCGAACATGTTCATGTCGCGCTCGGCCGCCTCCAGCGCCAGGTCGTTGGTCTTCGCGCAGCGACAGGTGATCGACATCGCCGCCGCCGACTTGGTCACGAACCGGCCGACCGGATCGACTTCGCTGTCGGGCACCTGGTTGTAGGCGTCGAGGTACGACTGCAGCGCGTCCCAGCCGGCGTACATGTCGCTGGTGATCAAGCCCAGGCCGCGGCGGCGCGCGTCCTGCGCGGACTCGACGCTCTGGGCGATCTTGAACAGCGGCGGGTGCGGCTCCTGCACGCCCGACGGGGTCAGCTGGCGCTCGGGGATCGTGCCCCAGTACTTGCCCTCGTGCGAGAACGACGGATCGGAGAGCGCGCGGACGATCAGGTCGAGCGCCTCCTCGGCGCGGCCCTTGGTCTCGTCGAGCGGCACGCCGAACGCGTCGAGCTGGAGCAGCGTGTTGCCGCGCGCGACGGCCAGCTCGATCCGACCGTTGGCGAAGATGTCCGTCGACGCGGTCTGCTCCGCGATCAGGATCGGGTGGATCGTCGAGACCAGGCGGCTCATGTAGCGCAGCCGCATCCGGTTGGTGTTCAGTGCGACCGCGGTGAACAGCGTCTCCGGCGACGGCGCGACCGCCAGCTCGTTGTAGAAGTGGTGCTCCGACGTGCCCCAGCCGTGGAACCCCATCTCCTCGGCGAACTTCGCCTCCTCGATCAGATCCCAGTACCGCCGGTGGTGCGTCTGACCGCGAAGCGTCCCCGCCTCGGTGAACACGATGAACCTCATGAGGCCGTCTCTCCCTGATGGTTGGTAGGTGGATCCATCCTGGTCGCGGCCCGTGCTCGCTCGCGTCCGTAGAAGTACCGATCGCCTACGGATTCGCCACCGAGATCGGGGCGCGGGAGCCACCCCGGCCCGGGTCGTCGGCGTTCGCCGCGTGCCGGCGGCGGTACGCGATCAGGTCGGCGATCGCGACGATCGGCAGGTTCCAGCGGGCAGCCATGATCCGCAGCTCCGCATCGCGGGCCATCTCGCCGTCGTCCGCCATCACCTCGCAGATCACGGCCACGTCTCCCGCGCCACCGAGCCGGCAGAGGTCGACCGAGGCCTCGGTGTGGCCGTCGCGCACCAGCACGCCGCCCCGCCGGCAGGCGAGCGGGAAGACGTGGCCGGGCCGGGTGAAGTCGCCGGCCACGCTGAGTGGGTCGGCGAGCGCCCGGATCGTCGCCGCGCGGTCGGCCGCGGAGATCCCCGTCGTCGTGGTGCGGTGGTCGACGCTGACGTGGAACGCGGTGCCCCGCGGGTCGTCGTTGGTGCTCGACATCGGCGGGATCGCCAGGTCGGCCAGCCGGTCGCCCGGCATCGCGACGCAGATCAGGCCGCGCCCGTGGGTCGCCATGAAGTTGACGGCGGCGGGCGTCGCGTGCCGCGCCGCGACCACCAGATCGCCTTCGTCCTCGCGGTCGGCGTCGTCGGTCACCAGGATCAGCTCGCCGCGGCCGAGCGCAGCCGCCGCCCGCTCGACGGCGAACGCGCCGTCGCCGTCCGGCGCGGTCCCCGGCCCCCAGCTCGTCGGCTGCGGACCGGGCCGGTCCGTCGTCGCTTCTCGTTCCACGCGGCTCTCTCCCGGGTCGGGGCCGGGCGGTGCTCCGCGCCGGCCGTCTTTCGGGTCATCGTCACCGGCGGCCGGACGGCGGCGCGTCCGTCGTTGTACCGATCGCGCTACCGATCTTCGGCCCGGCCGGCGTCGCCCCGCTTGGGGCGCGCGCCGGCGGCGTTCGCGCGCTTAGGTCCTCAGGACCTTAGGAGGCGCTCTCGGTGATCGTCACCAGCCGGGCCACCTCGGACCGGCGGGCGCAGCCGAGCTTGGCCAGGATGTGCGCGACGTGGGTGTCGACCGTCCGCCGGCCGATGATCAGCGCCGTCGCGATCTCCTTGTTGGTCTTGCCCTCGGCGACCAGCCGCGCGACCTCCAGCTCGCGCTTGGTCAGCTCGGCGATCGCGCCGGCCGGCTCCGCCTCAGCCGGTGCCGGGCCGGCCGGTTCGTCACCGGCGGCGAGCAGCTGCAGCGCGCCCAGGCCGCGCCGCTCGCCCTCGGCGAGCGCCGCCCGGAAGCGGGGCTCGCCGAGCGCCGCGGCCAGCTCCTCGAGGCAGGCCGCGCGGATCTCGTTGAGCGGCGCGAACCCGTACAGCGCGCAGCCGGCGAGCCGCCAGTAGGCCTCGGTCGCCCCGAGCATCACCGCCGCCGTGCGGTGCTCGTCGCGGGCCGCCGCGGTCCAGGCCAGCAGCTCGCCGCAGAGCGCGATCCCCAGCTGGTCGCGAGCCTGGGCCTTGAGCGCCAGCGCCTCCGTCCCGTGCTCCCAGGCGACCTCCAGCCGCCGCTGGCGGTAGCCGACCAGCGACCGCACCCACAGCACGTGCGAGAAGCACCAGTGGTCGCCGCGCTCGCGGCAGATCGCCGCGGACTCGTCGCCGAGTGCCAGCGCCCGGTCGCCGTCGCCGTAGACGCCGTTGATCTCCGCCAGGTTCTGCAGCAGCAGCGCGCTGCCGAACGGGTCGTCGTGCGCCCGCGCCTGCTCGATCGCCCGGGCGTAGTCGTCGCGCGCGCGAGCGAACTGACCGCCGATCGCCCGGCAGGCGCCGAGCAGCCCGCGCGACATGTACTCGTCCTGCGGCGTGCCGTGCGCGGGGGCGTCGGCCAGGCTGCGCTCCAGCTGCGCGACCGCGTCGTCGAGGTCCCCGGCGATGATCGCCGCCCAGCCGCGGACCCAGCGGGCACGGCAGCTGGGTGCCCGTCCGGCGGCCTCGAGGGCGGCGAACAGCCGACGGGCCCAGCGCCCGGCGTCGTCGACCTGGCCGGCGCCGATCCACGCGATCCACAGGTCGGCGTAGAGCGCGTCGGCCTGCGCGACCCGCTCCGGATCGGCCAGCGCCCAGTCGAAGGCGTAGCGGATGTCGGGCATGTCGGCGGCGATCCGCTCGCTCAGGCGGCGCTGCGCGCGGCCGAACCACTCGCGCTCGGCCGCGGCGACCGACCGGGCGTAGTGCTCCAGGTGGCGGCGGCGCAGCACGTCGACCGACGCTCGCGGCAGCGTCACCGGATGCGGCGCGCGGGCCACCCGGCGGCCGAACTCGCGGATCGTGTCGAGCATCCGGAAGCGGACCGTCCCGTCGACCGACTCGCTGACGACGAGCGAGCGCTGGACCAGCCGGTCCAGCACCGCGTGGGCGGCGAGCGCGTCGGCGAAGCCGCAGACCGCGACCACCGCATCGGCCGTCACCGAGCCGACGAAGGTCGCGAAGCCGACCCACAGCTCGCGCTCGGCGTCGTCGCAGAGGTCCCAGCTCCAGCGCAGGACGGCGTCCAGGCTGCGGTGCCGGGGATGGGTGTCGCGCTCGCCGCCGCGCAGCAGGCCGAAGCGATCGTCGAGACCGGCGACGATGTCGCGCACGGCCATCGTCCGTCCCTTGGTCGCCGCCAGCTCGATCGCCAGCGGCAGCCCGTCGAGCCGGGCGCAGAGCTCGTCGACCTCCGCCGCGTCGAGCTGTTCGGCGGTCGGCCCGCCGGCCGCCGCGACCCGTCCGGCGAACAGCACCGCCGCGTCGCTCGGCTCGCCGCCGGCCGACGGCGACACCGGCAGCGGCGGGACGGTCAGCAGGTGCTCGCCGGCCACCTCCAGCGGGATCCGCGTGGTCGTCAGCACCCGTACGCCGGGGCACCACGGGAGCAGCTCGGCGACCAGCGTGCGGACCGCGCCGACGATCTGCTCGCAGTCGCTGAGGACCAGCAGCAGATCCTTGTCGGCGATCTGGTCGACCAGCGAGCCGGCGTGGTTGACGCCCGGCACGGCGTCGCGGATCGTCCGCTCGAGGAACTCGCCGTCGTGCACGGCGTCGAGGTCGACGAACCAGGCACCGTCGTCGAAGGTCCGCTGCAGCTCGCGGGCGGCGGCCAGTCCGAGCCGGGTCTTGCCGACGCCCCCGACCCCGACCAGCGACAGCAGCCGCGTCTGCCCGAGCAGCTCGCGGATCCGGCGCAGCTCGCGGTCCCGGCCGACGAACGTGGTCACGTCGGCCGGCAGGTGGGCGCGGCGGGCGGTGCGGTTGGCTCTCCCCTCCATCTGCGTCCTCCCGACGCTCCCGGAGCCGCGCTCTCCGCGGACCCCGGACGAGGCGACAGTACAGGAGCGCCCCCGGATCGCCCAACGGTCCGGGGCCGCACCCGACCGCCCGGCCACCCCACCCGCTGATGCGGATTGCGCCGTCCACGTCGGCGAAAGCCGCATCAGCGCGGTAGCCGCGCCGCGCCCACCCCGGCTGATGCGGATTCCACCGCCCACGTCGGCGAAAGCCGCATCAGCACGGTGGGGTGGGCGGCTCAGGGGCGCTCGTCGTCGCGCGGGCGCGGGCCGGCCGTCCGCTCGGCCGGCG
>CAZMVL010000017.1:7228-9667 GCA_964569335.1 uncultured Paraperlucidibaca sp.
CGCCGAGCACCAGCAGCGTCTTGGTGCCGGTCACCTTCCCGCCGGCGCGCAGCCGGTCGACGCTCCGCCGCAGGTGCGCCACGTCGCGGGCGCGCAGCCGGACCACCGCGTCGGGGTCGCCCGCGGTGGTGAAGACCTGCTGCACCTCGGGGATGTCGTGGGCGGCCTCCTCGATCTGCCCGAGCCGGGCGTTGCCGACCATCCGCAGCTCGACCAGCGCCTCGAGCGACCAGCCGAGCTTGGCGTGGTCGATCACCGCGGTGTAGCCGGTGATCACGCCGAGCCGCTCGAGCCGGTCGATCCGACGCTTGGTGGCCGGCGCCGACAGGCCGACCTGCTCCCCCAGCTCGGCGAGCTTTCGGCGCGAGTTGCGGGCCAGTGCGTGCACCAGCTCCCGATCGACGGCATCGAGCTTGGGAACGTCCGACATCACCCGAGCGTAGACGATCAGCGCAATGAATCGTCGTACATCGAAGGAATAGCGGCGTCTGATTGCTCGAAGGTACTTGTATGCAACCTTTCGCTTGCGTCCGCCCCGGCGCGCCGGGTTGACTGGCGGCGTACCGACCCCGTCCCCAGGAAGCCTCCGACATGGACTCCGTCTTTCCCGGCACCGAGCAGCTCGTCCTCTGCGACGACCGCCCCAGCGGACTGCGCGCGATCATCGCGATCGACGACACCACGCTCGGCCCCGGCCTGGGCGGCGTGCGGATGAAGGCCTACCCGAGCGACGCCGCGGCGATGCTCGAGGCGCGCCGGCTGGCCGCCGCGATGACGCTCAAGAACGCCGCCGCGGAGCTGCCCTACGGCGGGGGCAAGTCGGTGATCGTCGTCGACGGCCCGGTCGCCGACCGGACCACCCTGATGGAGGCCTTCGGCCGCTTCGTCCTGCGCACCGCCGGCGCCTACCTGCCCGGCGTCGACATGGGCACGACGACCGCCGATCTGGCGACGATGGGCACCACCGGCGCCGACGTCGCGTGCGACGAGGAGGACCCGTCGCCGTGGACCGCGCTCGGCGTCTGGGCCGGGATCCACGCCGCGGTCCGGCAGGTCGACGGCCGTGACGACGTGGAGGGCCTGACCGTCGCCGTCCAGGGCGTCGGCCACGTCGGCGCCGACCTGGTCCGCCGCCTGGCCGCCGAGGGCGCGCGGCTGCTGATCGCCGACGTCGACGGCGACCGGGCCGCCACGCTCGCCGCCGAGGTCGGCGGCACGGTCGTCGCGCCCGACGCGATCGCCGCCGCCGAGTGCGACGTCTTCGCCCCCTGCGCCGCCGCCCGCGTCGTCGACGCCACCAGCCTGCCGGCGCTCCGCTGCCGGATCATCGCCGGCGCCGCCAACGACCTGCTCGCCGACGCCAGCCTGGCCGACGACCTGGCCGCCCGCGGCATCGTCTACGTCCCGGACTTCGTGGCCAACGCCGGTGGCGTGATCCACATCCACGCGCGCCGCGCCGGCTGGACCGACGAACGGCTCGAGCAGGAGGTTCGGGCGATCGGCACGCGCTCCGAGCAGGTGCTCGAGGCCGCCCGCCGCGACGGCGTGACCCCCTGGTCCGCGGCCGTCCAGATCGCCCACCAGCGGATCGCCGCGGCTCGCCCCGCGTCGGCCGTGACCCAGCCCGCCTGACCGCCCCGGAGGAGAGATGAGCACCACCACCCGCAGCCGTCCCCGCAGCGCGCGCCCGGCCGACCCGGCCGACGACCGCGACCCGGCCGCCGTCAGCGACGTCCCGGCGACGGGGTCCGACGCGCCGCTGACCGCCGCCGACCACGCGGCGATCCACGAGCATCTGCTGCTGACCCGCGCGGTCGAGGAGCGCGGCGTCAAGCTCTACAAGCAGGGCAAGATCCCGGGATCGTTCTACGACGGGCGCGGTCAGGAAGCCACCAGCGTCGGCGCGGCCTTCGCGCTCGGCCCGGACGACGCGATCAGCTCGCCGCTGATCCGCGACCTCGGCGCCCACCTGGTCCGCGGCACCGACCTGACCGAGCTGTTCCGCCACTACTTCGGCCGCGACAACGCGCTGAGCCGCGGACGCGAGGGCAACATCCACTTCGGCGACCGGCGGCTGGGCGTGGTCGGCCCGGTCTCGATGCTGCCGGACATGATGGTCGTCGCGGTCGGCCTGGGGATGGCCTTCCGGCTGCAAGGCCAGGCGCGCGTCGCGCTGAGCTTCTTCGGCGACGGCGCGACCTCGCGCGGGGACTGGCACGAGGCGATGAACTGGGCCAGCGTCCGCCGCGACCCGGTGATCTTCCTCTGCGAGAACAACCAGCTCGCGTACTCGACCACCCAGGACCACCAGTTCCGGGTCCGCCCCGCCGAGCGCGCGGCCGCCTACGACATGCCGTCGGAGATCGTCGACGGCAACGACGTGGTCGCGGTCTTCGACGCCGTCGCCGGCGATCGCCCGCTCGCGGGCGCGGCGGACGG
>CAZMVL010000017.1:9677-11782 GCA_964569335.1 uncultured Paraperlucidibaca sp.
CCGCCGCGCCCGCGAGCGGGCGATCGCCGGCGACGGCCCGACGCTGATCGAGGCCGAGAGCATGCGGATGAACGGTCACGGCGCCCACGACGACGCGTCGTACGTCGACGCGGAGCTGCGCGCCGCCTGGGAGGCGCGCGATCCGCTGGCCGCGCACGAGGTCGTGGCCCGCGAGCACGGCGTCGACGTCGACGCGCTGCGCACCGACGTCACCGCCCGCGTGGACGCCGCGGTCGCCGCCGCGCTGGAGAGCCCGCTGCCCGACCCCGCGTCGGCGACGGCCGACGTCTTCTGCGTCGGCGAGCCGCAGGGCCTCGGCCGCGGACGCGCGCCGTGGAGCGGATTCGCCGCGCCGACGGCCGACGGGAAGGACGCCTGAGATGGCCACGATGACCTACCTGCAGGCGATCAGCGACGGCCTGCGCCAGGAGATGCGCTCCGACGAGCGGGTGCTGGTGATGGGCGAGGACGTCGGCGCCTTCGGCGGCGCGTTCAAGGTCACCGACGGCCTGCAGGCCGAGTTCGGCGCCGACCGCGTCCAGGACACGCCGATCGCCGAGGCCGAGATCATCGGCGCCGCGGTCGGCGCGGCGATCGGCGGCCTCCGCCCGGTCGCGGAGATGCAGTTCTCCGACTTCGTCGCCTGCGGCTTCGACCAGCTGGTCAACGTCGCCGGCAAGCTCCACTACCGGACCGGCCTGGCCGCGCCGATGGTGGTCCGGCTGCCGACCGGCGGCGGCTTCGCCGGCGGTCCGTTCCACTCGCAGAACCCGGAGGCGTGGCTGATGCACGCCCCCGGCCTGAAGGTCGTCGCCCCGTCGACGCCGGAGGACGCCAAGGGCCTCCTGATCGGCGCGATCCGCGACCCCAACCCGGTCTGCTTCCTCGAGCACAAGAACCTCTACCGGCGGATCAAGGGCGACGTCGCCGACGGCACCTACGCGACGCCGTTCACCGCGCGGATCGCCCGCCCGGGCCGCGATCTGACGATCGTCGCCTACGGTGCCGGCGTCCACCACGCGCTGGCCGCCGCCGAGCAGCTCGACGCCGACGTCGAGGTGCTCGACCTGCGCTCGCTGGTGCCGCTCGACGAGGACGCGATCCTGGAGAGCGTCACCCGCACCAGCAAGGTCGTGATCGTCGACGAGGCCAACGCCACCTGCGCCGCGGGGGCCCAGGTCGCAGCCCTGATCGCCGAGCGCGCGTTCGGCGAGCTCGACGGGCCGATCGCGCGGGTCGCCACCCCCGACGTGCCGATCCCGTTCAGCCCGAACCTGGAGTCCGCCGTCCTGCCCACCCCGGAGAAGATCGTGGAGGCCGCCCGTGAGCTCCTCGCCTACTGACGTCGCGACGCTGGTCGACGTGCGGATGCCCGCGATGGGCACCTCGGTCGTCGAGGGCACCGTCGTCGAGTGGAAGGTCGCGGTCGGCGACGTCGTCGCGGCCGACGATCCGGTCTGCGCGATCTCCAGCGACAAGGTCGAGACCGAGTGCGCCGCCCCGGCGGCAGGCACGATCGTCGCGCTGGTGGTCGCCGAGGGCGAGACCGTCGACGTCGACGCGTTGCTCGCACGGATCGCTCCCGAGGGCGTCGACCTGGCGGCGCTGCCGGCGAACGGCGGCGACGCGGGCGACGGCGCCGACGGCGCTGCGACGAACGGCACCGGATTCCCGGAAGCCGGCACCACCGACGCTGCCCCGACGAACGGGGCCAACGGGTCGAACGGCGCGCCGGGCGACCGTCGTGCGCTGCTGCGCCGCTCGTCGCCGGTCGCCCTGCGGATCGCCCAGGAGCACGGGATCGACGTGACCGCCGTCCCCGGCAGCGGTCGCGGCGGCCGCGTGACCAAGCAGGACGTGCTGCGCGCGGTCGAGGACGGCACGGGCCGGGCCGCCAACGGCTCCGCGGTCGAGCCGACGATCCACATCGAGTCGCCGTACCAGCACGATCCGTCGATCCCGGTGCTCGGCACCGCGGCGCCGGTCGCCTCCGCCCCGACGAGCGCACCGGCGCCCGCGTCCGCGGCGGATGCTGCCGATCGTTTGGACACGACCCGACAGGCTCCGGCGGGACGATCGCCGGTGGTCCCCGCGGTCGTCGCCGA
>CAZMVL010000017.1:11792-15126 GCA_964569335.1 uncultured Paraperlucidibaca sp.
CGCCGACGACGTCGCGGCCCGCGGCGGTCAGCCGCAGCCGCTGTCGGTGATGCGCCGGGCGATCGCCGGGGCGATGCGCCACGCGCTCGACACCGCCGCGCACGCCACGACGATCGTCGAGTGCGACATGTCGCGGGTCGAGCGTCGGCGGCGTGAGCTGGGCCTGACGGCGCTGCCGCTGGTCGCCGTCGCGGTGCTCGAGACGCTGCGCGAGTTCCCGGCGCTGAACGCCACCTTCGACGGCCAGACGGTCGTCCGCTACGACCGCGTCCACCTGGGGATCGCCGTCTCGCTCGGCGAGGACGGCCTGATCGTGCCGGTGATCGACGACGCGCAGCAGCTCAGCGCCGAGGGGATCTCCGGGCGGATCAAGGACCTCGCCGGCCGCGCCCGGCGCAAGCAGCTGACGCCGGACGAGGTCCAGGGCGGCACGTTCACGATCACCAGCCCGGGGCAGGCCGGCGCGCTGATCGCGACCCCGGTGATCAACGTCCCGCAGGTCGCGATCCTCGACCTGGAGGCGATCGTCAAGCGCCCCGTGGTGGTCACCGACGAGCACGGGAACGACAGCATCGCGATCCGGCCGATGGCCCACCTCTGCCTGAGCTGGGACCATCGCGCGCTGGACGGCATGTACGCCGCCCAGTTCCTGACCGCGCTGCGCCAGCGGCTCGAGAGCTGAGGGCCGGGCGGCCGGCGCGCGCCCCCGCGCCGCCGCCCCGGCCCCACCGAACGTGGCGGGCAGGGGGCTTCCGACCCGCCGCGACGAACGGAGCCCAGCCCGGCGAGTTGTCCTCTGTCCCCCGACTCGCCGGGCGGCTTCGTCCCCCGAACCGGGCGTCCGCCGCCCGGGCCCGCCGCCGCCCGGACGCCGCGACCGCGTGCGATCGGGGCCATCCCGCGGCCCGCATCGCCCGCAGTCGTCCGGCGGCGCGCGCTACCGGCCGCCGACGCAGCCGCGGTAGCGCACCGTCAGGCTGATCTTGCGCGACGGCGCTCCGGACCGGGCGATCGTCGTGCCGACCAGGCGCACCGCGTAGCTGCCCTTGGCCGGCAGCCCCTTCAGGGTCACGCCGGAGCGCAGCTTCTTGGCGCTGCTCAGGGTCGCCCGGCGCTTGCCGGCGACGGAGATCTCGAGCCGTCGCAGCTGCTTGGCCCCCGGCACCGCCACCTTCAGCGTCCGCACGCGGCGGCAGCTCTTGGCGGCGGGCAGACGGACCAGCTGGGCCAGCCGCAGCGCCTTGACCTTCGCCGCTCCGCCGCCGGACCCGCCGGACCCGGCCGCGCCTCCCGCACCGCCCGCGCCGCCGACGCCGCCCGCACCGCCTCCGGCCCCTCCGGCCCCGCCGACAACACCGCCACCGGCCCCGCCCGCGCCGCCGCCCCCGGAACCCGGAACCGGCGCCGGGGCGCGGTCGACGTTCTCGCAGTCCGACGCGACCCAGTCGACCGCGTCGACCACCGCCACGTCGCCCGGTCCGTCGTTGCAGCCGACGTCGTCGGGGATCGCCTCGCCGTCGCGGGCGATCACCCGGTCGTTGCCCCGACCCCCGCGCAACCGGTCGATCCCGCCGGCCCCGTCGATCACGTCGTCGCCCCAGCCGCCGTGGATCACGTTGCGCTCGCCGTTGCCGACGATCACGTCGGCGTGCGGGCTGCCGGTCAGATCCTCGATCCCCACCAGGTTGTCGCCCTCGCCCGGCGTGCCGTCGTTGGCGATGCCGTCGAGGGTCAGGCTGACGCCCTCGGTCTTCTCCGCGTACGACGCGTGGTCGGCCGTGCCCTCGCCGCCGTCGATCAGGTCCCGTCCCGGACCGCCGACCAGCGAATCGTCGCCGGGCCCGCCGCGCAGGACGTCGTCGCCCTGTCCCCCGATCAGCACGTCGTCGCCGAGGCCGCCGTCGATCGTGTCCGCGCCGTTCCCGCCGTCGATCGTGTCGTCGCCCTCGCCGCCGTCGACCGTGTCGGCGTTCGACCCCGAGCTGATCACGTCGTGGCCCGGTCCGGCGTTGATGACGTCGGCGCCGTCGCCGGTGGTGATCGTGTCGTCGCCGGGTCCGGCGTCGATCGTGTCGGCGCCGCTGCCGGTGGTGGTGATCCGGTCGTCGCCCGACCCGGAGGCGATCCGGTCGACCCCCGATCCGGAGTTGATCGTGTCGTTCCCGGCCCCGGTCGTGATGATGTCGGCCCCGTCGCCGGTCGTGATCGTGTTGTGGCCGGCTCCCGCGTCGATGATGTCGCCGTTGCCGCCGACGGTGGTGATCGTGTCGTTGCCGCCGCGGGTGGTGATCACGTCCGCCCCGCTGCGGCCGATCACGGTCAGGTCGACGTCGCCGGGGCTGCCGACGAAGGTGTCGCCGTAGTCGCTCAGCGTGATGTGCTCGAAGCCCGCCTGGACGTTGGCGCCCTCGCCCGGGATCCCGTCGTTCGCCAACCCGTCGAGCGTCACGCTGACCCCCTGGCTGCGACCGGCGAACGAGACGCGGTCGTAGCCGCCGGGGCCCGGGCTGTAGACGTCGGCGCCGGGGGATCCGACGAACGTGTCGTCGCCCGACCCGCCGATCAGGATGTCGTCGCCCTCGCCGCCTTCGAACGTCGCGCCGGACGACGTCGTCAGCCCGCCCAGGAAGACCATCAGCGACAACGTGTCGTTCCCGGCGCGGCCGACGAGAATGGTGTTCCGGAACGTGTGCGTGGACAGCCCCAGGTAGAACTGGTCGTGCCCGGCGCTGCCCGAGAACTCCAGGTCGCCCTGCCCCGCCGTTCCCAGCGTGCAGACCAGGCGCCGTTGCTCCACCGTCGGACACGCGCCGCCGCCGAGCAGCTGGATGTCGTCGGTCGAGCTGATCTCCGCCTGGGTCGCGTTGATCTGCCGCATCGTCGTCGACGCGCCGATCGAGTGGTCGATCTGGAAGAAGCCGTTGCCCTGGCGGGTCACGGAGACGGTCGCCTGGGCGACGGCCGGCACCAGGCCCAGGCCGATCAGGACGGAGCAGAGCAGCAGGCTCGCGGGCCGGGCCCAGCGCGCGCCGGGCGATGGACCGGCGGGCCGGCGGGGAGGGACGGAAGTCGACATGCCGCCATGCTCGCCCGCCCCCGTCCACCCCGACCTCGGGGAAGACCCTGGTCCACCACCCTGGGCCGTGCCAGCCCGGCGTGCCCCGTGACGACCACGTGCGGTTCGGGCGCCGTGACGGCCCGAAGCGCACGCAGCCGCGGCGGCTACTCAGGCCACGCGCGCCGGCGGGTGGCTGCGCCAGGTCGCCGCGACCGTCTCCGCTCCGGCGGCGACGAGCGACGCGACCAGCCGCTCGCGGTCGCGGGCCAGCCGCCC
>CAZMVL010000017.1:15136-16801 GCA_964569335.1 uncultured Paraperlucidibaca sp.
GCGCGCGTAGACCGTCTCCAGCGGCACCCCCGCGGCCGCGGTCGCGGCCACGCCGGCGCCGACCACCGCCGCCGCCTCGCCGACGTCGGCTGGCGTCACCGGATCGACCGCGCCCCAGGCGACGTGGCCGCCGTCGGCGAGCCGGGCCGCGATCGTGGCCGCTCCCTCGCCGCCGATCCCGTAGCGGGTGACGTCGAGCGACAGCAGGTCCGGCGCGGCGGTCCGCACCAGCGCCCACGGCAGCGGGCCGCAGACGTGCAGGCCCCAGGCCGCCGCAACTGCCCGCAGCGGGTCCCAGACGTCGGCGGCGATCCCGCAGCCCGCGGCCGATGCGAGCCCCGGCTCGTCGACGACGACCAGCGCGTCCAGGCCCAGCGCGCGCAGCCGCGCGACCTGCCCGCCGACGTTCCCCGCCAGCCAGTCGGCCAGCTCCCGCGCCAGGCCGTGAGCGGCGTCGCCGCCGCCCGACCGCCCCGCCGCGTGCTCGAGCGCCCGCGCCAGCGTCACCGGGCCGGTCACCTGCAGCTTGACCAGCCGGTGCACGGGCGGCGCGGCCGCGACCGCCGCCACGAACGCGTCCCACGCCGCCGGGCGCTCTCGGTCACGGTCGCTCGCCCAGCCGCAACGCAGCGGATCGGCACCGAGCCACTCGTGGATCATGTCGCCGTCGCGGCGCGGCAGCTGCGGGCAGAACGGCAGCCCGTAGGCCCGCGTCGCGTGGCGAACCGCGGCGACCGGGTCGTCGAACGGCAGGCTGCCGACCCCCGTCGTGGTCAGCGGCGGCAGGCGGTCGAGCACGCTCATGCGCGCGCCGGCTCCGCGATCGCGACGCGTCGCCGGTAGGCGGCCTCGACCAGGTTGCGCAACGCCGGGATCGTCTCCTCCCAGCCCCGCGTCTTCAGGCCGCAGTCGGGGTTGACCCACAGCTGGCGGACCGGGATCCGCTGCTCGGCGGCCTCCAGCAGGGCGAGCATCTCGTCGACCGTCGGCACCCGCGGGGCGTGGATGTCGTAGACGCCGGGGCCGATCTCGCCCGGGTAGTCGAACCGCTCGAAGACCTCCAGCAGCTCCATCCCCGAGCGCGACGCCTCGACCGACAGCACGTCGGCGTCCAGCCGGGCGATGTGCTCGATCATCTCGTTGAACTCCGAGTAGCACATGTGGGTGTGGATCTGGGTGTCCGGACGAGCCGGCGCGGCGGTCAGCCGGAACGCGTCGATCGCCCAGCGGACGTAGGCGTCCTGGTCCTCGCGGCGCAGCGGCAGCCCCTCGCGCAGCGCCGCCTCGTCGACCTGGATCACCGCGCAGCCGGCGGCCTCCAGGTCGACCACCTCGTCCTGGATCGCGAGCGCGATCTGGGTCGTCGTCTCCCGCCGCGGCTGGTCGTCGCGGACGAACGACCACTGCAGGATCGTCACCGGTCCGGTCAGCATGCCCTTCATCGGCTTGGGCGTCCGCGACTGGGCGTAGCGCCACCAGTCGACGGTCATCGCGCGGGGTCGAGAGACGTCGCCGTAGAGGATCGGCGGCTTGACGCAGCGGCTGCCGTAGCTCTGGACCCAGCCGTGGGCGGAGAACGCGAAGCCGTCGAGCTGCTCACCGAAGTACTCGACCATGTCGTTGCGCTCGGGCTCGCCGTGGACCAGCACGTCCAGCTCCAGCTCC
>CAZMVL010000017.1:16811-24082 GCA_964569335.1 uncultured Paraperlucidibaca sp.
CGACGCTTGCGACGCTGCTCGCGGATCTCGGCGGTCTGCGGGTAGGACCCGATCGTGGTCGTCGGCAGCAGCGGCAGCTGCAGCCGGGCCCGCTGCGCCGTCAGCCGCTCGCCGATCGGCGCCGGGCGGTCGTGGTCGGCGGCGGTCAGCGCGCCGGCCCGCGCCCGCACCTGCGGGTCGTTGGTCCGCGGCGAGCGGCGCCGCGACGACGTCCGCGCCCGCGCGTCGGCGAGCAGCGCGTCGCGTCCGGCCGCGTCGGCGTCGAGCGCCCGTTGGAGCAGCGCCAGCTCGTCGAGCTTCTCCTCGCCGAACGCCAGCCACGAGCGCAGCTCGTCGTCCAGCCCGGTCTCCCGCGACGCCCGGTACGGCACGTGCAGCAGCGAGCAGGACGGGGCGATCGTCAGCCGATCGCTGCCGATCCGCGCGACGATCCGGTCCAGGCGGTCGAGCGCCCGGTCCAGGTCGGTCGCCCAGACGTTGCGTCCGTCGATCACGCCGGCCGACAGCCGCGCGCCGGCGGGCAGCGCGTCGAGCACGGCGTCGAGCTGCTGCGGCGCGCGCACCAGGTCGACGTGCAGCTCGGCCAGCGGCAGGCCCGCGATCCGGGACAGCGTGCGATCGTCGAGCCGGTCGAAGTAGGTCGCCAGGGCGATGCCGGGACGGTCGGGGTGGGCGGTCAGCGTGCCGTAGACCTGCTCGAACGCGTCGAGCTCCGCGTCGGTCCGGTCGAGCACCAGCACCGGCTCGTCGACCTGGACCTCGGTGACGCCCTCGGCGGCCAGCCGGTCGAGCAGCTCGCCGTAGACCGCGGTCAGCGGCTCGAGCAGCGCCAGCCGATCGACGTCGCCGGCGCCCTCGGCGGGCTTCGCCAGCAGCAGCAGCGAGAGCGGGCCGAGCACCACCGGGCGCAGCGTGGCGCCACCGGCCGTCTGGCGGGCCTCCGCCAGGTGGGCGAGCCAGCGGCCCGGTCGCAGCCGGAACGTCTGGTCGGCGGCCAGCTCCGGGACGAGGTAGTGGTAGTTGGTGTCCAGCCACTTCGTCATCTCGAGCGGCGTCGTGGCCGCGTCGCCCCGGCAGGCGAGGAAGTGCCGGCGCAGGCCGTCGGCCGCGTCGACGACGGTGCCGTCCCCCGCCTCCGGACCTCCGTGCCGCTCGGCGACGATCCCGACCAGCTCGGCGGCGTCGAGCACGTGGTCGTAGAGCGCGTGGTCGCCGACCGGCAGGACGTCGATGCCCGCCTGCCGGGCGCGGCCCAGGTGCTGCGCGCGCAGCGTGCGGGCGGTCGTCTGCAGCTCCTCGGCCGGGAGCGTGCCCGCCCAGTGGGCCTCCAACGCGAGCTTCAGCTCACGGTCGGCGCCGACGCGGGGAAAACCAAGCACAGCGGTGCGTGCCATCTGATCCGTCTCCTTCTGTGGTGACCGTAACGCGCGGTCGCCGTTGTCAGAAGCACCGGCGGGAGCAGCGCTCCCGGGGTGCAGAGTCGACAGGTCTTCGGACTCGGACGTACACGATCGCGACCGCCTTCCCAGGTCCCCGGACGAACGGTCCGGGGATCCCAGTGGCCTGATGGTCGCGATCCACGTCCTCACCGCTGCGCGTCAGTCCCGGATTCCCACCGGATTCCCTGAGCCCACGGACGGGGCGGATCGACTCCGCGGCGAACCCTAGCGCACGGATCGCCGGGGTTCGAGCGTGGGACCCGGACCGCAAGGCGGTCGGCCCCTGCACTGCAAGCCCTTCGGCGGTGCAGCGTCAGGCGCGTCAAGCGCGCCTGACGCTGCGCACTGTCCGACCGCGCAGCGCGCCAGGCGCTCTGCGCGCCTGACGCTGCACGCGCGCAGACCGCGCAGCGCGGTGCGCGCTCCTCGCCCTCCTCCGCGCCGGCCGTCGTCGCCGTCCCGGGGCGCGTCAGCTGCTGCAGACGGAGAACCGCACGTAGAGCGACTTCGTCGGCGCCTTGCCGCGCTTGACCTTGATGAAGGCCCGCGCCCGCAGCTGGTGGGTGGTCCCCGGCCGCAGATCCTTGACCGTCAGCTTCTGGCGGAACGGCGCCTTGCGGTCGATCTTGACGCGCTTCTTGCCGATGTAGAAGTCGGTCCGGGTCACGCGGACCAGCTTCGAGCCCTTGCGCTTGGAGCGCTTCCACGAGAGCGTCGTCGTGAACGACCCGCCCGGACGCACGCACTTCGTCGGCCCGGCCAGCTTGGCGGTGCCGCCGCCCGGCAGGGCGACGGTCTGGCTCGGCACCGGCGTCCGCGTCCCGGGCGGGATCGTCCGCGGCGGGACCGGCGGGGCCGGAACCGGGGTCGGCGGCGTCGGCGGGGTCACCGGAGCCGGCGCCGGGATCGTGTTCGCCTGGCTGCTCACCAGCAGTCGCCCTCCGCGACCGCCGACCGCGGCGTGGACCGCGTCCCACTTGTCGACCGCCCGCCAGTCCTGGGTGGCGTCGACGCCGTCGGCCCGCTGGAAGTGCATGTTGCGCCCGTCGACGCTGACCAGGATCGCCCCGGCGTTGCCGACCGCGACCGACGATCCACCGACGGCGGCCACGTCGGCCAGACCGGTCAGCTGCCCCGGGTCGCCGCCGTGCAGCGTCAGGTAGTCGTAGCTCAGCCCGTTGGTCTCGCTGAAGCCGTAGGCCAGGCGGCCGTTGCAGGCGCTGCCGCCGACGACGTGGCTGCGGTTCGGGTTCTCCTGCTCGAGCGCGATCCGGGGAACGCCGGTGAAGCAGTTGACCGATCCGCTGCTGATCCGCGCCGTGCTGCTGGTCACGCCGTTGCTGGAGATCCAGCGACCGCCGAAGCTGCGGTCGACGAACATCACCAGGTCGCTGCCCGGCAGCGCCGCGACGTCGGTCAGCTCGTGGTTGTCGCCGACGAAGCACTCACCGGTCGGCTTGCGGCTGACGTCGGTCCAGTTCGCCCCGCCGTTGGTGGTCTTGAGCACGACGCCCTCGGTGGCGGTCACGACGTAGGCCACCGTGTCACTGGCCCAGCTGACGGCCCGCAGATCGCTCGTGATGTCCTGCGTGAGCGTGAACGGCGCGCCCGTGGTCGAGCAGGCGTAGGTGTGGTTGTAGGTCTTCGGCAGCGTGATCAGCGACCACGGCCCGCCCCCCACGGAGCGCCTGAGGGTGCCGTTGCTGCCGACGGCGAGCCCGACGGTGCCCGAGGGGTTCAGCTCGAGGTCGTTGAAGGTCACGCCCGGGGCGGTCTGCAGGAGCACGCCGTCCTTGAGCAGCTGGCCGCCGGAGGTGGCGTAGTAGACGCCGCCCGGGCCGCGGTGGTCGAGGGCGGTGATGTCCTGCGGGGTGCCGGACGGAATCGGGGTCCAGATGCCGGCGTTCGCGACGACCGGCGCCGCCGCGGTGGCCAGCAGGGCGACGGCCGAGACCGTCAGTCCGCGGGCGATGCGGCCGAGATTTCGAGGCTTGGCGTGCGGAGATCGGTGGTTCATGGTCGCCACCGTAGACCGCGGCGCACGAACCGAAAAGGGAAGTGTCACGAATCCGACACAAGTCGCGAACACGGTGCAGACCTCGGCTTCACGGGGCGCTCGCCTCCGGGCCGCGCGGCGACGCCCCCGTCAGGCTGACCCCGAGGCCGCACGCGGGTCTGCCATCCGGTGAGGCGGCGGACCCGGGTCCGCCGCCTCACCGGATGGCAGACCCGCGCCGCGTGACGGACTACTTCTTCTTGCCCTTCTTGCCCTTCTTCGCCTTCTTCTTGGCGACCTTCTCGGCCTTCTTCGCCGACTTCTTGGCGCTCTTCTTGGCCTTGAGCGCCTGCTTCTTGGCGGCCTCCTTGGCCTTCTTCAGCTTCTTCTCGGCCTTCTTGTCCTTCTTGCCCTTCGCCATGAAGGCTCCCTTCGGTCGCCGCCCGCCCGGAAGAAGCCGGCGAACGTCAACCAGTCGTTGACAACAGGGTCAACCTATCGTTGACCTCGGAGGAAAGCAAGTACCCTCTGCTCCGTGGCCGAGCCACTCCCCAAGCCCGTCGCCAAGGCCCTCGAGCGCCTCTCCCAGGCCCCGGATCCGCTGAGCCGGTTGGCCACGATCCGTACGACGCAGGACGCCCTGGAGCAGATGGCCCGGGCCGCCGCCGACGAGGCGCGCGCCGCCGGCGCCACGTGGAAGCAGATCGGCGCGATCTACGGAACGTCCAAGCAGGCCGCCCAGCAGCGATTCCGCCGCCGCCCGCCCGCCGAGCCGCCGCCGGACGGCCCCGGCTCCGCCGCCGAGGACGACGCCGCGCCGTCACCGCCGCCGTAGGATCCGCGCGTGGACGCGTGGTGGCACCAGGAGGTGATCGACGGCGGGAAGCTGCCGCTGATGCTGTGCTTCCTGGCGTTCGTCGTGACGTTCGCCGTGACCCGCACGATCACGCGGATGATCCGCGCCGGCCGCGGGCCGTTCCGGGACCGCGTGACCTCCGACGGCACCCACGTCCACCACGCGGTGCCCGGCCTGCTCCTGCTGGTCGTCGGCGCGTTCCTGGCCGTCGGCGCCCCCGAGGACGGGATCTGGCGGCCGCTGGCCGGCGTGCTGGTCGGGGTCGGCGTGTCGCTGGTGCTCGACGAGTTCGCGTTGATCCTCCACCTGGAGGACGTCTACTGGAGCGGTGAGGGCCAGCTCTCGGTCAACGTCGTCAGCCTGACCGCCGCCTGCCTGGGCCTGAGCCTGGTCGGCCTCTCCCCGCTCGGGGTCGAGGACCTGGACGGCGGCGCCGTGGCCGCTCGCCTGGGGCTCAGCACCGTGTTGCTCGTCCACGGCGGCCTGGTCTGTTGCGTGCTGCTGAAGGGCAAGTACCGCTCGGCGCTGTTCGGCCTGTTCCTGCCGCCGATCGTGGTCGTCGCGGTGGTCCGTCTGGCGCGTCCCGGCAGCTGGTGGGCCCGCCGCTTCTACGGCCCCCGGCGACACGAGCGCGCCGCGCAGCGGGCCGTCGCCTTCGGCCACCGCTGGGGACCGCTGGTGCGCCGCTGGGACGACCTGGTCGGCGGCACCCCGAGCCGCCCCGATCCGGCCCCGGCCGCGGGCGCGGGCGCGGGCGACGACTGACCGCGGCCGCGGGCCCGACCGGCCCCGCCCGGCGGTCAGACCGCGAGCGCCTTGCGCAGCGTGCGCCGGCTGAGCTCGAGCGCCTCGAAGCGCGATGCGCCGTTCTCGCGGACGTGCATCCAGCCGGTGTAGAGCACCGTCCACAGCAGGTTGGCGACCCACGTGCTCGTCATCTCGCGGTCGATCGTCCCCTCCGCCCGTCCGCGCTCGATCAGGCGGCAGAGCGCGGCGTCCGACGGGGTCTCCTCCTGCCAACGCTGCTCGGCCATCAGCTGCGGCTCGTTGAACACGATCGCGAAGGTGTCGCCGAGCGCGAAGTGCTCGTCGAGCAGCCGCAGCATCGCGTCGACCGCGGGCCCGTCCTGGAGCCGCGCCCGGTCGGTCGCCGCCGCCACCTGCTCGAGCGCCTCGATCCCGATCGCGGTGATCAGGTCGCCCCGCTCCGGGAAGTAGCGGTGCAGCGTCGAGCGCCCGACCCCGGCCTCGGCGGCGACCTCCCCCAGCGACGCCGCGCGGTTCGCCGAGAGCACCACGAGCGCCGCGTCCAGGATCGCTCGCCGCGTCCGCGTCCGCACCCGGCTCTCGGTCGGCGGCGTCGGTTCGTGGGCGACGGGATCCTGCGGGGTCGGGGCGGCCGGCATCGACGTCAAGCGTAGCGCCCGAGTGAGACACGCGACTCCCATAGGAGAACAGCACTGACCATTTTTGGGACAGATATGTTCTACTTTCCCGGGTGAGCACCGGTCCGGCCCCGACCCCCGACCCCGTGGCGACCGCCGCGACGGCGTCGCCCCCCAAGCTGGCCCGCCTGCGGCTGCTGCTGGCGTTCGCCCGCCCCCACAAGCGGATGATGCTGCTCGGCCTGCTGCTGGCGATCGGCTCGTCAGCCACCCAGCTGGCCACGCCGATGGTCACCCGCGACATCCTCACCGCGCTCGCCGAGTCGACGTCGATGACCAGCCCGGTGATGCTGCTCGCCGGCCTGGTCGTGGTCGGCTCCGCCGCCGGCCTGATCATGTGGATCATGCTCGGCACGGTCGGCGAGCGGATCGTGTTCGACGCCCGCGTCGGAATGGTCCGCAAGTACCTCGGCGCCACCGTCGGCTCGGTCGCCCGCCGCCCCGTCGGCGAGCTGGTGACGCGCGTCACCTCCGACACCGTGCTGCTGCGCGAGGCCGCCGCGGCCAGCCTCGTCGGGCTCTTCAACGGCGTCGTGATGCTGATCGGCACGCTGATCCTGATGGGCGTGCTCGACCTGGTGCTGCTCGCGGCCACCGTCGCGATCATCGCCTTCGTGACGGTCCTCTTCCTCTTCCTGATGCCGATGATCGCCAAGGCCCAGGAGCAGGCCCAAGAGCACCTCGGGCGGCTCGGCGGCCGGCTCGAGGGGGCGGTCCGCGCGCTGCGGACCGTCAAGGCGGCCCGCGCCGAGCAGCGGATCGGCGACGCCCTGCTGGAGGACGCCCGGACGTCGATGGAGTTCGGCGTGCGCTCGGTGCGCCGCGAGGCCTTCGCCTGGACCTTCTCGTGGACCGGCGTCCAGGTCGCGACGATCGCGATCCTCGCCTTCGGCGCCTACCGCGTCGAGCAGGGCCACCTCGACGTGCCGAGCCTGATCGCGTTCCTGCTCTACGCCTTTGGCCTGACCGGGCCGATCATGGAGCTGACCCAGAACACCACCGCGTTGCAGGCCGGGATCGCCGCGGCCGGCCGGATCCGCGATCTCGACGATCTGCCGCAGGAGGCGTCGCTGGTCACCGCCCCGGCCGCCGGCGACCGTCGCAGCGCCGACCCGGACGCCCCGGTGCTGGTATTGGACGACGTCGTCGTCGCCTACGGCCCTGACCGCCCCGCCGCGCTCGACGGGGTCTCGCTGACGATCCCCCGCCGCGGGCACGTCGCCCTGGTCGGTCCCTCCGGCGCCGGCAAGACGACGCTGCTGTCGCTGCTGCTGCGGTTCCTCGAGCCCCAGCGCGGGGAGCTGCGGCTCGACGGCCTCCCCTACGCGTCACTGACCCACGATGCCGTCCGTGCGCGGCTCGCCTACGTCGAGCAGGAGACCCCGGTCGTCCCCGGCACGATCCGCGAGAACGTGACCTTCGTCCGGCCCGACGCGAGCGAGGAGGAGACCTGGGCGGCGCTCCGGGCGGTCCACCTGGACGAGCACGTCGCCGGCCTGCCCGACGGCCTCGACACCGCGCTCAACGATACCTCC
>CAZMVL010000017.1:24092-48646 GCA_964569335.1 uncultured Paraperlucidibaca sp.
CGAGGCGACGGCCCAGATCGACGGCCTGACCGAGCGTGCGGTCCACGAGGTGATCGCCGACCTCTCGCAGCGCGGCGCGGTCGTCACGGTCGCGCACCGGCTGTCGACCGTGGTCGACGCCGACCAGATCGTCGTGTTCGAGGACGGTCGGATCCGGGCGACCGGCACCCACGCCGAGCTGCTCGCCGCGGACGACCTCTACCGCCGGCTGGTCGAGGCGCTGCGGATCGCCGACGAGAGCGACGCCGCCCCCGCCGACTGATGCGGCTTCCGCCCCGCCTGGCGGCGTACGCCGCATCAGCGGGGCGGGTGGCCGGATCTCAGAGCACCTCGGCCGCGTCCCCCGCCGCGAGCAGGGCGACGAGCTCCCGCCGGAGCAGCTTGCCGCGGCGGTTGCGCGGCAGCGCGTCGACCGCGAAGACCCGCCACGGGCGACTGGGCTGCGGCAGGGTCTCGCGAGCGTGGGCCCGCACGGCCGCCCGCGTCAGCGTCGCGCCGGGCGCGACGACCACCGCGACCACCGGGATCGCGCCCCAGCGCTCGTCGGGCAGGCCGACGCAGGCCACGTGGCGGACCCCGTCGATCGTCGCCAGTGCCTGCTCGACGTCGGCCGGCTCGACGTTGATCCCGCCCGAGACGAAGGTGTCGCTGGCCCGCCCGGCGATCGCCAGCCGGTCGCCGTCGAGCGTGCCGAGGTCGCCGACCGACGCCCAGCCGTCGGCGTCCGGCCCGCCGACCAGGCCGTCGGCGGTCAGATAGCCGTCGAACAGCATGTCGCTGCGGACGTCGACGATCCCCTGCCCGCCGTCGGCGAGCGTCCGACCATCGTCCGGATCGCGGATCCGCACCTCGACGCCCGGGAAGAGGACGCCGGCCGGGCCGGCCGGCCGCGCCCGGCCGCCGGGATCCGGGCCCGGGACGTCCGCGGAGGCCCCGGCCGGAGCCGCGTCCGCCGGGCCGATCGGCGGCGCCGCGTCGAGCGCGACGAAGCTCAGCTCGGACGCCCCGTAGAAGTGGTTGACGGTCGCCGCCGGCAGCAGCCGCGCCAGCCGGCGGCGGGCGGCCGCGGGCCAGGGCGCGGCCGACGAGACGACGTGGCGGACCGACGGCGCGGTCCGTTCGCCGAGCGTCTCGGCCAGCTGGACCGCGAGCGTCGGCACCACGTAGACGTGCGTCGCGGCGGTGCCCGGCGCGAACGCCGCCGCGACCGGCCGCAGGTCGACGGTCGCCCCGCGGGTCAGCGCGTGCAGCGCCCCGTAGAAGTAGTGGGAGTGGTCGAGCGGCCCCGTCGTGGCCACGACGTCCCCCGGACGCACGTCGAAGGCAGCGTCCGAGCGGTCGAGCGTCGTCGCCCACGAGCGCTGGCCGCGGACGAACAGCTTGGGGTCGGAGGTCGTGCCGGAGGTCAGACCGATCAGCAGCTCGTCGTCGGGCCCGGCGATCCGCTCGAGCGGCGGAGCGGCCCGTCCCGCGGCGACCAGCCGCTCCGCGGTCCGCTGGCGCTCCGCGTCGGTCCGGTCGTGCACGGTCCGCCGCCGGCCGTCCGGGGCGATGACGAGCCCCGGCCGAGCCAGGCTGGTCGCTCGCTCGATCTGACGGTCGGTCAGGTGGCGGTCGAGCACGACGATGCTGACGCCGGCCCACATCGCCCCGAGCGTGACCGCCAGCGACGCGGCGTCGGGTCGCGCTGCCAGCGCGACCCGCGCGTGTCCGGCGACCGCCCGCGCGACCGCCTCGGCGTCGGCGGCCAGCGCTCCGTAGCTCGTGCTCCCGTCGACCGCGACGACCGCGATCCGCTCGGGCGCGTCGGCGGCCGCCCGCCGGAACCGGGCGGCGAGCAGGCCATCGGCGGTGACGGCGGCCGCCGGGGACCGGGCCGGGTTCTCGGGGCTCATCGGCCCCAGTCTAGGAGGCGGCGTCCGGCTGATACGCGCCAGCCGGCGCGGCCGGCGCCAGCGCCGCAGCCAGCCCGTCGCGACCCGCGATCCCGAGCTTGCGGTAGGCATTGGTCAGATGCAGCTCGACCGTCCGGCGGGTCAGGAACATCGTCTCGGCGATCTCGCGGTTGCCGGCCCCGGTGGCGGCCAGGCGCGCGACCCGCCGTTCCTGCGGCGTCAGCGCATCGGCGCCGCGGACCCGCGGCCGGCGCGGGCGGGCGCCGGTCGCCCGCAGCGCCGCGATCGCCGCGACGCCCGACCTCGAGCAGGTCCTCCAGCGCCGCGTCATGCTGCCCCTCGACCTGCCGCAACCGCGCCCGTGCCATCAGCAGGTGGTCGATCGTCCCCAGGTCCGGCAGCGGCCCGTCGAGCCCCCAGCGCGTCAGGTGCTCGTGGACCGCGGCAGTGTCGCCGCGCTCGATCGCAACCTCGATCGCCCAACCCAGCGACACGGCGAAGCACATCGGATCGGCCTCGGCAAGCTCGTCCAGCACGAGCGTCGCGTCCGTCTCCGCCTGACCGACGTCGCCGACGTGGACGGCGACCGCCGCCCGCAGCGCCGTCGCGTAGGCCAGGCCGACCAACGACCCCCGCCCCCGCGCGACGGCGATCCCCGCGTCGGCGTGCTCACGAGCCGCGGCGTAGTCCCCGGACCAGATCAGCGCGGTCCCGGCGTAGACGAACAGCGGCGACGCGGGCCCGACCTCGTCGAGCAGTCGCCCGCCGCCGACCGACCGCCGTGCGAGCGCCGCGACCTGCTCCGCGGGCCGCGCGCCGCTCGCCGCACGGTCCGTGGTCCGTCGCGGCCCGACGAGCGGCTCCAGCAGCTGGATCGCCGCGCCGAACGCGAACTGGCTAGCCAGCTCGGTCCCGCGGACGGCCGCCACCGTCGTGCCGCCGCGACGGGCCCGGTCGCCGATCCACCGCAACAGGTCGGTCTTGCCGATTCCGGCCGGCCCTTCGACGACCACGCACTGCCCGCGACCGTCGCGCGCGGCATCCAGTGCTTGACGGAGCACCGCCTGCTCGCTCTCGCGCTCGAGCGCCCGGTGCGTCGGGGCGCGATCACGTGCGGGACGGGCGAAGCCGCCGGCGGCCGTGCGGGGCACGGTTCGTAGCCTACGGGGCGCGCCGGTCCGAGCCTGGCGCCCGGCGGGACGTCCGCGTCCGCGCTCCGCCGGCGCGATGACCTACGGAGCGGTGGCCCAAAGCCTACGGCTGTCGCGTCCCCGCGCCTGTGTCGGGCGCGCGTACGGTGACCCGATATGCCCCCACGCTCGCGCTCCGCACCGTCCCGCGCCGTCCTCGCCGCGTTGGCCACGCTGACGCTCACCGTCGCTCCGACCACCGCCCAGGCCGTGGTCGGCACACCCGACCCGGTCCGACTGGTGAGTACCGGCCTCAGCACCGGCGGCGGTACGACCGACGCCGCGCAGCTGGTCGGCCACTCGTCGGACGGCGCGCGCGCCTACTTCGAGACCGCGCAGGCGATCCCCGGCACCGGTGACACCGACGCCCACCTCGATGTCTACGAGCGCCGGCCCGATGGGACGCTGCGACTCGTCAGCGCCGGTACCAACGGGGCCGCTGCCCGGTTCGTCGCCGCAACCGACGACGGTAGTCGCGTGATGTTCGCGACGACCGCGGCGATCGCCGGGCTCGGCGACGCCAACGCCACCCACGACGTCTACGAGCAGCACGTCGGCGGTGCGGTCCGGCTGATCAGCGGTGGCCGGACCGGCGCCGCGAGCGTCTACACCGCCCGCTACAGCGAGGACGGCAGCACGGCCTTCTTCGTCACCAACGCGGCGCTGGTGGCCGAGGACGTCAATCCGTACGACGATCTCTACGCCCGCGCGGGTGACGGCACCGTCACCCTGCTCTCTTCCGGCGACGGCATCAGCTCCCCGGCCCTCTGCGCAGCGAGCCCGAGCGGCGCCCGTGTGGTGTTCACCACCAGCGACGCCCTGACCCCCGACGATGGCGACACCGCGATCGACGTCTACGAACGCGCGCCGAACGGGACGTACCGCAAGCTCTCGGCCGGCGACGGACCGAACCACGCGGCCTGCCTGGGCGCCAGTCGCGACCTCTCGCGGGTCGTCTTCTCCACCACCGAGCGGCTGACCGCGCTCGGCGACCAGGACAACGCCCAGGATCTGTTCGAACGCACCGCCAACGACGATCTCCGGATGCTGAGCACCAACGGCGGCGAGCACCACGCGCACTTCGCCGGGCTCTCCCGCGACGGCACCCGCGTGCTGTTCCGGACCGACGAACCGATCTCCGGCGCCGGCGACCACGACGCATCCCAGGACCTGTTCGTCCGCGAGGCGGACGGCAGCGTGACGCTCGTCAGCCCGGGCTCCGGCGGAGCCGCGGCCAGCTTCGACGGCGCCACGCCGGACCTCGACCGGATCTACTACCGGACCGCCGCCGCCGTCCCCGGCTCCGGAGACAACGGCAGCGGCCAGGACGTCTTCGAGTGGCGGGCCGGTCAGCCGCCACGCCTGGTGACCGAGGGCGGCGAGCACAACGCAACGGTCGTCGCGGTGTCGGACGACGGCGCCCGGGTCCACTTCACCACGGCAGCGGCGATCCCCGGCACCGGCGACGCCGACGCGGCAACGGACGTCTACCTGCGGCACGAGTCCGGAGGAGTCTGGCTCGTCTCCGGCAGTGCGACCGGCGTCGCTGCCGAGGTCCCGGTCACGGACGTGGCGGCCAGCCGCGACGGACGGCACGTCTTCTTCCGCAGCGCCGAGCCGTTCCCCGGGGCCGGCGACATCAACCTGGTCGAGGACGTCTACCGGGGCGGAATCGCCCTGGCCCCGGCACCGGTCGACCCCGTGATCCCGAGCGGCCCGGGGGACCCGGTCGCCCCCGTCGTTCCGGGTGGTCCGGTCGGACCGGTCGGACCGGTCGCGCCCGGCGGCCCGACCGCCCCGCCGCCCGGCAGCGAGGGCCCGGCCGCCGCGCGCACCCCGGTGATCCGCCTGACCGCCCCGGCCTGCACCGGCAAGCGCAAGAGCGCGGCCCGCTGCCGCGCCTACCGCCGCACCGCCGCGGCCTACCAGACGCTCCGCGGGACGCTCGCCCACCGCACGAGCACCGCCCAGCGCGTACAGATCAACGTCGTCCGGCGGGTCGGAAAGCGCTGCTGGGCGCTGACCACCCGCGGCTTCCGGTCGACCAGCTGCCGCAAGGCCACGACCTACTGGACGACCGCCACGGTCGACGCCCGCGGACGCTGGCGCCTGACCGCCCGCGGCGTCGCCGCCGGCCGTCATACCGTCCGCGCCCGGGTCAGCGAGGCCGGCGCGCGTGCCACGAGCCCCAAGCTCCTCGGCCGCTTCACCGTCGCCCGTCGCTGACCGCGAACCGGAGATGGCCGCGGCCGGGCCGGCGGGCTCCGCAACGCGGGGCCGCAGACGCCGGCCGGCACTCCGCGGACCGATCGCCGTGGCGATCCGCAGCGCCCCGCCCGCGCCGTCAGTTCAGCCGCGCGTCTAGCCCGCGGATCTCGCGGTGGACGCGGGTCCGCACGTCGCCGCTGAGCGGCAGCGACAGCCGCAGCTCGGCGGCGTAGCGGGCCCGCTCCAGGTCGCCGGCCAGCGCGTAGGCGTCGACCAGCTCGCCGAGGATCGCGAAGCCGACCTCGTGGGCGCAGAGCCAGCGCAGCCGCGACGGCAGCTCGGACGTGCGGACGGTCCGACCGCGACGGTGCGGGTCGAGCATCACCGGGCGCTCGTCGTCGGTGTGCGCCACCAGCCAGCCGGTCGAGGTGCCGACCGGCCGCAGCGAGACGCCGGCTCGCCGGGCGACCTCCGCGTAGACCACCGCCAGCATCAGCGGGTGGCCGGTCCCGCGCTCGAGGACCGCGTCGAGCATCAGGTACTCCGGGGCGATCCGCGAGCAGGCGCGGAAGCCCGCCGCGCCGTCAAGCAGGTCCCGGCAGGCCAGGGCGTCGTGCTCCGGCTGGCCGCAGGCCCGCTCGGCCAGCTCCGCGGCGAGGCCGTCGAGCTGGGAGAGCGCCAGCTCGGCGTCGGCCGGCTGGAACTCGCGGGCGACCGCCAGCGCCAGCTCGTCGAAGACCGTGCAGGGCTCGCCCGCCAAGGCCCGGAACGACCGGATCATCGGTCTGCCCCCGGGGTCCCGCTGCTGGTGCCCATCCGTGCCGTCCTCCGCTGTCGCGCGCTCGTCCGCCCCGCGGCGAAGACGCCGGGAGCCCTTTGATTAGGACACCCTAACCAAATACGGCCGATCGTGGTCGTCCTCCGCACCGCCCCGTGCGATCGGGGCCACCAGAGCGCCCGTATCGCACGCAGCCCGCGTCCAGACCGCGCATGAGGCCCGCGGGACGCCCGGTCCAGCACGCCGGGCCCGCGACTGTCCTAGGCTCAACCCGTGACCCAGCCGACGCCCCCGCAGCGGCCCCCGTCCCGGCCGGTGACGGTGCTCCAGGGATTCCCGGCCGCCCCGCCGCCGGTCCCCCGTCCGGACGGCCCGCGGCGCCGCGGCGCCGGGCTGCTCGCCGGGCTGCTGATCTTGACCGGCGTGATCGTGCTGCTGCTGGCGCTGCCGATCGACCAGGTCAAGCGGACCACCGACCCGGACCGCCTGGCCGCCCACGCCAGCGCGATCCTCGCCGACCCGGAGGTCCAGGACGCGCTGGCCGACGAGGTCACCGCGCGGATCACGACCCGCGTCACCAGCGATTCGAACCTGGCCCGGAGGACGGTGCGGGCCGCCGTCGCGCCGCGCGTCGAGCGGCTGCTGGCCAGCGACCGCTTCGCCGCTGCCTGGGAGCAGGGCGTGCGGACCGCCGCCACCCGGCTGCTCGACCCGAGCGTCGACTACGTCGCCGTCGACGTCGCGGACATCGTCGCGATGACCGCGGCCGTGACCCGCCCGTTCCCGCCGTCGATCGCCCGTCCGCTCGAGCGGGCCGGCCCGATCACCGTGCTCAACGTCGACCGCACGCCCGAGCAGCAGCGGGGCCTGGAGACGCTGGAGTGGCTCAACGGGCTGGCCGTGCCGGGGATGCTGATCGGGGCCGCGCTGCTGCTGCTCGCGGTGCTGGTCTCCCGCAACCGCCGCCGGACCGTGATCACGATCGGCGTCGCCCTGATCCTGCTCTCGCTGCTGCTGCTGGCGCTGACCGTGCTCGCGCGCAACTGGGCGCTCGACGCCGCCGCGGCCGGCCGCGATCGCGACGTCGCCCGGGTGGTCGCCGACGAGCTGCTGGGCGCCTTCCGCACCCGCAACCTGATCGGCGCCGGCCTGGGCGCCCTGATGATCGCGGTGGCGCTGCTGACGCGGCGTCCGCGGTCGGCGCCGCGGGGCTAAGGACCTGAGCGGCTCTCGGACGTCGTCTCAGCGCGGCGGCAGCTTGCGCTGCGGGTTCATCGTGCCGCGCGGGTCGAGCGCGTCCTTGACCGCCCGCTGGGCCGCCAGCACCACCGGGTCCAGGCGCTCCGTGGCCGGGCGCTTGACCTCGCCGATGCCGTGCTCGCCGCTGAGCGCCCCGCCGAGCTCGAGCGCCACGTTGCAGATCCGGTGGGCGACCGCGGTCGCGTGGGCCAGCGCCGTCGGATCGCCGCGATCGACCAGCACCGTCGCGTGCAGGATGCCGTCCCCGGCGTGCCCCCACGACGTCACCTCGACGCCGTGCTCGTCCCCGATCGCGTCGACGGCGGCGAGCGCGTCGCCGAGGCGCTCGGTCGGCACCGCCAGGTCCTCCGAGAGCTTGCCGCCGCGGGCCGCGACCACCGCCAGCGAGACGCCGTCGCGCCAGCGCCAGAGCGCGTCGACCTGGCCCCGACCGTCGGGACGGACGACGACCAGCGCCCCCGGTTCCAGCGCCTCCGCCAGCGCGGCCGCCTCGATCCGCGCGACCGCGGCCGGGCCGAGCGCCTCGGTCAGCACGGCGAAGCGCGCGTCGGCCGGAAGCCCGCCGGGGAACGCCGCCGCCGACGCCCTCAGCGCGCCGGTGTCGAGGAACTCGAGCGCGGTCGGCACCACCCCGCAGGCCATCACCGCGTCGATCGCCGCGAGCCCGCTGGCGCGGTCGGGGTAGGCGGCCAGCGTCGGCAGCGCCAGCTCCGGGGCCGGTTGCAGGCGCAGCGTGACCGCGGTGATCACCCCGAGCGTTCCCTCCGATCCGCAGAGCAGGCCCAGCAGGTCGAGCGTCTCGACACTCTTGCGGGCGTCACCGCCGAGCCGCGCGAGCTGGCCGTCGGGCAGGGCCACCTCGGCGCCGCTCAGCCAGGCGCGGGTCGACCCGTAGCGGAACGAGCGCGGGCCGCCGGCGTTGGTCGCCACGTTGCCGCCGATCCGGCAGGTCTCGGCCGACCCCGGGTTGGGCCCGAAGAACAGCCCGGCCTCCAGGCACCGCCGCTGAACCTCGTGGGTGGTCAGGCCCGCGGGGAAGGTCCCGCGCCACGCCTCGGGCGTCAGCTCCGGGGCGGCGTTCAGCCGCTCCGTCGCCAGCACCAGCGCGCCGGCGTGCGGCACCGCGCCGCCGCTGTACCCCGTACCCCCGCCGCGCGGCACGACCGGCACCCCCTGGCGGTCGGCCCAGCGGACGACCGCCGCGACCTCCGCGGGGGTTCCGGGGAGCACGGCCGCCAGCGCCTCGCCCCGCACGCCGCGCGACTCGGTGGCGTCCTGCAGCAGCTCGGTCGACCGGACCGGCAGCTGCACGTGAGCGTCGCCGACGATCCGCACCAGGTCGCGGCGGACGGCGGCGGGCACGGGATCGACGGCGCTCACGACCCGGGCGAGCAGTAGACGGTCTTCCAACGCGTGAAGAACTCGCGCGCCGCCTTGCCCTGCTCGCCGGGACCGTAGGCGCTGGCCTTGGCCCCGCCGAACGGCACGTGGACGTCGTTTCCGGGCGTCTCCTGGTTGATCTTGACCATGCCGACGTCCAGCTCGTCGGCGCACCACAGCGCCGCCGAGAGCGAGCGGGTGAAGACGCCCGCGGTCAGGCCGTGCTCGCTGTCGTTGGCCAGCGCCACCGCCTGCGCCGCATCACGCGCCCGGATCAACGTCGCGACCGGCCCGAAGGTCTCTTCGCGCAGGAGCCGGTGCCCGGCCGGCAGCTCCGCCACGATCGTCGGCGCCACGAACGCCCCCGCGGGAACGTCGTCGGGGGCCCGCCGGGTCAGCCGGCGTCCGGCGGACGCGCCGGCGAGCGCCGCGCGCACCTCGTCCGCCCGCTGCTCCGAGGCCAGCGGCCCGATGTCGACGCCGGGCGCCAGCGGATCGCCGACCACCAGCGCGTCGGCGGCCGCCGCAACGCGCTCTGCGAACGCGTCGGCCACCGCCTCCTCGACGATGATCCGGCTGGTCGCCGTGCACTTCTGACCCGCGCTGAGGAACGCCCCGCGGGCCACCAGCTGCGCGCTGCGGTCCAGGTCCGCGTCGGCCAGGACGATCGCCGCGTTGACCCCGCCCAGCTCCAGCTGCAGCCGCTGGCCCGCCGCCGCGCCGGCGGTCAGGATCGACCGTCCTACCGCGTTCGACCCCGTGAAGGTCACCGCGTCGACCCGCCCGGTTCCCACCAGCGCCGGGCCGATCTCCGCCCCCGTTCCGAGGACCATCTGCAGCACGCCGTCGGGCAGCCCGGCGTCCCGGAAGGCCTGCAGCAGGTGCACCGCGGTGCACGGCACCAGCTCGGCCGGCTTCCAGACGACGGCGTTGCCGTACGCCAGGGCCGGGGCGATCTTCCACGCGGGGATCGCGATCGGGAAGTTCCACGGCGTGATCGCGGCGACCACGCCGATCGGCACCCGCCGCGCGTACAGCAGGTCGCCGGGGGCACGTGCCGGGAAGGTCTCGCCGTCCGGCTCGAACGCGGCCTGCGCGCCGAAGTAGCGCAGGATCTGCGCGGCCCGGCGGGTCTCGCCGACCGCCTCGGGCCGCGTCTTTCCCTCCTCGCGGACCAGGTCGTCGCCGATCCGCTCGGCCCGCTCGTCGAGCAGCGCGGCCGTCCGGGTCAGGATGTCACCCCGCTGGTCGGCCGGCGTCCGCCGCCAGTTCGCTCCGGCGGCGCGCGCGACGTCGACCGCCTGCGCGGCCAGCGCCGCGTCGGCCTGGGCGGTCACCGCGACGACCGTGCCGGGCCGCGCCGGGTCGAGCTGCTCGCGCCAGCGCACGCCGTCGCGCCACGCGCCGGCGACCCACGAGCGCAGCCGGGGCACGTCGTCGCGGGTCGCGGCGGCTCCGGACCGGTCGCTCATCGGGTCGGCACCAGTCCCGCGGGCGCCAGGGCGGCGATCCGCCGCACGCAGCGCGAGGGCCGCCGACCGGCATCCTCACGGGCCTCCTGTCGACGCACGGCCCGCTGGACGACACGTCCGCCGATCGAGCGCAGCGGCTCGGGCGGCAGCCCGCCCGGAACCGGCCGGACCAGGCCGCAGCGGGACCACTCGTCGTCGCGACCGAGCGCCATCGACGCCAGGATCCGTCCGGCGAGGACGCACGGCACCACGCCGTTGCCGGAGAACCCGGCCCCGCAGACCAGATCCTCGCGGCCGAGCTCCGCGAAGAACGGCATGCCGTCGACGGGCCGGTCGATCGGCCCGCACCAGGTGTCGACGATCGGCACCGACGCCAGCTCCGGGTACAGCCGGTGGAGGCTGTCGGCGATCCAGGTGGCCGCCGACCGCGGCGAGCGTCCCTCGAAGTCACCGTCGATCCGCGCGCCGTAGGCCAGCCGATCGCCACCCCGGCCGAGCGCCAGCCGACCGTCCGGGGCCGCCCGGTAGTAGTGGACCATCAACCGCGAGTCGGACACGCAGACGCCGTCGTGGAGCCCCAGGTCGGCGAGCATCTCGGGGGCCGGCGCGGTGATCGCCAGGTCGCTGGAGACGATCGCCAACGCGTTGCGCATCTCGCGGATGCCGGCCGACCAGGCGTTGATCGCCAGCACCACGCGCTGAGCGGTCACGCCGCCGTGCTCGGTGCGCACGACCAGCGGCCTCGACCGCTCCAGGGCGATCATCGGCGACTGCTCGTGGATCCGCACCCCGCGCTCGAGCGCGACGCGGCGCAGGCCACGCGCCAGCGCTGCCGGCTGGATCGACGCCGCGCACGGCTCGTAGACGCCGGCCACGTGCGCTCGCGACCCGCTGCGCGCCCGCACCTGCTCGGCGGGGATCTCGACGAACGGTCGCTCGCCGGCGCGCGCGATCGCGTCGATCGTGGTCCGCCATCGGCCAACCTGGGCGGCGTTGGTCGCCGTCCACAGCCAGCCGTCCGCGCGGTACTGGGCGTCGATCCCGTGCTCGTCGCAGAACCGGCCGATCTCCGCGACCGCGTCGACCGACGCGTGCGCCAGCCAACGCGCCTCGGCGGTGCCGCAGATCCGCTGGAGCGCGGTGAAGTGGTGCCAGAACGTCATCGCGCAGCCGCCGTTGCGCCCGCTGGCACCGCTGCCGCAGGTCGACGCCTCGACCACCACGACGTCGAGCGACGGGTCGTGCTCCTTCAGCCGCAGCGCGGTCCAAAGCCCGGTGTAGCCGCCCCCGACGATGCAGACGTCGGCGGTCAGCTCGCCGTCGACCGGCGGCGCCTCCGGCGCCGGGTCGTCCAGGTCCTGCAGCCACCAGCTGGGCTTCTCGGTGCGGGGCACGGGCACCGCGACGGTCGTCATCGCGCGACCTCGCCGTCCCGCGCCGGGGCGCTCAACGTCTCGCCGATCACCGACCGCGAGTGACTCAGGTGGCGCACGATCACCTCCGGCGCGTCGGGTCGTCGCTCGAGGATCGCCGTGGCGACCTTGACGTGTTCGGCCACGTAACTCTCCGGATCGTACGGAGGATGCGCCTGCAGCAGGTACATCCGGGTCTCCGCGGAGAGCGTCCGGAACATCCGGTGCAGACGCGCGCTGCCGGCGGCGGCGATGATCGCCTCGTGAAAGGCCACGTCGGCCTCGACCACGGCTCGGGTCGGCCGCGGACCGGACGGCGCCTGCCGCAACACCTCCAGCGCGGCGGCGATCCCGCTCAGGTCCGCCTCCTCACCGCGTTCCAGCAGCAGCTGCACGGCTCGACCCTCGATGCCCTCGCGGGCGACGTAGATGTCGTCCAGGTCCTGCTCGGTCAACACGACCACCGACGATCCGCGGTGGGGCTCGTGGACCACGAGCCCCTCCTGCATCAGCTGCCGAAGTGCCTCGCGGATCGGGGCCCGGCCCACCTCCAGCTCCTTCGACAGCTGCATCTCCCCGAGCGGGGTCCCGGGCGCGATCGCGCCGCTGGTGATCGCGTCACGCAGACGCAGGATCACGTCCTGGCCCGCGGTGGTGCGGTCGACGGTAGGCAGGGTCACCACGTTCCTCGTTCCTCTCGCTCGTTGCTCAGGACACCACGGGAACGCCGTTCAACGCGGCCTCCCCGTACTTCGGTGCCTTGTAGCTGTCGAACACCTCGACGCACCGCTCGGAGCAGAACATCACCTTGCGGTCGAGGCGCTCGGCCGGGATCCCGCCGACGTTCAGCAGCTTCCCGCAGGACGCGCACTTCGGCATCTCGTTGACTTCGCGGTACATCTGCTCACGCCCCTCGTCCGTTGGTGGTGCCGCGCAACGCGGCGGTTGCCTGCTCGTCGATCGCGCCGTCCGTCACGACCACGCCGTAGGCGTCGCGCGCCGTATCGATGCTGATCAGTTGCTCGCGCACGTCGTCGAGCACCAGCTCGGCGTTCCGGGCGAGCGGATCGCCGTACCCGCCTCCCGAGGGCGTCACGAACAGCATCTCGTCCCCGGCGTTCATCACGATCCCGGAGAACTTCCCGTACGACGCGGTGCCGAAGCCCTCACGGGCCCGTACCCACTCCGTCTCGCCCTTGCGGCGGAACGCGATCGTGGTGTTGGTCCCGTCCTCGCCGCCGTTCAGGCCCCAGGCCGTGACGGTGTGGCGGTTGGTGTGCGACGCGATGTTGACGCCGTCGGACTCGAAGCGGAAGATCCGTCGGGTACCGAAGCCGCCCCGCTGCTCGCCGTGGCCGACCGCATCGGTCTCCAGCTCGTAGGCCATGTTGAGGAACGGGTAGCGCGTCTCCGCGACCTCGATCGGCGTGTTGGCGCAGTTGCCGTTCTTGACGAATTGCGCGTCGTTGCCGTCGTGGTCGGCCCGGCCGCCCCAGCCCACGCCCTCCAGGTGGAGGTGCGCGTACGGCTCACCGGTCTTCGGATCCTGCCCGCCGAAGCCGATGCAGCCGCAGGTTCCGCCGTCGGCGGCCGTGCTGCGGTCGTTCATCTGCGCGAACGCCCGGAGGATGATGTCGACCGTCGTCGGATGGGTGTCGGAGTTGCCGCCGACGCTCGCCGCCGGGTAGCTGACGTTGACGAACGATCCCGGCTCGGTGACCACCGAGATCGGCCGGTAGGCACCCTCGTTGTAGGGCACCTTGCCTTCGATCATGTGCAGGACGGCGTTGTACGCCGCCGATGCGGTGGTGCCGAAGGTCTGGTTGGCGCTGCCGTCGCACTGCGGATCGGTGCCGACGTAGTCGACGATCAACTGGTCTCCGCGGATCACCACCGTGGCCTTGATCTTCCACGGTCGATCGGCGTTCACGCCGTCGTCCTCGATCACGCCCTCGGCCGTGTACTCGCCGTCGGGCCACTTGGCGATCTCGGCGCGCATCAGTCGCTCGGAGACGTCCTTGATCTCTCCGCAGTAGCGGGAGAAGACGTCCTTGCCGTAGCGCTCGACCAGCTCGTCGATCCGGCGCTCCGCCAGGTACAGCGAGCCGATCATCGCCTTCATGTCGCCGTACGAGCTCTTCGGCGTGCGCACGTTGCTGATCATGATCTTGAAGATCGACGGCACCTCCTCGTCGCGCTCGTAGACCTTGACCGGCGGAAAGCGGATCCCCTCCTGGAAGGTGTTGCGGTGATCGCCGAAGGCGGCCGGAACCATCCCGCCGATGTCGGTCATGTGCGCGATGTTGACCGAGTAGGCCAGGATCTCGCCGTTCTTGAAGTACGGCTTGATCACCACGAACTCCGGCAGGTGGTTGTCCCCGCGGTACGGATCGTTGGTGAAGATCACGTCGCCCGGATCGATGTTCTCGATCCCGATCTCGTTGATCGCGGCGGGAACGACATGCACCGTGGTGCCGATCTGCGCGGGGCAGTACGGGGCCTGCGCGATCATCTCCAGGTCGGCGTCGAACAGCACGCAGGTGAAGTCGAGCGCCTCGTTGAACATCGGCGAGTAGCTCGTGCGCATCATCGCGATGCCCATCTCGCGACAGGTCGTCTCGAGGTGGTTGCGGATGATCTCCAGCAGGAACGGATCGGTCTCCGTTCCGGCCGTCGCGGCGCTGGGGGTCGTCATCGTGTCGCTCATCGAAGTGTCCTCTCAGACGGTGACGTGCAGGTTGCCGTAGGTGTCGACCGTGGTGACGCTGCCGGGCGGCAGCAGGGTCGTGGTGTCCAGCTGACCGACGAGCGCGGGCCCCTCGATCGTGGTCGTCGACGTCAGGTCGCCCCGCCAGTAGAGCGGCGTGTCGAGCGGCTCCTTGAAGCCACTGAACCAGACCGACCGCCGGCCGATCGGATCGGGTGCGGGGCCGTCGTCGATCGTCGGCAGATCGAGCGCGCCGCGGCTGCCGATCGCCGTCAGCGAGAAGGTCAGGATCTCCAGCTCCTCCTCGGGCAGCGAGTAGCCGTAGACCCGGTGGTGCTCGTCGTGGAAGTGCTGGGCCGCGGCCTCCAGGTCGGCGGTCGTCAGCGTGCCGCCGGGGACGTCCACGGTCAGCTCCCAGTTCTGGCCGACGTAGCGCAGGTCGATCCGGCGGGTCAACACCGGTGCGGTGGCGAAGCCCTCCGCCCGGAACTCGTCGGTGGCCTGCTGCTCGAGGCCGGAGAACAGCTCGTTGATCCGGTCGACGTCGAGCCGGCTCATCCGCATCCAGTGGGTCTTCGCGTAGTCGAAGCGCGCGTCGGCGAGCAGCATGCCGAAGGCCGAGAAGGCCCCCGGGTAGATCGGCACCAGGACCTTGCCGATCTGCATCGCGCGGGCGAGCTCGCAGGCGTGCAGCGGACCGGCTCCGCCGTAGGCCAGCAGCGTCGCGCCGCGGGGGTCGTAGCCGCGATCGGTCGAGACCAGGCGCAGCGCCTGCGCCATGTTGTTGTTGGCGATGTCGACGATCCCCTGGGCGACCCGCTGGCGGTCGACCCCGAGCCCGTCGGCCAGGGTGTCGACCGCGGTGCCGGCCGCGTCGAAGTCGAGCTCGTACTCGCCGGCCAGTCGGAACTCCGGGGCCAGCCGTCCGAGCACCGCGTTGGCGTCGGTGACGGTGGGCTCGATGCCCCCACGGCCGTAGCAGACCGGGCCCGGGTCAGCGCCCGCGCTCTGCGGCCCGACGGTCATGATCCCCGCGGCGTCGAGCCGCGCCAGGCTGCCGCCGCCGGCCCCGATCGAGCGCGCGTCGACCATCGTCAGCGCGATCGGAATTCCCCACTCCAGCTCCTCCTTGTTGGTGTAGGTCGGCTCGCCGCCGGGCAGCAGGCAGGCCTCGAAGCTGGTGCCGCCCATGTCCGCCGCGATCAGGTCTCCGGTCCCGAGCAGCGCACCGAGCTGCTGGCACGCCACGATCCCGCCGGACGGGCCGGAGCGGACCAGCGATACCGGCAGTTCGGCCGCCCGCTTGGACGTCATCACGCCGCCGTTGGAGCCGAGGATCGACAGCTTGCCGATCCCGCCGGCGTCGCAGTCGCGCTCGAGCCGGTCCATGTAGGCGGCCAGCTTCGGCTTGAGGTAGGCGTCGATCGCGGTCGTCGAGGTGCGGTCGTACTCGCGCCAACGCGGGTAGACGTCGGACGAGAGCGACACGCGGGCCTCGGGCCAGACCTCGAGGATCAGCTCGCGGGTACGCTGCTCGTGGGCAGGGTTCATGTACGAGAAGAGGTACGAGACGGCGATCGCCTCGACCTCCCCCGCGTCGCGCAGCGCGGCCGCCTCGGTCCGGACCTGGTCCTCGTCGAGGGCGATCAACGACGAGCCGTCGCGCAACAGCCGCTCGCGGATACCGAAGCAGCGGGACCGCGGGATCAGCCCTCGCGACTTGACCCAGGTCAGGTTGAAGTGGTCCGGCCGGGTGGTCCGCTGCATGTGCAGGATGTCGCGGAAGCCGTCCGTGACGAACAGCGCCGCCGCGGCCCCGCGCCGCTCGATCAGCGCGTTGGTCGCGACGGTCGTCCCGTGGACGAACGTGGTGATCTCCTCGGTCTTCAGGTCGCCCTTGCGGAAGACGTCGAAGACCGCGTCGGAGGGGGCACTGGGGGTCGAGAGGGACTTCGACAGCGTCAGCTGCCCCGTCCGCTCGTCGTACGCCACCAGGTCGGTGAACGTCCCGCCCGTGTCGACGCCGGCTCGAATGGTCATCTGTTGGTCCTTCTCTCTCTCGATGGGTTCTCGGACGGCCGGCTACGACCGTCGGGGAGCGTTGGCGTTGACGGCCACCGCGACGATGATCACGAGACCGGTCGCGATGTCCCGCCACTGCGGCGCGACGTTGAGCAGGTTGAAGCCGTTGTTCATCAGGGCGAGCAGCAGGACGCCGAAGACGGTGCGCCAGATCGCCCCCTGCCCGCCGCGGATGCTGGTGCCGCCGATGATCGCGGCGGCGATCGCGTCGAGCGCCAGGCTGCCGGCGCCACCCGGATCGGCCTGGCCGGTGCCGGCACGCGAGACCTCGAGCACGCCCGCCACTCCGGCGAGCACGCCGCTGACGACGAAGGTGACGATCAGCACCCGGTTGACCGGGACGCCGGCCAGCCGGGCGGCAACCGGGTTGCCACCGACGGCGAACACCTGTCGCCCGAAGGTGGTCCGCGTCAGCACGAAGCTCAGGACGAGCCCCGCGACCGCGAAGAGCACGATCGACGGCGGTACCCCGAACAGGTCGCCGCGACCGAGCCAGACGAAGGTCGCCGACCCCGAGGCGTCGATCAGGAAGCCCCCGCTGACCGAGACCGCGATCCCCGCCAAGACGATTCCGACCGCCAGCGTCAGCAGGAACGAGTGGACCCGCAGGCCGGTGGTCAGGGCGCCGTTGACGAAGCCGGCGATCGCGCCGACCGCCAATCCGGCCAGCAGGCCGAGCAGGGGGTCGACGTTGAGCGCGACCCAGGCGGCGATCACCCCGGAAAGGGCGAAGATCGCGCCCGTCGACAGGTCGAACCCGCCGGCGATGATCACCACCGTGGCCCCGAACGCCGCGAGCGCCAGGTAGGCGTTCTGGTCGAGGATGTTGCGGAGGTTGTCGACGGTGAGGAAGTTCGGGCTGGTGCTCGCGAGCACCACGAACAGGACCACGACCGCCACGACGATCCCGTACTGACGAGCCAGCGTGCTGACCCGTTGGCCGGGGCTGAGGACGATCGTGCGCGAGGACGCGTGGGTACTCATGCGGCACCTTCGAGTTCGGGTTCCGGGCCGCCGGCGACGCCGAGCGCGGCTTCCATCACCGGGTCGAGCGCGATCGCGTCCCCGGTCAGTTCCGCGACGACGCCGCCGCGGCGCATCACCAGCACGCGGTGCGCCAGCCCGATCACCTCTTCCGCCTCGGACGAGATCACGACGATCGCGATGCCCTCCGCGGCGAGCGAGACGATCAGCTCGTAGATCGCCAGCTTGGCGCCGATGTCGACGCCTCGGGTCGGCTCGTCGAGCAGCAGCACACGCGGCTGCTCCAACAGCCATCGGGCGAACAGCACCTTCTGCTGGTTGCCGCCGGAGAGGGCGCCGACCGGCGCGTCGAGCGCGATCGGGTCCACGTGCAACCGCTCGAGCAGGGCCGTCACCTCGGTGCGCTCGACCGCGCGCCGCGGGACCCCGAGCCGGCCGAACCGGCGAGGGTGGGCAAGCGTCACGTTGACGCGCTGCGAGAGCGCCGGCGCCAGCCCCTGCCCGGCCCGATCCTCGGGCACCATCGCGACGCCGGCGGAGATCGCCTCCGCGACCGACCCTCCCGCCAGTGCGGCGCCGTCGACCGTGACCGTCCCGGCGTCCGCCCGGTCGCCGCCGAAGACCAACCGCACCAGCTCAGTCCGGCCGCTGCCGACCAGCCCGGCCAGTCCGACGATCTCGCCGGCCCGGACGTCCAGGTCGACCGGTCCGACCACGCCGTCGCGGGCCAGCCCGCGCACGGAAAGCACGATCGGTGCGTCGGCGGACGGCCGTTGCTTCGGCGGGAATCCGCCGCTGACCGCGCGACCGAGCATCCCTCGCACCAGTCGGTCGACGTCGACCTCCGCGGACTCGATCGTCTCGACCAGCCGCCCGTTGCGCAGGATCGTGAAGCGATCGGCCAGGCCCACGATCTCCTCCAGGAAGTGCGACACGTAGACGATCGCCGTCCCCCGCTCGACCGCCAGGTGCCGCACCACGCCGTGCAGCATCTCGGTCTCCTCACGGCCGAGCGACGAGGTCGGCTCGTCCATCACGATCAGCCGCGCGTCACGGGCGAGCGCCCGGCTGATCTCGACCTTCTGCTGGTCGGCGATCGAGAGCGTCGCCACGATCGCCCGTGGATCGAGGTCGAACGGCAACCGCTCGGCGACCCACGCGAACCGTTCGCGCATCGCGCGGCGATCGACGATCCCGGCCCGCGCGTGGGTCGTGCCCAGCAGCACGTTCTCCAGCACCGTCAGCTCGGGAACCAGCGACGGCTCCTGCTGGATCACGGCGATCCCGTCGTCGAGCGCATGGCGCGGCGTCCGGTAGACGACCGGACGACCGTCGACCAGCAACTCGCCGTCGTCCGGCACCACCGCGCCGCCGACCACGCGCCCGAGCGTCGACTTGCCGGCGCCGTTCTCCCCGACCAACGCGTGGATCGATCCGGCGTCGACGCGCAGGTCGACACCGTCCAGCGCCCGGATCCCGGCGTAGCTCTTGCTGACGCCCCGGAGCTCGACGAGCGGGGCGCCGTCGGTGTCCTCCCCGGAGGACACCGTGGTGGTCAGCGGCGATCTCATCGGACCGTCATCCCGTGTACTGCCCGACGAAGTCGGGGTGCTGCTCGAGCGTCTCCTTGGTCACGACCGTGCCGATCGGGTTGAGGCCGGTCTGCACGATGCTCCGCTCGTCGTCGGCGATCGGCTCGCCGCGGGCGCCCTTGACCGTCAGCTCGATCGCCTTGCTGGCCATGTCCTTGGGTACCAGCGCGTAGGTCGCCAGCCACTTGCCCTCGCGAACCGCATCGACGCCCTTGTCGGTGGCGCCGTAGCCGACGATCGTGATCGCCCCCGGCTCGTTGCCGAGCTTCTTGCCCGCCTGCTCGACGGCCTGCTGGGCACCGATCGCCATCTGGTCGCCGACCGTCACCAGCACGTTGATGTCCGGATGCGCCTGCATGAAGTCCGCGGCGACCTTGCGTCCGTCGGCGGTCAGGTACTGCGCGTCGGCCTCCGCCACCAGCTTGTTGCCCTCCGCCAGCTTCTCCTTGAAGACCGGCACCTTGACCGCGTCGGTCGGCAGCTTGCGGCTGCCCCAGAGCATGCCGACCTTGCACGGGTCGTACTTCTCGCAGGCCAGGTTGGTCTGCTCGGCGACGGTTTCCGCGCCGACGATCACGTCTTCGATCACCTGCGTGGTGATGCCCTCCAGCTGGGGCTCCGTCGACGCCGGGTCGGAGCCGAGGGGGTACTCGAGCGCGGAGACCGCGATGCCCTTCTCGATCGCCTGTTGGGCGATCGGCATCAGACCGGGCGCGTCGTTGGGCATGATGATCAGCCCGTCGAAGCGGCCGGAGGTGACGGCGTCCTGGACCTGCTTGGCCTGGGTCGCGCCGTCCCACTTGCCGTCGAAGAACTGCACCTCGGCGTTCATCCCGGCCCCGTCGGCCTTCGCCTGCTCGTACATCGACTGGGTGTACGTGTTGTCCGCCGACAGGCCGAAGAAGGCGATCCGCACCTTCTCGCCGGACGCGGCCTTGCCCGCCGCCTCGGTCGCCGTCCCGGCGGTGGTCGTGGCGGCGTCATCGTCGGACGAGCCGCAGCCCGCGACCGACGCCATGCCGATGACGGCCGCCGCCAGCGGTACAAGATGCCGCACTCGCCTGCGACTCACGACGTTCATAGCTCTCTCCCTGTCTGCGATTGACCCGATTCGAGGGGCCGGGACGGCCCGATCGCGGACCGCTCTCTCCGGCCCGCCCCATCGGTTGTCGACAACATATCGACGGCGATATTCGCCGTCAAGCGTGTATGCTCCGCCGCATGCCTCCCAGCGGTCTTCCGTCGACGGCGACCGCCGAGCGCCCCGCCCCACCCACCGTCGACGTCGCGGTCGTCGGCGGTGGCATCCTCGGGTTGGCCTGCGCCGACGAGCTCCGGCGGCGCCACCCGCACCTGCGAATCGCCGTGCTGGAGCGGGAATCGCGCCTGGCCGCCCACCAGTCCGGGAACAACAGCGGCGTCATTCACGCCGGCGTCTACTACACGCCCGGGTCGCTCAAGGCGCAGCTCTGCACCACCGGCGCCGAGCTGATGTACCGCTACTGCGACGAGCACGCGATACCCGTACGCCGCAGCGGCAAGCTGATCGTCGCCTCGGCCCCGGCCGAGCTCCTGCGGCTCGACGCGCTCGAACAGCGCGCCCGGGCCAACGGCGTCTCCGGCATCCGTCGGCTTGGTGCCGACGAGATCGCGGAGATCGAGCCGCACGTCGTCGGGGTCGCCGCGCTGCACTCGCCCGCCACCGGGATCGTCGATTACCGGCTGGTCTGCGAGCAGCTCGCGGCCGACCTGCGCGCGGCGGACCATCCGGTGCTGCTCGACCACGCCGTGCTCGGCGTCGAGGAGCGCGCCGACCGGATTCGCCTCCGCCACCGCCACGGCATCGTCGAGGCCCGCTGGGCGCTGTTCTGCGCCGGCGCCTGGTCGGACCGGCTGGCGATCGCGTCCGGCGCGCCGGCCGACCCGCGGATCGTGCCGTTCCGCGGCGCGTACCTGCACGTCCGGCCGGAGCGACGTGACCTGGTCCGTGGCCTCGTCTACCCGGTCCCGGACCCCGCGTTGCCGTTCCTCGGGGTCCACCTCAGCCGGCACATCGACGGCAGCCTCTCGGTTGGACCGACCGCGCTGCTCGCCGGATCGCTGCGCGCCGGCCGAACGTTCCGGGTCTCCCCCCGCGACCTCGGGCGGACCCTGAGCTGGCCCGGCACCAGCCGGATGGCCTGGCGGTACCGCCGCGCCGCCGCCGCGGAGCTGCGCCACGCCGTCAGCCGCCCGGCGCTACGGGACAGCGCCGCGCGCTACGTTCCCGAACTGCGGATCGACGACCTGACCGCCGGCCCCGCCGGGATCCGCGCCCAGGCGCTGACCCGCCGTGGGGACCTGGTCGACGACTTCGCGTTCTCCCACACCCCGCGGGCGCTGCACGTCCGCAACGCCCCGTCGCCGGCCGCCACCTCGTCGCTCGCGATCGCGGGCCACGTCGCGGCGCAGCTCGACGAGCGGTTCGCTCTCAGCTCGCGCTGACCTCGCCGGACTGCGCCGCGCGCGCCGTCGCCAGCTCGATCGTGACCTCCGCGGTGCGCGCCAGGTGCGATTCCATCGCCGCGGCGGCCGCGTCGGCGTCTCCGGCGGCGACCGCCTCCACGATCGGCAGGTGCTCGAGCGCCAGGTCACGCAGCGAGCGCTCGTGACCGGTGCTCGCATAGCCGTTGGAGATCAGGAAGTCCCGTAGGTGGCCAACCACGTCGGCCAGCCGCCGGTTGCCCGCGGTCTCCAGCAGGAGCGCGTGGAACGCGCGATCCTCGGCTTCTACGCCGGCCCGGTCGTCCGCATCGGCCAGCGCCGCGAGCCGCGCGTAGGACGCCCGCAGGCTCGCGACCGCGTCGACGTCGGCCCGGACGACGGCCTCCCGAACCGCCGGTACCTCGAGCCACGTGCGGATCTGGAAGACCTGACGCAGGTCCTCGACGGTCCGCCCGACGACCAGCACGCCCTGGTTGGGCAGGATCCGCACCAACCCGGCCTGCTGCAGTTGGAGCAGCGCCTCACGAACCGGGGTTCGCGACACCCCCATCTGATCCGCCAGCGTCTGGATCGGGTAGACCCGGCCGACCTCGAGACCCCCGGAGGCGAGCGTCCCCTTGAGCACCTCGCGAACCTGGTCGCTGATGCTGCTGGGGCGCGCCCTGGGGGCCAATCGGGGCTCCATCACCCGTATCTTACGCCGCGTCCCCGCCTCCCCGCGGGCCAACGGCCGCAGGCCCGACGCCTCCCGTACCCCGCGTTCCCCCGCGGCCAACGGCCGCAGGTCCGACGTCGCTCGGCCGTTGGACGCCGCCTCAGAGCGCCGCGCACTCCGCGGTTGCGTCGGTCCGCTGGACCGTGCCGACCTTGCTGACCTGCGACCCGAAGCTCGCGATGCCCGCGCCCCAGACGCCGCCGCGCAGCGCCAGGCCGACGGACAGCGAGCCGTCCTGGACGATCGCGGTGAAGCCCTTGCCGTTGGCCGCGCTCCACGAGACCTGCCACTTGGAGCCGCTGGAGACCCCGGTACCGGAGCCGCTGGTGGTCCGCAGCTGGTACTTGCCGCTGGCGCAGAACAGCCAGTCGACCTGCTGGCCGTCGCCGCGGGCGCCGACGTAGCGGCCGTTGCCGATCGCCTTCAGCGCCTGGGCACGCCGCGCGTTGTCGGCCTTGCAGGCCTTGACCTGCCGCCGCAGGGCGGTTCGGTCCTTGCCCTTGGCCTTCTTGGCCCGGCGCTCGAGCGACGCGCAGTTGACGCGCTTGACCGACGACTTGGTCGCCCGCAGGCTGGTGCCGATCCCGCCGCCCGCGGGGGCCGTGGCGACCGTCCCGGGACCGGTGACGGCGACGGGCGCGGCGGTAGCGGCCGCGGGTGCGACCAGCCCTCCGGCCAGCAGGATCGCGACGGCCGCCCGGCGTGCGGCGCGACGTGCGGCGCGACGTGCGGCGCGGGGACGGTCGGGATGGGCGACGGCGGACCGGGAGCTCATCCGCCCATCATAGGTCGCGCGTACGGCGGCCCACCACCCCCGCTGATGCGGCTTTCACCGCCCACACCGGCGGAACCCGCATCAGCGCGTCGTCCGCCCCGAGCCACCCCGCCCACCACCTCCGCTGATGCGGCTTTCACCGCCCACGTCGGCGGAACCCGCATCAGCGTGCGGTCGGGCTGCGGCGCCGTCCGACCCGCCGCACCGGCCGCTTGCAGGGAGTTCTCGCGGCCGCCGAGTTCCGTCCGCGGGCCGTCGTAGATTCCGTCTCGCCTTCCCCACGAAGGTGCGCAGGAACCAGCGAAGTCCGGTCGATTCCGGCACTGTCCCGCAGCGGTAACGCCCTCTCCGACGCCCACCGGCGCCAGCGAGGGACGAGTCCGATCGCCTGGCCCTGTGCCGTAGGAACGCCCTCGGAGGAAGGGCGGCCGCGGACGACGTGCCGACCCTCCCGGTCGGGACGCGACCTGGTCTCCCCGCCTCCGCCCCACCCCGGAGGACCGCATGCAGGAGACCTACACGATCGGCGACCGGACCTTCGTGCTGGACCAGGCGAAGGCCGAGGCCGCGCTCGCCGGCAAGCGGGTCGTCGGCGGCCGGGAGACGATGACCTTCAACCTGGCGCCGCTGCGCTACGGCTGGGCGTACGAGCTGTACCGCACGATGAAGGCCAACCACTGGGAGCCCGAGGACGTCCCGATGGGCAAGGACGTCGAGCAGTGGCGGGGTTCGACCCTCCTCAGCGACGTCGACCGCTGGATCGTGCGGATGGCGGTCGGCTACTTCTCGGCCGCCGAGGGGATCGTCGGCGACAACGTCCTGCACGTCGTCCGCGAGCTGGTCACCGCGTCGGAGCTGAAGCTCGTGCTCGGCCGTCACGCGCACGAGGAGAACATCCACGCCGACTCGCTGCTCTACATGCTGTCGAGCCTGGGGATCGACCCGCACGAGTGCGAGGCGATGTTCACCGACATCCCGTCGATCGCCGACAAGAACGCGTTCGTCACCTCGGCGTCGAAGGCCCTGCGCCGCGACCTCGACATGACGCAGACCGCCGCCAAGCAGGAGTTCGCCAAGAACTGCTTCCTCTACGGGCAGTGCATGGAGGGCACCCAGTTCTACGGGCTGTTCGGCATGATCCTGGCGCTCTACCGCCAGGGCAAGCTCCCCGGGATCGGCACGATGTTCCGCTACACGCTCCGGGACGAGAGCAACCACATCGAGCTGTTCCGCCGCCTGCTGCTGGAGCTCGTCGCGGAGAACCCCGACGTCTGGACGCCCGCGTTCCGGGAGGAGCTGCGCCAGCTGATGCGCGACGCCGTGGCCCTGGAGCAGCGGTTCATCGCCGACTGCCTGCCGGTCGCCGCGGTCGGCCTGTCGCTGGAGGAGTTCACCGGCTACATCGACTACATCGCCGACCGCCGCCTGGTCGGCTGCGGACTCGACCCGCTGCACGCCGAGCCGGTCGCCAATCCGCTGCCCTGGCTGGCCGAGCTGATGGACGTCCGCAAGGAGCAGAACTTCTTCGAGGGCCGCGTCACCGAGTACCAGAAGAGCTCGTCGCTGGTCGCCGTCGCCGACGACGAGTTGTAAGACCCGCCGCCCCAACCGCTCGTCGGG
>CAZMVL010000018.1:0-24179 GCA_964569335.1 uncultured Paraperlucidibaca sp.
GGTAGAGCACACGACTGAAAATCGTGGTGTCCCGGGTTCGAGTCCCGGTCTCGCCGCTCCGGAAAGGCCCTGCAAAGCGGGGCCTTTTTCGTTCTTCGGGGTGGGTTGCGACGACGCCTGGGCGGCGGTCCCGGCCAGGAGATGTGGTGTTCGTGGCCTGAACCCGCTGGCGGTGCGTTCCTTGGCCTGAACCTCATGGACGCGATCTGGGCCGGTCGGAGATGCACGGGGACGAGGCGATGGACCTAGCGCTGGAAGGACAGGCCATGGCCCGGCACCAGCGCTGAATCCCGTTGCGCGCGGTGCCCGATCCGGGCACCCGAGCAGGTCACGGCGCTTCTCACGCGCCTCGAGTCGAGCGCCGAGGCCGCGGCCGACCGGGCCGCCACGGTGCGCACCGCCGACCCGGAAGACCACGACCTGATCGGGCCCGGTGCGGCCACGGCGGAGCGCGCCGGGAGACCAGACCACGACGCGGCTCACCAGTGCATCACGGCGAGGCATTCCTCGGTCATCTCGAGAACCGCGCGCCCCGGGCCCTCGCGCGTATTGCCCGAATCCTTGAGGCCGCCGTACGGCATCTCGTCCGCACGCCAGGACGGCGAGCGATTGACGACCACCGAGCCGAAGTCGAGCGCGCTCACCGCTGACATCGCCGTGCGCAGACTGCCCGTGAAGATCCCGGCTTGCAGTCCTTGCGGAGTCGAGTTCGCTGCGGCCACGGCCTCCTGCAAATGACGGAAGGGCCAGATGCAGACGACCGGGGCAAACGCCTCCTCGGTGGCGATTCGCAGACCTTCCGGGACGTCGAAGAGCACGGTCGGCGCGAGGACGCCGTCGGTGACCTCGCCCCCGGTGGCGACCCGCGCGCCGGCTGACCGCGCCTCGGTGATCCACGAAACGGCGCGCTCCGTCGCCGATGCGCTGATCAGTGGGCCCACCACCGTGTCCGGATCGGCTGGGTCGCCGGCGCGAACGGCGCGGGTCGCTTCGACGAACCGCTCGGCGAACGGCGCATGGATCGACTCGTGGACATAGATGCGCTGAACCGAGATGCACGCCTGTCCCGACCCGGTGAACGCGCCCGCGACGAGGTCCGGCACCGCGCGGTCGAGGTCGGCGTCGGCCGCGACGATGACCGGCGTGACGTTGCCGAGCTCGAGCGTGACGCGCTTTCCTCGTGCGCGTCCGTGGAGGTCCCAGCCGATCCTCGAGGAGCCGGTGAAGGTGACGAGCCGCACCTCGGGAGCGTCGAGGAGTTGCTGCACGAGCGACGGTGCAGGGCCTGCCACGACGCTCATCCATCCGTCGGGCAAGCCTGCCTCCGTGAGAATCCGGCAGAGCAGCACGGCTGCCCCGGGCGCCGCCTCCGACGGCTTGAGGACCACCGCGCATCCGGCGGCGAGTGCGGGTCCCACCTTGTGCACCACGAGGTTCAGGGGCCAGTTGAACGGCGTGACCGCGCCGACCACCCCGGCCGGCTTTCGGACGGTCAGCGCCAGCGGGCCCCCGTCCAGCGACCCGGTGCCGAGGGGAACCTGCTGGCCCCCGATCCTGATCGCCTCTGCCGCCGAGAGCTGCAGCGTTCGCGCGGCGCGCGCCACTTCGACGCGCGCTGCGGAGATCGGTTTGCCGCTCTCACGCGTGATCGTCGTGGCGAGCTCCTCCGCGCGCTCCGCGACCAGCGTCGCGGCAGCCCCCAGTATCTCCTCCCGGTCGACCGGTGAAAGCGGCCGGCGCATTGCCGCGGCACCGGCCCGTGCGGCTTCCCGGACCTCGGCCGGACCGGCCCAGGCGATCCGGGACGCCACGGAGCCGTCCCACGGCGACACGACGTCCCGGTGCTCGGGAACGTCACGCGGGACGCCGCCGATCAGGCACGGCCAGGTGCGGATCGACCGGACGGCGGGCGTCGGCGCCGGGACGGCTCCGGTGCTCATTCCCCGGTCTCCGCAAACACCTCGCGTGCCAGGCGGAACGCCTCCATCGCGGCCGGGACCCCAGCGTAGATCGCGACGTGGATGAGCGTGTCGGCGATCTCCTCCCGGGTGCAGCCGTTGCGCAGCGCGCCCCGGGTGTGAAGCTTGAACTCGGCGCTGCGGTTCAGCGTCGCCAGCATCGCCAGGTTGAGGAGGCTCCGGTCGCGCCGCGAGATCGCGTCGCGCGTCCAACTGGCGCCCCAGCAGTACTCGGTGACCAGCTCCTGGAAGTCGCGGGTGAAGTCGTCGGCCTGCGCGAGCGACCGCTCGACGTACTCGGCTCCCACCACCTCGCGACGGAGCTGCAGACCGGCATCGAAACGCTCCTGGCTCATGCGGCCACCTCCTCGGCGACGACGGGGTTGTCGAGGGTCCCGAGGCCGGTCACCGTCACCGACACCGTGTCGCCGGGGCGCAGGAACTCCGGCGGGTTGCGGGAGAATCCGACCCCCGCCGGGGTTCCGGTCGGGATCACGTCGCCGGGCTGCAGCTCGATCCACTCCGAGATGTGAGCGATGATCGTCGGGATGTCGTAGATCAGGTCGGCGGTGTTGCCGTGCTGCTTCGTCTCGCCGTTCACCTTCGTGGTGATGTCGAGGGCATGCGGGTCGGGCACTTCGTCGGTCAGCACCAGGTACGGGCCGAACGGTCCCGATGCGGCGAAGTTCTTCCCCGACGTGTACTGCGGAACGCGGAACTGATAGTCGCGCACCGTGACGTCGTTGAAGATCGAGTAGCCGGCGACGTGCGCCATCGCGTCCTCCTTCGAAACATGGCGACCGGCCTTCCCGATCACCACGGCGAGCTCTCCCTCCCAGTCCAGCTGGTCGCTGACGGTCGGCTGGACGACCGCTCCGCCCGCGCCGACGAGCGTGCTCGAGAAGCGTGCGAAGACGATCGGGATCGGTGAGATCTCGCGGCCGGCCTCCTTCGCGTGCTCAGCGTAGTTGCGGGCGACGCAGATTATCTTGGGTGGATCCGGGATCGGAGGAAGGAACGCCGTGTCCTCCACCCTTCGGGAGACCCGATCGAGACGCTCGTCTGCCGGGTCGAGCGCCGCGACCCGGTCGAGGATCGCCCGTGCGGCGGCGACGGCGTCGGGGCCGGCCTGCAGGAACGAGACGGCGTCGGCGAACGCCGCGTCCCGGGAGGGGACGGCCGTGCTCGGCGGGTCGAGCGCCGCAGCTGCGCGCAGGTCGACGATCCGGTCGCCGAGCGTGGCACCGAGTCGGGCCTCGCCGTCGGCAAGGAAGGTTGCGAGCTTCAAGGGGGACTCCTGTTCGTTTATCGGATTGAGTGGTCCGAATAGTGAAGCTACCACAGGCGAAGGTGCGTGATCCGTGGTCGATCCCGCGCGGCCGGACGACGTGAGGGGCGCTAGGGTTCCGTTATCCGGTCATTCCTCGACCGGTTGCGTTCATGGCTGAGATCTCGAAGACCGCTGACCAGGCCCTCACCGTTCTCCTCGAGCTGGTCGATCACGGACCTCGGACGGCAGCGGAGCTCGCCCGGCAGCTCGAGATGAACCGCACGGTGGTGCACCGCCTGCTGGCGACGCTGCACCAGCGGGGGTTCGTCACGCGGCACGAGCGTGGCTACGCCCCGGGTGCCGTTCTCGTCCGGATCGCGGAACGGGTGCGTCCCGAGTTGCGGGCGGCGTCGAAGGTGGCGTTGGGCCGTCTCGGCCGGGCGATCGGCGAGACCGTCGTCCTGCACGTCGCCGACGGTGACGACGCCGTCGTCCTCGAGCAGTACGCGGCCTCGACGCACATCGTCCGGGTCGAGCACGAGATCGGATCTCGTCATCCCCTGGAGATCGGGGCCAGTGGGCGGGCCCTCCTCGCGTACATGAACTCGACCACCGTGCAGCGGATCGCGCGGCGTTCGGACCGCCCTGATGGTGTCCAGCGGGAGCTCGAGGCGGTGCGGCAGCTCGGCTACGCGCTCTCGCACGACGAGCTCCAGCAGGGGGTCCACGGGTTGGCGGTTCCGGTGCTGGATGCGGGCGGGCACTCCGTCGCGAGCGTCGCCGTGATCGTGCCGTCGGGTCGCTCGGGAGGGCTGATCGATCATCTCGATGCGGTCCGGGCGGCTGCCGACGAGGTTGCGTCCTCGCTGTCCGGCGGCGTGCTAGAGGTCGCCGGAGACCTCTAGCGGGACCGTCGGGCCCCCGCGGCCCGTGCACCTCCTCCGGCGGCGCCTTCGGCGTCCCCCGCCCTGCGCCCGCTCGGCGTAGATCCCCAGCTGGGCGTTGGTCCGGTGCGGTGCGGTGCGGTGCGTCCGCGCGACGTCGCGCGGACACGTCGTCCCGCGTCCGGGGGTCGGGGTCTCCCGTCGAGCGTCGGCGTCTCCCGTCGAGCGTCGGCGTTCGACGTTCGTGGCCGGTGCTCGGCGTCGCCCGGGTGCTCGTGGTCGGACGTCGACGCCGCGATTCGACTTGCCAACCCTTCTCACCGTCTCTATGCTCGCAAACCGAACAGATGAGTCCGATTAGCGGACATCTCTGCAAACGGCACGAGCAAGGAGCTTCATGCGTCCCACGATCACCCACATCGGCCACGTCGGGATCGGCGTCCGCGACCTCGAGCGGTCGGTCGGCTTCTACACCGAGGTCCTCGGCTTCCGGCTGACGGAGGACTTCGTGTACCCGGCCGACGAGAACGTGGGGCACGGCAGCCTGGTGACCGCCGGTGCGTTCGTCCGCTGCAACAGCACGCACCACTGCCTCTCGATCTTCACCTACAAGTCCGACCTGATCGATGAGGCGGTGGGTCCGCAGTACGGCCTGCACCACCTCGCCTTCGAGCTGCCGACCGCGGCCGACCTGCTCGAGCTCTACCGCACGTTCAAGCGCCGGAACCTCGAGATCGTCAGTGCCCGGAAGGGCGGGCCGGGCAACCAGCCGCGCTTCTACGCACGTGACCCGGACGGCAACCTGCTCGAGTTCTACTGGGGGATCGACGCCATCGGCTGGGACGGTCTGTCGCGGGAGTACGAGCCGATCAGCGAGATCGATCTGGCCGACTTCGACTTCGAAGCGCACCTCGAGCAGCGGGACCGGCAAGCCCGCGAGCTGGTCGAGCGCGGCACCGGTCTCGTCGTCGCGGCAGACGGGGAACAGGGCGGATGAGTCCGCCGCGCTACGACTTCGTCGTGGTCGGTGCCGGATCGGCGGGATGCGTGCTCGCCGACCGGCTGAGCCGCGAGGGCACGGTGCTGCTCGTCGAGGCCGGCCCGCTGGAGCCCCCTGCATCGGCGGCCGACCCGGAGCGCTGGCCTTCCGGCGTCCGGGGTCCGGCCGACTGGGCCTACGAGACGGTGCCGCAAGCGGGACTGCTGGGGCGGACGGTGGTCGAGCCCCACGGATACATGGTCGGCGGCACGTCGAGCCTCAACGCGATGCTCTACATGCGCGGCGACCCGACGGACTTCGACGCCTGGGCCCAGCAGGGCGCGCCGGGATGGGCCGCAGCCGACCTCGCCCCGTACTTCCGTCGCGTCGAGGGCAGCGCGGACGACCCTGCCCCGCACCTGGGGCAGGACGGACCGCTGTACCTGCAGTCCCGGCGCGAGCGGGGACCGCACCCGGCGTCCGTGGACTTCGTCGCGGCCGCCGCGGCCCGTGGCCACCGACGGATCGACGGATTCGACGGGCCGGACGGTATCGCCGGTGCCGGCTACTTCCTGGCGAACATCCGCGACGGGCGGCGGTTCGGAGCGCGCGAGGCCTACCTGGAGCCGGCCCTGGCCCGCCCGACGCTCGATCTGTGGGCGGACTCGCGGGTGCTCCGGCTGAACCTCGAGGGGGACCGCTGCGTCGGTGTGACCGTGGCCCGGGACGGCGGCTCCGTCGTGGTCGGGGTCGACCGCGAGGTCGTGCTCGCGGCCAGCGCCGCCGAGTCGCCGAAGCTGCTCATGCTCTCGGGCATCGGGCCGGAAGCGCAGCTTCGCGCTCACGGGATCCCCGTCCGCCGAGCGCTCCCGGGCGTCGGGGAGAACTTCCACGACCACGTCATGGCGGTGCTGCGGTTCACGATGGCGCAGCAGCTCCCGCGGATCGACTACGCGGGTGACGTCGCGCTCTTCATGCGATCGAATCCCCGCTGGGTCGGGGCCGATCTGGAGACGATCTTCAATCCGACGGCCTTCGACCGGCAGGTGCCGGGCGAACGACCCTCGGGCGTCGCGCTGCTCTCGGCGTTGGTGCGGCCGGTGTCCCGCGGGACCGTTCGGCTGCGCAATGGCGACCCGGCGAGCGCACCGCTGCTGGATCCGGCGCTGCTCTCCGCGGACAGCGACGCCGAGCGCCTGGCATGGGGGGTCCGCGAGTCCCTGGAGATCGCCTCGACCAGCCCGCTCTCGGCGTGGGTCGGTCCGCTGGAGGCGGAGTTCGGACTGCGGGCCGACATGGACGACGCAGAGCTGGTCGGCTGGGTCCGGGCGAACGCCGTGTCCCAGTACCACATGGCCGGCAGCTGCCGGATCGGCCTCGACGTCGACGCGGTCGTCGACCCGGAGCTCCGCGTCCACGGCGTCGACGGCCTGCGGGTGGTCGACGTCAGCGTCATGCCGTCCGTGGTCAGTGGCCACTCGCAGGCGGCGGTCCTGGCGATCGCGGAGCGTGCCGCCGATCTGCTGCTGGGTCGCGCGCCCCTGGCGCCGGACGAGACGAGGCCCGCCGTGGGTGCCGTCTGACGGGACGCACGAAGGCGCCCGCGGGCGCCGAGCTGCCGTGCAAGGCACCCGCCGCGCGGCACGGGACCGGCGACAGCCGGCCGACGACAACGAACGAGAGAGGACGTAGAACATGAGGACGACACGGACGATGGCTGCACTGCTGGGCACGGCGGTGCTCGTGCTTTGTACGACCGGGTGCGGCAGCGGGGACGGCGAACGGGCGGACGCCAACGGCTCGGCCGCCGAGCTCACCGGGCCTCCCGTCAAGGTGATGGCCCAGCAGCCGGTCAACACCAATCTGCCGGCCTATCCGGCCGGCCTGGAGGCCGCCGAGATCTTCGCCAAGGACCTCAACGCCCGGGGCGGGATCGGCGGTCGGCCGCTGGAGGTGATCACCTGCGACGACCGCGGAGACGCGAACGAGGCGGCGAACTGCGCGCGCAAGGCGGTGCGCGAGGAGGTCGTCGCGGTGGTCGGCTCGTTCAGCTGGGACGCCGGACGCGCGATCAGCATCCTCGGGGCCTCCGGGATTCCGTGGTTCGGTGCGTGCTGCGCCGTGGTCGAGCAGGAGTTCAAGGCCGACAACTCGTACGTGAGCGGGTCGCTCTTCTCGTTCCCCGCCGCGCAGGCGTGGAAGGCCGCCCAGGACGGGTGCAAGAACCCGGCGGCGATCCAGGTCGACATCGCGGTCAAGGATCTGTTCTTCGACCAGATGCGCAACGGCTTCAAGGCGGGCGGGCTGGATCCGAAGCGCCCGAAGTACATCTCGATGCCTCCGGAGCCCCAGGACTACAGCTCGCAGGCGGCGCAGGCGACCAGCGGGACCGACTGCATCGTCGGCAGCATGTCCGAGGACAACTGGGCGGCCTTCCTTCCCGCCTATCGAGCAGCCGGCGGGACGCAGCGGCTCTACGGCCCCCAGGGACAGCTGAACGAGAAGATCGCGAAGCAGTTCCCCCAGGAGACCCAGAACGCGGTCGTCGTCAACTCCTACCCGAACATCGACTCGCCCGTCTGGAAGGGGTTCCGCGACGCGCTGGACCGCTACGACGCGCCGGAGGACCTCGACTGGAACAGCCTCGTCGGTCTCGGTACCTGGGCGTCGTTCACGGCGTTCGTCGGCATCGCGCAGGACCTCGAGACGATCGACGCCGCGAGCTTCACGAAGGCGCTCGAGAAGACGGACGCGCTCGACACGGGCGGCATGCAGCCGGTGCTCGACTTCACGAAGCCATACACGGGCCTCGGAGGCGCGTTCCCGCGCATCATCAACCGGCAGGTCGCCTTCGACGTCATCAAGGACGGGAAGCCGGCGCCGATCGACGGCGAGTACCACGACATGTCGGCCGTGATGGAGGGACGGGCCCAGTGATCGGCCCGGTCACGACGTGCGGCACGGCGCGGCACCGTGCCGGGCATCCGGCTGCGGTGACGGAGAGGGAGGTGCATGAACGGTGGACGAGCTGATCCGCTTCGCGATCCTGGGCTTCGGCCTGGGCGCGATGTACTCGCTTGCCGCGCAGGGCCTGATGGTCGTCTACCGCGGCTCCGGCGTGCTCAACTTCGCCCACGGTGCGATCGGCATGGTCGGCGCGTACGTCGAGTGGGAGGTCCGCACCAACCTCGGGCAGCCGTTCGTCGTGTCGGTCGTGCTGGGCGTGCTGGCGTCGGCGGCGCTCGGCGCTGCGATGCACCTGGGGCTCATGCGGCCGTTGCGCCACGCGTCGTCGCTGGCGCGGATCGTCGCGACGCTCGGCGTGCTGATCGCGCTCCAGGGAATCACGATCCTGCGGTACGGCTCGAAGGTCACCTTCGTCGAATCCGAGCTGCCGTCGTCGGTGATCGAGGTCTTCGGCCTGGCCGTGCCGGTCGATCGGCTCTGGTTGCTCGGTATCGCGGTCGTGCTCACCGTCGCGCTCTGGGCGATCTACCGCTACACGCGGTTCGGGATCGCGACCACCGCGGTGGCGGAGAACCAGCGGGCGGCGTCCGCCCTGGGGCTCTCGCCCGAGGTGGTGGCGACCCTCAACTGGGCGCTCGGCTCGGCGCTCGCCGGCTTCGCCGCGATCCTGGTCGCGCCGATCGTGACCCTGCAGGTCAACACGATGACCACGCTGGTCCTCGCCGCCATGGCAGCGGCGCTGGTCGCGAGCTTCCGCTCGTTCCCGATCGCGTTCGCGGCGGGCATGGGGATCGGGATCACGCAGACCGAGCTCTCGCAGTACACGCAGGTGACCGGGCTCGCCCAGTCGGCACCGTTCATCGTGATCGTCGGGGTCCTGCTGCTGCGGGGCCGGGGACTGCCGTTGCGCGACGCCCTGGTACAACGGCTCCCCGCCGTCGGCAGCGGACGCGTCCGGGTGGTTCCGGTCGTCGTGGCCGTGGCGCTGGCGACCGTGCTCGTCGGGATCGTGCCGACGGAGTGGCAGGACTCGTTCGTCACGACCTTCGCGACGGCGGTGCTGCTGCTCTCGATCGTGGTCGTCACCGGATACGCCGGGCAGCTCTCGCTGGGGCAGTTCGCGATCGCGGGGTTCGGCGCCTGGGTCGCCGGCCGAGCGGTCGACGGACTGGACTGGTCGTTCCTGCCCGCGCTCCTGCTCGGTGTCGTGGCAACCGTGCCGCTCGGCGTCCTGTTCGCCGTGCCGGCGGTCCGCTCGCGCGGGGTGAACCTCGCGATCGTCACCCTCGGACTGGGGACCGCGCTGGAGCTGATGCTGTTCAACAACGGGAACCTCGTCGGTGGCTTCAGCGGAACCGAAGTCGGCAAGCCGACGCTCTTCGGCCTCGACATCAACGCCGTCGAGCACCCGGACCGCTACGCCTGGGTCTGTCTCGGGTTCTTCGTGCTGGCCGCGCTGGCCGTCGCCAGCATGCGCCGGGGGCGGAGCGGCCGGCGGCTGCTCGCGGTGAGGACCAACGAACGTGCCGCCGCAGCGCTCGGGATCAGCGTCGTCGGAGCAAAGCTCTACGCCTTCGCGCTCGCGGCAGGGATCGCGGCGCTCGGGGGCGTGTTGCTCGGGTTCCAGAAGGACACGATCAACTACGCCTCGGAGTTCACGAGCTTCTCGTCGATCAGCGCGGTGGCGTGGGCGTTCATCGGTGGCATCGGCTCGATCCTCGGCCCCCTGATCGGGGCGACGCTCGCGCCGGGGTCCGTCGGTGCGCAGGTGGCGAACGCCGTCTTCTCGGACGACTACATCCGGCTTGCGAGCGGGATCATCCTGCTCGTCCTGGTCCTCGGCAACCAGGACGGGAGCGTCAACGAGATCGCCAAGCAGCTGCGCGCGCTCGGGAGGCTGCTCCGCCGGGTCGTTCCCCGCCGCGGCACCGCACCGAAGGTCCAGCGGATCGCGTTGCCGGAGGAACGGCGAGAGCGCGTGCCGGCGACCGAGCTCAGCGTCACCGGGCTGACGGTCCGGTACGGCGGGGTGACGGCGGTCGACGACGTCTCGTTCACCGTCCGGCCCGGGGCGATCACCGGCCTGATCGGCCCGAACGGCGCCGGCAAGACGAGCGTGATCGACGCGATCACCGGGTTCACCTCCGTGCGCTCGGGCGGGGTGCGCCTGGCCGGCGAGGAGATCTCCGCGCTGTCGCCGGTGCGTCGTGCCCGGGCCGGGCTGAGCCGCTCGTTCCAGTCGCTCGAGCTGTTCGAGGACGCGACGGTCTACGACAACCTGCGCGCCGCGTCGGACCCGCGGGACCGGTGGTCCTACCTGACCGACCTGGTGCATCCGGCGACGCCGCCGCTGCCCGGTCACGTGGTGGCGGCGATCCGTGAGTTCCGGCTCGAGGACGATCTCCACCGCACCGTTCAGGACCTCTCCTACGGACAGCGGCGGCTGCTCGCGATCGCGCGGGCCGTGGCGACGCGGCCGAGCGTGCTGCTGCTCGACGAGCCAGCGGCCGGGCTGGACAGCGTCGAGTCGATGGAGCTCGCCCGGCTGGTGCGACGGCTGGCTGACGAATGGGGGATAGCGGTGCTGCTGGTGGAACACGACATGAGCTTCGTGATGGGGGTCTGCGACGAGCTCGTCGTCCTCGACTTCGGCCGGAAGATCGCCGAGGGGCGTCCCGAGGTGGTGCGTCGTGATCCGACGGTGATCGCGGCGTACCTCGGCGAGACCGACGAGCCGGAGATCGCAACGGCGGGGGTGGCCCGATGACGGCGTCCTCGACCGCCCGCACCGGAACGGCCGAAGCCGGCGGGGCCCCGGTGCTGCAGGCACGGGGACTGTCGGCCGGCTACGGCCGCCAGCCCGTCGTGTCGCATCTCAACATCGACCTGCGGCCGGGCGAGGTCGTCACCCTGCTCGGCCCCAACGGGGCCGGCAAGACGACGACGCTGCTCGCGCTCAGCGGCGAGCTGCCGCCGTTGGCCGGCGACGTGCTTCTCGGGGGAGCCGTCACGACGGCGCCCCCGCACCGCCGTGCGCGCGCGGGAATGACGTTCGTCACCGAGGAGCGCTCGGTGTTCATGGGGCTCAGCGCGCGCGACAACCTGCGCGTGGGCGGCGTCGACGTGGACGGCGCGCTCGAGCTGTTCCCGGAGCTGCGAACGCGGCTCGGCGTGCGCGCCGGGTTGCTGTCCGGCGGCGAGCAGCAGATGCTCACGCTCGCGCGTGCGCTCGCCCGTCGCCCGCGGGTGCTGCTCGCGGACGAGCTGTCGATGGGCCTCGCGCCGCTGATCGTCACGCGCCTGCTCGATGCCGTGCGTGGTGCGGCGGAGCGCGACGGCACCGCTGTGCTGCTCGTCGAGCAGCACATCCGCAAGGCGCTCCAGTACGCCGACCGCGCATACGTCATGCGGCGCGGCCAGATCGTGCTCAGCGGAGCCAGCGACGAGATGCGCGGACGGATTCGCGAGATCGAGGACCAGTACCTGAGCACGTCCGCCTCTGGCCCGCACGGCGAGCAGGTGGACCGATGAGCCGCCCCGTCTGCCACATCGTCCACGCGCGCGCGCTGCCGGGCCGTGCCGCCGACGCCGAGCGCGCGGTGATGGGGGTCGCCGACGCGATCCGGGCGAACCCGGACTGCCTCGACTATCGGGTGTACCGGGACCGCGCGGATCCCGAGTCGTTCGTCTTCTGGGAACGATGGATCAGCGAGGAGGCCATCGAGGCGCACCTCCGTCGCCGGTACATGGCCGACTACCTCGCCCGCTGCGACGAGCTGTTCGCGTCCCGGAGCTGGCGGAGCTACGACGAGGTCCACCGTCTCGAGGAGCAGGCGTGAGCGGTCGCCTGGACGGCACCGTCGCGCTCGTCACCGGGGGTGCCAACGGCATCGGGCTGGCCACGTGCACCACGCTGGCGGCTCGCGGGGCGGCGGTGGCGATCACCGACGTGGACGGTGCCGCGGCGGCCGATCTCGCCGAGCGCTTGCGCGCCGGCGGAGCGCGAGCAGCGAGCCACCGGCTCGATGTCACCGATGCGGCGGAGACGGACCACGTCGTGGAGGCCGCCGAGCGCGCACTCGGGCCGATCGGGCTGCTGGTCGCCAACGCCGGCGTCTCGCGCTTCGGGCCGCTGCTGTCGATCGACGAGGACGAGTGGGATCGCGTCCTCGCGGTCAACCTCAAGGGCGTCTTCCTGTCCTGCCGGTCCGTGCTGCCCGGGATGCTGGAACGGCGCGCGGGACGGATCGTGACGATGTCGTCCGTCTGCGGGAAGGAGGGGCTCGCGAACCTCGGCCACTACTGCGCGTCGAAGTTCGGTGTGATCGGGCTCAGCCAGTCGATCGCCGCCGAGGTCGCTGCTCACGGGGTGACGGTCAACGCCGTCTGCCCCGGCATCGTCGCGACGCCGCTCAAGGACGCTCTGGTCCGCCAGATGACCGACGTTGGCGACTTCTCCTCGGAGCGCGAGGCACGGACGGCGTTCACGAACGAGATCCCGTTGGGTCGGCCGCAGACGCCGCAGGACGTGGCCGAGATGGTCGCCTTCCTCGCCTCCTCCGCCGCCCGCAACCTGACGGGCGGCACCTACCACGTGGACGGCGGACTGGCTCCGCGGTGAGCCGGCTCCCGCCTCGACATCCGACCAAGGACCGACGCAGATGAACCAGCGATCGACCACCCAGGTCACGCGGGCCGTCGTCGAGCGGCACCTGGAGCTCCTCGCCGCCGGGGCGCCTGGCGTCCCGGCACGAAGGGTGCCGGGACGCCAGGCTCAGGCCGGCTTGTCCCAGCGGATGTCCACGCGTTCCCAGACGCCGACGTTGCGCTCGACGTCCCAGAGGTGCTGCGTCGCCTCCATGTAGGAGGCCCGCCACGACGCCTTCAGGCTGGCGTCGAAGGACGCCTGGTCCGCCCAGTCCTCGTAGAAGAGGTAGCGGGTGGGGTCCTGCGTGTCCCGGTACATCCAGAAGCGCTCGAGTCCCGGATCCTCGACGTTCATCGGCAGATGCCGGCGGATCGCGGCCTCGAACCGCTCCTGGGCGCCGGCCTTGATCTTGAAGCTCGCGACTACGGTGATCGGCTTCGCCTTCATGTGATCTCCTCTTGGACGTGTTGTACTATTTATCGAACACTACACCACGATAAACGGACATTCATGGAGACTTCGGATCAGCGGGTCGCGATCGTCACGGGCGGATCGCGTGGAATCGGAAGGGCGATCGCGCTGCGGCTCGCCCGAGACGGATACGCGGTCGTCATCGGATACCGCGAACGCGAGGAGGCCGCAGATGCGGTCGTCGGCGAGCTCAGAGGCGCCGGACACGTCGCGAAGGCGGTCCGCTGCGACGTGGCACGGGTGGCTGACATCCAGGAGCTCTTCCAGGTCGCGGACCAGGTCGGCCGCCTGGGCGTGGTGGTGCTCAACGCGGCGGCCACGCCGCTCGGGCCGGTCACGGCGATCACGGACGCGGACGTCGATCTGGCACTGGACGTCAACCTGCGCAGCGCGGTGGTCGCCTTCCGCGAGGCCGCGGGGCGGCTGGGGGTCGGTGGCCGCGTCGTCGTGCTCTCCACGGACCTGACCCGGAGCCCGATCGCGGCGTCGAGCATCTACTCGGCGAGCAAGGTCGCCGTCGAGGCCCTCGTCCGGAGCTTCGCCCACGAGATGGGCCCTCGCGGCGTGACGGTCAACGCCGTGCAGCCGGGGATCACGGACACCGAGGGCCTGATCCTGCCGGAGCCCGCCGTCGCCGCGATCGTGGCGCGCACGCCGCTCGGGCGGACCGGCCGCCCGGAGGACATCGCCGATGTGGTCGGCTTCCTGGCCTCGGACGACGCGCGTTGGATCACGGGCCAGGCCATCTGCGTCAACGGTGGAATGGCCTGAGTCGGGCCGCCGGGGGCCCGCTGCGGGCGGGACCCCGACGGGTCAGAGCACGACGTTGACGACCTTCTCCTCGGTCGCCCCCTCGAGGCCCGCGAGGCCCAGCTCGCGCCCGATTCCGCTGGTCTTCGTCCCGCCCCAGGGGAGGCGCGGGTCCGGGGTGCCCCACCCGTTGATCCAGACCGCCCCGGCACGGAGCGCCGCGGCGGTCCGGTGCGCCGTCGACAGGTCCCGCGTCCAGACGACGGCGGTCAGGCCGTAGCGCGTGTCGTTCGCCAGGCGGACCGCGTCGTCCGGGTCCTCGTAGCGGATGATCGTGCCTACCGGTCCGAAGATCTCCTCGCGGGCGACGGCCGAGTCGTTGGTGCCGGTGAAGATCGTCGGCTCCATGAAGAAGCCCGGACCCGGCAGCCGTCGCCCCCCGGTCTCGACCACCGCCCCGTCGCGGCGGCCGGCTTCGACGTGGCCGAGGACGCGCTCGAGCTGGCGCGCGCTGATCAGCGCGCCCATCGTCGTCTCCGGGTCGAACGGATCGCCGACGCGGACCGCGCGGGCGGCGGCGACGAGGCCCTCGACCACTTCGTCGAAGCGCGATGCGTGGACGATGATCCGCGAGCCGGACGCGCAGACCTCGCCCTGGTTGGCGAAGACGGCGGCCGCCGCGGTCGGCAGGAGGGCCGGGACGTCGGCATCCGGGAAGACGAGCTGCGGAGACTTGCCGCCGAGCTCCAGCGTGACGCGCTTGAACGCGGCGCCGGCGACTTCCGCGATCTCCCGGCCGACCTCGGGACTCCCGGTGAAGGACAGCTTGTCGACGCCCGGGTGCGCGACCAGCGCCGCGCCGGCGATCGAGCCCAGGCCCGGGAGCACGTTGACGACCCCGTCGGGCACCCCGGCCTCGCCGAGCAGGTCGGCGAGCCACAGGGTCGACAGCGGATCGTCCTCGGGCGGCTTGACCACGACGGTGCAGCCGGCCGCGAGCGCGGGAGCGAGCTTCCACGCCGCGATCATCGTCGGCGCGTTCCAGGGGGTGATCGCGCCGATGACCCCCACCGGCTCGCGGAGCGTGTAGCTGAGGCGGGGCCGCCCCTGCATGTCGGGTACCGGGATCGCGGCCCCGTGGAGCTTGTCCGCCCAGCCGGCGAAGTGCCGGAACGTCTCGGCGGCCAGCGGCACGTCGACCGCTCGCGGGTCGCCGACGGGCTTGCCGACGTCGAGGGCCTCCAGGCGTGCGAGCTGCTCCGTGTCACGATCGATGAGGTCGGCGACACGGTGGAGGATTCGGCCGCGCTCGGGCCCAGAGAGCCGGCTCCACGGTCCTCCGTCGAACTGTGCGCGGGCGGCGCGGACCGCGTCGTCGACGTCCGACGGGCCCGCCGCGGCGACCTCGGTGATCCGCTCGCCGGTGGCGGGGGCGAGCAGTTCGAACGTCGCGCCGTCGGCGGCGTCGCGCCACCGGCCGTCGACGAGCAGTCCGACCGGCGGCAGCCGGTGGAAGTCCTTCTGGGCGTCGGTCATGTGCAGATTCTCGTCTTCGGTCGATGGGGTGGGTGGGAGCCGAGTGGGCACCGGATCAGGCGGGCGTCCAGCGACGCCCGGAGATCCGGTGCTCGTACGCCTGGGTGGAGGGGATGGAGACGAGCTCGATCGTCGTGCCCCACGGGGCGCGCGTGTACCAGAATCGGTTGCCCGGCCCCGCCTCGGCGGCTGGGAGGTCGCAAGGACCGTCGAGCAGGGTGCCGCCAGCGGCGACGACGGCCTCGGCAGTGGCGTCGAGGTCGTCGACGGCGACGGCCAAGTGCTGGATGCCCAGGTCTGACGGGACGGCTGGGGCGCGCTGGCCGTCGGCCACGAACTCGAAGAGCTCGACGTTGGCGCCGTTGCCGAGCCGGAGCATCCGCATGGCGCGGGTCCATGTCCCCCGCCGGACGCCGAGCCGGCGCTCGAGGCCGAACGCCTCTGCTGCCGCTCGCGCGGCCTGCTCGTCCTCCGGAGGCTCGACGAGGTCGAACAGCGGGACGGCTCCGAACGCGGAGCGGAAGAACCGGGTGGCGGCATCGAGGTCGGGAACGGTGATCCCGACGTGCTCGATGCCACGGACGCCGACGGCGGTCACGGCGCGACCAGCTCCAACCGCTCGCGGGAGACGACCGCTTCCACGTTCGCGACCCAGTTCGCGAAGTCGGGCAGCTCCATCTCGTGCGCCAGCGCCTCGTCGGCGTCCTCGGCGGACGGGAACCGCATGATGTCGGTCCAGACGCCGTCGGAGCCGGCGCAGAGGGTCGAGTGCTCCATTCGGAAGGCGCTGGTCAGGGCGGAGACCGCGTCGGCCCGGCCGCGCAGCAGCTCGTCCTGTCGGTTCGGCCGGGGACGGAAGCGGATGATCTCGATGATGGCCATGCGGGTCCTGTCAAAAGTTCGTTTAGCGGACAGAAATGCACTATAGTCGGATTATGCTGAGCGATGGAAATGGCGGTCGCGTCACCGGGCTCGTCTGGGACGAGCGGTACGCCTGGCACGACCTGGGATCCGGAGCGGGGCCGCTCCGCGCGGGCGGGTGGATCGAGCCCGGCGAGCCGCACGCGGAGAACGCGGCCACCAAACGACGGATCCGGAACCTGCTCGACGCCTCGGGGCTGCTCCGGGATCTGCGGCCGATAGACGCGCGACCGGCGACGCACGAGGAGCTGACGCGCTTCCATGCCCCCGCGTACGTCGAGCGGGTACGGCAGCTCTCGGCGGGAGAGGGCGGGTCGGTCGGGCTGGACGCCTGGGTGCGCCCCGGCACCTACGAGATCGCGGCGCTGGCCGCAGGCGGCGTGATCGCGGCCGTCGATGCGGTCCTGGCCGGCGACGTGACCAACGCCTACGCGCTCGTCCGGCCCTGCGGGCATCACGCCGGTCCGGAGGAGGGGAAGGGCTTCTGCGTCTTCGGCAACCTCGTCCTCGGCGCACTCCACGCCCGCGCGACCCACGACGTCGGTCGGATCGCGATCATCGACTGGGACGTCCATCACGGCAACGGCGCGCAGGACGCCTTCTACGACGACCCGTCGGTGCTCACGATCTCGATCCACCAGGACGGCGTGTTCCCCCCGGCCTCCGGTTCGGTCGGGGAGACCGGTGCCGGGGACGCGGTGGGCACCAACATCAACCTGCCCCTTCCTCCGGGCTCCGGGTCGGGCGCCTACCGCGAAGCGTTCGAGCGGGTCGTCGAGCCCGCTATCCGGGCGTTCCGGCCGGAGCTCCTGCTCGTCGCGAGCGGCTTCGATGCCAACGGCTTCGATCCGATGAGCCGTCAGCTCCTCTCGTCGGAGGACTTTCGCGACCTGGCCCGGCGCGTGCGGCTCCTCGCCGACGATCTGTGCGGCGGCCGTCTCGTCCTCAGCCACGAGGGCGGGTACCACACGGGCGTCGTCCCCTTCTGCGGCCTCGCGGTGCTCGAAGAGCTCTCCGGACGGCGTACCGCCGTAGAGGACCCCTTCCTGCCGCTGCTCGCGAGCTCGCCGTGGCAGTCGTTGCAGCCGCACCAACGAGCGGTGGTCGACGCCGTGGTGGCGGCGTCGCCGCTGCTCAGTTGACTCGCCGGGGCAGCGAGCGTGACCCGGAGCGGCGGGTTCGTCATCCCGTCGGACCGCGTCGCACGTCACGCGCCGGCGACCCCACGGGTCACCTGGCGTTCGTCAGCGGTGCACCACCGCCCGATCCCGCCCGACCGTGCAATCGGAGCATGTCGGAGTCGGCGGAGGATGCATCGCCTGTCGTCCGCTATACATCGAGACGTCGTGATGCGATGATGCGGGTATGTCGAAGAAGGTCCGCACGACGCTGACGATCGACGAGGACGTGCTGCGCGCGGTGAAGATCCGGGCCGCGCGGTCCGGGCGACGCGACAGCGACCTGATCGAAGAATCGCTGCGTCGCGACCTGGGCCTGAACGTCCTGGACGAGATCTGGGCCCGCCAGGAGATGGGCGAGGACGAGGCGATGGACCTGGCGCTGGAAGCGCAGGCGGCCGCCCGACGCGAGCACTGATCCCCGTTGCGCGCGGTCCTCGACCCGAACATCTACGTGTCGGGGCTGCTGTCCCCGGCCGGCGCACCGGCGAGCGTGCTTCGCGCATGGCGCGACGGGCGCTTCGAGGTTGTCGTCTCGCCGTTGCTGTTGTCCGAACTAGAACGCGTGCTGGCGTACCCGAAGCTCCGCAAGCGGATTCCGCGCGAGTCGGCGGCGGCGTTTCTCGCCTACCTCGAGTCGAACGCGGAGGTCGCCGCTGACGCGTCCGCCACGGTTCGCACCGCGGATCCGGACGACGACTACCTGATCGGCCTGGCGCAGAACGTGCGAGCAGCGATCGTCTCGGGAGACCGGCATCTGCTCGACCTGGCCGACCGGCTGCCGATCTTCACCGCGGCAGGGTGGCTCGAGCGGCTCGATCAGTAGCGAGGGTGGGCGGGCGCGCGGGCCTGTTGGCTAGTTGTCGGCCGCGCCCTGCTCGGCCACCGACCACGACAGCCGACCACTGATTTTGAAACAGGTCCTAACGCTCGCGGGCACGACGAGAAGCCCGTGCTTGCACGCGGCTGAGTAGGGGCCGAGCTGGTGCCACGCCTTGGCGAGCTGTCCGAGGTGTCTGCGAAGCGCGCCCCGCGTCCCCGACTACCATGTTATGCAAGGATGTAGGTCATGCCAGTGAGCGACCGGGGCAGGCAGCTGCGCAAGGGGGTGCTGGAGCTGGCGATCCTTGCGGTGCTGGATCGCGACGAGTGCTACGCGATCGAGATCGTCGAGCGCCTGGACGCGCATCCCTCGCTGGCGGCCAGCGCCGGGACGGTCTACCCGCTGCTGGCGCGGCTCGACAAGGCCGGGCTGGTGGCCACCCGCTGGGTGGAGTCGCCGGGCGGCCCCCCGCGCAAGTACTACCGGCCGACGCGCGACGGCCGCGAATCGCTCGCCGACGGCATCGCCGCCTGGAAGGACATGAGCCGGGCCATGACCGAGATCCTCCGGGAGCAGACACCGTGACCAACGACGACTACGCGCAGGCGGTGACCGGCCGCCTGCGGGGGCTCTCCGCCGCGGACCGTCGCCGCGTGCTGTCCGCGCTGTCGGCCCAGCTGGAGGAACTCACGGCGGCCGGCGTCGATCCGGCGACCGCGCTCGGCGACCCGGCGGACTACGCCGCCCAGCTGGTCGACGCGCTCGCCGACGACGCCCCGCCGGAGCAGGCCCGATGGCGGTTCCTCGGGGTGCCGGTGGAGACACGCGGTCCCACCGACGCGGAGGTGCGGTCGCGGACGTGGGACCCGGCGGACCCGCGGCTGATCGTGCCGCGCCTGCTCGGGATCGGCTGGCGCCTGAACCTGGGCGCGGTCGCGGTCCGGTTGGGCCTGATCCGCCCCGACGACATCGACGACGACGTGCTGGCGCGCATCCCCGGTCGCGCTCTGCGGACCGCTCGCGCCGTGCCGCTCGTCATCGCGGGCGCGACGGCTGCGGCCACCGCGCTCGGCTGGCGGAAGCTGCCTCCGCGCGTCGCGTCGGGGTTCCGCGCCGACGGCCGCGCCCGCGGCCGATCCTCCCGGTGGACGCTGTTCGGGCCGGTCGCGCTCGGCGCGGTTCCGGCCCTGTGGGCCGCGCGTCCGGTCACGACCAGAGACGACGCGCTGGTGCGTGCCGCGAACGCCACCAGCCTGGCCACGGTCTCGGCCGGCGTCGTGGCGGCCACGGTCCTCGAGGCCCGCCGACCGGGGAGCCGGTGGGGGCTGATCGTGCCCGCCGCGCTCCCGTTCGCCGCGGTGGCGTCGCTGGCGGTGGTGGCGGTACCGCTGCGCGCCGGGCTGCGCCGCGCCTGGCGCGCCGACGGCGATGTCGCCCCGGCCGAGTCGGCGTCCAAGACGTCGTCTCAGCATCAGTGGTCGCCCGGTGCGGCCGATCATCTCGAGACGACGTCCCAGGACGCACGACGACCCGAAGGCCCCCGATGAATACCGACCTCTCCACCCTGTCACCCGCGGTCCTGGTCGTGCTCGGCGTCGTGGTGGTCCTGCAGTTCGCGCTGATCGCCACCTGCCTGGTGGTGCTGGCGCGTACCCCGCGCGAGCGGCTGCTGCTCGGACGGAAGTGGCCGTGGGCGATCTTCGTCGTCGTCTTCAGCTTCGTCGGCTCGATCTTCTTCCTGGTCGCCGCGCGGCAAACCGCGCCGGCCACCGAACAGCCGAGCGGGACTGGGGCGGGCGACGTCGGCCGCACCGTGCAGAGCCTCTACGGGCAGGATCGCCGATGACGGCCGCGATCGAGGTCCGCGGTCTGGTCAAGGAGTACGACCGCCGGCGGGTGCTCGACGGCGTCGACCTGCGGGTCGAGGAAGGATCGGTCTTCGGGTTCCTCGGCCCGAACGGGTCCGGCAAGACCACGACCCTGCGGATCCTCCTGGCCCTGGCCCGCCAGACCACCGGCGCCGTCAGCATCTTCGGTCACGCGCCGGGCAGCGCCGCCGCGCGGAGCCTGACCGGGTTCTGCCCCGACGTGCCGGGCTTCCCGGGGTGGATGACGGCCCGCGACGTGCTGGAGACCACCTCCAGCCTGTTCCGCCTGCCGGCGGATCTCACCCGCCGCCGGGTCGACGAGCTACTGGAGCTCGCCGGACTGGCCGGCGTGGGCACCCGGGTGGCCGGATACTCGCGCGGGATGCGACAGCGGCTGGGCCTGGCGCAGGCGCTCGTCAACCGCCCGCGGCTGCTGCTGCTGGACGAGCCGACCTCGGCGCTGGACCCGCTGGGACGGCGGATGGTGCTCGACCTGCTGACCGAGCTGCGCGGGCACGCCACCGTCTTCTTCTCCACCCACCTGCTGCCCGACGTCGAGCGGGTCTGCGACAGCCTGGCGATCGTCGACCACGGCAAGGTCATCACCGCGGGGAGCCTCCACGAGATCCGCGCGGCGGCCGGAGGGACGCGGGGCAGCGTGCTCGTCGCCCTCGACGACCGTGAGCGGCTGCGGGCCGCGCTCACGGGCAAGCCATGGGTCACCGGGATCGCCGACGGGGACGCTCCGGAGGAGCTGCTGCTGACCGTGGCCGACTTCGAGCAAGCGGCCCTGCGGATCCCCGCCGAGGTCTCCGCGCTCGGACTGCGACTGCACCGGCTGGAGCCGCGCGAGGCGAGCCTGGAGGACCTCTTCATCGGCCTGGTCGGAGCGGACCGATGAACGCCGTGGCACCGCTGCTGCGGCTGCGCTGGCAGGAGAGCACCCGCACCTGGCGGCTGTGGCTGCTGCCGGCGGTGATGGTGTTCTTCGCCCTCAGCTCCCCGCTGCTGGCCCGCTTCGCGAACGACCTGCTCGTCGCGGCGCTCGGGGCGCAGTCGGCCACCGCGATCAGCCTGCCCGACCCGACCGCGGCGGACGCCTACGCCCAGTGGGCGAAGAACCTCACCCAGCTCGTCGTCTTCGTCGTCGCGGTGGTCGCCGCGGGCGCGATCAACACGGAGGTCCGGTCCGGCTACGCGGCGCTGCTGCTCGTCAAGCCGGCCAGCCGCACCGCCTACGTGCTCACGCACGCCGCGGCGCTCCTCGGGTTCACCACGGTCGTCGCCCTGCTCGGCGCCGCCGTCGGCTGGCTGGCGACCTGGGCGGTCTTCGGGCAGGCGGACCCCGGCCCGATCCTTGCGGCGACCGCGGTCTGGCTGGTGCTCGCCGCCGTGCTCACCGCGGCGTCGCTGTGCGCGTCGGCGACCATCGACGCGGCCACCGGCGCGGCCGGGGTCGGGATCGGGGCGTACTTCCTGCTCGTGCTGCTCGGCATCGTCCCGACGCTGGCCGAATACTCCCCGGCGGGACTGCTCTCCGCCGCCAACGGCGTTGCCGCCGGGAGCCAGGGGGCCGACCACGCCCTGTGGTGGCCCGTCGGCACCGGACTGCTGCTCGTAGCGATCCTGCTGGCCGCGACCGTGGCGGCCTTCCGGCGGCGGGAGTTGTAGCCGGACGCGCTCCTGGGTACAAGGGAGGTGCGGCACGCGATCGGCGTGTCGCGGGTGGGCCGTCGGGTGCAGTGATGATGGTGCGCGCGCACGGAGCGCCGGGACGACTTCCCGGCGCGCCCACCGATCGAGGGATCTCGACAAGGAGCGCGATCATGTCCCCGCTGCAGCGCACGTCGATCGTCCTGGCCGCCGTGGCGGCCATGGGCCCCACGGCGGCCTCGGCCGTCGCCGCCGACGGCACCCACCGGCTGGGCGGCGCCCCGCGGATGGTGCTGATCGACCGTCACCACGCGACGGTGTCGTTCGCGACCAGCCGCCTGCCGACCCGATCGGACGGCAGCTACCGCGCGACGCTGCGGTTCTCCCGCGACGTCGGCGCGCGGGTCGTGCGGATCCGGGCGACCGGACGCCACGGGTCGGACGTCGTGTACTCGGCCCGGGTCGCCGCGCGGTCCGTCCTGAAGGCCGGCACCAAGTACCGCGTCAGCTTCACCCTGGCGTCCAGCAAGCCCCAGCGGGTGCTGGTCAAGGCCTACGCCCGCTAGCTAGCGGGCGGGTGCGTGCTCGTCCGTCCCGCGTCGATCGGGGCGGACGGACGGTCCGGCCGCGGTCCGGGGCAACCGTCCGCAGCGGAGGGTGGATCGTGGCGTTCGTCAGCGGTGCGCCACCGGCCCGATTCCGCCCGACCGTACAATCGGAGCATGTCGGAGTCGGCGGAGGAGCTTCGGGAACAGATCCTGGAGCTCGTGGGGCGGTACCACGCCGCGGCCTTCGGCCCCGAGCCGTTCGTGGCCGGCGAGACCCCGGTCCGGTACGCCGGGCGGGTCTTCGACGGACGCGAGCTGCAGGCGCTGACCGGGGCGGCGCTGGACTTCTGGCTGACCACCGGGCGGTTCGCCAAGGAGTTCGAGCGGCGCTTCGCGGCGTGGCACGGGCTACGGCACTGCAGCCTCGTCAACTCCGGGTCGAGCGCCAACCTGGCGGCGCTCTCCGCGCTGACCAGCCACAAGCTCGGCTCCCGGCGCCTGGTCCCCGGGGACGAGGTCATCACCACCGCCACCTCGTTCCCCACCACCGTCAACCCGGTGGTCCAGAACGGCCTGGTCCCCGTCTTCGTCGACGTCCAGGTCCCGACCTACAACATCGACGTCTCGCAGCTGGAGGCGGCGCTCTCGGACCGCACCCGCGCGGTGATGGTCGCGCACACGCTCGGCAACCCGATCGACCTCGCCGCGGTCACCGCGTTCTGCGAGCGGCACGACCTGTACCTGATCGAGGACTGCTGCGACGCGGTCGGGTCGCGCTACGACGGGCGCCTGGTCGGCACCTTCGGCGACCTGGCCACCGTCTCGTTCTACCCCGCCCACCACATCACGATGGGTGAGGGCGGCGCGGTCCTCACCAACAAGGGCAAGCTCAAGCTGCTGGTCGAGTCGTTCCGCGACTGGGGCCGCGACTGCTGGTGCGAGCCGGGCGACGAGGACACCTGCGGCAAGCGCCACGACTGGCAGATGGGCAACCTGCCGGCCGGCTACGACCACAAGTACATCTACTCGCACGTCGGCTACAACCTGAAGCTCACCGACATGCAGGCCGCCGTCGGCGTCGCCCAGCTCGACAAGCTCGACGACTTCAACGCCGCCCGGCGCGAGAACTTCCGGGTCCTGCGGGCGTCGCTCGAGGACCTCCAGCACCTGCTCGTACTGCCCGAGGCGACGGCCAATGCGGATCCGAGCTGGTTCGGCTTCCCGATCGCGCTGCGCCGCGACGCGCCGTTCGGGCGGCGCGAGCTGGTTGCGCACCTGGAGGAGCGCAAGATCGCCACCCGGGCCCTGTTCGCCGGCAACCTGACGCGGCAGCCCGCCTACCGCGACGTTCCCCACCGCGTGGTCGGCGACCTGCGCAACGCCGACGAGGTCACCGACCAGGTCTTCCTGCTCGGCGTCTACCCCGGCCTGGGACCCGAGGCGCTGGCCTACGTCGCCGAGGTCCTGCACGACGTGGCTCGGCGCGGCCTGCGTCCGATCACGCGCAAGGTCGAGCGGATGGAGACCGGCGCGGTCACGTCGCACTAGACGGGGCGTACCGGACTGGCCCCGGCCCGGCGCCCGTCCGGCGGGGGCTCAGCGCCGCCCGCGGACCGGCACCGTGGGGGCCGGTCCGGCCCAGGCGGCGGCCAGGCCGAGCGCCAGGATCAGCGGCATCGCCGTGCCCGGTGCCGACAGGCCGTTGATGAACAGCAGGTTGACGGC
>CAZMVL010000018.1:24189-48505 GCA_964569335.1 uncultured Paraperlucidibaca sp.
CGGCGGCGAGCAGCAGGGCGCCGAGCAGCCCGAGCTCGGCGAGCACCTGCAGGTACGCGTTGTGGGTCGGGATCGGTCCGAAGCGGTCGTTGGCCGCGGCGTAGGCGGGGAACCGGCCCAGCCCGATCCCGCGGAGCGGCTGGTCGGTCCACGCCGCGAGCGCGAGCCGGGCGCCGCTCCAGCGCGAGCGGTTGTAGTCCGCCTCGAGCGCCGAGACGTCGGCCGCCGTCGGCGGCGGCAGCACGGTCGACACCGGCCGCGTCGTCGTCCCGTCCGGCCCGCGTTCCGCGAGGCTGAGGTCCAGGAACATGAACGCGACCGCACGGTCGATCCAGAAGAAGATCCGGTAGCTCGCGCCGCGCTCGGCGGTGAACGGCGCGCGGACGACCCGCGGGTCCTGGCCGACCACGGCGGTGCCCGAGACGACGGGGCCGCCGGGACCGTCGACGCGCCAGTGGACCGGCGACGTCTCCTGGGCGAGCACCGAGAAGCGAAGCGTGGCGCGCCCGTCGGTGCGCGCCCGACCGAGCTCGCCGCGCACGCCCTGCCCGCCCTGGTCCGGGACCACCACGATCCCGCTCGGGGGCGGATTGCCGAGCACGGCGCCGCTGACGCTGACCGGACCGTCCGCGGCGGACGACCAGCTCCCCGACGACAGGGACGTCCAGTTCGCCGCCGGCGTGGCCAGCCTCGCCCCCGGATCCGGCCCGAAGTTGGCCTGCTCGCGCTGGTCGCGGTAGCTCGGCGACAGGATCACCGCCGCCGCGACGATCGGCACCACCAGCGACGCGGCGACGGCCAGCTTCCGCGGCGGCCGCCGCCGCAGCCCGAGCCACAGCGCGACGGGCGCGCCGCACGCGATCGCCAGCAGCGACCCCCGCGAGAAGGTCGCGAGCAGCATCGCCGCGAGCGCTCCCGCGGCCAGCAGCGCGCCCCAGCGCCAGGGACTCCGCAGCCGGAGCACGCCGACGATCACGGCCGGCAGGGCCAGGGCGATCGCGAAGCCGAGGTAGTTGGGGTTGCCGTAGACGCCCTCGAGTCGGTCGAAGCTGGCGGACGGCGCGTACACCGCCGCGTGCAGGTTGCGGACGCCGGCGGCGGCGAGCGTCGCGCCGGCCAGGACGCCCACCGCCGCGGCGCCGAGCGTCGCGAGCGCCCAGCGCGACGACGCGTAGCTGCCGACGACGGCGGTCAGCCCGACGAGCGCGACCAGCTCGGCGAAGCCCTGCGCCGCCCCGGCCGTCGCCTGGCCCCAGAGGACCGCACTGAGCGCTGTCCACGCGGCCAGCGCGGCGAGCGGTGCGATCAGCGCGCCGACCGCCCACGGCGGTCGCGGACGGCGGCCCCGCCGCACGACGACGTCGCGGAGCACCGCGAGCGCCAGGAGCACCAGCAGGACGCGTCCGACCGTGAGCCGCTCGAGGCTGCCGACGTAGGTCGGCCAGATCGGCCCGGCCAGCGCCGCGACCAGCAGCACCCGCGGCCCCCAGGCCGCCGGGGTCGCCGCGTCGACGGCGCCGGGCGCAGCGGGCGGGGGCGGAGGCCAGGCCGCCACGTCAGCGGGGCGTGCGCAGGCGGGTGGCCTGGTCCGGCGCGTCCGACGACGGCCCGCCGCCCGCCGGAGGCGCCGCGACGCCGGGCAGCTCGGGCAGGTCGCGCCGCTCGTGACGCCGGTGGGGCAGCCGGCGCGAGGCGGGCCGCAGCACCCGGACGACCAGCAGCTGGGCGAGCCACAGGGCCCACCGGGCGGGCGCGGTGAAGCCCGGAGCGGCCGGGTCGTCGGTCAGCCGCTGGCGCACCAGCGCGGCGTGGGACAGGATGTCCTCGCCCCCCGTCCAGCCGGCCGAGACCGAGCTGCGGTGGCGGCGGTAGACCCGGCCGAGTCGCGGCCGCAGCACGACGCGGCCGCGCAGCGCGAGCGACACGCCGACGACCCAGTCGTCGCCGCCGTCGGCGTCCGCGAACCCGCCGCCCTCGAGCACCGTGTCGGTGCGCAGCAGGGCGCCGGTCGTGGGGTAGAGCGACGAGACGGCGTGCAGCAGCGCGTACAGCCGGGGCAGCCGGGTCAGCGCCGCGGTCCAGCGGCGGGGCCAGTGGTGGCGGACCCCGGTGGCCCCGTCGAGGATCCCGGTGGCGACGACCACCACGTCGGGGGCGTCGTCGGTGTGCGCGAGCAGGTCCGCGACGGTGCCCGGCAGCATCACGTCGTCGGCGTCCCAGAGCATCGCCCACGGCGTGGTCACGTGGGACAGGCCGTAGTTGCGCACGGCGCCGACGGTCAGCCGCTCCGGCGTGCGGAGCAGGCGGACGCCGTCCGGGGCCACGACCGGCACGGTCGAGGCGTTGTCGATCAGCAGGATCTCGGGCCGCGGCCGCTGGGAGTCGATGCTGAACAGCGCTTCCTCGAGCAGGGCGCCCGCGTAGGCGTCCCAGACGACGAGGACGACCGTGAGGGTGCGCGCTGCGCCGTCGTCGTCCATCCGACCTAGCCTTTCAGGTTCAGGGCGATCGCGGCAAGCCGCGGTAGACGGCCCCGGCCGCCCGTCCGGCGGCGTCCAGGCCGAGCGTGCGCCCGCGCGCTCGGGCGCCCGCGCGCAGCGCCCGGCGTCGCGCCGGGTCGTCGCGCAGATCCCGCAGGGTCGCCGCCAGCGCCCGCGCGTCGCCCGGCGGGACGAGCACGCCGTCGACGCCGTCGGAGAGGACCTCGGGCAACGCGCGCACGCGTGACGCGACGACCGGCGTGCCGGCGGAGAAGGCGTCGTAGGCGACGCTGCTGATCGAGGCCAGGCCCGGGGTGCCCCGGCGCTCCTCGTACGGCAGCGCGACGACGTCGCACGCGGCGAGCCGGGCCGGCACGTCGTCGGCCGCCAGCGGACCCGCGACCTGGACCCGATCGGCGATCCCCAGGCGGTCGACGGCGGCGAGGATCGTCTCCCGGTAGCGCTCGCCGGACCGGTTGCCGCTGCCCGGCGGGGCGCCCCACAGGCGGAGCAGGATCGGCGCGCGGTCGTCGCGGGTCAGCGCGATCGCGTCGAGCAGCCGCTCGAGGCCCTTGCCGTGGTACCAGTAGCCGTGAAAGCCGACGACCAGCCCGTGGTCCGCGGCGAGCGGCTCCCGGTCGCCGGCCACGTCGGGAAGCGCGGGGGCGTGCGGATACGGGAGCGTCGTCGCGGTGACGCCCAGGGTCGCGATCAGGCACGCGGAGCCGTGGTCGGAGAGGGTCAGGACCGCGGCGGCGCGGCGGGCCAGGGTCCGCTGGATCCGACGTGCCGGCCCGCGTCCGGCGGTCGCCACGAGCGCCCGGCTCGCCCGCCGACCGCCGACCGCCGCGACGTGGAACGGCTGCCACACGAGCCACGGCGGGTCGTGCGCGGTGAGGACGACCGGTACCCCCGCCCGCTGCGCCACCGCTCGCGCGGCGTAGAGCTCGCGCAGGCCGTTCCCGCCCAGCTCCGCGTGCACCGCGTCGAACCGCGTCGCGTCGCGGACCGCGTCGGCCGCGTACGCGCGCACGTGCGCGATCGTGCCCGGCGCCGAGGCGGGTCGGTCCAGCAGCTCGATCGAGAGCCCGGGCTGCGCCGCCACGGCCTGCCGGAAGCGGACGCCGTAGGCGGCGATGCCGCTGCGATCGGCCGGCTGCGGGGCAAGGTGCAGGATCCGCACGATCGCCGGACTCTAGAGGGACTCGCGGATCTCGCCGCGGCGGGCCGGCGGAGGAACGCGGTCGGCCGGGCGCGCCGTCAGGCGTCGCGGTCGAGCGGGATCGGCGTGGCGAACGGCTCCATCTCGGTGATCGGCTGCCCGAAGGCGATCTTCGGGTAGGCGTTCGCCTCCGGGTCGATCCGGACGTGCAGCAGGAACGGCTCGTCGGGCCGCCGCCAGAGGTCGGCGAGCGCCTCGTCGACCTGGTCGGGGCGCTCGATCGTCCGGGCGGCGATCCCGTAGGCGGCCGCGACGCGGGCGAAGTCCGGCGCCGAGTATCCCCACTCGGAGCCCGGGAACCGGCGGTCGAAGTACGTCGCCTGGAACTGCCGGACCATACCGTGCGTGCCGTTGTCGAGCACCACCAACCTCAGCGGCAGGCCGAGCTCGACGACGGTCTGCAGCTCCTGGATGTTGACCTGGAAGCCGCCGTCGCCGGCGACCACGACGACCGGGGCCCGGTCGAGCGCGAGCGACGCGCCGATCGCGGCGGGCAGCGCGTAGCCCATCGCGCCCATCCCGCCGGAGGTGACGAGCCGCTGGTCGGCGCCGAGCTCGAGCGACTGGGCGGCCCACATCTGGTGCTGGCCGACGTCGAGCGCGTAGGCGGCGGCGGCAGTCGAGGCCCGCGCCAGCGCGTGCATCAGCGCGTTGGGGTTGATGCCGGAGATCCCGGTCAGCTCGCCCGTATCCGGCCACCGCTCGCGCAGCGCGGCGAGCTCGGCCCGCCACGCGCGGCGGTCCGGTCCGGCCGGCCGCTCCGCGGCCTGCTCGAGGAAGCCACGGACGTCGCCGGGCACGGCCGTGCAGCCGGTCACGCGGTTGTTGACCTCGGCCGGGTCGCAGTCGACGTGGTGGACGGTGCGGCCGGCGGTGATGAAGGCCACGTCCGCCCCGGTCTGCCGGATGTCCAGGCGGCTGCCGAGGACGAGCAGGTGGTCGGCGCGGCCGATCGCCAGGTTGGCCCAGCGGTTGCCGTAGGTGCCGATCATCCCGACCCGCGCGGGGTGGTTGTAGGGCAGCGCGTCGACGGCCAGCAGCGAGTGCACCACCGGCACGCCGGCGCCGTCCGCCCAGCGCCGCAGCGCGGCGGTCGCCCCGCCGGCCCGGATCCCGCCCCCGACGAGGACGAGCGGGCGCTCGGCGCGATCGAGCGCGTCGAGCGCGGCGGCGACGGCCGCGGCGGCGGGGGCCGGGGGCCGGCGCGGGGCGGCCGGGGCCGGCGCGGGGACGGTGACCTCGCGGGCCTGCAGGTCGATCGGGAGGTCGATCAGGACGGGTCCCGGCCGGCCCTCGCGGGCCACGGCGAACGCCTCGCGCAGCCGTCCGGGGATCTCGTCGGCGTCGGTCAGCCGCCAGGCGGCCTTCGTCACCGGGGCGGCCATCGCCACGATGTCCGTCTCCTGGAACCCCTGCTGGCGCACGCCGCGGTCGCCGGCCAGCTCGTCCTGCCGGACCTGGCCGACGAGGAAGACCGCGGGGACCGAGTCCATGAAGCAGCTGGCGATGCCCGTCAGCAGGTTCGTCGCGCCCGGTCCGCTGGTGCCCATCGCGACCGCCGGCCGACCGCTGACCCGGGCGTAGCCGTCGACGGCGAAGGCCGCGCCCTGCTCGTGACGGACGTCGACCAGCGCGATCCGACCGTCGCGGTGGATCGCGTCGATCAGCAGCGCGATCGTGCCGCCGACGAGCTCGAAGACGTGGGTGACCCGCTCGGTCGCCAGGACCTCGACGATCTGGTCGACGGCCTTCACCGGCCGCTCCGTCGTCGTCGCGCGATCGTGGCCCCGGGGACGAGGCCGGGCTTGCCGTGCAGTCCCATCGAGGGGCCGCAGCCTAGCACCGGGTCCGGCCGTCGCGGACACCGTCGCCGGGTCGCGCGGCGCCGCCGTCAGGGCAGGCCGAGCCAGGTCCGGCGGTCGGCGTGCTCGGCGACGCCGGCGGCGACCACGTCCGGTCGCGACGCGTACCAGGCGAGGTGGCTGGCGATCAGCCGGTCCCAGGGGACCACCGTCCCGTCGACCACCCAGTGCGGACGCGGCGGACCGGGCCGCCCGCCCAGCACCGAGGCGTCGATCGGCGCGATCGAGTCGACCAGCGGCTCGGGCCCGTCGAGCGGGTCGTACGGCAGTTCCAGCCGCTCGTGGATCCGGCGGACGAGCTCGACCAGGACCGAGCGCGCCGGGTGGTTGATCGTCCAGAACGCCGACGCGAAGTGCTCGGGGCGCTCGACCCAGTCGAGCATCGTGACGTCGCTCAACCGGTCGAACGTGCCGTACTGGCGCCGCATGTCGTCGCGCACGCCCTGCAGGCCCGCCGCCGTCGGGCGGTGGTCGCGGAGCAGCGCGGCGGTCCGCGTGGCGTCCATCCCGGCGGCCGCGGCGGCCAGGATCCGCACGTCGTGGTAGGTGATGATCGGCGCGTCGATGTGGACGCGGTGGGCGGCGCGAACGTAGACGGTGTAGGGGAACGGCGCGTCCCAGAACATCGAGGGCCAGCGCAGGATCCGGCCGCTCGCGGGCACGTGGGCCGCGAGCTGCTCGGTCCCGACCCCCAGACCACGGTAGTCGGGACCGACCGGCTGTCCGACCACCAGCTCCGTCCGGGCGAGCAGCCGTTGCAGCGCCCGCACCTCGGGGGCGGTGATCAGGTGGATCGGGGTCACCGGGACGAGCACGTACCGCTCCGCGAAGGCCGGCGAGGCCGCGAGCAGGTCGTGCACCGGCGGTGCCTGGCAGTTGCCGAGCACGACCGCGACCGGGCGACCGGAGCGCACGGCTCGCGCGGCGCGCCGCTCGAAGGTGGCCAGCCGGAGCGCGTGCGCAGCGCGGGCGGGGAGTGCGATCGACCGTCGGACGCGCATCGACAGGGCGGTGGGAGTCACGGACGCACGGTGACGGTCCCGACCACGTCGTCCGCCGCGGCGTGCCAGTCGCCGAGCGGGCGCACGGCGATCCGCAGCTCCCAGTCGCCCAGGGCGATCGGGGCGTTCAGCGGGTAGGCGAGCGACCGGGCCGTGCCCGACCGCGGCGGACGCGGCAGGGCGAGCGGCGGCCCCTCGACGCGCGTGCCGTCGGTCGACGTCCAGCGCGAGCGCAGCAGCAGCGGGTCGCCGACGCTGGTCGTCGTCGGTGGGGCGGCGATGCGGCACGGGATCGCCAGCATGTCGGCGGACCGGGCCCGGCGGGGCAGGTCGGCGTCGAGCGCCACCGGCCGGCCCGGAGCGGTCGTCGGCGGGCCCGTCGGCGCGGGCCGGCGCATCGACCGCGGTCGGCTGATCCGCGCCGGCACGATCAGGCGCCAGGCGCCGTGCCGCCAGAAGGCACGCTCGCGGCCGAGGATCCGGACGAACGTCCACAACAGCCACGCGCGGTCCTGGCGCGTGCGGCGACGGTCACTGCGGATCTGGGCGAAGATGCCGAGCGTCTGCAGGCCGCGGAGGTAGCGGCGCCGCGCCGCGCGGTGTCCCGGGCCGTTCGGCACGACGACGGCGGCCCACGTCGCGTCGAGGTGCATCAGCAGCTCGCCCTGCAGCCGCGGCCGGCTCTCGAGCGTGCCCTCGACGTTCCCCGAGCGGGCGGTGACGAGCTTCTCCGGGCACCACAGCCACCCGTTGCCCGTCGCCGCGACGCGCAGCGGGATCGCGACGTGCGGGAACCACGACGTGGCGTGATCCGGGCCGGCGCGCAGCGCGGCCCCCGCCTCGATCCAGTCGCGGCGACGGACGATCAGCGTCGAGACCCCGGACATGATCCAGCCGAGTGCACCGACGACCTGGTCGATGTCGCGCAGCACGGTCACCTCGTCCAGCGCGGCCGGGACGGCCGGGGTGGTCTGCTCCGGCGTCGCGTCGTGAAGGTCGCGGTCGAGCACGAGCTGGTTGACCGTCATCCCCCCGACGTCCGGGTGCGCGGCCAGCAGCTCGAGCGCCCGATCGAGCGCGCCTTCACGGAGCCGGTCGTCGGACGACAGCAGCCAGCACCACTCGCCCGGCGCCTGCTCGACGATGCGGTCGAGGTTGCGGGCGAAGCCGATGTCCTCCGCATTGCGCCCGTAGGCGACCGGGAGCCCGGCGGCGGCCAGCTCCGCGACGACCTGCTCGGTGCCGTCCCGCGAGCCGTTGTCGCTGACCACCACCGTCACGCGCCCGGCGTGCTCGGGCCGCAACTGCCCGGCGATCGACGTGAGGGTGTCGCGGATCGTCCGTGCCCGGCCGTGATGGGTCGGCACGCAGACCGTCAGGGTCGGGAGCATCGCGCCCGATCTTGCCGGCCGCGGGCAGCGGACGCAACCGCCGCTAGCGTGCGGCCCCGAGCCGGGCGATCGCGGCGGCGATCTCCGCCCGCTGGTCCGCCGGCAGCCGGACGCCCGCGGCCGAGGACCAGCCGTTGACCTGTTCGGGTCGGCGCGCGCCGATCACCGTCCCGGTGACGCCGGGCACGCCGAGCACCCAGGCGGCGGCGAGCTCGGCGAGCGTGCACGGGATGGTCGGGGCGACGCGCTCGAGCGTGTCGAGCAGCGCGGCTCGCCCGTCGGGATCCGCGAACAGCGGGCTGCGGCGCCGCCGGTCGCGCGGGTCCGGGTCCGCGCCGGCACCACCGTCGACGAGCAGTCCGGTCTCCAGCGCTCCGTGCGCCATGACGGGGACGCCGAGCGCGTGCGCGCCGGCGACCACCGCCGCGTTCGGCCGGACCATCGATACGGGCGTCTGGAACGCATCGACGGGACGGATCGCGTGGCACCGCTCCAGCGCGTCGAGGTCGCCCCCCGCCAGGCCGATCCGGGCCGCCACGCCCGCGTCGGCCAGCTCGGCGAGCGTACCCCAGGCGACTTCCAGGTCGGTGCCGTCCTCCGGCGGGCGGTGGAGGAACAGCAGGTCCAGGCGGTCCGCGCCGAGGTGCTCGCGTGACCGCTCCGCCTGCTCGCGCAACGTCCGGGCGTCGCCGACCGCGACCGCCCGTCCGTGTCCCGCGTCCCAGACCAGGCCACACTTGGTCGCGACCGCCGGCCGGTCCGCCCCGGCGAGCGCCGCGCCGACCGTCCGCTCGACGGCACCCAGGCCGTAGATCCCTGCGGTATCGATCCAGCGGACGCGCCGCTGCAGGGCCCGGTCGATCGTCTCCCGCAGTTCCGTACGGGCGGCGGACGACGCGTCGGCGTGGGCGGTCGGCGCCGTGCCCAGCCCCACGCCGGTGAACGGCGCCGCCGGCTCGACCGGCCAGTGCACCCACATGTGCCACTGGTCGGGCGGCGCGTCGTCACCGGCCTCGACCGGCCGGTAGTCGCGGCGGTCGCCGATCGTGTGCAGCCGCAGCGGCCGGCGCTCCCCGTCGACGAAGCCGACCTTGCGCATCATCCGGATCGGGCGCACGTTGTCGGGGAAGACGGGTGCCCAGACGTCGTTCGGACGCAGCGCCTCGCGCGCCCATTCGAGCATCGCGTGCAGGCAGAGGTCCATCGTGCCCTCGCCCATCCGGTCCCGGTGGCCGACCACCACGTTGCTCAGCTGGAGCCCGCCGCGGCCGACGTCCCCCTTGTCGAAGCCGAGGTGGCCGACCATCACGTCGTCGGCGTCGACGACGAAGAACATCACCCGCCCGGGGTTGCCGACGATGACGTCCCGGAGCCACGCGCGGGTGCGCTCGGCGGTGACGGTGAACTGCGTCGGATAGGACGACATGTACGCGGCCCGCCAGCGACCGAGGTCGTCCACGAGCACGTCGTCCTCGATGTCGCGCAGCGTGACCGCGCGCATCCGCATCCCGCCCGCGGTGAAGATCCACGGGTCTCCGTCGGGCTGCTTGAGGGCGGCGATCGCCCGCGTGATCGACGCCTGACTCACCCGGGGCAGGGTACCGGCGCGGCCTTCCGGTGGGTGCGCCCGAGCGGCTTCGCGGGCCCCCGGCCGCCGGGCTGCGTCGCGCCGCCGGTGCTCCCGGCCCGGCGGGTCGTCGACCGCCGCGTGCCGGCCAGCGAGTGACGCAACGCTGGTAGCGTGCCGGCCCGTGCTGCTGTCCGTCTGCATTCCCACGCACGACGGCCGCCGCGCCGAGCTCGCCGAGGCGCTCGAGGCGATCACCCGCCAGCTCGGGCCGGAGCACGCGGGCCGCGTCGAGATCTGCGTGACCGACAACGCCTCCGCCGACGGGACCGAGGAGCTGGTCACCGCGCTGGCTCGCACCCATCCGATCGTCTACCACCGGCACGACCGCGACATCGGACCGGGACAGAACGTGCTGGCCTCCGTCTCCAACGGCTCGGGGGACTGGCTGTGGCTGCACTCCTCCGACGACGTGATCGTCCCCGGGGCGATCGACGCGGTGATCCGCTGGGTCGAGAGCGCGCCGACGATCGCCGGGCTGTCGCTCGGTCGGGCCCGGCTCGACCGCGGGATGCGCTACGAGATCGAGCCGGAGCCCGCCGTCATTCGCCCGGACGACGCCGACCGCCGACGGATCGTCGAGGAGCCGCGGGAGGTGCTCGCCCAGCTCGGCATCATGCAGACGTTCCTGACGTCGACGATCGTCCGCCGCGACGCGTGGGTGGCGGCGCTCGCGCGCGATCCCGGCCGCCCGATGCAGCTGGCGCCGCACTTTCCCCACACCTACGTGATCGGCCGCGCGGTGATCGACGGCGCCGGCGGCTGGGGCTGGGAGCCGCTCAAGCTCGTGCTCAACCGGACCGGCAACGAGCTGTTCCACGAGCTCGGCGGCAACGCGGTCACCGCGAACGTTCTGATGCCGACCGAGCTCGAGCGGCTGTGGCGGGAGCTGCTGGGCCCACGGGACGAGGCGCTGCAGCAGCTGCGCGAGCGGCTGCGGCAGATCTGGGGGGCCCCGGGATGGATCGAGCTGGCCAAGCTCGGCCCGCTCGCCAGCACGCTGACCGACGTCCGGTTGCTGGGCCTGGTGCGGCCGCTGTGGCGCCTGCCGCGGTTCTGGGCCCGGACCATGCCCCGGCTGCTGGTGCCGCACCCGCTGGCCCATGCGGCCCGGTCGACGCGCCTGCGGGTGCCCCCGATGTGGGCGCTGCCCGAGAGCCGGAAGGGCCGGCTCGGCGGGGCGGGCGTCGCCGTCGACGTGCCGTCGACGGCCGAGGCGGGCGCGTTCATGCACCTCAGCTGCACCGTCGAGGTCACCGACCGCGCGGTCCTGCGGACCGCGATGCCCGCTCCGGTCCGCCTGGTCGTCGCCTGGCGCGGCGCGGGCGAGGAGGGGCGGCCGGTCGCGCAGCGTCGCGCGCTGCCGGGCACGCTGCGCCGCGGTCAGCCGCTCACGCTGGAGCTGGCGACGTCGGCGCCGTGGACGCCGGGCGAGCACGTGCTGACGGTCGCGCTGGTGCAGGACGGCGGCGCGGGCACGCTGGCCGAGCACGTCGCGACCGTCGACGTCGCACCCCAACGGCCGGGCGAGGGGCCCGGTCCGGTGGAGACGGCTCCGCCGGTCGGGCCGTCCGACGACGAGCGGACCGCGGCGTTGCGGGCGGCGGTCCAGCGCGTCGAGATCTGGTGGCACTCGATCGACCTGGGCGGCGTGGTCACGCCGGGGATCAAGACGCCGGCCATCCTCCAGGCGGAGCTGGCCGGTCTGCGGCTGCCCGACCTGCGCGGCCGCACGGTGCTCGACATCGGCGCGTGGGACGGCTTCTACTCGTTCGCCGCCGAGCGGGCCGGGGCGTCGCGCGTGGTGGCGCTCGACCACCTCGCCTGGTCGATGGAGATGCTCGACTTCGTGCACGAGTGGGCCGGGGCCCTGGACCGCACGCCGCCCGGACGCATCCCGCCCGACGCGCTGGAGGTTGCGTACGAGGCCGACGGATGGGACCCGGTCGGGCTGCCCGGCCGCGCCGGCTTCGACCTGGCGCACCGGACGCTCGGCAGCGCGGTCGAGCCGGTCGTCCGGGACTTCGCCAACGACGACCTGTCGCCGCTCGGGCGGTTCGACGTCGTGCTGTTCCTGGGCGTGCTCTACCACCTGCGCGACCCGCTCGGCGCGCTCCGCCGGCTGCACGCCCTGTGCGACGACCTCGCGGTGATCGAGACCGAGGCGATCGCGATCGGCGGGCATCCGGACGCCGCGGCCGCGCAGTTCATGGGCACTCGCAAGCGCAACGACGACCCGACCAACTGGTGGGCGCCGACCGTCGCCGGCCTCGAGCGCTGGTGCCTGGCCGCCGGGTTCTCGCGGGTCGAGCGGGTCGGGGCGCGCGTGCCGGAGCCGGCCGCCGGAACGACATCGCCGTGTCGGGTGACGGTGCACGCATGGCGCTGAGCGCAGGACCGATCGTGGCGCGGGCCCGACGGCTGGGCCGGGCGGCGGCGGTGACCCGGGTGCGCACGCGCGTGCAACGTCGGATGCCCGCCGCTCGCGTGGCCGAGCGTCCCGCCGCCCCGACCGCCGCGCTCGGCCTGACGGGGATCGACCTCACCGGCCTGACCGTGCTCGACGTCGGGCCGCCGGACGGGACGGTGGCCGCCGCGGCCGCCCGAGCGGGGGCCGCATCGACCGTCGCGGTGCCCGACCTCGGCGAGGTCGACGGGACCTTCGACGTGGTCGTCCTGCGCGACCTGCACGGCTCCGACGACCCGGCGTCGACGGTCGGGCGGCTGCGCGAGCGCACGCGGACGCTGGCGATCGTCGCGACCCCGGCGACCGAGTGGCCCGGCCACGAGCAGCGCGGGCTGATCGAGCTCGTGCCCGGTGACGTCGCCAGCTCCGCGACGTGGGCCCCGAGCGCGGACGGACTACGCGAGCTGCTGCTGGCCGGGGACTTCGTCGACGTCCGCGTCGCGGTCGGCCCGCCCGCCTACCGCCCGCGGGGCTGGAAGCCGGTGCACTACGGCCTGGTCGTCCGCGCCCGCCCGTGGGGCGCGGGCCGTCCCTGAGTCAGCGCGCGTCGGCGACCCGGCGCGGCTGCTCGGCGAGGGTCGTGATCGCCTCGGCGGCGGCCGCCAGCGACCGCTCCGCGGCGACGCCGTCGTCCGGGGCGAGCCGGCGACCGACCCGGTCGGCGAGCGCGAGCAGCGGCGCGAGGCCGGCGATCTCGGTCAGGAACGCCGCGATCCCGTCGGCGTAGGCCCGCGGCGTGCGCTCCGCCGCCCAGCGGGCACCGGCTGCGCCCAGGCGCACACGCTCGGCGGGGTCCTCGACCAGGCGCTCCAGCGTCGAGGCGAGCGCGTCGAGGTCGCCCGGCGGGACCTTCGCGACGACGTCGGCGGGCACGTCGCGGAACGACCCGCCGTCGGTGACCACGACCGGACGTCCGGTGCTCGCCTGGGCGAGCAGCGACGCCGATGCCCCCTCGGTCGACGGGTGGCGCAGGTTGACGAAGGCGTGCGCGGACGCCAGCAGTCCGTCGAGCTCGTCGTCGGGCACGTAGCCGAGCAGCCGCACGACGTCCTCCAGGCCGTCACCGGCGATCCGCTCGCGCAGCATCCGTCCGTAGCGGGCGTCGCCGGGGGCCCCGGCGACCACGTAGCGGACGCGCCGCGCGAGGGCGGGCCGCGCTGCGAGGACGGCGATCACGTCCTCGATCCGGCGGTTGGCGGTCACGCCGCCGAGGCCGACCAGGACGACCGGATCGCCGTGCGGCGGATCGGGCAGCGGGGAGCGCGGGTAGCCGGGCAGCGCCAGCCGGGCGACCGGGCCGGACCAGGCGGCGCGCACGTCGGCCTCCATCGCTCCGTTGTGGACCACGGCACCGGTCGCGCCCGCCAGCGCCTCGGCGAACAGCGGCGCCTGCTCCCAGGTCTCCGGGGCGCTCCACAGGTCGCCGCCGGGGCGGCGGGCCCGGGCGACGGCCTCGGTCGCCCGCGGGCCGTGGTGGAGCCCGACCGTCCGCAGGTACCGGGCGGCCGACCACGTGCGGTCCGCGACGAGTCCGCCGTAGTAGTGGCGCATCACGGCGTCGTGGAGCACCACCACGCCGGGTCGGGCCCCCGCCACGGCCAGCACCGCGCGGTGCGAGGCCACGTCGTTGCCGACGTTGTAGACGATCGCGTCGGCGCGGTGCAGCCGGGTCAGCGCGAGCGGGTCGCGCGCGAACCGGACGATCGGGGCGACGGGGGCGCGCAGGCGCCCGCGACCCTCCGGCACCCACAGCTCGACCTCGTGGTCGACGGACAACGCCGCGACCACGTGCTGCGAGAAGTCGGCGATCCCGCTGCGTCCGCCGTAGGTCGTGAACCAGGCGATCCTCACCGCAGCAGCTCCTCGACGACGCGGTCCCAGCGCAGGTCGAGCGCGATCAGCTGGTCGCGCGCGTTCGCGCCGAGTCGTGCGGCCTCGCGGCGGTCGGCCATCAGCCCGTCGATCGCGTCCGCCAGCGCGCGCGGCTCCGGCGGACGGACCAGGCCGGTGTCGCCGTCGCGCACGAACAGGGCCGGGCCGCCGGCGTCGGTGCACGTGATCGTCGGACGGGCGGCGGCCGCCGCCTCGAGCGTCACGTAGCCGTAGTCCTCGTCGCGGGGGACGAACGCGACGGCGCGGGCGCCCGCGTACAGATCCAGCTTCTCGCGCTCCGAGATCCAGCGGCCGAGGATCGTCACGCGGTCGCCGAGGTCGTGTCGGCGGACCGTCGCGCGCAGGGTCGCGAGATCGGCGGGCGACGCGGCCGGTCCCGCGATCACCAGCCGCGCGCTCGATCGCACGTGCCGCATCGCCTCGATCAACAGCCGCTGGCGCTTGGTCGACGCCAGCCGACTCGGCGCGAAGACGTAGTCGCCGTACGGACCCGAGCGGAAGGTGCCGGGGTCGACGAGGGGTGGGTGGAGCGGAGTCGACGCGATGTCGTTGAACCGCCGCAGCCGGTCTGAGACGACCGGCGACGTCGTGTAGATGCGGAGCGCCTCCGGCAGCCACGCGTCGTCCGCGCGCCGGACGGCGTCGCGCACGGCTCGGCCCTCTCCGGTGTCGCGGAGGCCGTTGGCCTGGTCGTTCCACAGGTCGTAGGCGGGCCGGTGCTGGTGCATCAGCCACAGCACCTTGCTCGGGTGGGGCACGAGGTACGCGGGGAACTTCAGCCCGATCACGCGATCGGCGTCGTCGAGCCGCCACAGGCGCGCCGCGACGATGTGGTCGAGCAGCCGATCCGTCGGGTACCAGCGGAACGGCAGGTTCACCAGCTCCGCGTCCGCGCCGTGCTCGCGGAGGGCGCCGAGCAGGCCTTCCGCGTGAGCTTCGGCGCCACCGCGTACGAACGGCACCTGCGCGGTGGCGATCGCGACCCTCATCGCAGCAGCGTATGCGCGACGCGCCGCCAGGCGGTCGGGTCGTCCGGCACGGGCAGGAGCGTCGCCGGCACCCCGGCGGCGGAGAGCTGCTCGCGGATCGCCGCGGTGGCCGCGTGCACGGCGACGGCCGTGGCGACGGCCGCCCGGGCGGGCCGGTCGTCGAGCCCGTCCGGATCGACCAGCCAGACGCGGGGGGCGGCATGCGGGAGCAGCGCGGCGCGGGCGTCGAGGCAGAGCAGGCGATCGGCCCCGACGTCGGTCAGCCGCGCGGCCGCGGCGAGGTGCTCACCGCGGGGCAGCCGTACGCGGGTGGCGACGTCGCCCCCCGCGACGCAGGCGGCGACGAGGGCATCGGCCGGCGCGTCCGCGGGGCTCGGCGAGAAGGGGACGAAGGTGGTGGCGACTACGATCCGCACGTGACGAACGCGGGGGACGAGAGCGGGCGGTTCGACGCCACGGCGCGGATCCGCGCCGCCCGGGCGCGCGAGCGGGCGCTCGGCGACGTGCCCGCCGTGGTCCGCTCCCCGGCCGCGGTGCGAGACCGGCTGCTGGCCGTGCTAGCGACCGTCGACGGGATCCGGCCGACCGGTTCCCGCGCGCTGGCCGCGATCGCCGTCCGGTACCCGCGGGTCGGCGTGCCGCTGCGCGACGCCGCCGGTCGTGCGCTCGCGGCGTGGGACGTGATCGCTCGGCGGGCACGACGTCCGGGAGGGCGGTCCGCGCGCTGAACGGCCGCGGCCGTGGGCCCGGTCGGTCGGAGCACCGGGGTGCTCATGCCGCCGCGTCCTGGTGCGGGCCGGCCGCGGCGTACGCCTCGATCACGGCGTGCGGCTCGCCCTCGGCGACGATCCGCCCGCCGTCCAACCAGATCGCCCGGGTCGCGCGCTCCGCGAGCGCCGTGAGGTCGTGCGACACCAGGACGACCGCCGCTCCGCCGCGCATCAGCGCGTCCATCCGCTCGCCCGAGCGCACGATGAACTCGGCGTCGCCGACCGCCAGGATCTCGTCGACGATCAGGACCTCGGGTGACGTGTCGGTGCAGATCGCGAACGCCAGCCGGGCGATCATGCCCGACGAATAGGTCCGGATCGGCACGTCGAGCACGTCGGTCACCTCGGCCCAGGCCGCGATCTGCTCCAGCCGCTCGCGCATCAACGCGGGGGGCCGGCCGAGCAGCGCGCCGTAGAGGACGATGTTCTCGCGACCGGTCAGATCGGGACTGAACCCGGCGCCGAGCTCGATCATCGCCGCCACGTGCCCGCGCACGACGACCCGGCCCTCGGTCGGCGGCAGGATCCCCGCGATCACCTTCATCAGCGTGCTCTTGCCCGCGCCGTTGGCGCCGATGACGCCGAGGATCTCCCCGGGCCGCACCTGGAGCGTCACGTCGCTCAGCGCCTGGTGGCGCTCGTAGCGGACGTGCCGTCGCATCAGCTCGATCGCGAAGGCCTTGAGGCTGCTCGGCCCGTGGCGCGCCAGGCGGTAGCCGAGGCCGACGTCCCGCAGGTCGATCGCGGGCGGATCGCTCATAGGACGGTGAACGCTCCGCGTCGCAGCGCCTTGTGCACGGCCCGCCCGAGCATGACGCTCAGGCCGGCGGTCGCGACGACGACCAGCCACGACACGGGATCGCCCAGGCCGTCGCCGTAGAGCAGCTCGCGGAACAGCGTCACGAAGTGGTAGATCGGATTGAGCTGGATGATCCAGAGGAAGTGATCGGGCACGATCTCCTCCGGGTAGAAGACCGGCGCCAGGTACCCGACCATCGTCACGCAGATCGTCAGCAGGTCGAGCGTGTCGGGGAAGCGGACGACGATCGGCGCCAGCGCGAGGCCGAGCCCGAACGCGAACAGGACGAGCAGGGCGACGAGCGGGACGATCAGCGGGAGCGCCGGGTTGGGTGCCACCCCGGCGATCGCCATCACGATCGCCAGCGGCAGCAGCGTGAAGCCGAACGTGATGCTGTTCGCGCCGGCCGTCGACAGCGAGAAGACCGCGGGCGCGATCCGGACCTTGCTCAGCACGTCGGCGTGCAGGAACATCGAGCTGGCCGTGCCGAGCAGGGTCTGGCGGAAGCAGTTGAAGAGCAGCACCCCGGCCAGCACGAAGACGACGTACGGCACCCCGGGCACCGCGAAGCGGAACACCTGCGAGAAGACCATCGCCAGCACGGCGGTCTCGAGCAGGGGGTTCAGCAGCGTCCACCAGACGCCGAGCACCGAGCGCTTGTAGCGCACGGTGATGTCGCGGGTGATCAGCACGCGCAGCAGGCTCCGGGCCCGCCACGTGGAGCGCGTGTCCTGCAACAGCGACGGCGAGGGCGCGGCGGAGTCGTAGATCGGCGCGGACATCGACGCGAGCGAGTATCGCAACGGCGGGGGCGGCGCGGACCGCTCCACGCGGGTCGGGCCGGTCGTCGACGGACCCATCGCCGGAGAGCCGTGTGGCATTCTGGGGCCGCTGGTGCCGCCGTCTCCCGCCCTCACCCCGCCACCCGGGCAACCACGGTTCGCCGGCCTCGACGCGTTGCGGGCGTTCGCGGTGATCGCCGTGGTGTGGTGCCACACGTCCGGGGTCGCCGGGGCGTGGGGCGGAACCTCGTGGGGCTGGATCGGTCGCGAGGCGCAGGCGGGCGTCGTCCTGTTCTTCGTGCTCTCGGGCTTCCTGATCTACCGGCCGTTCGTGGCGGCCCACGCCGCCGGCGAGCGCGGCCCGACGGTTGGCCGCTTCGCCCGCCGCCGGTTGCTGCGGATCATGCCCGCGTACTGGGTCGCGTTGACCGTGCTCGCCCTGTGGCCCGGCACGCAAGGCACCTTCACCGGCGACTGGTGGAAGTACTACCTGCTGGTCAACGGCTACGAGACGTCGACCGTCGCGGGCGGGATCGGGATCTCCTGGAGCCTCAACGCCGAGGTCGCCTTCTACCTCCTGCTGCCCCTGCTCGCCGCGCTCGCGGCCCGCTGCGCCCGACGCTGGTCGGCCCGGCGGTGGTGGTGGGGCCAGCTGATCGTGATCGTGGCCTTCGGGTCGTTCACCACGATCGTGATGTTCGTGGTCAACCCCGGCGTCGTCGCGCTGACCGGCGACGAGCTGCTCCCGGTCTCGCTGTACCCGACGATCTTCGGCGTCACCGACTGGTTCGCGGTCGGGATGCTGCTCGCGGTGCTGAGCGTGGCGTCGGCGTCGGCCGACGGGCGGGCACGCCGGGCGACGCAGTGGATCGCCCGCCACGGCGCGCTGCTCTGGATGCTCGGCGTTCTGCTCTGGTTGTTCGGCGCGCGGTCGCCCTGGTTGTTCGGCGCGCACCTCTGGCAGCCGTTCGTGGTGCACGTCGCCTACGGCCTGGCGTCGGTCCTGCTGGTCGCTCCGGTCGTGTGCGGGGCCGGCGGGGTGGTCGGTCGGGTGACGCGCTGGCGATGGCTCGCGCTGATCGGAACGATCTCCTACGGCATGTACCTGTGGCACTACGTGATCGCGCGGTGGCTCGGCGGCGTCGGCGATCCGGCGATGGTCGACGGGCCGGGGCTGGTGGCGCGCTCGTCCCCGGTCCTGACGATCACCGCCGCGACGTTCGTGCTGTCGATCGCGATCGCCACGCTCAGCTACCGCTTCGTGGAGCTGCCCTTCCTGCGGCGCAAGGAGGGTCCGTCCGGGAGATCGCCGGACAGCGTCGCGTCAGGCTTCGCGGGGGGTCTGCCGCCGGAGCCGGAGTCCGCGCGGCCGGGGGCCGGCCCAGGCGACGGACAGGCCGATCGCGACGACCAGCGGCATCATCATGCCGGGCGAGGAGAGGCCGTTGATGAAGAGCAGCACGACGGCGCCGGTGACCAGCGTGCCGACGATCGCGGCCCGCAGCAGGACGGGCGGCCGTCCCCGGCGTAGCGCCGCAACGAGCGTCGTGATCGCCGCGACCAGCGCGATCAGGCCGATCAGGCCGAGCTCCGCCACGACCTGCGCGTAGGCGTTGTGGGTGGGCAGCGGGCCGTAGCGCCCGTGTCGGTCCGCGTAGGCGGGGAACATGCCCAGGCCCAGCCCGCGGACCGGCTGCGCGAGGAAGCCCTCGCCCGCCAGCCGGACCCCCGCCCAGCGCGAGCGCTCGTAGAGGCCCTGCGCGTCGCGCAGCGCGTCCGGGGCCGGGCCCAGCAGCTCGGTCGGCAGCGGACGGGTGCCGCCGACCGTCTCCGGCCGGTGCTCGAAGAGCCGGACGTCGTCGAGCACGAACGGCCCGGCCTGGGGGGTCCACGCATAGAGCACGTAGCGGGTGCCCTCCGCCGACGCGAAGCGGGCGTCGACGGGCCGCGGCGTCGCGCCTGCCACGACGGTCCCCTCCGCGACGGGCGTGCCGTCGGTGATCTCCACACCCGGTCCGCCGGGGGCGCTGTCGGTGGACTCGACCCGCCAGCGGAGCGTCAGCGGCGCTCCCGGCTCGCCGCGGGCCGCCGTGAAGCTCCATCCGGCGCGGGCCGTCCCGAACGCCTCGCCGAGGTCGAGGCTGACCCCCTGCCCCGGACGCGCGGCGTCGACGCGCAGCGCCGCCGTTCCCGGCGGGTTCGACAGCGTGGCGCCGGCGACCCGGACCGGCCCGCTGCGGCCGGTGAACCAGCCGGAGCGATCGACGTCGGCGACGCTCGTGACCCGCTCGCTCCCGAAGTCCGCCGTGATCCGCTGCGAGCGGTAGAACGGCGACGCGATCAGCAGCGCGGCGACCAGCGGGACGACGACGGCCACGGCGATCGTCGTCCGCCGCGAGGGCCGCCAGCGGCTGGCCAGGACGAGCGCCACCGGGACGCCGATCGCCGCCGCCAGCAGCGCCCCGCGTGAGAACGTCGCCAGCAGCAGGCCGAGCAGCGCCAGCGCGGTGACGCCCGCGGCGATCCGGGCCCGGCCGCGCCAGCGCAGCGCCGCGGCCGCTGCGGCCGGGAGCGCCAGCGCCAGCGCGGTGCCGAGGAAGTTGGCGTTGCCGTAGACCCCGTCCAGGCGGGAGACGCTCGCGCTCGCGGCGTAGGCCGCCGCGTGCAGGTCCTTGACGCCGGCCGCGGCGAGCAGGCCGCCGGCCAGCACCCCGAGGGTGGCCGCCCCGACGGCCATCAGGGCCTGGCGCGGGGCGGCGTAGAGCCCGACCACGCCGACCAGCCCGGTCAGGACGACCAGCTCGCCGAAGCCCTGGGCCACCCCACCGGAGAACGCGCCCCAGAGCGCCCCGCTGACCACGCTCCAGGCCAGCAGCGCGCCGAGCGCGCCGACCAGCCCGGCGACCGCCCACGCGGGGCGGGGCAGCCGGCCGCGGACCGGCACCAGGTCGACGGCGACCGCGGCGGCGAGCACCAGCAGCAGCACGCGTCCGACGGTCAGCTGGGCGGGGCCCCAGGACGACGCCCACAGCGGACCGGCCAGCGCCACGAGGACGAGCACGCGCGGACCCCACGCTGTCGGCTGGCGTACCTCGTCCATCGGAGCCCAAGACTACGCGGCGACCGGTGGCGGGGACGATTCGCGGGTCCGGCGTTCGGCTAGCCTGTCGACGTGCCTCCCGACTCCTCCGGCGTGCGCCCCCGTGGCTTCGGCGGTCCCGGCCGGGACGGTGCGTTCGGGACCGGGGAAGCCGCCTCGCCTCGGGGGAGCGCGCTCGTCGCCAACCTCAACGTCTTCCGGGTGCCCGAGCTCGATCCGCGTCACCACGACGTGCGCTCGTGGACCTGGTCCGACGGCGCGCCGGCGCGGACGGTCCTGGCGACGCTCGAGCGCGACGCGGCGGCCCGTCTGTCGCGGGTGCCGGGTGGCGCGGAGATCGCCGCCGGCTACGTCGGCGGCAAGCGGGTCCTGCCCGGCGACGCCCGCTGGGCCATGCTGCGCGCCGTGCGGTGGCTGCTCGGGGAGCTGCGGCGCGCCGACCGGGTGCTCGTCGGGGTCCCGCCCGCCGCCCGCCGCGACCGGCTGCTCTGGCTCGCGCTGGTGACGGCGACGACGCTCGTCCGCCGGCCGCTGCTCTTCTACTCCGAGACCTGGCTGGAGCCCCGCGGCGCGCGCCACGCGCCGCGCCGGGCCCTCGACCGGCTGCTCGCCGCGCTCGCGACCGTGATCGTCGTGCCGGGCCGGCGGCAGGAGGAGCACTACCGGCGACTCGGCCGCGGCGCCAAGCTGCGGCGGATCGGCTCGCCCTACGACCCGCCGCCGCCGCCGGCGGCGGTCGACCGTCGCGTAGCGGAGCCCCCGGAGCTGCTGTTCGTCGGCCGGTCGATGCCGATCAAGGGACTGGACCGGCTGCTCGACCTGGTCGACGAGCTCGACGGGGAAGGCCGGCCGGTGCGGGTCGTGGCGCTGCTCCACGACCCGGGCAACCAGTTCCGGGGGCGGGACGCCGGCTACGCCGAGCGCTGCCGAGCGCGGTTGCGATCCCGCGATCCCGCGTTGACGGAGGTCCACCTGGAGCGGGTCGACGTCGGCGCGTTCTACCGCCGCTCGACGCTGCTGGTCGTCCCCAACCGGATCGTCGCGCGCGACAAGGTCCCGGGCGAGTCGTGGGGGCGGGTCGTTCCCGAGGCGCTGGCGGCGGGGCTGCCCGTCGTCAGCACCGATGCGGTCCCGAGCGCCGTCGAGTACGTCGTCGACGGGGGCAACGGCGCGGTCGTCCCGTGGGACGACGAGACCGCGCTCGGCGCCGCCGTGCGGCACTGGTTGTGGCGGTGAGCGCGGCGCCGGGCTCCGGAGGCGGCGTGGTCGACGACGGCCCCGCCCACAGCGGGCAGCGGATGGCCGCGGATGCGACCACGGCGTTCGCGGTCCAGATCCTCGGCTACGTGACCGGGCTGGTCGCCAGCGTGCTGATCGCGCGGGCGCTCGGCGCCGTCGACCGGGGCATCTACGCGGTGGCGGTCACCGCGGCGTCGATCGCGGTCGTCGCCTTCCACGCGGGGATCGAGCTGGCCAGCAACTACTTCTTCGCCGAGCGCGGGACGCGGCTGTCCGCACTGAGCCGCAACGGCTTCCTCGGCGCCGCGCTGCTGGGGCCGCTGGGGATGGTCGCGATGCTGGCGTTCTTCGCGATCGCCCACGGGTCGGTCCTCGACGGGCTGACCCTGACGCTGTACCTCTGCGCGGTGGCGACCGTGCCGCTGCAGATGCACCAGCTGTGGCTCGCCAACCTGCTGATGGTCGCGGGGCGGTTCCGGGCCTACCAGCGGGTGTCGGCGGTGATCGCGGTGCTCCAGCTGGTGGCCGTCTGCGTCCTCTACGCCGCGGGCAGCCTGGACCTGGCGACCGCGCTCGTGCTCTACCTGGGGGTGGCGATCGTGGCCTGGGCGCTGAGCCTGCGCGCGTCGCGTCCGGTCGGGCCGATCGGACCGCCGTACGACCTGGGCCTGCTCCGCGCCACGCTGCGCTACGGCCTGCGGTTGCACGGTGGCTACATCGGCTGGTTCGTCCTGCTGCGCATCGACCTGTTCCTGGTGGCCTGGTGGCTCGGCCCGCGCGAGGCGGGCGTCTACGCGATCGCCGCGCTGTTCGCGGAGCTGTCGTGGCAGCTGACCAGCCCGCTGGTGCTGGCGGCGACGCGGCCGCAGATGGCGCTGCCGTCGGGGCCGGCGGCGCAGGTCTCGTTCCAGGTCGTCCGCGCCAACCTGCTGATGGCCTCCGTGATGGCGGTGGCCTTCGTCGCCACCCTCTGGCTCGCGCTGCCGCTGCTCTACGGCGACGAGTTCGCCGGGGCCTACGCGGCGACCGTCGTGCTGCTGCCCGGGATCGTCGCGATGGCGGCCTTCCGACCGCTCTACAACTGGCTGGTACGGGTCGCGGGGCCGATCCGGCTGAGCGTCATGTGCCTGCTCGCGGCGGCGATCAACGTCGGGCTCAACGCGCTGCTGCTGCCGCCGCTCGGGATCGTCGGAGCGTCGCTCGCGTCCACGGTCTCCTACGCGCTGCTGGCGCTGGCGGCGGCCGGCTGGGCGGCCCGGGCCAGCGGGCTTCCGCTGCGCGACGCGGTCCCGGGCCCGGACGACGTCCGGACGATCGTCCGCAACCTGCGCCAGCTCGTCGGCCGCCTGCGGGCGCGGATCGCCGCCCGCCGCGGTGGCTCCGGGGGCGACGAGCCCCCGGCCGGGGAAGCCGGCTCCCCGCCTCCGGCCATGGGCTAGCCTCGGCGTATGCGGCGAGGCTCCCTGCTGTCGATCGCCAGCCTGCTGGCGTGCCTGGCCGTGATGGTCGCGGCGGCCGCGTCGGCCCCGGCCAAGGTCACGACCCGCAAGGCGATCTGGGGGCCGGCGCAGGTCGACGGGGTCAGCCAGTTCCCGATCTACGCGGAGCTGGGGGCCGGGATCTGGCAGACCGGCCTCAACTGGAAGCAGGCGGCGACCCGCCGGCCGGAGCGTCCGAGCGACCCGAACGACCCGGCCTACGTCTGGCCGGAGGAGCTCGACGGGCAGATCGCCGAGGCCGGTCGCTACGGGATCACGTTGCTGCTCGTGGTCAGCATGACGCCGGAGTGGGCCAACGGCGGGCGCGCGGACACGATCGCGCCGACCAACCCCGCCGACTACGCGGCGTTCGTCGCGGCGGCCTCCAAGCGCTACCCGGCGGTCCGCCGCTGGCTGATCTGGGGCGAGCCGACGAAGGCGGCGAACTTCCGCCCGACCGGCCGCAAGGGCGCGGAGCGGTACGCGCGGATGCTCGACGCGTCCTACGTGGCGCTCAAGCGCGTGTCGCCGCGAAACCTGGTGATCGGCGGCAACTCGTACTCGATCGGTGACGTCCGGCCGCTGAACTGGGTCCGGCTGCTGCGCCTCCCCAACGGCAAGCCGCCGCGCATGGACTACTACGGGCACAACCCGTTCACCAACCGCTACCCGCGGCTCAGTCAGCCGCCGCTCGGCCGCGGCTACGCGGACTTCGGCGATCTCGACACCCTGGCGGAGCGGATCGATCGCCACCTCGGCCGGCGTCCCGACGGCCGCCGTATCCCGATCTTCATCAGCGAGTTCTGCCTGCCGACCGACCACGCCAACTGGGAGTTCAACTTCCATCTCGACCGCCCGACCCAGGCGCGCTGGCTGGCGCAGGCGCTGCGGGTCTCGCGGACCTGGTCGCGGCTCGTGACCTTCGGCTACCTCGGCCTGTACGACTTCCCGGAGCGGCCCGCGGGCGACCAGGTCGAGACCGGCCTGATCACCCGCGAGGGCGTCCGCAAGCCGGCCTTCCGCGCGTTCGCCCGCGGATAGCGCCGCCGCGCAGGCGGGGCGGTCGCCCTCCGCCGTCCGTCAGCGCTCGCGCGTCGGCCGCGCGCGGGCGCGCAGCAGCAGGCCCGCGATCGCGCCGACGAGCAGCACGCCGCCGGCGATCGCGATCGCCGGACCGGCCCCGCCGCCGTCGGAGGTGGCCGCGGCGGCCACCTCC
>CAZMVL010000019.1:0-48086 GCA_964569335.1 uncultured Paraperlucidibaca sp.
CCCTGTTCATGAACAAACGCACCCTAGCCCGCAAGCTGAAACAGGAGCACAGCAGTTTTCGTCAAATTCGTGACGACATCCTGTCCCAGCAGGCGGCGAGCTACCTGCGTGACAGCAAACTGTCCGTCGAGGCCATCGCCGCGTTGATGAACTATCACGACAGCGCCAATTTCAGACGTGCCTTCAAACGCTGGTTCGGCCATCCGCCCGAGCAGTACAGGCAGCGTTTCAGTTCACGAGACTCCCTGCCACCTGCCCCCTGAGAATGCTCTGAATAACTCCCAGCCTGACCGGTAGAAACGCTTTGCCATCTGACATGCCTTGGATTATTATTTGGTTGATCAACCAATCATGCATTGTTGTGCTCAAACAAAATATGGACTTAACCCGCTTCAGTAGACAGATCATAATGTCGAAAACGAAGTGGGAAAAACAAAATGAAAGGCGTCAGATACAGTGAAGAATTTAAAGCCGAAGCCATCAAGCAGGTCACTGAACGTGGCTTTGGTGTTGTTGATGTAGCTCATCGATTGGGCGTTTCCGATAAGAGCCTTTATAAATGGCTCAAAGACCATGAACTCAAAAATCAGCCTGCTGTAAGTGCTGATGTTGCGGCTCTAAAGACAGAAGTGGCTCGACTTACTGCAGCACTCAAGCGCACCACGGAAGAGCGTGACATCTTAAAAAAGGCCGCCGTGTACTTTGCAAGTCAGCCCGAGTGAAGTACACGTTCATTGATAAGCACCGTGCTGAGTTTAATGTGCTTAGCATGTGCCGCGTGCTAAAAGTGCATCGTAGTGGCTATTACGCATGGAAAGCGCAGCCACTATCGTTACGTGCCCAGCAAGATGCGGTGTTATTGGCTGAGATCAGACAGTCATACAGTGATAGCCAGGGAATTTATGGCAGCCCACGCATTCACCGCGATTTACGAGAACTAGGCTATCACTGTGGGCTTAAGCGTGTTGCACGCTTAATGAGTACGGCGAAGTTGGCCTCTCTTAGGGGCTATCGTCGCCCTCGATACCGTGCCGGCAAACCAGCAGTAGTTAGTCCTAATAGGCTATCTCAGCAGTTTAATGTTGTGCGTCCTGATATGTCATGGGTGACAGATATTACGCAGATAAGAACATACGAAGGCTGGCTTTATGTTGCAGTGGTCATCGACCTGTTCTCACGTGTTGTTGTGGGTTGGTCAATGAAATCGACTATGCGAACTGAGTTAGTGCTTGATGCGATGCTGATGGCGAAGTGGCGACGACAACCAAAGCAGTCGGTGATTATCCACTCAGACCAAGGTAGTCAGTTCGGCAGTGACGACTTCAGTCGCTGGTGCAAGGAAAACGGCTTCGTGACGAGCATGAGTCGTCGGGGTAACTGTTATGACAATGCCGTTGCAGAGTCCTTTTTTAGTAATTTAAAAAAGGAGCGGATTAAAAAACGAATTTACTCAACTCGGGAGGAAGCTAGGCAAGAGGTATTTGATTACATCGAGGTGTTTTACAATCGTAAACGTCGGCATAGTTATTTGGATCAGCTAAGCCCGATGGCGTATGAAGCGTTGAAAATGGAAGTACCTAAGTGTCTATGAAAGCGGGTTAAGTCCAAAGCGTTAAAGGGTCTGAACTTTGGGAAATGATTTTGACAGACATACTTCCTTCAATTTGTACACTTTATGTAGCTTCAGAGTTTATATTCGGTAGTAGGTATCTGTCGGGTCAATGCTAGAAGTCTAGTGGTCAACTAATTCTGGACAGAGTTTAAGTTTTTCTTCCGCAACTGCCGGCGACAAGCCATCATTAAGTTGATGAGGCCTGATCTATTTGCATCGCTACTTACTTGCCAGCCATTTTTTCCAAATACAGCCTAACTTTGACCAAACCGACGAGACGGTACTCCAGCATGACTTGGAGTGGCGACAGCTTGTTGAATGCGACGTTAGGAAATTTGATCCATTGATAAACGATGTCACGGTGATATGGCAAAAGTAGTCGCAGATTTTTGTGTATCGAAAACAGATGCCCTACCCGATCTAAGGTATCGATGTTGTTTGGGATTGGCGTGCCTCTTCGAAGATTTGCTAATCGTCTCCGTGAGCCTTCGTTAAAACCCAACAAATTTAGTTGCTCGGCATCTGAAAGCGCCCAATGATCAAATAGCTTCATAACCGCTTTTGAAATCTGTGCACGAGCAACTGGGTCAGCAAAGTTGGCCGGAGACAAGGCTGTGCTCGTTTCATTAGACGATCTGTTTTCTGTCAGCTCCATTACTCATACCGAAGTTTTCATCAATGAATTGACATTACCACTCGCCCAATAGAATTAAAAACACATATTGCGTTGGCCGATTGGCATCACTGACAGCCATGAACTGTTGAATCTAGATAGCATCTAAAGTGCCAAATACCACCCTAGTGACAAGTGCTCTTTCACTGACCCGATGTAGTTCATTGGTTCTAAGAGGATATCGAGTGTGTTTATTGGGAGGTCAAAGAACACATCCTTGATTTCATAAACTTCCCCTTGTGAATGAAGGCGTATGCATGCGCCCTCCGGCAATACAAAAGGCAGTTCTGTGTCATATGCCATCATGACAGGCTGATCGTTATCAGTAAGCATGATGCGAGCAATGGTTTTGATCATGTCGTTATCCATCTTGTTTAAGTTTTTTGATTGTTTTACCAAACTAGGGATAGGACATTGCAAATGTAATTGCCAATTTTTATGAGTAGTTCTTCGTTTTTTTGTTTTTCATTTGATGACTTAGGTCCTGTTTGCTTGACAAGATCATGAGTGCAATTTGATACTGTACTTATGAACAGTATCTATCGCGTAAAGCTTCCCTTAACTGTCTGCCCTGTACCGTACTTTGATACGTCAGTACCGGCGGGCTTCCCCTCGCCTGCTGCTGATCATGTACAAAAGTCGTTAGATCTCAATGAGTTCTTAGTCGAAGACCCTGTTGCCACGTTCTTTGTCAAAGTCAGTGGCGACTCCATGCAGGACACAGGCATTTTGGATGGCACCATCTTGGTGGTTGATAGTGGTCGGCAAGCAGTGCATGGCGACATTGTGGTTGCACTAGTGGATAGCCAGTACACCGTAAAACGGTTAATCAAAACCCGAGACGGTTTTGAGCTTCATGCCGAGAGCCTAGCTAAAGCCTATCCGATCATAAAAGCCCGTATGGAGCTGCAAATATTCGGTGTGGTAGTTGCAGCAATTAATCGGTTTTCGCAACCGGTAAAGGGGCCTCAGAAGGAAGGTCGTCGATCAAGCAGTCTTGCGCGTAAACGTGAGATTGGTGAGTAAATGGCCATGGATGAGCATAAGCGTCTCTATGCCTTAGTAGATGCGAATAACTTTTACGCTACTTGTGAGTCGATCTTTGACCCACGACTACAAGGTAAATCACTGGTGGTGTTATCGAATAACGATGGCTGCATTGTCGCGCGCTCGGCAGAAGCAAAAGCGCATGGCATTCCGATGGGTGCCCCACTCCATGAGTGGCGAGACTTCTGTGATTTTACCGGTACTGAAATTAAAAGTTCGAACTACGCGCTTTACGGCGATATGTCGCGTCGGATGCTATCTGTGCTGCAAGACAATTGCGAACGAGTTGAAAGCTACTCCATTGATGAAAGCTTTTTAGACCTCACAGGTCAGTCTGATCCCACCCAGATTGGCTACTTTTTACGATCAGAAGTCAGACGTCGTACCAAGATCACCTGTGGTGTGGGCATTGGTCCAACGAAGACACTCGCTAAGTTTGCCAACATGATTGCTAAAAAGCAGCCTTGGTATGGTGGTGTGTTTAACATTGCCGATCAGCCCCATGACTTCATTACCAACTTGTTTGAGGCTTATCCCGTCAATGAAGTCTGGGGGGTAGGCAATCGACTCAAAAAATCACTGGAAGCGCATGGAATCAAAACAGTTCTGGATCTAGCCATGGCAGATCCAAAGCTGATCCGAACGCACTTTAATGTGGTGCTTGAAAAGACGGTACGCGAACTCTGGGGCGAGCCATGCTTGAGCCTGGAGGAAGTGGCACCCGATAAACAACAAATCATGGCCTCTCGTTCGTTTGGTCAGACCACGACAAACCCAAAAGACTTAGCTGCTGCTATCGCTAATCATGTCAGTCGCGCCGCAGAAAAGCTTAGGACTCAAAACTCACAGTGTCAGTATGTCTATGTGATGCTTCGCACCAATCCCTTTCGGGAAAAAGACCCACAATATCGTCGATCAACGATAGTACCTTTGGCTGTTCCGAGCAGTGATACACGGGTGCTATTAAAAGCCGCCATGGTGGGCTTAAAAGATATTTTTAAATCAGGCTATCGCTACCATAAAGCGGGCATCATGCTCAGTGGCATTAGTCAGGTTGGCGTTCAGCAAGCAGATTTATTTACCGAAATTCGTGATGAGAAGTCTGATCGATTAATGTCGACAATTGATCAGATCAACCAACGCTTTGGTCGTGGGACACTGCATGTGGCTAGTACAGACTTAACCTCTCAGTGGAAAATGCGCCAAGATCTGCGCTCACCGAGCTACACCACTAACTGGAAAGAGCTACCCGTTGTGATAGCGAACTAAAGCGATGGCCATTCAATTACCTCCTCTGTATTACCTGACCCACTTTGCTTCGGTCATTGACTGGATAACAGCGCGCTATAACGACTTATTACGCCCAGAAGATCACAGCTTCATCACGCAGTTCAAGCAGCTCTCACCAGACGCGCAAGCACTGCTCGTTCGCTTCGTGATCAGACGGCAAGAGCCACTGCGCTGGAGTTCGTTTACCTATGCGGAAATAACGAATACTGCTCTAGCACTCAATCAGTTGGTGGCGTTAGACCTTGTTGATAACAACCCAATGCTGACAGCGGATCAACTCATTCGATTGGCTAAAAAAGAAGAGTTATTAGCCGCACCTTGGGCTCATGCGTTTAGTAAGTCGACAGCGAAGTCGGTCATTGCTGATTGGTTAATATCCCAGCCAACACAAGCTCAATCATGGCGCGATTGGTTACCTAATGCTGATGATCAGATCATCATGTTTAAAGAACATGCGCGCATGGATCGCTTTCGATTACTGTTCTTTGGCAATTTGTATCAGGACTGGTCAGAGTTCGTGGTTACCGATCTAGGGCATCAGCGCTTTGAGCGTGTGTCCTTTGATATGAGCTCTCGTCCCTTTCAGCATGAGCGAGATGTCACGCTGGCACATTGGCTCTATGGCATCGGCATTCGCACACAGCAAGGCGAAGATCCTGCTTTACTATTTGATGAGCTTACCCATGACATCGGCGATATCCCTGAGTTTCTGGTGGCTCGCCGTCAAAAGCGACTGTTTCAACTAGGGGCCGCAGCAGAGCGAATCCAGAACTGGCCATTAGCCTTATCGATTTATGAGACCACAAACTACCCCGGCAAAACTTATCGAGCCGTTCGTGTTTGCGAAAAGCTCACCTACTTTGAGCAAGCCTATCGATTAGCGAATGATGCCTTATCTGGTGTGCTTCGTGATGATGAGCGCCAACAACTTCAACGTGCGCTCCCTCGTCTGGCTAAAAAAGTTGGTCAAACCGTACCCGCTAAACCATCACCGTTGATCATCAATGAGGCAATACTTGAGCTCTCAGCAGCACCATCGCGATGTGTTGAGCTCAGCGCCTGTGAAGCACTCACGACTGAAGCGCGATCAGTGCACTATGTTGAAAACACGTTGCTGTGTGGCCTTTTTGGGCTTCTGTTTTGGGAGGTCATTTTTGCGCCAATACCAGGAGCGTTTTTTAATCCCTATCAACGAGGGCCTGCAGACTTATTTCATCCCGATTTTGTGATCCGTCGACGGTCGCAGATTAATAAGCGCTTAGAGCAGCTCGATAGCAATGATTATTCAGATCAGATCCTAAATACGTGGCATCAAAAACACGGCTTACAAAATCCCTTTGTGATTTGGCCTGCCTTGAATGAAGAACTACTCCAGAAAGCATTAAGCGTTATTCCTGCACAGCATCTAAAGTTGATCTTTCAGCGAATGCTTGATGACTTACGACATCACACCAGTGGACTGCCTGATCTGATCGCATTTGACATCTCGTCAGAAGAAGCGAGTTATCAGATGATTGAAGTCAAAGGTCCTAATGACCGACTGCAGGATAATCAAGTGCGATGGTTTGAGTTTTTTGCGCATTACGGCATCCCCGCACAAGTCCTCCATGTGCAGTGGCTAAGCCCCTAATGGACTATCACGTCACGGTTAGAACCTTAGCGGAGTTCACGGCTAAACGTGGAGACTTAGATCTGCGTTTTACGCCCTCGCCCACCAGTCTTGAAGGTATTCAGGGGCACCAACTCGTTCGGCATCGGCGTAAAGCGACTTATCAAGCAGAAGTTCAACTGGAAGGCTATTACCCCGGCTTACGAGTGACCGGTCGCGCTGATGGTTACGACCCCGAACGCCATCGTATTGAGGAAATCAAAACTCATCGAGGTGATGTCGAACGCATTCCAGCCAACCAGCAGGCGCTTCATTGGGCGCAGGCTAAGTTCTATGCTTGGCTGTTATGTCGCCAAGAAAAGCTCAAACAAGTCGAAGTCTGCGTCATCTACTTTAACGTATTAACCAAAGAAGAAACGGGCGAGCCCGTTCTCATAACCGCACGTGAGTTGCAGAGCTTCTTTAACCGACACTGCGAGGCTTTTTTAGCGTGGTCTGAACAAGAGACGGCTCATCGACTCATTCGAAATGAAACGCTCAGCACACTGCCCTTTCCCTATAAACGTTACCGAGATGGTCAGCGCGACCTGCTTGAAAAGGTGTATTACGCAGCACGAGATGGCGTGTGTTTGTTAGCGCAAGCCACGACGGGTATTGGTAAAACCTTAGGTACAATCTTTCCACAGCTACGCGCACTCGCTCAGTTTGATCATGATCGGCTGTTTTTCTTAACCGCCAAAACGCCGGGCCGGCAATTGGCACTTGATGCCCTGCATACACTTCAACAATCTCATGAGCCATTACGTATTCGTGTTTTAGAAATAGTGTCTCTAGAACGAGCCTGTTTGCATAAAGATAAAGCCTGTCATGGCGAGTCCTGCCCATTGGCCGTTGGTTTTTTTGACAAGCTACCTGCCGCTCGCCAAGCCGCAGTTAATCAACGCTGGCTCTCTCATGAGGCCATTCAACGTATTGCAGCAACACATGACCTGTGTCCTTATTTTTTAGCTCAAGAAATGGCGAAGTGGTCTGATGTGGTGGTCTGTGACTACAACTACTACTTTGATATGAGCGCATTGCTCTATGCACTGACCATCATCAATGAATGGCGCATTCTAGTGCTGGTTGATGAGGCACATAACCTGATTGATCGTGCGCGATCGATGTACACCGTCAGCTTGAACTTTAATGCACTACAACTCGCTCAGCAGGTCTCCCCCGCTAAATTACGCGCTAAGTTTGATGACGTGGCCAGTCAGTGGATACGTCACTTTCGAGATCAACCAGAGAGCTATCAGCTGTACTCAGCAATACCAGAAGATCTAATGATCTCGCTCAATCGGCTAAATACTGCAATAACAGATTACTTGAGTGCAAAGCCTGCCAATCAACCTGCGGATTTGATGCGGTTTTACTTTGATGTCATGACATTCTTGCGGTTATCCGAAAGCTTTAATGATCACTCGGTGATCGACTGTGTCATACCGGATGATCAGGGTCTCGCGTTTGAAAGTGAACTGACCATACGAAACTTATTGCCGGGTCCATTTTTAAATCAACGCCTCAAACGCACCATGAGCACCACGTTATTTAGCGCAACACTGTCACCCTTTCACTATTACCGTGACTTACTGGGGTTGCCTGAGAACACACGATGGGAAAATGTACGCTCACCGTTTAAAGCAAACCAACTGCAAGTTCGCATTACGCCGCATATTTCGACACGGCAAAAAGATCGGCATAGAAGTCTTGATGATGTGTGTGAGCTCATGCGTTATCAGTATGAGCAACATCCAGGTAACTACATGGCTTTTTTTAGTTCTTATGAGTATCTCACCCAAGTACTTGAGCGCTTTCAGGCACTCGCTCCAAATGTCCCTGTTAACGTGCAATCGCGCACCATGTCGCAAACGGATCGGCAGCAATTCATTGATAATTTCACTGAGAGTAGTCAGCAGATTGGCTTTTGTGTTTTGGGTGGGGCATTTGGGGAAGGCATTGACCTCCCCGGCCAACGACTCATTGGTGTATTCATTACGACACTAGGCCAACCAGCGCCCAGTGTGCTCAACAAAACCTTAGAAAACCGAATAGATTCAATCTATGGCAAAGGCTATGAGTACACCTATCTCTACCCTGGTCTGCAAAAAGTCATTCAAGCTGCCGGTCGCGTCATACGAACAGAAACCGACACAGGCTTTATCTGGCTCATGGATGATCGGTATAACCAACCGCGTGTGATGGTAACGCTGCCCGAATGGTGGGGCATGTCAGGCACTAATGCCCTAAGTGTCTAAAGAAGCGGGTTAAGTCCAAAGTGTCAGTGGACCACCCGTTCGAAACAAGGAATCTATCTGGTCTATATTGTATCCATCTGCCCAGAATGCTCATATTAATGAACCCACACTTGAGCCCACAATAAGGTCCTACGTCCCCCAGTCTTCGACATAGACGGTAAGCGCTTTACTGCAATGGCTCAAGATATCGCTGGCATTGATCGTAATCAGCGCGGCACCAAAATTTATGATCTTTCAGCTTATCAATCAGACATAATTCCGGCGGTCAACTTTTTAATGTCAGGAATATGACGATGCCGCTAGTTCAATGACATTTTTAAAGCTTGTTATTACCAAAAATACTGTGTGTAGCCAAATGCTCAGAGAAAGTGGGTTAAGTCCAACTCGACCTCCAGCCTTGAGCATCCGGAGTGGGAATAGTCAGTTAACACCAGTCGAATGGCCCTCCCAGAACACCTTACGCAACTCATTCTTGAGAATCTTTCCAGCGCCGCTGACAGGTAGCGGCTCGGTTCGAATTTCAACGCTGCGCGGTAATTTATAGCTGGCAATCAAGCTGCGGCAATGTTCGACGATATCCATAGGCGCAATGCACGCTCCGAACTTCGGAACTACGATGGCATGCACCGACTCCCCCCATTGATCGCTCGGAATACCAATGATTGCGCACTCCTGCACCGCAGGGTGCTTGTAAATGGCACCTTCGACCTCGACCGAAAAGATGTTTTCGCCGCCGCTAATCACCATGTCCTTAGCCCGGTCGACGATAAACACAAACCCATCCTCATCCATGTAACCGAGATCACCAGTGTGCAACCAGTCGTTACGCAAGACTTCACGTGTCTCCTTCTCAAGGCCCCAATACCCCTGCATCACATTAAGGCCACGAGCACAAATCTCACCGACAGTACCCTGTGGGACCTCGTGGTCCTCCGCATCGAACACAGCCACATCAACACCGAAAGCGGGGCGGCCGGCACTGCGCAACTTCGGGCCACCAATGACATGGCATTCCGGTGCCAAAGTCGTGATGATCGGCGAGGCCTCAGTCTGCCCATAGCCTTGGGTGAATCTGACATCCGGCATTTGCCGCATCGCTTCGACAAGAACGGCTTCTGGCATGGGTGAAGCACCATAAAGCATTCGCTGCATGCTGGAAGTGTCGTGCGCGGCGATTTTTCCAGAGGAGACCAGCAGATTGATCATTGTGGGCACCAGCAGAACGTGCGTAACACGCTCCTTCTGTATCGTGCCAAGCACAGCATCGACGTCGAATCGAGCTACTGCACAATGCGTCGCCCCCGCCATGGTGACTGCGAATGTGCTCGCCATATCCGCAAGGTGAAACATGGGCCCAGCATGCAAGTAGATTGATGCGTCGTTGTATCCCATCACTGGTATCACATTGAGCGCGTTATAGATCAAATTGTCATGCGATAGCATTACACCCTTCGACTTTCCCGTGGTGCCACCAGTATAAAACAATCCTGCCAACCGATCTCCGCCTGCATTCGCGTCACGCACAGGGGCACTTGCAGCAATCAGCGCCTCGTAATTTTCGCAGCCATCGGGGGTCTCGCCATCGCCCATATATACGATATGCCTGACGCTGGTGAGCAGCGGACGCAACACCGGCAGCAGCGCCGCAAAGGCATCATCAACTAGCAAAATACAGCTAGCAGAATCATTAAGTGTGTACGCAATCTCTGGCACGGCAAGACGAATATTGACCGGGTTCGCAGCAGCGCCTGCCCAGGCTACCGCATAAAAATATTCTACATAACGATCGCTGTTGAGTGACAGGATAGCTATGCGGTCGTCATCTTTTATGCCCATTGCACGGAAAGCGCTTGCCAACCGAGCGATACGCTGTTCGAACTGCCTCCACGTCTGTCGGCGCTCGCCAAAAACCGTGGCGATCTTGTTGCCGTTGGTCTGGACGGCACGTCGGAGTGTCTGGGTAAGATACATTGGTAGCTCTCAATTTATTTAATCTTAGTTCGTTGTTCAATCCGAGCAGAAGCGCCCTACTAAGGACGCTGGAGACTTCTCGACAACTTGTTTAGGCCAATCCTGATGCCTGCCGTCAGGACTTTGCAGACCAGCGCACCCACGATAGGTGGCGCATCGAAGCTGATTGTCCACTCAACCTCTGTGCCTGAGGGATTATCTCTAAAGGCCACGCGACCACGGTGATTTCGGAGTGGCGCGCCACCTTTTGTAATCCGATAGCCAATGAGTTTGTTTTCCTCAACGGAGGTCACCGTTTCTTCGGCAATCATTGGCCAGAATCCGAGTGCTCTGGCAGAGCCAACCCCATTTACATCGCCTACACCATCACGAATACGTTTGACCGGAACGCCGAGAACCTCGCCGAGACGGTTATGGTCATACAACGCTCCGAATACGTTATGAGCTGGTGCATTGAACTGTTGTCGAACCGAAACAGTGCTGTTCCCCATGATGAATTTCCCTGATTTGTATCGTTGTGCGGATTCAGCCGTGATTATCGACACGGCTAAAACAATAGTTGTCCATAGGCAGGTGTTTTGCCCGCCACAGCATCTCCACAGACGTTGATGGTCTCAGCATCGGTGCGTCGCCATGCTTGTCGAAGTAATAGCTGTTTGAAAGTGAGCAGTTGTGATTCAGGAATACCGTGTTCTTCTGGCGCCTCTGAATGTCCTCGAAGTATCGATCGTGAACTGTCTGGCGAATCTCCACGCACGTTGCATTCCGCTTTATTCCTTCCTGGATGCACCGTACCGCGTGAATGGCGTTGCCCTCAGCCATCTTGAAGTAGGACGTACCGATCAACGCATATGGACCAAGCATGACGTAGAAGTTCGGGAACCCGGGAACCGTTAGCCCCTCGTATGCCTGATACCGATTCTCTTCCCAGAATGTTCCGATCTCCTGGCCTTTGCGCCCGACTACTTCGTAAGAAGGCAAGTTGCCTTTTTCGAAAACCCGGTAGCCGGTCGCCAGTACCAGGACGTCTATCTTTCTCTCAACCCCGTCGCTGGTCTGTATTCCTTTTTCGGTAATTCGATCGATTGGCGTCGTGATCAGGTCGGTATTTTCGCGGGCAAATATCTTGAAGTACTCGTTCGAAAACGAGGGTCGCTTGCATCCGAATCCGTATTTTGGCGTGAGTTTTTCCCAAAGATCCGGTCGGTTCGGCAACTGTTCTTTCATGTTGCGGATGCCAGCCTCCTCACACCGGCGCACTAGCCAGGGCGCCTGGCGGTAATAAATAGCTGAAACAACCATCAGTGATTCACTGACCGCATCGGTGCCTGCGCGGACGATGCGTTGGGCAGCCGGCAGCAGCCGGAATGTGCTCTTCAGCCATCCGGGCAACGTACGATCCGGCTTTTTCAGCAGCCAGATAGGGGTGCGCTGGTATACATCGAGCCTCTTCGCTAGTGGCGCGATCTCAGGCAACAGCTGGACTGCCGTCGCGCCGGTACCAATCACGGCGATGCGCTTTCCCTTAAGTTCTATACTCTCGTCCCAATGCCCAGTGTGAATTATCTTTCCTTTGAAGTCGCCGATCCCCTTAATGTCAGGCATTTTTGGTGAGATCAATCCACCGGTCGCCGACACCAGATGTCGAGCGGTGATCACGTCACCACCTTCGGTTTCTATTCGCCAGTAATGGTCCTGTTCGTCGAACTCTGTGCGACGTACGCTGACATTGAAGCGGATGTGGGGGTAGATTCCGTACTTGGCTGCGACCCTTTCTGTGTAATTTTGCAACTCGCTGCCGGGAGCAAAAACACGCGACCAATTCGGATTTTGCTCAAAAGAATACGAATAGGTAAATGATGTAATGTCTACGGCTATGCCAGGATAACGATTATCGCGCCACGTGCCTCCAACCTGATCTGCTCGCTCAAGAATCATAAACGACTCAATGCCTTGCTCCTTCAAGCGAATAGCAATACCCAGCCCAGAAATACCAGCGCCTACTATTACGACTTCATGGTCCGGGTGTTCGGATAGCCTAGGCTGATTCGCGAGTTTGGCAGGCTGCTCAATGGCAATATTCATGTTTCTATCTCCAGATAAATGCTTTTTTATTAGCTGCAGTACGGCTGTGCGTTGCACTGACACTCACCTACGTCCTGACCTTACTCGTGTGCTCTTCGATAAAACGAACCAAAGCATGCATGTCCTTCCTCGCTTCAGGCAGCAACAAGTGAAATATCGGCCATACGTGCGGCATGTCCGGTCGCGACAGCATTTCTACCCTCACACCTGCTTGACGCGCTTTGTAGGCAACGATATAGGCATCGTCACGCAGACACTCCTGTTCGCTGACAGTCACCATCAGCGGCGGAAACCCAGTGTAGTTTCCGCGACAAGGGGATATATAAGCGTGTGCGGGGTCTGCGCCGGCAAGGTAGATGTCGACAGCCATGTCGATCATTTTTCTTGACAACATAGCGTCACTGTCGCTGTTGGCTGCAAGCGACATCAAAGTGCCAGTGGCATCAGCACCGGGGGAGAGCGTCACCGCGCAGGCTGGCATTGGTAGATCTTCGTCTCTAGCGCGTAGTAATGTTACCAACGTTAAATTTCCTCCAGCCGAGTCGCCAGCTAACACCAGCGGGTGCTTACCCGCAAGCTCCGTTAACAACTGCCGATAGACGAGAAATGAATCGTCGGTGGCTGCAGGATAAGGATGCTCCGGTGCCAGCCGATAATCAGGCAGGAAAACCCTCGCTTGCAAACGCCGTGCGAGTTCGCCACAGAATGCATGGTAAGTGGCCAGTTTGCCGCCAATGAACGCTCCGCCATGCAGATAGAGCAGAGTCATGCGCGGATCTTTTACATGCAGCCATTCGCCAGCAACCCCAGCTACTATTCCCGGCTGCATTCTGACACCGGATGGCAACGGGCTCGGAAATAACCGGGAGTCCATCGCGCTACGCAAATGGCGAACCAGGGCTGCCTTTGAATCCAAATCACGCTTTACCCACAGACGCAGGAAAAACTTCAGAGTAGTTGCTTGTAGAGAAGCCATCAGGGCGCTACCAACCGATAGGCTTCACCCAAGCTTCGTGCATACATCCGAGGTGCTATTCGCTTAAACATCCAGGCAATGCGACCATCGATCTGAGGCAACATGTAGAGTTGACCTTTGTCTAGCGCATCGAGCGTCTTTCGAGCAACTTCGTCGCTGTTGGTCAGCGCGAATTTCGTCATCGCCGATTTCGCGAATTCCGCACGGTAAGATGGCAACTTTCCGTCATTTACGATGTTGGTAGGAACGACCGTCGGACAAAGCACAGTTACCTTGACACCCGTGCCCGTCAACTCGGAGGATAGTGTTTCCGACAACGACATTACGCCGGCCTTAGTAACGTTATAAGTGCTCATCTCGGGCGCTGCTGCGAACCCGGCGGCGGAAGCCACATTAATGATCCCGCCGTATCCCAGTGCCTTCAGGCGCGGTGCAAAAAAATGACAACCGTGTACTACGCCCCAGAGATTGACGTTCATACACCAGTGCCATTCTTCCAGCGTCACATCGCCAATCTGGCCTCCCAGGCCGACCCCTGCATTGTTGACCACCAGCGTCACCGGGCGACCTAGCAGCGATTCCGATGTTTCCGCGAGCTGCGCCATCTGTGCGGCATTTCCGACGTCACATGTATAGGCGACTGCATGAGCTCCGAGTTCTCTCAAAGCCTCTGCAGTTTCCTCAGCCCGCTCCTCACGCAGATCTACGCAAAGTACAGCGCCGCCTCGGCGCGCTATCTCGTAGGCAAAGCTTCGGCCTATTCCGCTGCCAGCACCTGTTACGACAGCGGCAGCTCCATTCGACAACTTCTGTTCTCTCTTCGTCATTTTGTATTTCCGTTTTCTTATGCAACCTGATTTATATGACGTAATGTATTAACGCCTTGAATGTCGCGCTTCTGATGCCAACTAACTAGTGCTTGAAATGCCTTGTGTGTATCACCGGACTCGTCGTAGGCACGCTTCCAAACCTGGATAATCTCCCGGTTATCATCATCCCAAGGGTGGAAATCAGGCTTAAAATAAGGAAAATAGTGGGACTTAAAAATTCTGGTGAAGATACCTGGATTTCCTAAGAGGATATCAGTCATGCGAATGGCCGACCGCCAGTTTGTCAACTGCCGGTCTTTGTAAAGCAGGTAGCCTTGATTGCCAAGCATGATTGGCAGCCCAATGGCGGTGGCGAGCGCCATGCCACCGACGCGCTTGACATACCCTTTTACGCCGCCGCCGCTGGCGGCGACAAAAACATCAAAACTGACGCCCTTGTGCTCTGTTTCCTCGACAAAGTGCCAAAAAAGCATTGCTCGCAATTCCGGGTCTGTTTTATCGAATAAATCTGGATTCTCCAACATCACCGACGAGATAACTGCAGTGAAATGCTCGAACGCTGCCGCAATTGAACTTTGCATATCCAGGCTGAGCCGGCTTTGCATAACAGTCCTGATTTTGGTGAAGACAGCCTCAACTTTGTCAATGGGCACGCCCTGCGCCACACATGCGGCATTCATCTCGTCATGTTCCCGGGCATGTATCCGCTCCTGCCGGCAGAAATTAATTGCTGCCTGATGAACCTCCGGATCCTTTAGATTGTCTAGTTGCGCCCTAGCTGAGTTCATCACCCAACGCTCGCCATCGGGAACAGCCGAAAGAATTGCATTCATCCAATGGGTGGTCCAAGGGTCACCGTTGAACCAGTGACGAGCAACCGTTTCCGTGTTCATACTGAAATGAAGATCACGAGGAACCACCACGTCGTAGCCGATTGTTCTTGCTGCTGCAGACATATCTTGTCTCCTAATACATTTTCCTAAAATGTGCCAAGCTCTTATTCGTACATTTATTACAACTTTCACAATAAATTGGTTGTATAACCAACCAAAATAAATAGATAAAAAAAACTCTACAAGCCAGCTCATAATTGGCTGGCGAAAAAACCGCCCCAGTCGCGCTGGCACTTGGTGACGCTAAGCCCCATCTTTTGAGCCACTACCAAGGCTGATCAATTTTTTGATAAACCTTTTGCGTTTCTTGCGGCCTTCTTCACTTAATTTACTATTTCTCTTATCCATTACTAACAAGCGGATAGAGCATAAACCATATTGGTCATATAACCAAATGTCAACTCTTTTCATTCATCGAAAACCGATCACAGCTGCATCGCCGCCTGCCGCAAGGTCACGATCCATTCAGACCAAACGCGAAACCCTAGCCTTGAGTTCAGAATTTAGAATTAATTTGCAGACTCAAAATATTAGCGTACGTATCGCTAAATTCCCCCCTGAAAGTCCCACCAATTCCAGTGCATTCGGACGCATCATCCTCTGGCTGATTAAATCTGCATTTATTTCTATACTCAGATTTGGAGTCTGCAAAAACCAACAAACTATATGCACCATCAATTGATATTTTTTTATTTATTTTATGATTGAAGCCCAGCGATGCCATATATCTATCGCTTTCAGGGAGCGCAGGATGTCTAAATTCCTTTGATGGAATTGGTGTTTTATCATATTGAAAGCCAGTCTTAAAGGTTGTTTTATCATCAAAATGATAATTTAATCCTAAGGAAACCTTATAAGAGTCTTGCCATTTTAGAGGTATTTTTGCATCAGCAAGAACCACTTTATTACCATTAGAATCCTCTTCAACGCCAAAACCAACGGACAACTCATCCATAACTGAAGACTTTATGAATGTATAATCAAACATCATATCAATTTTATCATTTATTTCAGAAAAGTAGCTAAGGGAAAGTCTGGCCGGAATATTAAAAACTGCCTTTGTAGTAGTATCAGGCAGCAAATAGTCTGCCAATAAATCACCTAGATCTGAATTGCCGCCATTGTTTAATAAACTAACAACAGTGGTTCCGACTACTGGCCGAGCCTTAAGTTTACTTGTATCCCACTCAGCCCCCCCCCTTAAATTAACTTTTGTCGCAGACCGGAAAGACAATCCGACTCTTGATTTTTCATTAATTCCAAACATATATCCAAGATTATAACCTAAACCATATCCATACATTTCAATTAGGCCAGAGGCAGTACTAGATGGATCTACAAGGGCATCAGCCAAGGGCGATGATAACGCATCAGTAATTGGCCTAGGTAATACATCACCAACTCTAATTCCGCATAGGACGTCTACTAGCAGTTGAACACCGCAGACAGTGTTTATTATACTCTGAACCTGTGGGGTCACAGTTAATGTATCAACAGTAACATCTCCCAGTAGCTCCTGAAGAAGATAGGGCTTAAGCCCCTGTGCATCTAACTGAGTTCGATATCTCAAGTGCCCACCAATAACAGACACACCGAAACCAATGCTATGCTTATCATCAAATCTTACAGCAACAGATGGATTAATATTTACAAGTTCTAGAGCAATCGCATCGACTTGATATGCGCCAGACCAATTGCTTTTATAGTTGATATTTCCTCCACCAGGAGAGAACACACCAATCCCAATAGTTATATTCTCATCATATGGAACGGCATAAAATACAGAACCCAATCCAAGAATTTTGGGCCAGAAACTTCCTGAATCTCCTGCCGCATAGGGATCGACGCCATCAGGCCCCAATGGCCTACCTTCTTCATTACTATTATCAGATGGCTCTGGCGTCCCTGTGGACCCCGTATCTTTGACCTTTCCTCTAAATGTCAAAAGCGTGCCACTAATGGAGCTCTGTCGACCCTTCAGGTAACTCATTCCTGCAGGATTGTAGTAAATAACAGATGCGTCAGCCGCTTCAGCTCCATTTGCGTTTGCAGTCCCCTGCTGAGATGCAGATATAGCAGGCAAGTCAATGCCACCCGCATTAGCAAGGCCCGCAAACATAAAAGTTATAATAATTATTGGCTTCATATTTTTTTTTTAGTTGATTGACCAACCAAATTTGATATGAAAATTTGTAGTTGTCAAGCTAAAAAACGTCATATATACGTGGGTGCGGCTAAAAACTTGGACTACTTTGGGGGTAACTCATGTATTCCTACAAAGAACGCATTAGTGCCGTCAATCTCTACAACAAGCTAGGTAAGCGTCTACGTGTAACTATTTACCAGTTAGGCTATCCCACCAAAAACACGCTCCTTGGCTGGGTGCGCGAGTATGATCAGAGCAGAGAACTTCGTGCCGGTTATGTCCGGTTGAACCAAAAGTACTCGGATCAAGACAAGAAGGCTGCTGTGCAACACTACTTTGATCACGACCGGTGCATTACTTCAACTTTGCGGGCATTGGGATACCCCAGTCGTGAATTGTTGCGCCGATGAATTGATGAGTTGCACCCTGAGGCACACTGCCGCAAGGTAGGCAGAGTCCTCAATGTTCGACACCTAGACGCAACTAGAAGTGCATCAGTCATTGACCTTTGCACTCGCCAGAGTCGTGCACAGGAAGTCGCCCAGAGGCTAGCGATAAGCAGGCCAACGCTGTACCACTGGAAAAATCAGCTCCTTGGTCGTGAGGCACCCGCATCCATGAAAAGACATCGAAACGATACGCCGCCTGATCCCGACACAGCTGAACTACAGCGCCAGATTGAGACGCTTCAACACCGTACCCACCGCCTCCAGCTTGAGCACGACATATTGAAGAGGGCCAATGAAATTCTAAAAAAACCTGGGCGTCAATCCGCAGCTCCTGAGTAATCGAGAGAAAACCCTGCTGGTTGACGCCCTGAAATCCATTTATGCGCGCACAGAACTGCTCACCACGCTCAATTTGCCCCGCAGTTCCTATTTTTACTACTGTGCTTGCCTGCGAAAGCCCGACAAATACGCTGATGCTCGGGTAGCCATCGTCGATGTTTTTCAGAGCAATCACCGCTGCTACGGCTACCGACGGATACGTATCGCACTGGGAAAGTGCCAGCTTAACTTGTCTGAGAAGGTGGTTCAGCGCCTTATGAAGCAGGAAGGCTTGAGTGTTCACGCGCCTAAGAAGCGCCGGTACGGCTCCTACTTGGGAGAGATTAGCCCAGCACCTGAAAAACTCCTGAACCGAGACTTCCAAGCGTCGACACCGAACGAGAAATGGCTCACGGACATCACTGAATTCCAGATTCCGGCGGGCAAGGTTTACCTCTCTCCGGTGATCGACTGCTTTGATGGCTTAGTGGTCAGTCGGACTCTGCGTACCCGTCCGGATGCTGAACTAGTGAATACGATGCTGGAAGCAGCCATTGAAACGGTGGAGTTGAACGAAACCAAACCAGTGATTCACTCCGATCGTGGGGCGCATTTCCGCTGGCCGGGCTGGCTGACGCGGATACAAAACGCAAAGCTGAAACGGTCGATGTCACGTAAGGGGTGCTCGCCTAATAACGCAGCTTGCGAAGGATTCTTCGGCCGCCTGAAGAACGAAATGTTCTACGCAGGAAACTGGCAATCGACCACCATCGATGAATTCATCAGCTGGTACATGACTACATTGTTTGGTACAACGAAAAAAGAATAAAGATCTCGCTGGGCTCCATGAGCCCCATCGAGTACCGTGAAAGTCTTGGCTTAATTAACTGAAACCGGTCCAAGAAATAAGCCGCATCCCCATGGGTCAGTTTTCAGTTAGCGTTGACAAATAGTTACTGCTTTCGGACAGGCGGTTGGCCACCGCACACCCGACCGAGCCCTCGCCGACCACCACATAATCGAAGTGTTCGGACTCCACTCCGCTCGGACGACTCATTGACTTTTTGCCGTAAGCTTGACCATCAACCTAGAATAGCCCCGCACGAAGTTGGACTGCACACGCTCCGGCTCACCAACAACTTCGATGTTATCAAAACGCTTGAGCAGTTCTTCCCAGAGAATGCGCAGTTGCAATTCGGCCAGACGGTTGCCCATGCAACGGTGAACGCCGTAACCAAAAGAAATATGGTTACGGGCTTCCTTGCGATCGATAATGAGTTGATCCGCATTCTCGAACTTGCGTTCGTCCCGATTGCCCGAGGCGTACCACATCACCACGCGATCACCCTTCTTGATGGTCTGACCACGCAGCTCCACATCCTGCGTAGCGACCCGGCGCATATTCGCCAGCGGGGTTTGCCAGCGGATGATTTCCGAGACCATATTCGGAATCAGCTCCGGGTTCGCCTTGAGCTTGGCAAATTCTTCAGGGAACTGGTTCAGAGCCAATACACCGCCGCTCATGGAGTTGCGAGTGGTGTCATTGCCGCCAACGATAAGCAGCGCCAGATTCCCGATAAACTCCATCGGACGATTGATCAAGTCCTTTGTATCTTCGTTGCTCTGCAACATACTGATCAAATCGAAACCGGGCTCTTCACCGGCTGCACGACGTGCTTCTTTGCCGCGCCATAGCTTGGAGAAAGCCCTCGCCATGTCTGCGGCGTCGTCGAACATGCTGTCTTCATCGATAAACTCACCGCCGGTCGCTGATGCTGCACCGGACAATCGATCTGACCAGTCAACCAGCTTGTGACGTTCTTCGTACGGGAAATCCAGCAGCGACGCCAACATGCGCCCCGTCAGTTCCTTCGACACGGCCGGCACCCAGTTAAAGGGGACGCCCAGAGGCAGGCTGTCGAGCACGTCCCCGGCGCGCTCGCGGATCAGGCCCTCCATTTCCTTCAGATTCTTGGGCGCCACCACACCCTGAACCGCCTGGCGCTGCACGTCATGCTTGGGCGGATCCATGGCGATGAACATTTCCACCGAAAGTCCTTCCGGGGGGTCACCCAAAATGATTTGCGGCTCGGACGAAAACAATTCGTGACTCTTGTCCACGAACAGAATGTCTTCATAGCGCGTTATCGACCAGAACGGCCCGAATGGACTGTTCTTCTGGTAGTGCACCGGTGCCTCATCACGCAGCCGCTTGAAATAGGCGCGCCACTGGTCTTGACGGTACAAAAATGGGTTGCTGACGTCGATGTCCTCAAGCGCCAGTGTGTTGACATCGGGAATGGGCGTTTCAACAAAATTAAGCAGAGGGCGCTGCCTGCCGATGATCTTCTTTTTTGCCTTCATCACCACCTTCAGTGCCTGGATTTGCAAGTGCATTGGCACCACTTTGGATGTGGTGTTGATCACTTTGGTCTGGATGGCATTAATTGCGCTTGATTTCGTTGGCATGGTGTTCTCCAATACTTACATCTGAAATTCGGGTAAATGCTCGGTAATGTTGTCCATTTCATCATTAACTACAATCTGGCAGTCTAGGCTTATAATACTCGTCTGCTCCGGTGTCACTGAGAGCATTTGCACTTCCTCTTCACTAAGCGTATCTGTCTTTCAGAACCAATCGTTTGACACTATGACGTGGCAGGTACCGCAGGCACACTCTTCCCCTCAGCCTCAATCAATTCCGAAAATTGTGTTGTCCAGAGCAACTTGGATTACCGAGGAACCAATTTTGAAATGAACAAGATGCTCAAGGTGAGCATGTTCTATAGAAGTAATCAGACTCATTTTTTATCCTCTAGTAGTGTTTAGTTTTTAGTTTTTAGTTTTTAGTTTTTAGTTTTTAGTTTTTAGTTTTTAGAGATTTGCGGTTTGTCGGCATGTTAGCTAGGTCATTTTTTGACAAGACAAAGTCATTTCAAGACAAAATGAGTGGCTTCCATCAATTTTGGGCTTACAGGTGCCGCTCCACAATCAATGACCATGCTTCTGGCAGTGACAATAAACCTAACTATCTACATATATCGGCCTGACTCCGACTGTAAGTTTGTACTTAACCCACAATAGTGGGTTAAGTACACCCGATTGCAACGATTGATTTGCGGGTGGACTTCATTCAGGAAGCTCCCACAGGTGAAGGAGTACATGGCAAAGTCGAGTGTTACGCTGTAAAAGAAAATGTCGCCTATGTATGAGGGAGCGCAGTTTGCAGTTCAAATTATGCGTTTTTGGCTTCGGTGTCAGTGTCTTTCGCTATCGGAACGCTCGGCCCATCCTTCGATTCGACTGCTAGTCCTAATGCGTTGCAGAAACAGTGGGTTGATGGTGTGCCCTATGCGCACTTTTCATGGCGGCATCCTCGCCAGTTTTGGTAAAATCGTTGCGGCTTTGTTTGTGCGGGAGTCGGAGGGTCTTGAGCAGGAGCCGTCATGCAGTAGTATGACTTTCGACTACCTAAGACCGGCCTTTGCTGGAATTACCCTAGCTGTGCCCAAGATTGTTCGTGCGAGCAAGCGTTTTATCGTTGTTTCTGTTGATATTTTTCTGGATGAGACGATTGTCTCGATTGGACGTTTTATCTATAAACGCTGAATAACTTATATTTTTGGGCTGACAAGGGCGTCTTTAAATTTATTTCTTAGGCCTGCGTTTGCTGGCTCAGGGCGCAGTTGCAGAATTAACCAGCTAATCGCGGCTACCCCTCATCTCGCTCAAGGTATATCTTTTATAGCATGGCCAGTGTTAGGGGGTTTGGTTGCCACCACCCCCCGTTGAAAGCAACATATCCTCTGGATCGCCCTACCCTGATGAAATGTTAAGAGCTCGTTTTTGTCTCGGGTTTAAATCCCAAGGCTTCATTCCGTAGTATGCGAATTCTAACGGTTGCTTTTACTGTGCTGGCGTCGAACTAACACACTGATATGAAAGCTGAGTATGAAAAGAGGCAGCGTTATATATCAGTCTCACCTGGCACCACAACAGCTTGCTTTATAATTCTCCATACAAAGTTGCCGATATCTTCTAATGTATAGCGGCCTTCCTCAGTAAACCAAGTAGCAACCCAATTCAATGCGCCCAAACCAATCAGGCGCAATAAGTCTAAGTCAACATCTTTATGAATAATCCCCTTTTGTGCTAGCGGCTTTAATAATCCGACCCAAAGGGCCTCGTATCGATCACGTAATTGAATCATTTCCTTACGAGCATCACCTTGGAGTGCTCTCCATTCAAAAAGCAATACATAGACCATATCGGAGCCAGTAACCAACACTTTCAAATGGGCATTGATACCTTTGCGCAATTGTTCGGCAGGATTACTCTCTCCGACACACGCTTTAATTAATTCCACAGAAACTTGCTCTAAACCTAAGCGCATAAGATCAATTAGAATGGCCTCTTTCGTCTTATAACGATAATGCAAACTGCCAGGAAGCATATTGCATGCATCTGCAATTTCTTTCACAGTAGTGCGCTCATATCCTTGAGTTTTGAAAAGACGAGCTGCTGAGGTCAGTACTATCTCTCGATCTAACTGATCAATAACTTTGGTTGGGCGTCTCTTTTTCACGCGCACTCTCTTACTTAATTTAACTTATTCAATTATATCATATTTCAACTACTTAATGATAGTTTACCCGACGTCCCCCCTAAATTTGGACACTCATTTGTAGAGTCTTCTGGCAAACTTATGTCAGGAGATGATGATACGTAAACCTAAGCTCACCGAAAGCAAAATTATGGCGGCCCTTAAGCAGATTGAAGGCGGCGTGCCAGTCAATGACCTCTGCCGACAAATGGGTGTCAGTTCTGCCAGAGCACTAAATTGTGTTTGGCCTGCCTTTGCAATGAGCTTCTCTACTGCAGTGATTGCGACTCGCGAGAATGCAAAAACTTCGGAAGGGAGCATGTTGAGGTCTAATTCCGGGGTGAGAATCAGTGTTAATCCTGCATCTATTCAGGATGATACCCAGGAAATGTTGTAAACAACACCAAAGCTTGATGGCAACCAACACCTACAATATTGGCTGCTCAACAGGATGCGTGTGACCCTAGCGAGATGTTAGGTTAGCCTCGCTTGACGGAATAACTCTGCATCAGTGTCCTTGCTTCTTAAATTTTTTTATATTAATATTTGGTTGATCAACCAACCATTAACATAATTAGCAGCAAAACTGTCATGACAACTTGTCACTCAACACTCAAGGGCTTACTTAAGTAGCAGTAGTGGTCGGATGCCGATGATCTTGAGTTACGAGCTAGCCGTTATGGTCAGATGACAGCTATCACAATGCTGTGTTTTTTGAGCGGAGGCCATCTTGCATGTTACGTGGCCTTAATTCTTACCATGTGATGGCTGAAAGATTAGACAAAGTTTTTATCGAAGCAGTACTAGGTTTTCTGTAAGTCATCTGTAGTCCCTATGTGGCTACAGATGACTTGTACAAGTTGAAATATGGAGCATTAATGTGAATCACAATCATCTAGATGTACTGATTATCGGCGCTGGCCTGTCGGGAATCGGTGCCGCCTGCCACTTGAAAAATAAATGCCCAACCTTACGTTATGGCATCCTTGAGCGGCGTGAGCGCTTAGGTGGAACTTGGGATCTTTTCCGTTACCCAGGTATTCGCTCAGACTCTGACATGTTCACACTTGGTTATAACTTTCGGCCTTGGACTGATACTAAAATGCTCGCCGGAGGGGAGTCTATCCGAACTTATATTGAGGATACGGCCCAAGAGTATGGCGTCAAAAAACACATTCATTTCGGACTGAAAGTAGTTTCAGAAGAGTGGGATAGCGGGACCAGCAGTTGGACTGTCACGGCGCTTAATGAGAGCACCGGAAAAGAAGAACTATTCACAGCTTCTTTTGTTTTTAATTGCACTGGGTACTATAAGTACGACGCAGGTTACACACCTGAAATTAATGGCTTGGAGCACTACAAAGGCGACGTTATTCATCCGCAACACTGGCCTGAAAACTATGATTATAGCGGCAAGCGTGTCGTTATTATTGGCAGTGGTGCCACAGCAGTAACACTGGTGCCTGCCATGACAGACAAAGCTGCTCATGTGATTATGCTACAGCGTTCGCCAACCTATGTTGCGACGGTGCCGGAAGAAGATCTGATTTCAAAAAATCTGCGTCACTTTCTGCCTGAAATAGCCGTTTACCATGCTGCTAGAGTCCGTAACATTTTACTTCAGCGTGCTGTTTATCAACTATCTCTCAGTAAGCCAAAAGCCATCCGCCGTTTGCTGCTGACAGGAGTGCGCAAACAGCTTGGCCCGAATGCTGATATGCGTCACTTTGAGCCAAGCTATAATCCTTGGGAGGAACGCATGTGTGCAGCTCCTAAAGGCGATCTCTTTAAAGTCATTCGCGAAGGAAAAGCTTCTGTGGTGACAGACCATATCGACAAAATTACTGAAAGTGGTATTCAACTCAAATCCGGTGAGCATTTGGAGGCAGACGTAATCATTACTGCAACTGGCCTAAACCTTCAGCTTTTTGGTGGTGCCACACTACATGTTGACGGTCGCGAAGTTAGCGTCGCTAATTCACTGCTATACAAAGGTTTAATGTTAGAAAATGTACCGAATATGGCACTGGTTTTTGGTTACACAAATGCCTCTTGGACTTTAAAAGCTGATATTGCTTGCGAGTTTGTTTGCCGCGTAATCAATCATATGCAAAATATTGGTGCTACTCAAGTCACTCCCATTGACGCTGAGGGGTGTGGCACAAATCTCAATTTCCTTAATCTGCGCTCTAACTATGTTAAGCGAGCTAACGATAATTTGCCTCGCCAAGGTAGCAAGGCTCCTTGGCAGAATTTGGATGACTATCTGAAGGATTTTCTAGCATTGCGCTACGGTAATCTCGAAGATGGTTATCTTCGTTTTGAGGGGAGAAATATCAAGAAGAAGCAAAGAAGGATTTTTAGCAATTTGCTTAGTTCTTGAGCTTGGCTTAATAATTAATTTAATAAACGACTTTATATAGAGATTATATTAGCGGCACGATGCATCAATTCGTTAAAACCGTTGTTTAAAAATTGGTAGATTTATGATCTGGTGTGGTGACTTTACGATAATGAGGAATAACTGCATATGAATGAATTGTTTCTTGAATCATTAATTAAGATGTTTCCAGAGGTTCCCTTTCAAAAGCTTCTTGGTATAGAGATCGTTGAGGTCGTAGCAGAGCGGGCCCTCGTTTGTCTTCCATTCCGCGATGAATTGACAGGTGGTAATAACACTTTTCACGGTGGAGCCATCAGTAGTTTGCTAGACCTGACTGGTGCTTTGGCGGCATGGTCGGGACATAACACTGAAAATGGCATGCGAGCTGCCACGGTATCGATGACTGTGAATTATCTGGCTGCGGCGCAAGGGAAAGATATTATTGCTACCGCAAATGCCGTCAAACGTGGCCGAGAGTTAATATTTTCAGAAGTTTCTATTTGTGAAAAAGAGTCAGGTAAGTTAGTTGCCAATGGCTCGATGATTTATCGTATTACCTGATTGATAAGATTAATTTTAATTAATCTGAGTTGTGCGGGTTTTAAGTTAGGTGTTTTTTATTTTTTTAGGAGATTATTATGGGCTCTATGTCAATGAAACGTAAGCTTACTGGGGCATCTGTGGGAATTCCACCTCGCCATGTGGATTTTTCTATGGCTGAAGATTCCCCTAGATATTTTTATGGCAATAACGCAACTGCCACTATGTTCTTTGCAATGCTTTCCGGCTCATTTCCTCCAGGTGAAAGATTTTTTATGGAGTCAGTAAGGAGCTTTAGAGACCGTATTGAAGATGATCATTTGAAAGCTCAGGTATCAGGATTTATGGGGCAGGAGGCTATTCACGGTCGTGAGCATGATCGCCTAAATGCGTTGTTGGCAGAGCGTGGATTTGATATGGAGTCTTCGGATCGAATTGTGAAGTTTGGGCTGAAGATATTTGACCTGATGCCAGCAAGTACACGTCTTGCAGCGACAACCTTTATGGAGCACTTCACTGCATTGCTGGCTGAGCAGCTTTTAAATGATGAAGGCTTTGCTGGTCGTGCTGACCCTGAGATGATCAAAATCTGGCAATGGCACGCCCTGGAGGAGTTGGAGCATAAATCGGTTGCTTATGATGTTTACAGTATTATTGGTAACTCTAGATTGGAGCGTGTAGTAGCAGCGCTTGCTTCTTCGGTTGTATTGCTTCCTATGATCGGTGGGACTTGGGCATGGATGCTAGCAAAAGAAGGAAAGCTGGGTAGTGCTAAAGATAATATCACTGGTTTAAAAATGCTTTTTGGTATGAATGGTTTTGTCACTAAGATAATTCCTAAAATGCCATTGTATTTGAAGTCGAGCTTTCACCCGAAAGATCATGACACCACTGAATTGGAATGTGTTTGGCGCGAAAAGCTTTTTGGTGAAAATGGAGCACTAGCTTCAGAGTTTAAAAATAAGGCGGCCTTACAAGAGAGTCTGCATTGATATAAATATGTTTTAAAAGCTCATGTTGTTATAGCAGTGTACTATCTAAGACCTGATCTGACAGTTACCAGTTTTTGCAGGTGCCTGTCAGATTAGATTTGAGTCAGATTCTTTTCTGCCCAAACCTATTTCCCATCCAACAAAGTCTCAACTGGCGTTCTGCCATTGCACATTTTGCCTTGATGAGTGGGTAATCCCCCCATTTTTAATGGCGGCTTTTTTATGCTAGGTCATGCCCCTTCAAGGAATTCGTCAGCCAGACAACCCAGCGATAATTTCCTCAAGCAGCACTTCCCTTTTTATACATCAAACGCTAATATTTGGTTGATTAACCAAACAAAAGCACATCTAATAATGCATCATCACGATAGTCCCACAACGCTTGACCGGAGTGCTTCAAGCAGCCCCACGCAGACTGGCAGGAACATACAGTTCCACGGAAAAGGGGGGTTGGTTATTAGTGCAACCCAGTTCGGAGATCCAAAGTCACCGCAGGTGCTACTGCTACATGGCGGCGGACAGACACGTCATGCTTGGGCGCACACAGCAAAAGTAATGGCAAGGGCGGGATACTGCGCCACGACCATAGACGCCAGAGGTCATGGTGAAAGCCAGTGGTGCCCGAAAGGGGATTACAGCGCCACTGCTTTGATGTCAGATCTCCGCAGCATCATTCAGTCTCTTCCCTCATCCCCTTATATCGTCGGTGCGTCAATGGGCGGCCTCACCACCATGCTCGCACTTGGAGAGGAGCCCTCCCTGACCTGCCAAGGCTTGGTACTGGTGGACGTAGCCCCCCGTCTAGAACACAACGGTGTTCGCCGTGTTATTGAGTTTATGCGTCGCCACCAAGACGGATTCGACTCGCTCGAGCAGGTCCAAGATGCTGTCGCTGCCTATAACCCAGCACGAAAAGCGGCTGCAAATTCTCAGGGACTGCGAAGAAATCTGCGTCAGGACGCTAACGGCCGCCTCCATTGGCACTGGGATCCGGCTTTTCTTGAACATGCGGTAATTCCTGAAGCAGATGAAAGCATATTCGGTCGCACACGGCTCAATCGCGCTGCGAAGAGCCTAAAACTACCAATATTACTGATCCGTGGTCATCACAGTGACGTGCTCAGCGAAGAGGGTGCCCAGGAATTGTTAGCCCTAGTGCCACATGCCCAGTACCGGGTGATCAATCAAGCGGGTCATATGGTAGCGGGTGATCGCAACAGCATCTTTACCGGAGCTGTGCTGGATTTTCTTCAGCGCCTTGACCCGAAATTTATTGACATATGTTCCTCTGACCGGAGACTTACACCATGAAACATAAACATCTCGACGTGTTGATCATTGGCGCTGGCCTTTCCGGCGTTGATGCAGCTTGCCATCTGAGCCGCAAGTGCCCAGATCTAAGCTATGGCATCCTCGAGCGACGCAAGCGCGTTGGCGGTACCTGGGATCTATTTCGCTATCCCGGCATCCGTTCTGACTCGGATATGTTCACACTCGGCTATAACTTCCGCCCCTGGACAGACAGACACCAAGATGCTTGCCGATGGCCCCTCTATTCGCAAGTACATTTAAGAAACCGCTGAACATCACCATGGACCTAACCCGCTTCAGTAGACAGATTGTAATGTCGAATTGATACCTGCAGATATTATCATCACTGCCACCGGCCTGGATTTACAAATGTTTGGTGGCGCAAACCTTCGTGTCGACGGCAAGAGTGTCAACATATCAGACTCCATCATGTACAAAGGGCTGATGCTGGAAAACATATACCCAACATGGCATTGGTCTTTGGCTACACCAACGCCTCCTGGACTCTTAAAGCAGATATTGCCTACGGCAATTCCAGCATTTTCAACGGTTTAACAAACCATTTACCGTTAGCTTAGGATGCTTGACTGCCTGTTCGTTAACTCACATCCTCAAGAATGAATTGTGCTGCTCGCTCTCCAATCATCATGCACGGCGCATTCGTATTACCACTGATTAACAATGGCATGATCGAGGCATCCGCGACTCGCAATCCCCGCACACCGTTTACCCGAAGGCGAATATCTACCACCGCCTTTTCATCACTGCCCATACGGCAAGTGCCGACTGGGTGATAGATTGTTTCTGCCCGCTGACGAATATCAGCGTCAATCTGGTCATCACTCTCAACACAAGAATCCGGCTCATCATCGCCGCCAAACGCAGAAGCGAAAGACTGGCTGTGAAACACCTTCCTAGCCAATTTCACACCTTCACGAAGCACAAGGATATCGTCAGGATGAGAAAGATAGTTCGGATCGATCATAGGCGAGGCCAGTGGATCATTGCTCGCCAGGCGAATACAGCCACGACTCTTTGGTCGAAGTTGGCAAACATGAATAGTACAGCCGAAACCTGGAGACAACTTACGGCCATGATCTCGCAGAAAAGCCGGCAAAAAATGTAGCTGGGCATCAGGGCGATCAGTCTCGCTAAACAGATTGACAAAGGCACCAGCTTCTGCCGCATTACTGGCCAGAAACCCGCGTCGATGACGGAAGTACTGATAGAAGGCTCCAATTAGTCGAGGTATAAAAAAAGGTGACATCCCAATTGACTGACGACTTCGATCCTTGATCATAACTGTCATATCAAGGTGGTCCTGAAGGTTTTCTCCGACTTCCGGTGAATGATGCAAGCAAGCAATCCCGACTTCTGACAAGTGCTCTTTCTTACCAATTCCCGACAACATAAGCAGTTGAGGACTATTTATCGCACCCCCAGAAAGAACAACCTCCTTATTAGCGTTAATTATCGAAACACTACCATCACCGTTACGAGTTTCAACGCCAACCACTCTACCGTCATTAAGTATCACTTTTGTCACCTGCACATCTGTGGTGATGCGCAGGTTATTGCGACCACGGGCAGGATCAAGGAAAGCGCGCGCGGCACTCCATCGTTGGCCATTTTTTTGTGTTACCTGGAAACGTCCAAAGCCTTTTTGCTCTGGTCCATTAAAGTCATCGTTACGAGAATAACCCAGCTCCTCTCCAGCCTGAACAAACAACCGGGTCAAGGGATTGATATCTCTTACTCGGGTCACATTCAGTGGCCCACCCACTCCATGCCAGTTATTTGCTGGGTATTGTTCATTATTTTCATGTGCATTGAAGACAGGCTGCACGTCCTTCCACGACCAACCTGTTGCCCCTTGCGCGCCCCAGTCATCATAGTCTTGCTGTTGGCCACGAATGTAGACCATGGCATTGATTGAACTACTTCCCCCCAGTGTTTTACCCCGTGGCCAGTAGAGGCTTCTGTTATTTAAATGCGTCTGCGGCGCGGTGTCGTATCCCCAGTTCCGCTTTCCTTGTTTGATCAAGCCAATAAGACCAAACGGAACATTAATAAAGCCGCTATTGTCATGAGGACCTGCCTCGATGAGGCAAACGGAATATTGCCCGCATTCGCTTAGTCGATTGGCAAGGACACAGCCTGAGGAACCAGCCCCCACAACGATGAAATCAAATGACTCCATTTTCATTCTCCCCCTGCCTGGCAAAATCGAGTTATGTGATGCTCTCGATTACCGTTACTCAATGAAGCATGCGTAATCAGGCGGAAATAGTGTCCGATGTTCAGCTCTTCTGTAACGCCAACGCCACCATGTATCTGGATACCTTGCTGCGCTATACCAACAGCCTGGCTCGCGTAGTAAGCCTTTGCCGCTGACGTAGCGCGAATGCGCTCAGAATTACATTCGCTCTCCCCTTTCACCGACACCATCAAAAGCATCGATTCTAGCTGCTGGAGGTCAATGAAAATATCGACAAGATAATGCTGTATTACCTGGAAACTGCCAATGGCAGCACCGAATTGCTTTCGCATTCGAGCATATTCCATCGTGGACTGAAAAACTTCACGGCAGGCACCAAACATGCGAGCACAATCCAGCGTGCAGAGATAATCGAACCAGGCAGAAACAGCTCGTCTTGCGGCATTCCCGCGACACAAGATCATATCCTCATTGATAGGCACATCATCGATAGTCAAACTGGCAGCACGGCTTCCATCGAGCAATCGATATCTTTCAACGCCACAGGCGTCGAAAGGTAGCGCGACAATGACTAACTCATCACCAGACATGGCAGAGACGAGTACGGTGTCAGCAACGCCACCATCAGACACAACGTGCTTCCGCCCTGAAAGTCGTTTTCCGTTTAGCCTCAAGGAAGGACTCAGTACATGATAACCGGCGTGCCGGTCATAAAGACCGCACGCTACACGTTCCTCACCAGCAATAATGCGATCAAGTAACGCTAAGGATGCTGGTGTATTGGCGTACTCCAGTAACTTACCGGGAGAAACAATTAAATCGACAAAAGGGTCAAGACATAGCGCGGCACCTAACTCCTGCACGATGGCGCAGACGTCAAGCAATGATCCACCATACCCTCCAACGGATTCAGCAAAAGGAAGGCCAAACCAACCCAAATCATTCATGGACTGCCAGCGAATCGCTTCAAGGTGATTGCTCTCATTTAGCTGCGCAATGTACGTGTCAAATGAATAGTTGTCTTTAAGATAACGGCGCGCCGTATCCGCAATCATGGTGGTATTTTCGGGTAACTTGTAATCCATTTTTCACCTCACAATCCGAGCAGCATTTTCGCCAACACGTTTTTCTGGATCTCGTTGGATCCACCATAGATGGTGCACGCACGTAGGAAGTTATAGCGACGACTGGCCTGATTAAAAATTTGCTCCCCGATGGGCTCCTCGTTATCCCATGGAAGAGACATCAAACCTCCGATTTCTACCATCGCCTGGGAAACCCTTTGCTGTAGTTCCGTGCCTTTGATTTTCAGCCCTGACGATTCTGGGCCGAACGGTTTGCCTTCATCCGTGGCAGCAACGGTACGAAAGTTGGTGTACTCCAATGCCATAAGGTCTACTTCCAAGGCTGCCAGCCGACGCTTCGCCTGCTCTTTATCATTTTCAGTTGGCAGGGCGGCCATCGCTGTCTTGAGGCGGCCTATCTCGTAGTGAATATCTGCCACACCAGCAATGGTGGTACGTTCGTGGGTAAGCAGGAATTTGGCGATAGTCCATCCCATCCCTTCTTTACCCACCATATTTCCCACTGGGACTTTAACGTCGGTGAAATACACTTCATTGAGATGATGATGCCCATCAATTGAATAAATCGGCCGCACCTCAATGCCCGGTGTTTTCATGTCGATCAGCAGGAATGAAATACCCTGTTGCGGCTTCACGCTGCTATCTGTGCGCACCAGACAGAACATCATGTCCGCCCAATGTGCCTGCGTGGTCCAGATCTTCTGGCCATTTACCAAATAATGATCACCATTAAGCGTGGCACGAGTTTTTAATGAGGCCAGATCCGAGCCGGCATTGGGTTCGGAATACCCTTGGCACCAGAGCGTCTCGCCACTTTGAATGCCGGGCAACCAGTGCGCCTTCTGTACTTCGGATCCAAAGGTGTATAGCACCGGCCCGACCATGGCCACACCAAAAGGGCTTGTCGGAGGAGCACCTGCCAAAGCGCGCTCCAGATCGAAAATGTATCGCTGGGTTGCGCTCCACCCTGGGCCACCGTACTGTTCCGGCCAGGTTGTCGTTAGCCAGCCCTGGCTGCCAAGTAAACGCTCCCATCGCTGCTGCATGCTCTTATCTGGCATCGCTCCTCGAGCAGTACAGCTCCTAATATCGTCAGGTAAATTTTCTTTCATCCATTGCCGGATAGTTTCACGAAATCTCTTTTCGTCATTGCTAAAATCTAGGTTCATGGAAGTCTCCAAGGTAATATCTGTCGCGATACAGGATGGCAGGCTACTCAATTAACCCGCTTATTCTTCTCTTCCCAAAAAGGTGCACGCAGTTCATTTTTTAGCACTTTGCCGGCACTACTCACCGACAACGGTTCCTACCGAAAATCAACTGCGCGCGGCACTTTATAGCCCGCTATTTTTTCCCGGCAATGTTCGATTATTTCTGAATCGCTAGCACGACTGCCTTCACGTAACACCACTATCGCATGTACAGCTTCACCCCAGTGTTCGTGCGGAATACCGATTACTGCGCACTCCTGTACGGCCGGGTGACTTTAAATTGCGCCTTCTACTTTCAAACTCTCGCCAAGCTTGGCGGCAGCCAACAAAAACTGTAGTCATACCATTACAATTTAATTGAACCGCACGGCGCAATGTCTGTGAAATATACATACAGAATTCCTCAACGAGGCAGACGGGGAGATTTTTATCGATTGATTAACAAGAGGCGAGACATCGCTTGTAGATGAAACGCCCACTGGACACTAGACTCGTGCCAAGATAAACATCCACAACAACCACTGTGAAGCGCTTTCCCTCACGAATAATTTTCGGCTTTGCCATCAGAGTGCCCGCAAAGGCTGGGCGCAAATAATCGAAAGTCATGCTGGAGCACACTAGATTATCATGCACATTCTGGTTACTGATTACGTGACGACCCGCAACAATCTCAGCAAAGCTAGCTATAATACCGCCATGAAAAGTCTTGATCAGTGGATTGCCAATGTGCTGTTCACGAAATTGCATTTTGTATTTTTTTTCACCGTTATCGTTAAAAGCAGTAATACCAAGAAATTGTGCATATTGAGAGCTATCAACCCACTTATCCGTGTCTTCGCCTCCCCCTTTCCCCTCCCTTATAATGCTAATTGCATCGGATGCCTTTTTCGGGCGGGACTTCTTCTCTTGACTATCTTCAATTGATTGGTCAAAGGAAGGACCTGCTGTCCCTATAGCAAAACTTCCTGATACCGACGCCAGTAGATTACCCCCAACACTCCCGAATGCCTCTCCACGGACATAGGCAACATTTCCTTCAACTGCAAAGCACGTGACATTGCAGAAGACCCCTTCCCCTCGATTCGGCATGGTGATGAAATCGACACGCAAGTCGATGGTCGCAATCGGACGCATATCACCGAGACGAACAAAAATCGACAAACCACAAGCAGTATCCAGTAATGTTGCTATGGCACCTCGGTGCAATACACCATCGCGATTACAAACATCAGGGACGCAGGGCATGCTCATCATCGAGCCATCTTGGGTAATTTCATCCACCTCAATGCCAAAGGCTCGAAACAACGGATGCGCCGAACCAAAAAACGCTTTAGCGGCAAGCAAGTCTCTCAAGATTAATTTTTCAGCCGTCATATTTTTCAACTTGTCTATTCACAACGTTAGTGCGGCATCCACATACCGCAGCTCCGCAACACGCACAGCCTTAATGGCTTCGGTTATCGCTTCATCAGGAAATACTTCGCTTTCGGAGCCAAGGCGGAGACAATTAGCCAATGCGGACCACGCGTCCGCACTCTCGCGCATCCGGTGTGTCAAACCCGCCTCTTTTAATTCAGGCACAATCTCACCCGCCTCTTCGAGAAACTCTGAATACATAGCCCGAAAGCCGCTACCTCCAGTACCACGCTTCTCGATTACTTGGTAAGCAAATCGCAATAACCATGGCCATTTGTCAAAACTCTTCCAGCGAGGAAGTTCCTTTATCCATGTCGTCAATGCTTCAATTCCTTGGTTCTTGCTTCCATGTTTGAGCGTTTCGGCATTACGAATAATCGCATTGCGCACCTTTTCGGGAGAGACATCAACCGAAATACCTTCTGGCGAAAACAAGGATCCTTGATGAATGAAAGGCGGTGATAGAGAGAACCGCGCCTTTGCCAGATCTTCTCGCGGAACCCTGATAAGATCAGGGCGCTCAGTATCACTGACCAGAACGGCTTTGCCATCTTCAATTCGCTGCCAAGCGACAATGGCATGACCTGGAAAATGTGTGCTGCTCTTAAAATATGGAAGGTGATATATGTCGGTTAACAGTAGCGCAGGCTGGCCAGCATCAAGATAGTCATCCAGCGCATCTGCAGCAGTGTCTTGATTCTGCCAGGACTCCCAGTGAAATGGCACTCCAAGTGTAGAGAACACCGCCTCCTCAAAACCCATTGAGCGAACATGAACAATAAATGGGGTTTCCGTGCCCGGTATTTCTACATAGGTAATACCAAGCCCGGCACCGAGACCGAAGCAGAAAGCTTCAGTTAAATTAAGCCCATGAAACTCCAGAAGATCCCTGATAGCTGAACTTCCACAGTGGCGTCCGGGCCTATGAGTGTGCTGAAACTCAAAGGCACCGGGGTTACCCTGATCGTTGGTCTGCATCAGGCTGCTTCTCTCACAGGAGCCGAACCATAAATGGTCTCCGATGCCTGCATTGGGTCACCATGAGCCTCATACTCTGCCAACCAGGCGGCAACCTTCTCAGGCATACCGGTGTCCCAAGGGTGAAACCCGGGACGAAACCAGGCAAGAAAATCAGGCAACATTCCTGTGAGAATACCTTTTCGCCCATAAAGTTTGTTCAAACCCTTTATAATCACACCGGGCTGGCGCGTGACACCATCAAGCTTGAGCATATTCCAGAATACCGGTGCCACGACCAAATGAACCATCAGTGTCGCAACCACCAGCGCCGAGGCACGAATCAGGTAGCCACCCCCAGCCGCTCCCTGATAAAGATCATAGGCCACTGCCTTGTGCTCTACTTCTTCAACCCCGTGCCAAAGAAATAGAGCCCTCATTACCGGGTCGGCCTCGCGGAACATGTCACTTTTCTCGCTGACCATTGTTTCGCCCAAGGTTGCTGTAAAGTGTTCAAACGCCGCGGTCATGGCGAGTTGATACTTCTTCGGCAAGTACTTCTGTGTAGTGCGAATAAACGCCCTTAGATTAGCGGTCACCTTATCCACATCCACGCCCTGACTCACCATAACGTCGTTAAAACGGTCATGGACAATCCCGTGCTGACCCTCTTGGCGAATGAAATGACGGATATCTTCACGCAGGCGCGCATCCTCCACCTGATCCTGGAAGTGACGCACGGACTGGATAAAGAAGCGCTCCCCCTCCGGAAAATGTACTGACAAAGCGTCAAAAAAACGTGTCAGAACGGGATCGCCACCATTCCAGTGCCGCGGAACTGAAGAGACATCAAAAGCGACTTTGCGCGGCTGAATTGATACAGAGCTCATAATTCCTCCAAATAAACAGGCTGTCTACGTAGTGACATTCCTTTATATTATTTGGTTAACTAACCAAATGTCAATAGCCTTAGGTCGCACGAGTGATAAGGATCGACTTCACTAAACATCAACTTAACCTGCCATGTCTCACATCCCGAACGACCACATCTCATCAGCATCGCGTCATATGTCGCCGTGTTTGAGTAAGTGAGGTGGATTACATCGTTCTAGGGAGGTGTTTAGATGAATCTACAGTCGTTGTTTAACTGGCTGCTGTGCCTGCCGAGGCCTCGGGATGCTACAAAAGCCACGGAAATTGATGATGTACTTAGGAAACTTGAAGGGTGTGTTGCCGGATACTACATAGAGGTTCGGACTAAGCATATTCGGTTAACGGTTCAAACAGATGATTTGTTTAACCCAACTGTTCAGGTTTTCATAAAGAAAAAGGCAGTACCGTTGACTGCAAGTGTTCTGGAAGCTTTACAAGAACTAGTCGCTCGCGACTACGCGATTAAATGGAGAACAACAGTAGCGCCTTAGGGGCGCTACTGTTTTTTATGCCTGTACACACGCCAAGCAGAGCATTAGGCCGGCCGTCAGATGGCTTAGGGCTCTATGCGGAAACTGCTCCTCACCTCGGTATATTTTCAATAAGTAATGATGGCACTCTAGGCTCGGAATCATCTGACCCTGTTCCATATTTTCCACAAAACCCATCACGCGTTTTTTTCCTACCCTGACCTTACCCGTGAGATTCTGTCGAAGGTTGTACCCCAACAAAATAAGATGCAGCAGGTCAACAGCTCGCTGGGCATCGTCGCGGTTTTCAAAACGATACGTTACATAGGGAGTTACCCTTTGTTTTGATAACCACACTAAATCTGAAGCAACATAATTCAGCTCATCTTGATCCAGCTTGCTTAGGTTTCCTAGCATTGCCTGATAGCAATCGATAGCCCCCTTATCACTGACTCTTTCAAAGATGGTTTGCGAATCCTTTGCCAATGCCCCCGTTAAAAAGACCTTCTGTATTTGATCAATACCGCCTTGAATTGATTCTTGGCTTGCAATGCCCCACCCCGATATTGGTTGGGCCGAAATTAATTCTTTGTTGAGCACTTTTCGACACATCGCAAATACTTCGTCGAGTGTCTGACGAATCTGACTAGATGCTTTAAAGGTGTCTATATGCTGACTGACTTTTGACTCTGGCCGCGGTGTTAATGAATGCGTATGTGACTCAATGATTTTGTCAAAGACGATTTGACCGTCCCTAATTTTTGAACCAATTGCACGGGAATTTTGAGAAAATCCGGCAGCCCCATGACGCGCTGTAGGCGAAATCACAATTTGTGATTCGGGCTGATTCATACCTGCAAAACGAAACACATCCATAAAATGAAAGTAGTGCAAAAGGCTGGTCGATTCTTGGAGGTGGCCAAGCATCGAGCGAACTGCACTTAATTCAAAACGATCAGAAGTTCCCGAGTCACCAAGGATTCCTGGCAGCACACGGCGTAGCTTTTCTACATCTGAGATGTATGGAATGTAATGCTTTAACTTTCCTAGTTGAAAATGATCACAAAAAAGACCCAGCAATAAATTGCAGCAAAAGGTATGGCGAAGACTGTGGAACTTCACTTTTTTGTTACCGGTTGCATCTTGCAGTGCTTGGGTAATTCGATTAAACAAGCGATCTGTAATCGATAACGGCTGATGGCCATGCTGCTGAAAAATCAATGGGGAGGTCGCACTTTGATCAAGCGACGCAATGAGCTCAAAATGACCTGGGAAAAAAGCCTCCACTAAATGCAGCGGGATGTATCGCTTCGCGTTGGTTGTCTTTAGCGCTCTGTGTTTATGTTGCCGTATTTTGACTACAGGCGTGGTGCCTAGCTCAAAGTCACTAACCAGTAGACCATCAACTTCACTTCGTCTCAATCCCGCGCCATAAGCAAGCGACACGATCGCATGAGCAACGTCGTACAAGTCAGGAGGAAGCTCACGCTTTAATAGAGTTAGAGCGCTTTCAACTTCTGTTGAGCTAACACACTGAGCATTAATACCACTGTAGGAGGTCTGACCAGCTGTTGCGAACTCTTCACAATGTTCACGAGTCAAAAACCCAGCAAAACTACTCAATGCCGATATTGCTTTACTTCTTTCATCCAGGTTTGCAGTGATTTCTTCCAATAGGCTTGCCCAGTACTCAGGGTCATCAATGATTTGAAGGTCTTCAACTGCTGGAATAAGTCGCGCATGCAGATGATCTAAACCGAGTTTCACTGTCCTTGGAGCAGCATGCTTTAAGTAATCTTGAGCCCAAGATAAAATTTGCTCGATCAATGGTGGGGTTTCGGAGCTTAAGGCAGTACTGATTAATAAGAGTGCATCACGCTTGGCATCTGATTTGTCCGAGCGTGACAAGATTTTCGAGAGCTGGGTCATAACCGAAGCATCTTTAATTGGCACATCGGCAAGCATTTCACCAGATGCCAGTTCCTCAGCTGGGTCAAAACGCTTGCTGTCCATCAGCTTTGGCGTGCCTTGATCCAGATCATCTACCATTACATCGATTGGACTAGGCCCTTGCTCTAAAAGTGCAGCTAGTCTTTCTTCAGGAAGTGAGCTAGAGGAGATGATCCCTCGCGAATATTCAATAGCAAAAACAGGTAACCGACCGATAAAATAGGCGCGCCCCTGACCTGCACGATATAGCGATGCTTGATTAAACGACTTAAGCAACGGGCACTGGCGCTTTAAGCTAGCCAGCGCATCACGGATAGCATGTGAGTTCGTTGAAATATCACACTGAGGGTCATTCCAATTAATGCTGCCTACCAATAAAACAATATCTTCCGAAAGCCATTGTCGTCTCCGCTCACCTCGTCTTTTTTCATAACAGCCAGATGTCCAGAACAACGACTGGTGGTTACGAATACGGCCATGACGGATTTCACGCAAACAAATCGATAGCTCCGCTTTGCTGCAAATCCCCTGCCCTAAAACCAGCCAAACGATCAAAATACCAAGTCGAGTTTTGTTATCGAGCAACAAATTATCTTGGTAAGTCTTAGACAATAGACGATCAAGGTTTGCTAGCCAGGCATCAGAATTATTTAATCCTTCACTTAGCACCGCCAAATTTATTTGTTCAGCAGGCTTTTGCTTTATGGGTGGGTATTTATGGACATCAGAACGCCCAAGTACCTCTAGCGCATCTCGAATGACATTAAATTGATCTTCGTCGGAAGTGTTCAAAAAAGCTGAGCGCGTGAACTTAAAGCATCTTTCAACAAGCGATTTGGTATCACCACTCGTATGACTTTCCCACCAGAGCCTTGATCTACTTTGTTTGCAGTCATCAATAATAGCTAGTAGTAATTTCTTTCGAGGTGAGCCGCCATCATGAATTATTTCATCTACCAAAGTATCAAGGTCTACACCCATTAAGTCGGCGATAAACTTGGCACTTTCTCTGAGTTCACGAGTTATTTTTTTGGATACAGACTTCATCTTGACTCCAGTACCCGCCAAGTTCGCCTCAAAATTTTGTCCATCGTATTTGCAACATCAATTAATGAGTCGACGGTAGAGGAGCTAAACGTTGAAAATGGCTCACGCCCTTCAACCCCATGACCACCATAAAAATCTGTACTAATACCTCGCTGTCCCTCCATAAATAGCTGCGAAAACATCCAACGCCGTAAAGAATTCAACGCCAACTTAAACTCGATACCATAACGTTCAAGATACTTTTCATAACTCTCTGGGTAAAATTGCTCGACATGTAAGTCTGGCTTCAGAAGAAAGAAGGTTGGTTTGCCTGGTACAACTTTTTCAGCAAAAGGGCTGATGTTGACTCGACGGTATCGCTCGTACGCCATCAGTTGGTCATAGACCAATTTAGGTATAACGATTTGCCGCAAAATACCTTTCTCGGTATAGCTCAACAGTGGAATATCTCTCGCTCGATAAACCTCAATGGTTGGTGAAATCGCGTGCCGCAAACCGTAACCTGCTGTCACCAACGCCAGGGTATAAAGCGTCATTAAATTATGACACTCAACTAAATCATTGGATGTGACTAAGCGCATTTGAAAAGCATTAACAAGGTTTTCAGCTGCTTCCTGAGACGGTGCATTTGGTGAACCAACATAGTAGCCAGCTCGTTTTTTCAGCCTGACATCAGGCCCGTCATACCTGATGATGGCTTCCAATGAAGCTTGATAACGAGCTCCTAGCGATTGATCATCAACACATAAATAGTGCAATTCCACGTGACTGTTAAGCGTTCGCCAATCCGTTAGTAAAGCCATCGCTCCATTTTGCCCAGTTTCGTTTTGGAGGGTTCGTGGCAAGATTTGCCAAATTTTGTCCGGTGGATACCCAATGCTTTTTAACTGCCTATTCACTGTACTCACAGTATTCAGCAACTCAGTTTGATCTAGTCTTTCTAGGTCACCCTTAGAGAGCCTCAGTTGATGAAGGATATCGATGAGCCTGCTACCCAAACTCAAATAATCAAATACGCATAAGTAGTCTTTTGTTTTGATCGCGCCCGACCATTCACTCAACGTCTTCACGGGTGGCTTATTTACTAAGAGATAAATTTCTCGGTCATCAGTCGAAAAATACACCAAAGGTTTGTTTATATTTTGCTTAAGAAAATCGACTCTCGGTGATGACCGCGGAGGCTTTCCAAAAGCTATGCTCCCAATCAATGACTCAGGTAACCGTCCAGTAACAAAACTTAATAGGATAAAGAACGAACCTAGTGCGTTGCCGCTTCCAATCGGCTCATTGGAAAGCCTGTTAAGAATGAGGTTAGTTTGCTCAGGCGTGGCGTTTGAAGTAGACCATCTCAACAACTCGGAACGATTTGCCAACGCCTTTGCTTGAAAGTTTCCACGAGCCTTTGCTGTATAAGCTGAATGGTATTCGTGAATTCGCGTTGAAACAATTGGCAAAGGATCAATCAATTCTGCCGGCGAATAGTCGTGAATCGCTGCCACTTTCACTAGCGCTGGGGGAACTTTTTGCTCAACAACAAATTGTTCATCGGGTTCAGCGGATGGCATAAGCTCATATATGACATCTAGGCTTGGATTTCTAAGGTTGAGAATATTAGCTGAGTCTCGGTGTGGCTTTCTACTACCCTCCACTTTTCGCTGCCTAGCTGCTTTGGGCTGAGCTGAAACTTGGCGCGGCGGAGTTGCTGGCACCTTAATAAAACCATTAACTAGCAACGTTAAACGTTGAAATAACTTGCTCGTCTCTGCTTCAGGGGAAGCCTCATTACAGGCCGTTTCGACAAAGGAACGTAAGGCCAATGAAATTTTCCGAAGCTTTTTGATACCGATCTGACACATGTCATCCGCTAAATTTTCATTTAGTAATGATGCACGTGAAGCAGCTCGTTTGAAATCTTCATACTTACTTACATCGCTGCAAACAACATTGAGCTCGATGACTTTTACTAGCAATTTTCCGATCAGGATTTCTAGGTCATTAAATAAGGAATGGGGCTCAGGCAGTGTCGTCAGTGCAATCGTGTATGAAGGACAGTGATTTCTGAGCTTAAAAAAAGGATGGGGCTTAAACTCCTCTTCTTTCAGAGGACGCGTGATCTCTGCTAATTGGCTGAGTTGATCTTTTGATAGTCCCTCTGCATCAATTTTGTCCAGACTCTCAAGATCAACTAGGCTGATTTTCATTACGCCCAAGATTTCAGGCTCAATAAGTGCTATCGACTTCAGACGATATACAGCAGTTAGAAGATATGTTTGATCTTGGGGCGCCCAGAGTGCCTGAGCGACCGTTTCTAAAATCGGATTGATTTGCCAGCTCATGATGAGCGCCGCTTAAGGATTTTACTAACAGTCGATGGATCTTTTCCGACTAGCGCACCCAGCTGACTTTGTGTTGGAGCACGCAAGTCCAATGACTCGCAAATTTCAATAGCTTTATTTATCTGATCAGCGGGAGAAAGCGATTTGAGTAGAAGAAATAATGGGATGTTAAGGGCGTCTCTTTTATCGGCTTTATTGAGATATCTAACAGGCGCCTTGTGGTACTCATCGACATTTTTAAGCAGTGCAACAGACAGGCTCGTCAATCCGACTAGGCTTCGCCGATTACCGATAACCAAAACCTCAACTGGATATCGATCTAAGAAATAGGCTGCAGTATCTGGTGTTAAATTAATTGCAAACTCAGCATCTTGGCTCTCTTGATCTGCCCACCTCAAAATCAAGCCTGCCTCAACGGTAGGAAAACGAGGATAGTCATGTGTGTACAGCGGGTCGATGTCGCTTGATGGAGTAACTATCTGATTAACATCAAGAATGACATCTAGCTCATGCTGAATTTGATCTTGTTTCTTATTGCTTTTTCGAGTCATTTTGACCCCTACCTGCAAAAATCCAAAAAAGTGCGAGTCGCAAAAATCTTGAATTATTCAAGTTGGCTAATGTGCATTTAGACCATTACTGATCTTAAAAACGACAAAAATAGCCCGGTATTTTTCTTGCTTATAATGGATAATTAAAGCAAAAGCTAGTAATTGCAAGCCTTTCAGGCTACTCATGGTACTTTGGGTGCGTTAGAGCAAGTGACTGGGAAACTTTGACATGGTCAGCAGTTCGAGTCTGCTTGTGCCTACCAAATTTCAAAACCCGCAAAGCTTTGTGCCTTGCGGGTTTTGTTGTTTCAGGGGGCAGAGCCTGATGACATTGAACAAAAATATACCAATCGAAAACATGGAAGTAATACATGACACACACTCTGAAAGTATCCCTGCTAGGTATCCTTTTTGCGGTCACAGGTTGTGCATCAATTGTAGATGGCAAGCACCAAACCATGACATTCAGCTCAACCCCCCAAGGCGCTGAAGTAGTTTTTAATGGCCTGCCAATAGGTGTAACGCCTGTAACAGTGCCCGTACGAAGACATAAAGACCCCGCAACTATCAAATTTACAAAAGAAGGCTACAAAGACCATCAGGTGGCTACCGAAGCAGCACTTAACCGCTGGTTTTTAGGCAATATTATTACAGGCGGCCTATACGGATCGACCACTGACTATCTGACTGGTGCCATGAATGAGTTTTACCCCGGACACTTCATGGTTACTCTTATTCCTCTTGAGACCACTCCTCTGCCTGGTGGCATCTCTCAAACAGATCAGCAGAAAATTGTTAATTTCATCGTAGTTGGTTATACCAATTTAATGATTGAACTTAACAACAACCCTGGCCAATACCTTGCCTCTCTGTTTGCGTTAGCCGGCACGCCAGAAAATGAACGAGCAATCATGCAAAAAAAGCTACGTGCTCTTAGTGAGGTTTACACCGTCATTCCTGACTTTGCCCACAAAGCATCAGAAATCCTTCTTACAAAATAAGCTTTAAGCCGGCACACTAACCCGATACTTAAAGTGAGCACACACCAAGAGCACGAAGCTGATCAGCGCTACCGTCACGCCAATAAACTGGCTGTATTCGCTGGGCAAATTAAACCCGATTCTGTCCGTCAAAATATACGCCACACAGATACTGGTACCGATCACCGCCGGAATACTGGCAACCCAGTGGAATGTCCCACGCTGAAGCAGATACTTGGTGGCCAGCCACAGCACACTGGTCGACAGCAGCATGTTGGAAAACGCGAAGTAGCGCCAGATCAGTGAGAAATCGAGCAATGTCATCAGATAGGCCACGCTTAATACCGGCACAGCAATTAGCAGACGATTTCTGATACTTTGCGGAATTTTAAAGGCATCCATCATGGTTAAACGCAACGAGCGGAACGCCGTATCACCGGAAGAAATCGGGAATATGGCCACCGCAATCACCGTCATTAAACCACCAAGAACACCCAGATAACTGGTCGCAATATGATTGACCACAAAGCCTGGACCACCCTGATCAAGCATCACTTTCAGCTCCGGATAACCACCGGGAAACGTTGCCATACCCGCCGTGGCCCAGACACAGGCCACAATGCCTTCGCACATCATCGCGCCGTAGAAAATCGGGCGGGCATATTTCTCGTTGGTCACACAGCGCGCCACAATCGGAGACTGGGTTGAGTGAAAACCGCTGATAGCACCACAGGTGATGGTCAGAAACAGCAGCGGCCAGATTGGCAAACCATCCGGATTCGGTTCAAGAAAGCCATGCTCATGATGACCAGACACATAATCAAATACTCCACCCACCGTCGGTAAATGTGGTGCATCAATCAGTAACACCACCGCGATCAGGATAGTCATCACGATCATCATGCCACCGAAGAACGGGTAAAATCTGGCAACGATCTTGTCGATGGAGATCATCGTTGCCAGAAAGTAATACCCCAGAATCACCAGCACCCAAAACAGGTTACTGCCGAATATTGTCCCTTCAAACGCTGACAGGTTACTCAGCAGCCCTGCCGGACTCATAATGAACACAACCCCGACGAAAAACAGCAACATAGAGGTGAAAACCAGCATCACCCCTTTAAAAACAACGTTGTAGTAGCGCTTCGCAATTTCCGGCAAACTTTTGCCATCTTCCTTGAGGCTCATCACCCCAGAGAAATAATCATGCACCGCGCCACCGACAATATTGCCAATCACGATCCACACTAAAGCAACGGGGCCATACAAAGCACCCAGAATCGGGCCGAAGATCGGGCCTATGCCGGCAACATTGATAAACTGAATCAAAAAGGCTTTAACCGGGTGCAGCGGCACATAATCCACACCATCACTCAGGCGCTGTGCTGGCGTCACTGCACTGGGGTCAATGCCCGCCTGCTTTTCAACAAAAGGACTGTAGAGTTTGTAGCCCAGTAGCAAAATCCCAATACACAGCAGAAAAATCAGCATTCACGCCTTCCCCAGTTTTATCTATACAGCACGGTCTCTGGCCAATCTGTCTCAGGCAGACTATTGCCACTGTGAAGCACACTACCACCAACAGGAAATAACCGGCATTAACCAATAGTCGAGCTCGTTTTGAATGCGTTGTTAAGCGCATATCGCGACATGACGGGCATTTTACTACTCGGCCTGAGGAACGAAGCCAGCATGTCACACGCACTCGCTATCCGGGCAATGGTTGAAAAATATCACTACTGGCAAATAAGCATTAGACTAAGCGCTTAAAAAGCCTAAAAATTTGGCGAGTATTAACAAGTCACCTACAATGTAACACTTGTACCAATTAACAAAAATAACATATATACAACGACCCATTTTTACTATGACATGAGGGTGTCACCATGTTGCGGCCAAAAACAAAAAAAACGACTAGCCCACTATTTATAATAATCATTTCCACCCTGCTGTTTGCTTGCGGTGGCGGAAATGACAACAGCGACCGCACACCCGGCACACCTGGAATCGATCAAAGTCAACGCATCACACTAGGTAACAGAAGCCATGAAGCGAGCTTCAAGCCAATTTTGTCCCAACCCACCGGGACACAATGGCAAGCCTATGACCGCCCAGAAACTTACCCTGGCGTTACCAAACTGCCGACCACCTTCATTACCATGCGTGACGGCGTCAAACTGGCTGCCTCGGTAACACTGCCTGCCCTAGGCGAAGATCAGGTCGATACCAGCAAGTACCCAACCATCCTCATTCAAACTTCCTATAACCTCACTGCTGGCAACTTTGTCTCCGCCATTGGTGGTGCCGACCCATTCATGGTGCAACGCGGATATGCGACCGTTGTTGTGGACGTGCGCGGAACAGGCAATTCACTGGGCAAATGGGAGGCCTTTGGCGAAACAGAACAAGCCGACTTCAAGGAAGTTGCAGAATGGGTCACGCAACAACCTTGGTCCAATGGCAATATCGGTGTGTTTGGTGTGTCTTATCTGGGCATTACTGCCATTCTGACGGCACAACAGCAGCACCCTGCAGTCAAGGCAGCTTTTCCAATTGTCCCCATTGGTGACGGCTATCGCGATATCGTCTTTACCGGCGGCAACGTCAATGCCACCTTTATTCCACTATGGATGGGTCTAATTACCGGTCTGGGCGTACTAAGTTTTGATGCACTGCAAACCGACCCGATAGCTGGCCTGCAAAGCATTATTGGTGGTCTGCTCAATGCCGTGGTCGGCTTCCAGGTGCCAACCATGCTGAAAGCACTGTTAGGCGACCCGGGCACCGTATATGACGGTGACTTCTGGGCAGAGCGCTCACCCATTGAAGGCGCCAACAAAGTCACTGTGCCAACCTTTGTTGTGGGTGGGCTGTTTGACTTGTTCCAGCGCAGCGAACCACTGTGGTTCGAGGCATTAAAAGACAAGGTACCGGTCAAATTGCTGGTTGGTCCATGGACGCATATTGAGGCCGCCATGGATGAGAGCTTGCCGCAAGACGGCTTACCCAGTCTGCAACAGCTGCAACTGCAATGGTTTGACCAATATGTCATGGGACTCGACACCAATGTCGAGGCACAACCCAATGTGACGCAATATGTACTGGGTCTGGATCGCTATCAAACCACCAGCGACTGGCCTCACCCTGCCATGCGGCCTGAAACACTCTTTTTACAGCCTGATGGCAGCTTGGCCGCCGATCAGCCCATTGCAGATAACGCCACCCATGCTGTACTCCAGCAACCGCTCAATGGCCTGTGCTCATCCAGCACCAGCCAATGGACCGCAGGCATCACGGCAATGCTGCCTATCCCCTGCTTCAGCGACAACACGTTGACAGAAACCGGTGCTGCTCAATTCTTCACACCTGCCAGTGACGAAGGCTTCTATATCAATGGCCCCATGCAAGCCAATATCTGGGTTTCCACCACTGCACTGGATGCCAATGTATCCGTACGCCTAGATCTGGTAGCTCCAGATGGCAGCAGCGAACCGATCAGTAATGGCTTGCTGACCGCCTCTAATCGCCATGTGGATGAAAGCAGATCACGTATCATGAATGGTGTGATGTTACAGCCCTGGCACCCCTATCGAGCCGATAGCGTACTGCCAGTAACACCAAATGAGCCAATGTTGCTGCCTATCGAAATTTTCCCAAGTGCAGCCTATGTCCCACCCGGCTTCCGCCTGCGCTTGTCGGTGAATTCGAGCAATTTGCCACAGGGTTTGCCACCAGTACCCACGCTGCTGAAATCAGTGCTTGGACTGCTGACCGTATTCAGTGACAGTCAGCGTCCTTCCAGTCTGGTTCTGCCAGTAGTGCCGGTGAGTGCATTAGACTTAGACTGATCACATAGCTACCAGACTTAAGGCCCGTAATGCTTTGTGCAATGCGGGCCTTACTCGGTGGCACAAAGACAAAGATAGTCACACTAATCAGGGCTCATGCAGAAAGGTTTCCGACACCAATTTGCAATCAATGCGTCACCGTGACGTCACCATTCATAGAAACACTGTCCTTGTTGATTTCATCATCAATGGGCATATCATGCGATCAGCTTTTCAGCATCAAGAACTTAGTTACTTTAATGTGCGACATCAACAATGGTTGCACCCTTCCCAAATTGACTGCAGCACTCAGACCGGCAGCTACGAAGTCAGATTAGCTCATAGCGCCGAAGAAGTTACTGCCAGCATTGCCCTGCGACAAATGGTGTTTTTTGAACACATTGACCCAATCCTGCGCCCAGGTTGGGAACCTCGTGACGAAGTCGCTCATCATTTGATTGTGCTGGAAAATAATGAGGTAATTGGCACCGTACGGCTACTTAATAGCCAATACGTCAGCAGCAACGAACTTTTTTACAGTGCTCAGTACTATCAGTTAAACCACTTACTCATGAAAAGTCAGTGTGCCGTTGAGTTGAGCCGATTTTGCATCAGCCCAAATGCACGCAATGGACAAGTTTTGTTGTTATTGTGGCGCGCAGGCCTGAAATACCTAAAAGCGGTTAATGCAGACCTGATGTTTGGTAGCTGCAGCTTTCCCGGCCAGGATGCGCAGATACATGCCCCAGTATTGCAATATTTGGCACAACAGCGGCTTGCTCCTCACACGCTGACATTAACGCCGACACAATCTTGTGCCACCCCTCTGAGTTCGCTGCAAAGCAATCAGCTATTTTCTAAAGACGAAGTTCCTATGCTGCTTCGTGCTTACTTAAAGCTAGGCGCACGCGTGAGTGACCACTATTACATCGACCCTGTGTTTAACACCACGTTTCTGATGATCTATGTTGAAGGAATGCAATTGAATCAGCCAACAAAAAGCCCGCTACAAGAGCGGGCTTTTTGCGAATTGGCGTCCCCACGGGGATTCGAACCACGGTTACCGCACTTTCACGGCGG
>CAZMVL010000020.1:0-6502 GCA_964569335.1 uncultured Paraperlucidibaca sp.
CGAGGGCGAAGCACCCGTCGGCGCGATCGTCGACGCCGCTCGCCTCGCGGGCTACGGCGGACCCCTCGACGTGAAGCTGATCAACCGACCGCTGACGGACGTCAAGCGAGCCCTCGCATGGGTCACGTCGACCGCCCGGCAGACCTGAGCGCCGGGGTGTCGCGCCGTAGCCTCTGCCGGCTGTGCCTGAACTACTGCCCGATCGTCGTAGAGCTCGACGACGACGATCGGGCCGTGGCCGTTCGTGGCGACGCCGACGACCCGGTCTGGCGAGGCCACACGTGCGTCAAGGGCCGGTCCCAGGCGGCCCGCCTGACCGATCCCCAGCGATTGACCCACTCGTTGGCGCGGCAGCCCGACGGCAGCTACGCCCCGATCCCCGTGGCCGACGCGATGGACGCCATCGCCGAGCGTCTGCAGTCGACGATCGACGAGCACGGACCGCGCGCGGTGGCCGGCTACATCGGGACCTTCGTGCAGTCCAATCCCCTGCAGGGCACCTTCTTCGACGCGTTCCTCCGCGCCGTCGGTACGCCGATGTCGTTCAACCCCAACACGATCGACAAGCCCGGCAAGTTCATCGCCCGGGCCCTGGTCGGCGGTTGGATGGCCCCGCACCGGGGCTACGACCGCCCGGAAGCGATCCTGCTGGTCGGCTCGAACCCGCTGGTCGCCTACACCGGCATGCCGGCCGGTAGCCCCCGGTGGTTGATCGACCAGCTCGCCGCGGGAGCCGAGCTGATCGTCATCGACCCTCGGCGCTCCGAGACCGCCCGACGGGCGACCGTCCACCTTCAAGCCCGCCCCGGGCACGATCACGAGATCCTCGCCGCCCTCGTCCGCGAGATCCTCCGCGCCGAGCTGCATGATCTCGAGTTCGTCGCCGCGCACGTCACCGGCGTCGCCGATCTGCGGCGTGCCGTCGAGCCGTTCACGCTCGAGCGCGTCGCCGCCCGCGCCGACGTGCCGGTGGACGACCTGAGACGGGCCGCGCACGCGCTCGGTCGCGCGCGTTCCGGGTACTCGATGGCGGGAACCGGACCGAGCATGGCCGGACCCGGACCGCTGGTGGAGTACCTCTGCCTGGTGCTCGACGTGCTCGGAGGACGCTTCTCGCGCGCGGGAGAGCGGGTTCGTGCCGCACCCTCGCTCCTGCCGACGCCGACGTACCGCGCGCAGGCCGCGGCCCCCCGCCCGGCGCTCGACCCGTCCCAGCCGATGCGCGTCCGCAACCTCACCCGCACGGTCGCGGGCATGCCGACCGCGGCGGTCGCCGACGAGATCCTCACCTCCGGAACGGGCTCGATCCGGGCGCTGATCAGCTGCAGCGGCAACCCCGCCGCCGCCTGGCCGAATCAGCGCAAGGTCGTAGAGGCCCTGCGCGCCCTGGACCTGTTCGTCCAGGTCGATCCGTGGATGTCCCAGAGCGCGCGGCTCGCCGACTACGTGATCGCGCCGAAGATGCCGCTGGAGATCCCCGGATCCACGCTGATGCTCGATCTGGTCGGCGGTCACGCACCGGGCTACGGACTGGTGGAGTCCTACGCGCGCTACACCCCAGCCGTCTCCGCTCCCCCCGCTGGCTCGGATCTGATCGAGGAGTGGGAGTTCTTCTACGGCGTTGCCGCGCGGTTGGGTCTGGATCTGCGTCTGTCCCCCGGCCTCGGGACCCTCTCCGCCGCCCGGCCGGAGGACGAGCTCGCGGTGGACATGCGATCGCCACCGACCACCGACGAGCTGCTGTCCTGGCTCTCGCGGGACAGCCGGATCCCCTTCGACGTCGTGCGCGGACACGCCGGCGGACGCACCTACCAGGACCCCGCGGTGGTCGTCCAGCCGCCGGAGGACGGCTGGCCCCACCGTCTCCAGGTCGGCGATCCCGACATGGTCTCCGCCCTCGAGCGCTTCGGCGCCCACGCCGGCCGGGCGAGCGATCCTGCGGACGTCGAGCGCCCGTACCGGCTCGTCTGCCGACGCCTTCGGGGCATGCTGAACTCGTCGTTCAACGACGGGAGAGGAACCAAGGGTGCGCTCCACAACCCCGTGCACGTCCATCCGGACGACCTGGCCGCCGAGGGAATCGCCGACGGCGCCCTGGTGGAAATCGTCTCGGCCTACGGTTCCGTGCTCGCCTTCGCGGCCGTCGACGAGAGCCTCCGGCGCGGGGTCGTGGCGATGACGCACTCCTTCGGTGCGTTGCGACCGCCGCGGAACCGGGACGAGGCTCTCCAGCACGGGACGAACCCGGCTTGGCTGATCGCCGACGACGTCGACTACGACCCGTGGACCGGCCAACCCCGGATGAGCAACGTGGCGGTGCAGCTTCGTCGTGCCGACGCCGCACCGCGAAGCGGGTGACCTCGTCCGCTCGGGCCATCGAGCGGGCCGCGGCTCAGGCCAGCAGGACGACCACCATGCCGTCGTCGACGCTCACGTCGTAGGTCTCGACCCCCTCGGGGGCCTGCTCCACCTCCACGTCGTAGGCCTTCACCCGCACGCCCTCGCCGAAGATCGCCTCGCCCGTTCGGAGGTCGAACTCCCACGCGTGCCACGGGCACCGCAGGATCTCGCCCTCCCGCTCGAGCTCGACCACCGGACGGGCGCCGTCGCGGAACCGCGCGGTCGCGAGCCCGTCGACCACGCCCAGGCAGAGCGGACCGCCCTGGTGCGGACAGCTGTTGCGCACGGCGAACAGCTCGCCGTTGACGTTGAAGACGCCGATCGACCGCGTTCCGACCGTCACGATCCGCCGGCTCCCGGGCGGAAGCTCGGCCAGCGGCACCACGGGAATCCTCCGACGACCAGCGGCACGACTCACGCGATCGCCTCCGGCAGTCCGTCGTACAGCGCGCGTGCGGTGTCGCCGGCGATCCACGTGCGATCCTCGGGCTCCAGCCCGGCCAGGGCGTCCTCGGCCCGGTGTACGTCCCAGAGCGGGTAGCCGCTGCCGAACATGAGCGTCGGCGCCAGCCCGTTGCGACGGATGAACGCGGCGCGCGCGTGGACGTCGACCGCTCCGTCCGCGTAGCGGACCACCGATCGCACGTGATCGCGAACGTAGCGCGACGGCGATCGAGTCACCCACGGCACGTCCGACCGGCTGGAACGCCACTCCTTGTCGAGCCGCCAGAGGATCGTCTCCAAGAAGTCGTAGGCCCCGTCGAGGCACACCCAGCGCAACGCCGGGAGACGCTCGAACACGCCGTGCGCGACGAGGCTCGCGACCTGCAGCGCGCCGTGCAGCGCCGCCTGTGCCTGGCCCTCCACGCCGCTCTGGGGATTGCCCGCGAGGGTCGGGGGCGCGAGCACGCCGCCACTGCGGTCGCTCAACATCGCTACCGGCAGGCCGGCTTCGGCCGCCGCGCGCCAGACGGGCAGGTACAGCTCCGATCCGTAGGCGACGGGCGACTCCAGAGGCACGACGACCTGCACCACCCGCGGGTGAACCGCCCAACGCTCGATCTCGGCGACCGCGTCCGCCGGGCTCTGCGGGCACACGCGGATCGACCCGACGACGCGAGCACCCTCGGTCCCTTCGAGCCACTCCTCGACCAACCACGCGTTCGTCGCCGTGTCGATCGCGCACGCCAGGCCAAGATCGGCGACCAGGCCACGGCCCAGCGGAGCGAGCACGGCTCCGTCGACGCCCTGAGCGTCCAACGTCTGGTGCAGGACCACCGCCTGGTCCGAACCGGGGTACTCGCCGGTCGGGAGGCGGGTGCCCGACGCGAAGCGATCGATCGGCAGCCGCTGCGGCGACGCCGCGGGCGCGGCCAGGATCTGTCGGCGGTGCGCGGCAGGAAGGCGCGCCGCCAGCACCGCATCGGTGGCGACGCAGGGGTGGACGCATGCGTCGATCATCGGACGGGCGCCGCCAGGCCGGCCGGACGATCGGTCGGCAACCCGTAGAGGTCGCACGCGGTCCGGTTCATGATCCGCGCGCGGAGGTCGGCGGGCGTTCGCGGCGGCAACGCGCGCGCCGGAGCGTCGTAGTCCCAGTGCGGATAGTCGGTGGAGAACATGATCGTCTCGTCGGCGTGGAGCCGCGCGAAGACGTCCAGCAAGGCACCGGAATCGTCGGGCTCCTCGATCGGTTGCGTGCTGAAGCGGACGTTGCGCCGCAGGTACTCGCTGGGCGGTCGACGGACCTCCGGCAGCTCCTGGCGCATCCGCAGCCAGTACCGATCCAGGCGGTCCGCGAGCGGCAGGGCCCAGCCGATGCCTCCCTCGAGCATGACGAAGCGCAGGTCGGGCAACCGCTCGAACGTGCCGCCCAGGATCAGGCTCGACAGGTGAGCCGCGTAGACGAGCGGATACGCCCCCGCGTGCCACTCGAAGAAGTAGCCGGGCGCCCCGACCGGCGTTCCCAGCTGGTACGAAGCCGACCCGTACGTCGTGGCGTGGACCGCGACCGGCAAGCCACGATCGGCGGCGGCCCGCCAGACCGGCTCGTACATCGGGTGCCCGAAGGCGGGCTGGTAGGCGTGCAGCGCGAGGATCTGGCTGAAGCCCGGATGATCCCCCCAGCGCTCGATCTCCTGCACCGCGGCGACCGGGTCGTGCAGCGGCACGCGGATCGATCCGCGGTACCGGCCATGGCCGTTGCCGTCCTCGAGCCAGATCGCGGCCAGCCACTCGTTCAGCGCGCGGTGCTGCGCGGCGTCGGCGGCGGGGTCCGGCAGGTTGCCGTGCGTGTGGTAGACGAGCACGGCGTAGTCGACGCCCGCCTCGTCCAGCAGCTGACGATCCATCTCGACCGGATCGGAGCCCGCCGGTCCCCTGGCGCCCTCCGCGTCGAGACGGATCCCGAGATTGATGTGGTCGGTCCGGAACGGAATCGGAACGACGTAGTCCTCCAGGTAGCGCCAGCGCCGCGGCAGGAACTGCTGGTACTGCTCGGGGGACGCCGGGAAGGGGTGCACGTCGCAGTCGACGACGGCCACCGCCTGCCGCCCCTCGTCGGCACCCCCCGGCGCATGATCCCGAGCCCCGATCGAGCGAGCATCCATTTGCGGCCCCGCCCTCGTCCTACGCGTCGCCGTCGCGCGGCGGCGTCCCCTGACGCCGGAGCGTCGGGGTCGTCGGCAGGTAGCTCGTGAGCCCGCCGTCGACCGGGAGCACCTGCCCCGTCACGAACCGCGACTCGTCGGCCGCCAGGAACACCACCGCCGCGGCTTGATCCTCGGACCGGCCGACATCGGGGGTCAGCGTGTGGTCGAGCCAGATCTGCTTGACCTCCGGGTCCCAGCGGTCGAACACGGTGGGACTCAGGGTGAAGCCCGGAGCGATGCAGTTGCTCCGGATTCCCTGCTTGCCGTAGGTCGTGGCGATCGACCGCGAGAGGCCCATCAGGCCGGCCTTGGTGGAGCTGTACGCGGTGTACCCGTCCTGCCCGCGCATGCCGGAGACCGAGGCCGTATGGACGATCGACCCTCCGCCGCGCTCGATCATGTGGGGGATCGCGTACCGGCAGGCCAGCATCGGGCCGGTCAGGTTCACGCGGATCTGGCCTTCCCACACGTCGAGGTCGAACTCGACGACTCCGCGGTCGGCCGGCACCAGGTTGAGCGCGGCCGCGTTGTTGAAGAGCACGTCGATCCCGCCGAACTCGTCGACCGCGAGAGCCACGGAGGCGCGAATCTGCGCGTGATCGCCCATGTCGGCGAGGGCCCCGACCGCACGTCCTCCCGCGGCCACGATGCCCTCGGCGACGCTGCGGGCCCCCGCTTCGTCGATGTCGGTGACGACGACCGCGGCACCTTCCCGCGCCATCGCCACCGCCGACGCCGCCCCGATCCCGGAGGCACCGCCCGTCACCAGGGCGATCTTGCCCTCCAACCGCCCGTCAACCACGTTGCTGGTCATCAGCTCGAACCCTCTTCGTCGCTTCCCGCCCCGACGGCTTCGAAGCCGTCGAGCACTTGTTCCTGCTCGACTACGTTGGCGTGGACCGCTTCGTTGCCGTCACGCCACAGAATCGCCACCCGCAGACCGTCGATCCGCCACCCGCGATCCTCTCGCCGGAGCTCGAACTCGTAGAGGTTCGCGTGCACCAGTCGATCGTTCGGGCGATCGAGGCGGAGATGCGTGTTGATCGAGTGCGCGACGCACGTCGCCCGATCCCCCTCGACCGTCGCTCGATGGCCCGCGACGAGGTGCTGGGTGACCAAGCCGTCCATCAGCACCCGGAGCGCGTCGACCACCGCAGCGCGTGGCAGCACGCGGTGCCGCGGGCCCCCGTCTCGCCCCTCGCCGGCCACGACATCGGCCGCCACCGGCCAGCTGACCTCGTCCGCGAACGTCGTACCGAGCGCGTCCCAGTCCTGCCGGTCCAGATGCCAGTGCATTCGCAGGCAGGTATCGACCACGTCCAGCCGGTCCGCGGTCGTCGGCCCGTCACCGGGACCGGTGCCCCCGCTCGGGGACGGCACGGTGCCGTCCCCGAGCGTCGAGCCCGACAGGGCGTCGCGCACGTCTTCCGACAGGCCCATCGCCTTGGCCA
>CAZMVL010000020.1:6512-25880 GCA_964569335.1 uncultured Paraperlucidibaca sp.
CCCGACAGGGCGGGCTCGGTCACTGGCTGTTCGCCTGGATCAGGCCGTCCTTGATCGGCCCGACCGCGTGGGGAACCCAGCCGTTCTCGATGCCGGCCGTGTTCTGGTGGTTCTCCGCGCTGTACCCGCCAATCGCGCTGGAGAAGACGAACAGCTCGTCGTTGATCGTCCCGATCCCCTCGAGCGTCGAGCTCAGGGAATCGGCGTCGAGCTTGCCGGCCTTCTGGGCCGCGTGGTTGACCGTCAGCACCGCGTCCCACGGTGCGCTCACGACGCTGATCGGCACGCCGCCCACCTTGGCGGGAGCCGCGTGCTTGCGCAGCGCCACGATGCCAGGGTGGTCCTCCGGCAGCACGTCCGCGTACTGCGACAGGATCTGGGTGTTCTCCAGCTCCTTCGGCGACGCCAGCGTGGTCAGGTCGACCCCCGCGGCCGTGAACAGCATCGGTACGTCCCAGCCGATCTTGCGCGGAGCCTTGAGCGCCACGGCCGTGGTCGGCCCGATGCCGGCCTGGTAGAGCGCGTCGACACCTGCGTCGCGGAGCGCGGACACCTGCGGCGTCAGGTCGAGCGCGTCGGCGGCGTAGCTCCGCTCCACGTACTCCAGCCCGGCCTCCGCGGTGAGCTTCTTGAGCTCCTCGGACAGGGTGTCGCCGATCGGGTACTCCATGCGCAGGAAGCCCAGCTTCTTCGCGCCCTGCTCCTTCGCCCAGGCGATCGCCTGCTCCGCCTGGCCGCCGCCAGCCTGCGGCAGGAACGTCGTGAACACGTGCGGGTAGTTCTCACCGGCGCCGGTGAGCATCTTGTCTCCCAGGTGCGACGGGGTCATCGTGAACACGCCGTTGCGTACGAGCACCGGCAGCGTCGCGGCGACCTCAGGGGTCGTCGTTCCCGCCCAGACCATGTCCGGCTTGTCGCCGGACCCCAGGGCCCTCAGCAGCACCTGGCTCGCCGTCGCCGGGTCACCCGTGGAGTTGATCCCCTTGACCTCGACGCAACGGCCGAGCATGCCCCCACGCTCCTCGTTGACGTACTCGGCGCTGGCGTTGAGGCCCATCAGCTGACGCTCGCCGATCGGCTTGGTCGCCCCCGACTGGTCGCTCACCGACAGGATCGTGAAGGCCGGAGCCGACGCGTCGCACTTCCCTGTCGTCGCTTGGGCGTTCGCCTCGGTGGTGCCGGCGTCGTCATCGGACGACCCGCATCCGGCGACGCCCAGGGCGATGGCCGCGGCCGCGAAGGCCGCCACGAACCGCTTCTCTGATCCCAACATCTCTCTCCTCTTGAGGGTCTAGTGAACTAGTAGCATGGAACGCATCATTCGCGTAATTTTATTTTCCCGTCGCAGGGACGTCGGCGGCCCCGACGTCGGCGAGACCGAACTCCCGCAGCACCTGCTCGCGGTGCTCTCCGAGAGCAGGCGGGGAGGCCAGGGGCGCCGGCTGCTCCGGGGCCTGCTGGTCGTCCCCCGCGAACCGGATCGGAATCGCGGGGATCCGTACCGGCGTCCCGTCGACCGACGTCTCCCGGAGCACGCCGTTGACCTCGGCGTGCTCGCTGCGCATCGCCTCGTCGACCGTGAGAACGGGCGCGAAGGGAATCTCCGCCTCCTCCAGCAGGGGCACCCACTCGTCGAGAGGACGCTGCCGGATACGCTCCGCGATCTGCCCCCGCTCGACGTCGAACTCGGGCCCCGCCCCGTGGCACATGCCGGTCTCGTCCCACGAGCCGAACGCCCGGCGATCGTCGGGCAGCTCGACGATGTCGCAGAACCGCTCCCAGAACCGCCGCTCCAGCGGCGCCAGCAGCATCACCCGGTCGTCCGCCGTCGTATAGAGGCTGTAGCGCGAGCCGAGGTCGCTGTAGTCGAGCCACGGCGAGCCGGTGTTCGCCAGCGTCGTCAGATCTCGCCAGCTCCACCACATCGCCGCCTGCCAGAGCGACACGCTGACGTACTGCGCCGTCGGCTGCCCCTGGTCGCGACGGTGCAGGCCCGCCAGGACCCCCATCGCGGCGAAGACGCCACCCAGCGTCGTCCCGGCCGTCCGCCAGCCGGAACGCGTGGCCGGCTGCGGATCGCCCGGCTCGACCGGGACCAACCCGGCCCAGGTATCGATGGTCTGCCCGTGGGCGGTGTAGTCCTTCCAGGGTCCGTGATCGCCGAACCCGGACACGGAGCAGTAGACGATGCGCGGGTTGGCCGCGCGCATGGTCGCGAAGTCCATCCCGCGTCGCTGCGCGTCCGCCGGCCGTGCGCCGACGACGACCGCATCCGCCCAACGGGCCGCCGCCGCGACGATCTCCGGCCACTCGTCCGAGTGACGGTCGACCGCAAGGCTGCGCGCCCCCGAGTTGAGCGCCAGGTGCATCACGCCCGCACCGGCGATCAGCTCGCCGTCGAGTCGGTTCCCGTCGCCGGTGCGGGGATTCTCGATCTTCACGACGTCGGCGCCGAGCTCGGTGAGCAGGTGCGTGGCGAGCGGACCGGACAGGTGCGTCGAGAAGTCGACGATGCGGATGGGACGAGTGCTCATGGGCTCTTTCTGACGTTCGTTCATAGGTCCAGGACGAGACGTGCGCTGCGCGAGCGCGACACGCAGGCCATCACCATCTCCCCCGAAGCCCGCTCCTCGGGCGTCAGGAACGAGTCGCGGTGATGCGGCGTCCCCTCGAGGACGCCGATCTCGCAGGTTCCGCAGGTGCCCTCGCGGCAGGAGCTCATCACGTCCGCCCCAGCCTCCTCGCAGGCCTCGAGGATGCTCTGACCAGGGGCGACGGTGACCACACGGCCGCCTCGGCCAAGCTCGATCTCGAAGGTCTCGAGCCCCCCCTCCTCCTCCGCGGCCGTGAGGACGCGCGGGGCGAAGCGCTCGACGTGCAGGGCGCCGGCCGGCCACGCGGCTGCGGCTTGCTCGACCGCGCTCAACAGGCCTTCCGGGCCGCAGCAGTACACGGCGGTTCCCTCGCGGGGCTGGCCGAGGATCGACGCGAGCGGAAGCAGGCCACTCGCGTCCTCGGGCACGACGTGAACCGCACCGCCCAACGCCTGGAGCTCATCGACGAAGGCCATGCTCGACCGCTGCCGACCACCGTAGTAGGCGGTCCACTCCGCGCCCCGCCGCGACAACCGCGCGGCCATCGCCAGAATCGGCGTCACGCCGATGCCCCCTGCGATCAGGACGTAGCGCTCGGCCGGCACCAGCGCGAAGTGGTTCCGCGGGCCGCGGACGCGCAGCCGATCGCCGACGCTCACCCGCTCGTGGACGGCGGCCGAGCCACCCCGACTCTGCGGTTCGCGCAGCACGCCGATGCGCCACGTCGGCGCATCGGGGTCCCCACAGAGCGAGTACTGGCGCTCGAGCTCCGGGCCGATCAGGAGGTCAACGTGGGCCCCGGGCTCCCATCCGGGCAGCGGGGCCCCGTCGGGAGTCGCCAAGGAGAGCGACACGACGCCGTCGGCAACGCGCTCGCGGGCCGCGACGACGACGTCGTGCTCGTCTTCACTATCGGATGATCGGTCCACCATTCTTGACTATACATATCATATGCATAGTTCGAACCAAGGGCAGAGCACCAGGCTCCGCGCTAGCATGGGTGCATGGTCGAGCACCCGTCACCCGCAGACACGCCGGGAGCACGCGATGCGCCCCCCTCAACCGGCGCCCCCCAGCGCCTGCGGGCGAACAAGGTCTCTCACGTCGTCGCCACCGCGATCGTCGAGGACATCATCTCCCGGTCACTGCAGCCCGGCGACCGACTGCAGGCCGAGGCCGCCATGCTCGAGCGCTTCGGCGTCGGACGAGCCTCGATTCGCGAGGGACTCCGCCTCCTGGAGGCGTACGGCGTCATATCGATCCGCCCGGGCCAGAAGGGCGGGCCGGTCGTCGCCCCGGTGGCCGCGACCGATCTGGGGCGCACGTTCTCGCTGTTCCTGCGACTCAGCAACGCGACCTACCAGGACGTCATCGACGCCCGGCTCGTGATCGAGCCCGTCATGGCCCGACTCGCCGCCGAGCGCGCCGATCCGGAACAGCTCGAGATCCTGCGAAGAACGATGGATCGCGAGTCCGAGAGCCCGATCGACGAGTACCGCCTGATGTCCAACGAGTTCCACTACACGGTCAACGGCGCTTCGGGCAACCCCGTGCTCGACCTCATGGGGCAGGCCCTTCGATCGATGTACGCGGACCGCCTCGCCAGCGGCCAGCTCTTCCCCGAAGAGGCGCGCGACGGCGTTCGCGACGTCCACCAGGAGATCGGCCAGGCGATCCTCGATGGCGACGGCGACCTGGCCGAGCGCCTGATGGCCGAGCACGTGTCGGAGCTCGCCAAGCGCCAGGCCGAGCACACCCCGTGGCTGATGGACGAGCGGGTCACCTGGGATCACTGAGCGAGCCCGACGCGCCAAGTCCGCCCCGCAAGACCGAGACCCAGCGCTCGACGAGCGTGCGGCTGATCCGCGCCCGTGGAGCGATCAGCGCGTAGGTATGACACGCACCCGGCTGATCGTGGACCTCCACGGGAACCCCCTCCCGCGACAACCGGCGGGCGTACGCCAGCGCTTCGTCGCGAAGCGGATCGAGCTCCGCAACCCCGACGTGCGCGGGCGGCAGCCCGCGTAGCGACCGGGCGCGAGCCGGAGCCGCGTACTCGGGCGGATCAGCCAGACGGTCGCCGAGGTAGTGGCGCCAGGATGCGGCGGCGTTGCGCCGGTTCCACACCGGGGCGCGATCTCCCTCCCGCATCGACGGCGTCTCCAAGCGGTCGTCCAGGACCGGCTGGGACAACAGCTGGAAGGCGATCGGGGGCCCGCCCTCGTCCCGCAACCGCAGGGCGAGCCCGGCGGCGATGCACGCACCAGCGGACTCGCCGGCGACCGCGATCCGGTCCGGGTCGACCCCCAGCCGCCCGGGCGACGCGGCCAGAGCACGGACGACCGCGTGCCCGTCGTCGAGCGCGGCCGGGAACCGGTGATGCGGTGCCAAGCGGTACTCCACCGACACCACCACGGCCGGGATCGCCTCGGCCAACCTGCCGCAGCGCCAATCGTCCTGCCCGACTCCCCCGCGGACGAAGCCACCGCCGTGAAACCAGACCACCGCAGGCCGCCGACCCCGCGAGGATCCCCCTTCCGGGCAGTACACCCGAACCCGAACACCGCCGAGCAGCCGGTCGGTGACCTTCACCCCCTCGGGCGGGGGAAGCGGCGGAGTAGCGGCCCAGAACGAAGCCATGAGGCGATCGTTGCGCTCCAGGTCCTCGAAGTCCGGCTCGGGCATCGCGGCGAGTACCGGACGCAGCTCATCGTCGATCTCACTCGGCTCCATCCATAGCTATAATACGCCTCTTATGATCGAGCCTGCTGCCCCCTCACCCGCTCCGCCGGCGTCCGTGGCGCGCGCGGCCGAGACGCTCGCCGCCGGCCAGGTCTTCGTCGTCCACGACGACACCACCACCGTCTTGGCGGTTCGCGGCGACGTCGTCGACGACGCCATCGTCGCCCGCTTCTCACGGGAGGCCCGCGGGATCGTGAGCGTCGCGATGAGCCCTGAGCTCCTCGACCCGCTCGACCTCGCACCCCAGGGCGGACCGGAGGGACGGGCGGACTTCGCCGTCTCCGTCGACGCGATCGACGGAACCACGACCGGGATCAGCGCGGCCGACCGTGCGGTCACGATCCAGGCGCTCGTCCAGGGCGAGCGCCACCGCTTGGGTGTCCCGGGCCACGTCGTCCCGGTGCGCTCCGCACCGGGCGGAACGCTGACCCGACTGCGAATCACCGAGGCCTGCGTCGACCTCGCCACCATCGCCGGGGTTCCGGCCGCCGTCGCCGTCTGCGGCATCATCGACGAGGACGGCGAGGCGATGCCGCCGACGCGCCTGAGGTCGGTGCCCGCCCTCGCCCAGCTGCCCGCGGTCTCGGCGCGAGCCATCCGTGCGTTCCGCCGCGGTGCCCCCCTCGACCTCTCATCGTCCCCCGCGCACTTCCACGACGCGGTCAGCGCCCTCACCTCCGGCGTGGCGGCCGTAACCGCCCGGGGTGCGTCCGGGGAACCCCTGGGGATGGTCGCGACCTCGATCGCCTCGTACACGGACCAGCCGCCGTCGGTCCTCGTGTCCGTCGCCCACAGCGCCCGCGACCACGGGGCCCTGCTCTCGTCGCCGACGCTCGGAATCCACGTGCTGTCAGCAGCGCAAGCCAACGTCGCCACGCACCTCGAGAGCATCGTGGACGACGCCTTCGCCGATCTGCGCTGGACCTGGGACGCGGACGTGCCGCGGATCGCCGATGCGCTCGTGTACATGCGCTGCTGGCGCGGTGCCACGTTCACCCACCACGACCGCACGATCCTGGTCGCCGACGTCGAGCTGGTGGAGCACGCCGACGCCCCGCCGCTGGTCCACTTCCGGCGTTCCCGGGACTGGCAGCTGAACGCGGGCGACCGCCTCCGCTGACGGCGGGCGGCCTGCTCGTCGATGGGCGAGCAGGCCGCCCGCGATCACTGCACAGCGGACGAGCGTGACCGCGCAGCGCCGACGCCCCGAACGTCCTCGCGCGCCACGCCGGTGTCGAGCAGATCCTGGACCTCGCTCGCGTCGTATCCGGCTTCGTCGAGCACCTCCCGGGTGTGCTGACCGAGCAGCGGCGGCGGAGACGCGATGCGTCCTGGCGTGTCGGACATGCGGATCACGGGCCCCACCTGCTTGATCGGCCCCGCCACCGGATGGTCGACCGTCTGCACGATCCCCGCCTCGGCGACCTGCTCGTGATTCATGATGTCGCCGAACCCGAACACCGGGTGGAAGAGCACGCCGCGGCTCCGGAACTCCGGCGCCCATTCGGCCGTCGTGCGCTCGGCGAAGCGCGCGTCCAGGAGCGGCTTCAGCTCGGCGCGCAGACGCACCCGACTCTCGTTGTCGTCGTAGCGCGGATCCTCGGCGAGGTGCGGCAGCCCCACCGCCTCGCAGAACGGGCCCCATCCATCGTTCCCGCCCCAGACGCCCGCCACCACGAATCCGTCGGCCGTGCGGAACGCCTCGTACGGCACCACCACGCTGTGGGCGCTCCCGAACCGTCCCGGCTCTTCCCCGGTGGCCCAGAAGGACGCCAGGCGCGTCGTCAGCGACGACAGCAGCCCGTAGAGCATCGAGACGTCGATCCGCTGCCCCCGGCCGGTGCGCTCGCGCGCGATCACCCCGAGCGTCACGGCTTGGACGCAGAGCATCGCGCCGGCGAAGTCCGCGATCGGGATACCGACCAACGAGGGCCCGCGATCAGGCTCGCCCGTGACCGACATCACCCCGGACGCCGCCTGCACGACAGGATCGGTGCCCGGGAACGGCGCCAGCGGGGCCTCGGTCCCGAAGGCGGAGACGGAGCAGTAGAGCAGCCGGGGATTGATCGCGGACAGCGCGTCGTAGCCGATGCCGATCTGGTCGGCCTGCCCCGGACGGTAGTTCTCGACCACGACATCGGCCTCACGGACCAGTCGGCGGACCACGTCCTTGCCCTCGTCGGTGCGGAGGTCGAGCGCGATACTGCGCTTCCCACGGTTCCACTGGAAGAAGAGCGCGCTCTCGCCCTCCACGAAGTGCAGGCCCGTTCGCCGGCTCGGGTCCCCGCCGAGAGACTCGATCTTGATCACGTCGGCCCCGAAGTCCGAGAGCACGACGGTGCCGAGCGGTCCCGCCATGTGACGGGTGAAGTCGAGCACCCGCAGTCCGGCCAGCGGCAGCACCGCCGCGTCCGCGTCCGTTCCCGCGGTCATGCCGTGGCCCCCCCGTCGGTCGCAGCCGCGTCGAGCCGCGCGATCTCGCCCGGCTCGAGCACGCAGCTCGCGACGCCGATCAGATCCGCCAGCTGCTCGGCCGTGCGGGCACTGGCGATCGGCGCGACGACCGTCGGCTGTGCCGCCAGCCAGGCCAGCGACACCGCCGCCACCGTCGTGGAGTGCGTCGCGGCCAGCTCGTCGAGCACGGCGAGCACCGCGATCCCCCGGTCGTCGAGGTAGGCCTGGGCCCCCGCGGCCCGCGGGCTCTCCACCGCCGCCCCTCCCGGTCGGTACTTGCCGGTCAAGAACCCCTTCGCGAGCCCGTAGTACGGGACGCACGCCACCCCACGCTCGGCGCAGAGATCCTGCAGGTCTGCCGGATACCCGGCACGGTCGATCAGGTTGTAGCCCGGCTGCAGCACCCGGTAGCGCGCCGCGCCGGCCTCCCGCTCCGCCACGTCCAGGGACTCGGCCAACCGAGGGGCCGAGAAGTTCGACGCGCCGATGTACCGCACCTTGCCTTCCGACACGAGCTCGCCGAAGGTTCCCAGGACCTCGGCGATCGGGACGTCGGGATCGTCCTGGTGGGCGTAGTAGAGGTCGACGTAGTCGGTGCGCAGCCTACGGAGCGAATCCTCCAGCGCGGCCCGGATGTTGCCCGGACTCAACCCCGGCCGCCGCCGCAGCTTGCCCACCTTCGTCGCCACGACCATGTCGTCGCGCCGCCCTCGCGCCGCCAGCCACGATCCGATGATCTCCTCCGACTCGCCGCCGCTCATCCCCGGCACGGACTGCATGTACAGGTCGGCGGAGTCGACGAAGTTGCCTCCGGCGGCAACGTACGCGTCGAGCAAGCGGTGCGATTCGTGCGCGTCGCTCGTCCACCCGAAGACGTTTCCCCCCAGGCAGAGCGGGTGAACCGTCAGGTCGGTGCCGGGAATCGGTCGGCGCGGAGGGTCGTCGGATCGGTGCGAAGTCACGCTCTATACTATACCTATGAATCGCATCTTCACCGGGAAGCTCGTATGAGCGACCTGCACCTCGTGGGCCCCGACCCCGAGATCGCCGCGCGCTTCGACGCGCACCACCGCTCGCGACTCGCTCGCGTCGGTGGACTCGATCTCCACTTCACCGAGTGGAACCCGGGCGGGACCCGAACGGTCCTGCTGATCCACGGCATGATCGTCCAGTGCCATACCTGGGATCCCTTCGCCCTGGAGCTGTCGAAGCGCGGATATCACGTGCTCGCCGTCGACCTGCGGGGCCACGGACGGAGCGACTGGTCACGCGCCGGCTATAGCGTCCGCGACTTCGCCACCGATCTTGCCGGCCTGCTGCGCGCAGTCGGCGTCGCTCGGTGCGCCGTCGTCGGTCATTCTCTCGGCGCGCGCGTCGCCATCGCCCTGGCCGGTGACCATCCCGAGCTGGTCGATCGGGTCGTGCTCTCCGACGCCGGACCGGAGTTCCCCGCCGCCGCCATCGAGTACGCCGATCGCGTGGTGCTCGGAACCAACGCGATCCCCGGATTCGACGACGCCCAGGCCGCCTTCGACTTCTACCGCGCGCAGCACCCGGAGTGGCAGCCGGAGTTCTGGCACTTGCACGCGACCCACCAGCTCCGGAGGAACTGGGCGAGCAAGCTCGTCTATCGCGCCGACCCGGACCTCGTGTGGTTGCTGAGCTCCGCCGGTCGCGAGGACGACCCGTACGTCTGGGATCGCGTGGACCGCATCTCGGCGCCGACGCTGATCCTCTGGGGCCAGCGCAGCCCGTTCTTCGACGAGTCGATCGCGCGCCGGATGCTCGACCGCCTGCACGACGGCCGGCTGGAACGCACCGACACCGGCCACTTCATTCCCCGCGAGGCACCGGAGGAGTTCCTCCGACTGGCTGCGGCCTTCCTGCAGGACTGACGATGAGCCTCGGTGAGCACCTGCTCGCGGGAGCGATCGACCTGCACGTCCACAGCGCTCCCGACGTGATCACGCGTCGGTACACCGACGTCCAGATCGCGGCGCGGGGCGCGGATGCCGGCATGCGTGCCGTCGTCCTCAAGTGCCACCACGAGTCCACCGTCGGTCGAGCCGCGGCGGCCGGCGCCGATCAGCCCCTCGCGATCCTCGGCGGCCTGGTCCTCAACCGACACACCAGCGGCGGGCTCGACCCGGTCGCCGTCGACACGGCGTTCCGCATGGGCGCAAGGATCGTGTGGTGGCCCACCGTCACCTCGGCGGCGCACCGTCGCCTCTACGACGGCGCGGAGATCCAGGACGAGTACGACCCGGCCCTCGGCACCGCCATCTGCCAGGCCGTGGCGGCCGCCGGCGGCGTGCTGGCGACCGGGCACGCCAGCGCCGCCACCGTCGAGGCCCTGGCTCGGGACGCGTCGCTCGCTGGCGCGCGCCTCCTCGTCACCCATGCCGACTTCGAGATTCCGGATCTCGACGTCGCCGCCCAGGCGGCCCTCGCGCGGCAGTATCCGGAGATCACGTTCGAGCGGACGGCCTACACCTACGCGGACGGGGCTCCCCGTCCGCGGCCGATCGCCCACGCGCTCGCCGGCATTCGTGCCACCGGTGGCGCCACCCGCAACGTCCTGAGCTCCGATCTCGGTCAGCCGGAGCTGCCGGAGTGGCCGGCGGGGCTCGGGCGATTCGTCGACCAGCTGGTCGACGCCGGTCTCGATCCCGGGGACGCTCGCGAGATGCTCCACCGGACGCCGGCCCGGCTCCTCGCGCTCTGACCGGCCGGCCGCTCGTGGCCTGCTCTCCCGGCCGGGAGAGCAGGCCACCGGCGGCGCGGCACGCCTAGCGGGTGCGACGGCCGAAGTACGCTTCGTGCAGCGCCTTCGGATCGCGGAAGACCTCGGGCACCCCGGCATCGACCACTTCGCCGCGGTTGATCACCGTCACGTGATCCGCGATGTCGAGCGCGAGCTCGGCCAGCTGCTCGACGAGCAGCACCGTGAGACCACGCTCCTTCAGGATCCGCACCTGCTGGAACACCTCGGCCGCCACCACCGGCGCGAGACCCGCCGACGGCTCGTCGAGCATCAACAGCTCGGGCTGCCCCGCCAGCGCCTGCGCGATCGCCAGCATCTGCTGCTGCCCACCCGAGAGACCGGCCGCGCGGTGCTCGCGCTTCCCGTCCAGCAGCGGGAACTGCTCGAGCACCTCCTCCGCCAGCGTCGCCCGGGCGGAGCGACTCATGCGTTGCGTGAACGTGCCGAGCATCACGTTCTGCATGACCGTCAGATCACGGAAGACGCGCTTGCCTTCCTGCACCAGCTGGATCCGGGAACGAGCCCGCCGGTACGCCGGCCGCTGTCCGATCTCGGTGCCCTTGAACTGCACGCTGCCTTCCCACAGCGGTGCGATTCCGGCGATCGCGGACAGCAAGGTGGTCTTCCCGGCGCCGTTGCGGCCGAGCACCACCTCCACCGTCCCTTCGGCCACCGAGAGATCCACGTCCCGGAGCACCTGCAGATCTCCGTATCCCGACACGACGCCGGAGACCTCGAGCACCGGGCGACCCGCCGTAGCGGCCGGCCCGCGCGTGTCCTCGTCCTCAGCCAACGCCGTGGCCGTTCCCTTGCTCATCGCTCTCCTCCGTCCTCGGCCGGGACCATGACCGGCGGCTCGTCGCCGTCCAGATCGGACGACGTCGCTCCATCGCGCGGACGTCCCAGGTAGCTCTCGACGACCGCCGGGTCGTCGCCGATCGTCGCTGCTTCACCGGTCGCGACCAGCTCGCCGAGATGCAGGACGAACGCGGTGTCCGAGATCGAGGTGACGAACTCGAAGTTGTGCTCGATCAGCACCACGGTCGCCCCGTTGCGGGCCGCGGCGGTGATGACGTCTCCCAGCGTCCGAACCTCGCTCTCGCTGAGGCCCGAGGCCGGTTCGTCGAGCAGCAGCAGGCCGGAATCCCCGCACAGCATCCGGGCCACCTCGATCAGGCGCCGGGTTCCCAGCGGCTGGCTCGCGGCATCGTCCTCCGCCAGGTGGCGAAGTCCGACCAGGTCGAGGGCAGCCAGCGCCGCCTTCCGATCCGCACGCTGGGCACGCCGCTGACGCGGCAGGCGGAGCACGCTGGTCCAGACCCCGATGTGGTCACCCCGGAAGCGACCCGCGGCGACCGCGTCCAGCACCGTCATGCTCGACGGCAGGTTCGGCGTCTGGAAGGTCCGGCCGACGCCGTGACGAGCGACCTCGTGAGGCGCCAGCCCCGCCAGGTTGGCGCCCCCGTAGAGCACCTCGCCCGCGTCGTTGTCGACGTAGCCGCAGATGACGTTGAGCAGCGTGGTCTTCCCGGAGCCGTTGGAGCCGATGAGCGCGGTCACCTCGCCCGGAGGGGCGGAGATCGCCACGTCCTGGAGCGCCTGAACCCCCGCGAACGCCTTGCTGACGCCGCGCACCTCCAGCGGGTGCCCGTTCCGACGGTGTTCGTCGACGGCAGGAGTGGACGACGACTCGTGCGTGGCTCGGCCGCTGTCCTCCGTTCCCCGCAACGGCGCGGTCGCGATCGAGCGACTCACGTCGGGCCGCCCACCCGAGACCCGAACCGCCACGCGATCCATGATCGACGTGCCGATGCCCGCGATCCCTCGCCGGAAGGCGATACCGGCGACGATCAGGAAGACGCCGAACGCAACCGAGGCGTAGGTCTGGAAGCTGGCCGAGCTGAGCGGGCCCAGCTGGAGCAGGGCCGCGCCGAAGAACGCGCCGTACACGCTGTAGACGCCACCGAACACGGCGGCGGCGATGATGCCGATCATCGCGTGCAGCGTGAACATCTCCGGGACGATGTACTGGGAGAGGAACGCGTAGAGCACCCCCGCCGCGCCGGCCGGGAACGCGCCGTACGCGTAGGCCATGACCTTCAGCCGGCGCGGCGAGTAGCCGAGCGAGCTCGCCAGTACCGGCGACTGCTTCAGCGTCCGGAAGATCACGCCGTAGCGCGAGCGGACCAGGTTGCGGTACACGATGAACCACACGACCAGCAGCGCCATCGTCACGTAGTAGACGCCCGTGTCATCCAGCTGGTTGCCGAACAGGGTCGGGATCGGCAGGGCGATTCCGTCTCCGCCGCCGGTGAACTCCTCGAGCAGCCGCACGATCGACGGCAGGGCCACCACGATGTAGAAGGACGCGATCGCCAGAGCCCAGCCCCCGACGCGTAGCGCGGGAATCACGAGCAACAGGCCCACCACCACCGCGGCGGCGCCCCCGATCAGCATCAGGGGGATGATCTCGAAGGTCAGTCGGGTCGAGAGCGCCGCGGCGAGGTCGGCGCCGAGCGCGAGCATGAACAGCTGACCGAACTGCAGCTCGCCGGCGTAGCCGAAGCTGAGGTTGAACCCGCTGACGACGAGCGCGAAGACCGCGATCAGCGCGATCTGCCGGATCCAGTACTCCGTCCCTCCCCCGAGCACCGGGTAGAGGATCAGCAGGACGGCGAACGCGACGGGCACCCAGAGGGCGCCACGACCACCCGCCATGAACGCGCCGAGATGGACCCTCCACGCAGGGACCGAGGGCGAGCTGCCGTCGGAACGCTTGATCGCATCAGACACTTCGGGCCCCCACGGTTCCGCCGAAGCCGCCGGGGCGCACCGCGAACACCAGCAGCAGGGCCACCAGGACCATGATGTGCTGGTAGCTCGCGCCGAGGTACCGCGCCGAGAAGGCCGCGATCAGGCCGACCACGAAGCCGCCGGCCGCGGCCCCGAGGAAGCTCGAGAAGCCACCGAAGCCGAGAGCGACGAACGCGGGCAGCACGAGAAGCGTGGCCAGGGTCGGAAAGGCGAAGGTGATCGGTCCCGTCAGCATGCCGGCGAGCGCCCCGATACCACCGGCGGCCGCCCACGCGCCGATCGAGAGCAGGTTCACGTTGATGCCGCGGAGCGTCGCTGCCTCGCGGTCGCTCGCGGCCGCAAGCACGGCCTGTCCGGAGGACGACCGGTTGGACCAGAGATGCAGGGCCAGCGCGAGCGCCACGGCAAGGACGACGAGGATCAACTGCACGGGCTCGAAACGCGCCCCGGCGATCGTGATCGGATCGGTCGGCCCGTTGAACGGAACCGTGAGCGGGTCATAGCCCCACACCACGCCGCAGACGCCGATGATGACGAACGTGCCACCGACGGTGGTGATCAACTCGGTGTGCGTCTCCCCGTCGCCTCCTCCGCCGGACCCCCGACGGCGCTGCCAACGCAGCGGGCGGATGCAGATCGCCTCGCAGGCCGCACCGAGCGCGAGGCCAACGAGGATCGTCAGGATGACCGCCAGGACCGTCGGCAGCTCGAGCGTTCCGACGAACAGGTAGGCGCAGTAGCTCCCGGCCACGACGATCGCGCCCTGGGCGAAGTTGAAAGCACCCGTCGGCAGGCGGCCGAGCACGAGGCCCACCGCGACGATCGAGTACATGGCCCCAAGCGTGAGGCCGCTGACAAGGGTGACGGTCACGTCGCCCGCCCCTCACGCCACATGGCATCTCTCCTCATGCTCCCTCTCCCTCTCCCTCTCTTGGTGCGCAACATTGATAGTGGTGAGCGTCGGCGTCGACAGCCGCTCGCTCGCGACGGCGTCCGTCTAACTTCCGGTGGCCGCGACCACCCCGTCCAGCCGCAACGTCTCGGCGGCGTTGCGGTGGCCCACCCGGGACCGCAGCTCGTCGGGCAGGCCCTGCAGCAGCTGCGCGCCCTCGTCGTTCCCGAAGGGTCGATCCGACCCGTACATCAGCAAGGACGCGGGCAGCATCTCGACCACCCGCTGTGCCCCGGGCGACAGCTCGGAAGCCGCGTCCGCCACGACGCGAATGTGCTCGGCGATGTAGTGCGACGGCGGCTCCGTGAGCCACGGCGTCTCCACCCGCAATCCGCGCCACTCGGCGTCAGCCCGCCAGAGCAACGGCGGAAGCCACGCGAACCCGAAGCCGGCGAAGCAGACGCGAAGGCGGGGGAAGCGCTGGAAGACGCCGTCGTACACGAGCGATGCCACGTTCGACATCGCGACCTGGGGCAGCAAGGTGAAGGACTCCTCGGGCGTGCGCGGGCCCACGCCCCCAAGGCGCGCCGGACCGACCGCCATGCCCTCCGCACCACCCGGATGCACGACGACGGGCAAGCCCAGGTCGTGCGCCGCTTCGTAGATCGGGTGGTAGCTGCGCTGCCCCATGCTCGTGGCCTGCAGCGGCAGGCACACGGCGGCGACCTCCGGGCGCTCTCCGAGCCGTCTGATCTCGGCTGCGGCCGATGCCCCGTCGTGCGGCGCCACCGCGATCGCGAGCCGCATCCGCCGATCGACCGGCAGCCAACGGTCGAGCAGGTAGTCGTTGACCGCCGACGCGAACACCTGCGACATCGTCGGGTTCAGCCACGCCGCGGTCGCCATCGCGTGCGACGGGACCAGCAGCGCGCAGGTCAGGCTCGGGGGCAGCTCCGCCGCGACGGCCTCAGGTTCCCATCCCGCCGCCGGAGCGGAGCCCTCGAGCTCGACGCCAGGATGCGGGGACGACGGGGGAAGGCTGAACTCGCTCTCGCCGAGCCGGTGCCTCCAGGTCTCGTCCAAGTAGGGGAACAAGGCCTCAAGCGACGGAACGAGCGGGTGAAGCTCGCTGTCGATGACGGGTTGCGCTGCGCTCATCGGCGCCTCCTCGGGGTCTTGACGAACACTTGGCCCTCGTGGACGGTCACGGGGAACGTCAAGAGCCGCTTCGGGGTGGCGTCCTCGACGCTCTTCCCGGTCTCGACGTCGAACTCCCACCGGTGCCACGGACAGGCGAGCACCAGGCGATCGTCGTCGAACCGATACGTGCCCGGTCCCGACGGTCCCATCGTGCCGCCGACCCGCCCGGCGCAGATCGCCGCGCCCTGGTGCGGGCAGCGGTTCCAGACGGCGAACACCCCGCGCGCGGTCCGGAGCACTCCGACCTCGCGGCCGTCGATCTCGAAGACCCGGAACTCGTCCAGCGGGAGCTCGTCCAGCGCCCCGACGCAGTACCCGGCGTTCTCGACTTCGGTGCTCACAGGCCGAGGCGCCGCCGCCCGAAGCACTCGACCGCCGAGGCGTAGGCCACGCGGGACCGGAGACGCTCGGGCAGTCTGCCGCGAAGGATGTGGGTGGGGTCGTCGGTGTCCCAGTGCGGGTAGTCCGAGCTGAAGAGCACGGTGCGCTCGGCCTGCATGAGGTCGAGCAGCGCCCAGAGCTCGGACAGATCGTCCGGCTCGTCGAGCGGCTGCGTCGTGAACCGGACGTTGTCGACCACGCTCTGGCTCGGCGCGCGGGACAGCCCGGCGAGCTCCCGGTCCCCCTGTTCCCAGGCGCGATCCATCCGCTCCATCACCGACGGGGCCCACGTCACGCCGTACTCCGAGAGCACGAGGCGCAACTCCGGGTGACGCTCGAACACGCCCCCGAAGACCATGCTGGCGAGAATCGCCTGTCCCGGATGCAGGAGCAGCGAGTGACGCTCGGGGTAGGTGGCGGGCAGACCACCCGCAACCCGTGGCGCGTCGTTCAGATTGGCCTCGGCGCCCGTCGGGTGCAAGACGATCGGTAGACCGTGCGACGCCGCCGCGGCGTACACCTCGTCGTACTGCTTGCGCCCCAGCGCCACGGCGCCGTGGGGGATGAAGACCCCGGCGACTCCGGGCTCGTCCGCGTAGCGCTCGATCTCGTTCACCGCGCTCCGCGCGTCGTACGGGGAGATCGAGATGGTCAGGCGATACCGCGAGTCGTGACCAACCCAGGTCTCCATCAGGTGCCGGTTGAGCGCCTGCAGGTACTCGACACCGGTAGCTTCGTCGCCCCACGGGATGACGATCCCGGCCTGGATCGGAATCAGGATCGCGGCAGAGATCCCGTACGGATCGATCCACTGCTCGATTGCGAAGGCCGGGTCCGAGCCGGCCGCTCCGCCCCCGGGAGGGGTGGCGTCCAGCCGCAGGCCGCTCGAAGGATGGGGAATCCGGTTCGGGTCCCGAGCGAAGATCGGCAGGTCACCCGCGCCGAAGACCCGGCGCGCGGCACGCAACGACATGTGCGGACGGAGTTGTCCGACGTCGGCGACGAGCGGATGCACGTCGCAATCCACGATCGTGGATTCCGGGACGCCCGCCGATGCGGGTTCCGGCGTGGTGCGCGATAGGGATTGGGTCGTCGACATCGATTCTCCGAAGCACGTGCGTGCAGACGCTCTACTGATCTGCCAATCATACGCAGAATATTCAGGAAAGAGGGGATCCGTCGACAAGAACGCCGCATCCGTCGCTCGTGCGGTAGAAATATGCGTATGATCGGCATTGAATTGCGGTCCAGGTGACGACACCGACGCACCCGCGGGCAGCGGATCATCGGACGCCCGGGCCGTTCTGCTCCGCGGCCGAGGCGATCGAGGAGATCCGCCTCGGGCGCATGGTGGTCGTCTGCGACGACGAGGACCGCGAGAACGAAGGCGACCTGATCATCGCCGCCCAGCACTGCGCGGCCCGCGATGTCGCCTTCATGGCGCGCGAGGCCCGTGGCTGGATCTGCCTGGCCCTGACCGGGGAGCGGTGCGAGTACCTCGGCTTGCCCGCGATGCGCGACCGACGCCGCGTCGCGTTCGATACCCCCTTCACCGTCTCGATCGAGGCCCGGGAGGGCATCACGTCCGGCATCTCGGCCCGCGACCGCGCGCGCACGATCCGCGTGGCGACCGACGTTCTCAGCGGACCGCGTGAGCTGACGAGCCCCGGGCACGTGATGCCGCTACGCGCCCGCGACGGCGGAGTGCTCGAGCGCGCGGGGCACACCGAAGCAGCTGTCGACCTCGCCCGCCTGGCCGGCTGCACCCCGGCCGGCGTGATCTGCGAGATCGCCAACGACGACGGCACGATGGCCCGCGTCGACGATCTCGTGCCGTTCTGTCGTCGCCACGGCCTCAAGATGACGACGATCGCCGCCCTCATCGACTACCGGCGGAACCACGATCGCCCGGTGGAGCGCGGACCCGAGATCCAGCTCCCGACCCGGTGGGGCGAATTCCGCGCGATCGGATACCGCGGCCTCGACGACGGCGGCCAGCACCTGGCCCTGATCTACGGCCAGGTCGCCGACCGCCCGAACGTCCTCGTCAGGATCCACGAGCAATCCCGGCTCCACGACGTGTTCCGTGCCGCCGGCGATCCCGGATCGGTGGCGGGCGCGCTCACCAGGATCGTCGAGGAGGGCTGCGGAGTGCTCGTCCATCTCTCGCGAGCCGACCAGCTCGGCCCCCGGGACCGAGACCCACCGGTAGGCACCCGCGAGGCGCAGACCGACCACGCCATCGAGGCCGCGATCCTCGGGGACCTCGGGCTGCGAACGATCCGCCTGTTGACCGACCGACCGCGTGCGCTCGACCTCGCGGCGCGGGGGATCGCCGTCACCGCCTACGAACCCCTTTCCCCGCCCGAGGTCGCCTGATGCACGCAGTCGTGGCCCGGCGATGGGGCGACCCTGACGTGCTCGAGATCGCCGCGGTCGGCGACCCTTCCGCCGGTCCCACGGACGCGGTGGTCGATCTGCGTGCCGTCAGCGTGAACTGGCACGACGTGATCGTGCGCCGCACCGGACGCGGTCTGCCGCTCCCGAAGATCCTCGGGATCGACGGAGCCGGCGTCCGCCGGGACACGGGCGAGGAGGTCGTCATCCTGCCCAGCCTGGACTGGGGCCCGCGTGAGGAAGCGCCGGGCCTGGGATTCTCGATCGTGGGCGATCTGCACGACGGCACCTACGCGGAGCAGATAGTGGTCCCCCGGAAGAACCTGTTTCCCCGTCCGCCCGGGCTGTCGTGGGCGGAGTCCGCCGCGATCCCGGTGGCGGGCCTCACGGCGTACCGTGCTCTCACCACGCGCGCCGGCCTGCGCCCCGGCGAGACCGTCGTCGTGCTCGGCGCGAGCGGAGGGCTCTCGTCGCTCGCCGTGCCGATGGCGGTCGCCCTCGGCGGACGCGTGCTCGTCACCTCCAGCCGTGAGGAGGCGATCGCCCGCAGCCGAGAGCTCGGCGCCGAAGGGGGCGTCCTGAGAACGGACCCGGACTGGCCGGCCGAGATCGTTCGCCGGACCAACGGCGGCGCCGACATCGTCCTCGATGGCTCCGGCGGACGCATCGACCAGGCGCTCTCGTGCCTGCGCCCGGGCGGACGGGTGGTGACGTTCGGCGCCTCCGCCGGCGCCACCGCCACGCTGGACGTCCCGCAGCTCTACTTCCGCCAGCTGAGCGTGCTCGGCACCACCCTGGGGAGCCCCCGCGAGTTCGCAGCGATGCTCGGGCTCGTGCGCTCCCACCGGCTGCCGATAGCAATCGACAGCGTGCGCGGGCTCGCCGATGCGCGCGCGGCCCACGAGCGCATCGAATCCGGCGCGCACTTCGGAAAGCTGGTGCTGACCCCATGAGCGATCTGCTGATCGAGCAGTTGCGGACGATCGTCGGCGGAGATCGGACGATCACGGACCCGCAGGTGCAGGCCGCCTACGAGCACGACGCCACCGGGAGGTTCAGCGGGCGCGCCCGGGCCGTGGTCCGCCCGGGGTCGACGGCCGAGGTCGCGGCCGTCCTCCGCGCCTGCCACG
>CAZMVL010000020.1:25890-47930 GCA_964569335.1 uncultured Paraperlucidibaca sp.
CCACGACGCGCGCGCTCCGGTCGTCGTGCAGGGCGGGCACACCGGGCTCGTCGGAGGCGGCACCCCGCGGGCCGGGGAGATCGTGCTCAGCACGGGGCGCCTGGACGCGCTCGGCCCGGTCGACCTCGACGACGCCCAGGTCACCGTCGGCGCGGGAGCCACGCTCGAGGCCGCGCAGGAGCACGCCACGCGAGCGAACCTCCGGCTGGCGATCGACCACGCCGCACGGGCCACCGCCACGATCGGGGGCATGGTCGCGACCGACGCCGGTGGCGCACTGGCGGCGCGATTCGGAACGATGCGCCAGCTGGTCGCCGGCCTCGAGGTCGTGCTCGCCGACGGGCGGATCGTCCGCCGCCTGTCGGGCCTGCTCAAGGACAACGCGGGATACGACCTGCCCGCGCTGGTCGTCGGCAGCGAGGGCACGCTCGGAGTCGTCACGGCCGTCCGGATTCGCCTGGCCGCCGCTCCGGCCCGGCGGGTGACCGCGCTCGTCGGTGTCGACTCGCTCGACCACGGCCTGGCCGTGCTCCGGGACCTGCGCCGTCACGCGCCGAGCGTCGAGGCGGTGGACTTCCTCGAGGCGGAAGGCCTGCGACTCGTCCAGCAGCGCCACGACCTGCCGGCGCCGCTGGCCCGGGAGCACGCCGCGCTGCTCGTCGTCGAGGCCGCCGACGCCGAGGATCCGACGGAGTCCCTCGCCACGGCGCTCGCCACGGCGGAGGACGCCGTGGTCGCCGACGAGCCCCGCGGGCGGGAGTCGCTCTGGGCGTACCGCGAGCTGCTGAACGAGGCGGTCCGGGCCGAGGGGGTGCCCCGCAAGCTCGACGTGAGCGTGCCCGTGTCCGTGCTTCCGGCGTTCTGCGCCGCGGTCCACGCGCTGGTCGACCGGTCGTGGCCCGGAGCGCGAGCCATCCTGTTCGGCCACCTCGCCGACGGGAACGTGCACGTCAACATCGTCGGGGCGCAGGCGCACGAGCGCGTCGACGCCGACGTTCTCGCGGTGGTGCGCGAGCACGGCGGCAGCATCAGCGCCGAGCATGGCGTGGGCCTGGCGAAGAGCAGGTACCTCGAGCTGACGCGCTCCGGGACCGAGATCGACGTCATGCGAGCGCTCAAGCGCACCTGGGACCCGCACGAGATCCTCGGCCGCGGACGCATCCTCGACGATGCCTGAGCCCGCGCCACGCGCGGCTGCACCGGCGACGAGCCGCTTCGCGGCCCGCGCCCGCCGGCGCATCCACGAAGACACCGCGATCTTCGGGCTCCTGCTCGTCGCCGGCCTGGTCTACGGCCTGATGACCTCGATGGTCGCGCCCGCCCTCCCCCGGCTTCGGGAGACATTCGACACCTCTGCGTCGACAGTGGCTTGGATTCAGGGTGGATATCTCCTGAGCGCCGCCATTCTCACGCCGCTGACCGGGCGAATCGCGGACCTCTTCGGCCGGACCCGCGTGCTGAAGGCGGTGATGATCGCCTTCGCGGCGGGCACGGCGATCGCCGCCGTCGCCCCGACGATCGAGGTGATGATCGCCGGCCGCGTGGTCCAGGCGGCGGGCATCGGGATCATCTCGATCGGCGTGGGAATCCTCCGCGAGCTGACCGGGCCGGAGATCGCCCTGCGGCGGATCGCGATCCTGATGGCGCTGCTGCCGGCCGGTACCGGCGGCGGCCTGCTGCTCGCGGGGCCGATCATCGATCTGCTCGGCACGCCGTGGCTCTACTGGGTGCCGCTGATCCTCTTCGCGCCCACCGTCGTGCTCGCCTTGGTCCTCCTCCCTCCCTCTTCGGCCTCGAGGTCGGCCGCGCCGAATTGGGTCGGGGCCGGACTGGCGGCCAGCACCCTGTTGGCCGCCCTGCTGACGCTCAGCCAAGGTCGGAGCTGGCCCGTCCTCCTGACCCTCGCGGTGCTGGCCGCTTCGGCGGTCCTCGCCACGCTCTGGATCCGGAGCGAGCGTCGCGCGGCCGTGCCGTTCGTCGACCTTTCGGCGTTCCGTTCACGCGCCGTCTGGACGGTCCAGCTCGCGGCGATTCCGCACGGCGCGGTGTGGTTCTTCGCCCTGACCCTGCTGCCCTTGCTGGTGATCGGACCGGCGTCGTCGGACTACGGCCTCGGCGGGACCGCGACCACCGCCGGGTTGCTCGTCGCCCCCCAGGCGGTGACGATCCTCCTGGCGATTCCCGCCAGTCGGCTCTGGAACCGGCGCTGGGGTCCACGCTCGTTGCTCTTCGTCGGCGCGACGGTGGTCGCCGCGAGCTTCCTGCTGCTCGCCGTCCGCCACCAGTCGGCCCTCGACATCGCCCTCACCTCCGCGTTCCGCGGGGCCGGGATCGGCCTGATGGAGGTCTCGCTCGCGGCGCTGATCGTCAGCGCGGTGCCCGAGGACGAGACGGCAAGCGCGCTCGGCGTCAACCTGGCCCTACGTCTGGTCGGCGGCTCGATCGGCGCCGTCGGTTCCGCCGCACTGCTGGACGCCACCGCCATCGCTGGCGACTTCACCTCCGGAGGCTTCACCGCAGCGTTCCTCCTGGCGGCCGGGATCGCGGCTGCCGCTGCGGCACTGGTCCTGGTGATTCCCCGCGCTACGCCGCCCACCAACAGGAAGACGTAGCGCGGCACCAGGCGGCGATCAGGCGCCGGGCGGCCCGAGCAACTCGATCCGAACGCCGTCCGGATCGATCGCGTAGACGGTCCAGCGGCCCGCGTTGGGCCCCGCCACGTGCTGGATCGGGTCGCTGACCGTCCGGTGACCACCGGCGATCATCGCCGCGTGCAACCCGAGCACGTCGTCGACGAGGAAGTTCAGGTGGGCGCCGCCCGGGTTCGCCGGCTGTGGATCGAGCGCGACGCTCGGCACGCCGCGGTACTCGACCAGCTCCAAGCGGTGCTCCGAGTCCGGCACCCGCAGCATCGCCACGCGGACGCGGACACCGGGGTGCCCGACCAGTCGTCCGACGTACTCCGCGTCGACTTCGCGTCGGAGCTCGAGCTCCAAGCCGATCAGCTCCGTGTAGTAGGCGATCGACCGGTCCAGATCCGAGACATGAACCCCGGTGTGGTGCGTTTGCAGCATCATCTTCCCCTCGCTGTATCTCTGTTTGGACGGTGTCTCAAGGCATCACGCGGCCGCCGTTGACGTGCACGACCTGGCCCGTCATGAAGGACGCGGCGTCGGACGCGGCGAAGGCGATCGCCTCCGCGATCTCCTCCGGCCGCCCCCAGCGCGCCAACGGCGTGTCGCGCGTCACCAACCGGTCGGCGATCGCGGCATCGGGGCCGGAGCTCGCCCCCGTCCGCAGCTTGTCCGTCAGCGGCGTGGCCACGGGCCCCGGGGCCACGACGTTGACGCGGACGTGAGGGGCGGCCTCGGCCGCGAGCACGCGATTGAAGCCCAGCAGGCCGGCCTTGCTCGCCGCGTACGCGGCGATGCCCGGGTACGCGCCGAAGGCCGCGGCCGAGCCGACGTTGACGATCGCACCCCGCTGACGCTCCAGCATGCCGGGGAGAACCGCCCGGCACCAGCGGAACACGCCGGTGAGGTTGGTCGACAGGATGCGCTCCCACAGGTCGTCGGAGGTCTCGGCGACCGCTGCGTATCCGTCGATCCCCGCGACGTTCAGCAGCACGTCGATTCGCCCGAACCGCGCGTCGACGGCCTCCACCGCCGCCTGCACGTCGGCGGTCTCCCGTTGATCGGCGGCCAGGGACATGGTCTTGTCCAGCTTGAACGCCGCGTCGATCTCCGGCGGCCGGAGGTCGACCAGCACGGTGTTGGCCCCCCGGGCCGCCACGAGCGCCGCCACGGCCCGTCCGATCCCGGAGGCGGCACCGGTCACGACCACCACCCGGTCGTCGAACCGTCCGCCTTGCGCGCTGCCCGTCCCCCCAGACGGCTCATGATCGACCCCATCTCGACTTGCCATGCCCATAGTATGGATCATGCGCATGTTCTTCGGGATCGGTAGGTTCCAGTCATGTCGGACTACTCGCAGTTCACGGCCCTCACCATCGCGGTCGACGACGGGCTCGCGCGCCTGACCATCCCGCTCCTGGGAGACGACGACGCCACCCGCGCCACCGTTCACCGCGAGATCGGGGGCGTCTGGAGTGCCTTCGACCGGGACCCGGAGGTACGCGCGATCCTGGTCACCGGAACCGGCCCGGAGTTCTACCTCAGCGGGACCCCGCGGGGCGCCGCGAAGGCGCTCTTCGGATCCGCCGACATCGACCGGATCTGGGACGCGACGATGCGCCTGGACCGCGAGGTGAACGACATCGTCTACGGCATGGTCGGCTGCTCCAAGCCCATCGTGTCCGCGGTCAACGGCTGGGCCAGCGGAGCGGGACTGGCCGTGGCCCTGCTGGCGGACATCTCGATCGCCGCCGCTGACGCCCGCTTCCGCGATCCGCACGCCATCCTGGGGATGGCCGCCGGAGACGGCGCCGCCATCATCTGGCCCCTGCTCTGCGGGCTGGCCAAGACGAAGCTCTACATGCTGACCTCGGACATCCTCGACGGAACGGAGGCCGAGCGGATCGGGTTGGTGAGCCTCGTGACGGCGCCGGAGCAGCTCGGGGAGACCGCGGAGCGCTACGCCCGACGCCTGACCGACGGACCCGCGGTTGCGCAGCGACTGATCAAGCGATCGCTCAACCAGTGGCTGAGGCTGGCGGGCATCGTCTCCTACGACCACTCGTTCGGGGCGCAGGCCTTGACGTTCTTCGGCCCCGAGATCCGCGAGGACCATTGGCCCGCCGATGATCCGCAGGGGTGATCCGTCGCGGGCGCCCGAGTCCACCGGGCGCCCGCGACGGGCAGGGAGACGCGCCGTCAGGCAGCCGTCGTGGCCGTGCCGACCGCGCGTCCCAGCACGAGGTGGAGCTCCATCAGGCCGCGATGCTCGGGATGGACCTTCCGTACCACGCTGCCCTCGCCGGGAGCGAGCTCCAAGCGGTCGAACCGATCGAACAGCGCCTCGAGCGCCACGATGCCCTCGAGCCGCGCCAGCGGCGCCCCGAGGCAGAAATGCGTGCCGTAGCCCAGGCTGTGGTGGCGCCGCAGGTCCTGACGGGCAGGATCGAACCCCTCGGGACACCCGAATGCGCCGTCGTCACGATTGGCCGCACCGATCAGGAGGATGAGCTTGGTGCCCGCCGGGATCGGGGTATCGCCGACGTGCGTGTCGCGCGCGGCCACGCGGGGCTGCCACTGCACCGGGGCGTCCATCCGAAGAGACTCCTCGACGATTCGCGGAATCAGCCGACGATCCGCCCGAGCCCGGGCCTGGAGATCCTGGTCGCCGGCGATCGTCGCCGTGACGTTCTCGATCAGCGAGGCCGTGGTGTGCATGCCCCCGGCGATGAGGGCGCCGGCATCGGCCGTGAGCGCATCGACGTCGACGCGTCCGAGCTCACGCTCCTGGGCCTGGAGCAGCTCCGTCAGGAGGTCGTCCTTCGGATCGTCGACACGCTGCTGCAGGACCTCACGGGCGTAGTTGAAAACGGCGTCCCAGCCCTGCCCGAAGCGCGCGGCCCGTTCAGCGTCGATGTATTCGAGCGCCGAGCCCTCGTTCCCCGTCATCCCCCAGTTGAGGAAGAAGTCGGCGTCGCGTCGATCGAGCCCGAGCAGCGAGCCGATGACGTACACCGGGAACGGCAGCGCGAACGCCTGCACGAACTCCACGCGCTCGGCGTCGGCGAACCCGTCGACCAGCTCGTCGGCGTGGGCTCGGACACGCGACTCGAACCTCCGCAGGCGCCCCGGTGCGATCGTGCGCGCGAGCAGCTTCCTGCGAGCAACGTGCTCCTCCCCGTCGATCTCGTGGAGGCCGCGGATCGGATGCTGCGTCCGCGGCGGCTCGAGGAAGTCCTCGTCACGCCGAAAGATCTCGTGGATGTCCTCGTGGCGCGAGAACACGATCTCGCCACCCGGGGCGTGGTACACCGGGCGCTCCCGGCGCAGCTCCGCGTAGGCCGGGAACGGGCACGCCGCCAACTCCGCCGGCGGCGGAAACGAGTACGCGGTCACGATGCCTCCTCGAGCTCGATCCACAGATGGTCGAGGCCGCGGTGCTCGGGGTGGATGTGCGGCACCCGAGCGTCGGGCCGGTCGGCCAGCCGCAGCGAGCCGACCCGGTCGAGGATCGCCTCGAAGGCGATCCGCCCCTCGAGGCGGGCGAGCGGAGCACCGAGGCACGTGTGCGGGCCGAAGCCCAGCCCCAGGTGACGGCGAACGTTCGAACGGTTGGCGTCGAACTCCGCGGGGCACTCGAACTCGTGACCGTCACGGTTGGCCGATCCGAACAGCAGGATCATGCGCGAGCCGGCCGGGATCTCGGTCCCCGCCACCTCGACGTCCCGACTGGTGACGCGCGGCTGCCACTGCACGGGCGACTCCGTGCGCAGCACCTCCTCGACGACGCGGAGGATCAGGCTCCGATCGGCCCGCACGCGTTCGAGCAGGCCCGGCTGCGCCAGCAGTACGTCCATCGTGCTGCCGAGCATCGCCGCCGTGGTGTGCATGCCGCCGCCGATCACCGCACCGGCATCGGCCGTCAGCGCGTCGACGTCGGGCTCGCCCCCCAGCTGCTCCGCCTGCGCGTCGAGCAACCGGGACAGCAGGTCGTCACGCGGCTCGTCCACCCGCGCCTGCAGCTGACGCTTGGCGTAGGCGAACAGGTAGTCCCAGCCGTTGAGCTGCCGGTCGTGGCGCTCTTCGTCGACGTAGTCGATCGCGGCGCCCTCCATGCCGTGCGCCCAGGCGACGAACCAGTCGTAGTCGTCGCGGCCAAGGCCCAGCAACTCCGGGATCACGAGGGCGGGGAACGGGTAGGCGAAGCGGTTGACGAAGTCGCACTCCCCATCGCTGAGCATCCCGTCGATCAGCTCGTCGGCGAAGGCACGGATGGTCGGCTCGAAGCTCTTCAACCGGCCGGGCGCGATGATCGGGGCCAGCAGCAGCCGACGGCGGCGGTGCTCCTCACCGTCGGTCTCCGTCACGTGCCGGACGGGGTGGTTGGTGCGCGACGGACTCAAGAAGGCCTCCGTGTCCTTCAGGATCGCTCTGACGTCGTCGTACCGCGAGACGACGTACTCACCGCCCGGCGCCCGGTACACCGGACGCTCCTGGCGCAGCTCTTCGTACGCCGGCCAAGGACAGGCGGAGATGGCCTCCGTGGGAGGGAACTCGTAGCGAACGGTCGGACTCGTCATTGGCATCCATCACGGTAGGACTGCAGGAACGTTACATTCGCACTATTAGCATATTTCAGCGCCGCGGAGGGATCCTTGCCCCTCCGACTGGACGATCCTGGGGATTCGCCCAGCCGGAGAAGCTGATCAGCACGCGTCGAAGAACGCCACGACCGGTGGGGGCTCGAGCCCAACGGCGTCCGATCGCGTGATCTGGCCGCGTGCCGTGAGCTCCGCGATCCGGGCGGTGATCGTCTCCGCCGACGAATCGTCGCCGTCGATCTCGTAGACCGTCAGATAGCGGTGGCCCGTCGGGGGAACGACGTCCGGGGTCCGCTGCTCCGGGCTGAACGCCCAGCGCTGGGCGCCGACGATCCCGGGGACCGCCAGGACCTCAGGCAGGTGGACGTTCTGGTACCAGTCGTTGTACTCCGCCTCCCGTGACCGGTCGACCGGGTCGCTGAAGACGAGCATGACGGAACGGGGCATCGAGCATCACTCCTTCGTGGGGTTCATCGCGGTGACCGAGCGGGCGGCTCGGCGACCGATCGTCAGTAGGCGGTCGACCCGCCGTCGGCCGGCAGGGCGACGCCGTTGACGCGCTGCGACTCGTCGCTGGCGAGGAACAGCACCACGGCCGCGACCTGCTCCGGGGGGCAGGGCTCCGGCTTGTCGCGGTCGCGGAGGAGCACACGGCGCGCCCGCTCGCTGACCGCGGTCGGGTCGGCGCTGTGCTGGTTCATCGCCGTGTGCATTCCCCCCGAGCAGACCGCATTGCAGCGGATGCCCTGGTTGCCGAGGGTCGCGGCGATGTTGAGCGTCAGCCCCACCAGGCCCCACTTGGAGACCGAGTACGCGGCCCCGGCCCGTCCGCCTCGCAACCCGGCGATCGATCCGACGTTGACGATCGTGCCGCTGCCGCGCTCGAGCATTCCGGGAACCGCGTAGCGGCACATCAGGAACGGGGCCGACAGGTTGACCGCCAAGGTCCGGTCCCAGTCCGCGACGCTGGCCTCGTCGATCAGGTCGAGCTGACCGGCAACGGCCGCGTTGTTGATCAGCACGTCGAGCCGCCCGTCCGCGGCGTCCACCGCGCTCTTCGCGCCGTCGACCGTCGCCAGATCGGCCTCCACCGTGGTGATGCCGCCCAGCTCCTCTTGAAGCGTCGCGAGCCCGGCGCCGTCGATGTCCGCGGCGATCACGACAGCTCCCTCCTCGTGCGCCATCCGCGCCAGAACGCGTCCCAGTCCGGACGCCGCGCCGGTGATCAGCGTGGTCTTGCCGTTCATTCGACCCATTGAGACTTCTCCCTCGATTGTCGTGCTCTGACCCTGTGATCCGCGAGCCCGGGGCCCGCTCTCGGGGCCGATCCGGCGCGGATGGCGCCCCGTCAAGCGGTGTGCTCGCCGAGGCCCGTCTGAACGTCGATCGCGTACAGCGACGTTGTCGCGGTGATGAACAGCCGGCGTCCGTCCGGGCCCCCGAACGTGCAGTTGGAGACGTGCTCCGGCACCGGAATCTCGCCGAGCCGTACGCCGTCCGGCGCGACCACCCAGACGCTCTCGCCCGCCGACGTGAGGACGTTCCCCCGGTGATCCACGCAGAAGCCGTCCGAGAGCCCGGGATCGATCGTCACGAAGACCCGCGGGCGTGCAAGCCGGCGACCGGCGACCACGTCGAACGCGAGGATGTGGTGATTGCCCTCAGCGTGACGCGAGCGGGAGGTATCGGAGACGTACAGCACCGACTCGTCGGGCGAGAACGCCAGGCCGTTCGGATCCTCGGGAACGTCGGTCACCGCGTCGAGCTCGCCCGTCGCGGGGTCGAAGCGGAAGACGTGCGTTCCCTCGATCTCCGCGACGCCGTCGTGCTCCGGCCAGTTCATCGTCAGCCCGTAGGGCGGATCGCTGAACCACACGGTTCCGTCGCTCTTCACCACGATGTCGTTGGGCGAATGGAAGCGTCCACCGCGGTAGCCCTCCACCACGGAGCGCACCGTTCGATCGTCGACGACCTCGACGATCCGGCGACCCGACTGCTCGCACCGGAGCACCCGGTCCGTTCCCGGGATCCGCGCGTGGCCGTTGGCGCGGCCGGACGGCCGCGACGTCTCGACGGTGCCCGCGACCGACCAGCGCATCGTCCGGTCGTTGGGGATGTCGCTGAAGACGACCGCGTCCTCGCGGGGGAGGTACACCGGGCCCTCGGTCCACGCGCCCCCGGACCAGAGCCGCTGCAACCGCGCGCCGTTCGCCACCACGTCGTCGAACGACGGGTGAAGCCCACGCGGCGCGTCGAACGACTCGCTCATGTCGCGGTCCCGTTCGACGCAGCGAGCGCTTCGCGAACGCGATCCGGGTTGGCGAACTCGCGCCAGCGCACGATCAGGCCGTCCGCCAACTCGAAGAGACCGACGTAGTGGTTGGCGTACCGGTGCCCGCCCTCGCGCAGGACCCCCTGCGATCGGTACTCGCATACGAGGCCTCGGCCGTCCTCGTAGGCGTGCGGGTCCACGTCGACGAACCGCAGCGCGGAGAAGAACCCCGTCTCGGGGTCGGTGGCCCCGGCGAAGAACGCCGTCACCGCATCGCCGCCGACGATCGGCTCACGCAACGAATACGGAAAGGGGGTCTCGAACAGCACATCGTCCGCGAGCGTGGCCCGAACGATGTCGAACTGCCGATCGGCGAAGGCGCCGAGCGTTCGGCGCACCAGGTCCTCCGCCGCCCGGGGATCGAAGCTCACCCGCCGGCCCCCACCAACCCGCTCATCCGCTGGCCCAGCTCCGCGATCAGCTCGAGCTTCTCGCCCTGCTCCGGGCCGGTCGGCAGATCCGGACGCCACGGCGAGCGGACGATCACGTGGTCGACCCCGATACCGGCCAGCGCCTCGACGACCGACGGCTCGGCCTTGTGGCACATGCCGACGAACTCGAACGGCTCGGCGTCGCGTCCCAGCTCGGCGCGTCGCTGCCGGATGGTCGTGATCTGCTGCTCCATCACCTCGAGCTTCGGGGCGCAGATCCACCCGTTGCCCCGATTGGCCGCGCGCTCGAGCATCTTGTCGGAGTGGCCGCCGAAGTACACCGGCACCGGGTGCGACGGGGTCGGATTGGTACCGATCGCCGGGAAGTCGTAGAACTCGCCGTGGTGCTCGACCTCGCCCCCGGCCCACATCTTCTCGAGGATGTCGAGCATCTCGTCGAGGTGCGCCCCGCGCCGGGCGTACGGCACGCCCATCGCCTCGAACTCCTCACGCATCCAGCCGATCCCCACGCCGAGCGTCAGACGCCCTCCGGAGACGCCGATCGCCGTGGCGGCGGCCTTGGCCGACACCAGGGGGTGCCGGAACAGCAGCAGGTACACCGACGTCATGAAGTGCAGCCGCGTGGTCGCCGCCGCGATCGTGCCCGCCGTCACCCACGGATCGAGCTGCGGGGTATCCGCGCGTACCGAGGACGTGCCCTTCGCGTCGCCGTAGGGGTAGGTCGGCGCAACGTCGACGGGATGGACGGGATGGTCTCCCATGCTCACCCCGTGGAACCCCGCGCGCTCGGCCGCCTGGACCACGTCGACGAGCTCGTCCGGCTGGACGTAGCTCAGAACCAGTGAGTACTTCATCGTCTCTCTCCTCCGCTCGGCCGCACGGTCATCCCGCGTGCGGACTCACGATCACCGTCGAATGAAAGTTGAGGCCACCGGTGCCGCTGACGAGGATGTGATCGTGGGCGTCGACCTGCCGCTCACCGGCCTGCCCGCGCGCCTGGATCACCGCCTCCGACAACGGCGTAAAGCCCCACATGTAATACGAGGACAACTGCCCCCCACCCGTATTCGTCGGCAACGACCCACCCGGACCAAGCTTGCCATCCGCCACGAACGGGCCACCCTCGCCCTTCCCACAGAACCCGTAATCCTCCAACGTCACGAGGACCGTATAGGTGTAGCAGTCGTACAGCTGCAGGACATCCACGTCATCCAACGCGATCCCCGCCTGCCGCAACGCCAACTCCCCCGAGCGCCTGGCCCCGGTATGCACCGCCGGATCACGCCCCGCACGCTGATCATCACCCGGCGCACCCTGCCCAAACCCGCGCAGATAGACCGGCGGCTGCGGCAGATCCCGCGCCCGCTCCGCCGACGTCACGATCACCGCAACCGCACCGTTGGACACCAAGCAGCAATCCAGCAGATGCAACGGATCAACGACCCACCGCGACGCGTGATAGTCCTCGATCGTCATCGGACGACCGTACATCTGCGCCGCCGGATTCATCTGCGCCCACGCCCGCTGACCAACCGCAATCTGCCCCAGATGCTCATGCGTCGTGCCGTAGAGCGCCATATGCCGCCGCGCCGCCAAGGCAAAGTTCACGTTCGCCGCACCATACAACCCGTACGCCAACCGCAACCCCAAGAACCCCTCAGCACGAATACGACCCGCACCACCATACGGCGACGCCGACGCCTTCCCACCCTCCTGCAACGGCGCATCCGCAAACACGCACACCACCGTCGACGCCTGCCCCACCGCCACCGCATGCGCCGCGTACTGCAGCATCGTGGCAGCGCTGGAGCCGTAGCCGTTCATCGTGTTGATCAGCGACAGATCACGCAACCCCAACGCCATCTGCAGCATCGGCGTCATCTCCGGCGAGAACACCCCACCGTTGATCAACAGCCCGTCGACATCGTCCCGCGACAGACCCGCATCGTCCAACGCCGACGCGATCGCCTCCCCCGCCAACGCCGACGCTCCGCGCCCGAAGACCTTCCCCATCTCGGTCATCCCCAGACCGACGATCGCGGCCGGGGGTGACGTACGCCCGGATCCCTGCATCACGACGCCGGCGTGGGGACCTCAGCGCCGACCAGACCCTCGATGGCCTCCAGCACGGCGTCCGGATTCTCCCGCGTCACCAGGTGCCCGGTGCCGGGGACGGTCACCGTCCGGGAGCCCCGGATCTGGGCGCGCCAGCGCTCGGCGTAGCTCACCGGAACCCAACGATCCTCCTCGCCGTGGACGATCACCGTCGGGGCGTCGATCCGGTGCGTCCGCAGGTGGATCCGCCGGTCGGGAATCGGCCAGAGGTACTTCGCGACCGTCGTCATGGCCTGCGAGTAACGCACGAACGCTTCGACGTCGTGCGGGTCCGCCGGGGCCGGGGCCTTGCTCGGATCGCCGTAGAGGAAGGCGTCGAGCTCCATCAACGGAACGGCGAAGAGGTCCGCGACCTGGTCGTCGTCGTCCCACAGGCCGACGGCCGAGATCAGGGCGAGCTGCTTCACCCGCCGCGGCACGTGCGCGGCCAGTTCGGCCGCGACCATCGCGCCGAAGCTATGGCCGACCACGGTCACCTCCTCCAGGCCGAGGGCTTCGAGGAGGTCGTCGTAGTACAGCGCCAGGGCGTGGACATCGTCGAGGTCCAGCAGCTCCTCCAGGCCTTCGAAGCCCGGACTCTGCGGGGCGTAGACGGTGAAGCGCTCCGCCAAGCTGCGCACGAGCGGCTGGTCGACGTCCGGGCCGTCGAGGCCGTGCAGCCAGACGAGCGGCGGTCCGGAGCCGCCGACCCGCACGAGCTGGCGCGCGCCGTTCGGGAGGTCGAGCGTGGTGTCAGTGAACATCGGGAATCCTCCTCGCTCAGGCGGGCAGCGGGGCCGGGTCGACCGGTTCCTGCACGGGGTCCTTCGGCCACCATTCGTCCTCCCACTCCGAGAACAGCGGGCGGAGCTTGGGGGCGACGTCCTCGGCGAAGCGCTTGGTGTTGTAGAGGACGGTCTCCTTCGGCATGTTCCCGAACTGCAGGAGCAGGCACATGTGGCCGACGTTCAGGGCCTTCGCCGCCTCGCCGAGTCGCTGGGTGACCTCTTCGGCGGTGCCGGCGATGATGTAGCCGCGTTCGACGAAGTCCTTCCAGCCCAGCGTATGACGATCGGTCGTCATGAGGTTCTGGACCATGCTGCCCAGGCCCTTGCGCAGCGTATTGACCGTCGTGTAGCCGGGCGGATTCACGAATCCCGGGTAGTTGTGCAGGCACCGGTTGAAGAAGTACACCGCGGCGTCCCCGTAGAGCCGCTCGGCTTCCGCCTCGCTGTCGGCGATCGCCACGAACTGGATGAAACCGGCGCGGTAGGGGTTGCGCGGGACGCCAAGGCGGTCGCAGGCATCCCAGAAGCCGTTCATGCCCCGCAGGCCCGCCTCGTATCCGTAGTAGGAGAGGTAGGCGTACAGGTAGTTGTTCTCGATGCACCAGTCCCAGGTCTCGACGCTGCCGCCGCCCGGGACCCAGATCGGAGGGTGCGGTTGCTGCAGCGGCCGCGGCCACGTGTTGACGTAGCGGAGCTGCGTGTACTTGCCGTTGAAGGCGAACGGCTCGGGCTCGGTCCAGGCCCGCTTGATCAGGTCCACGCCCTCGCGGTACTTCTCGCGCAGCGTGGCCGGATTCTGTCCATAGCAGAACGTGGTGTCCATCGGCGATCCGACCGGGAATCCGGCCACGATCCGCCCGCCGGTCATCACGTCGAGCATCGCCATCTCCTCGGCGACGCGAATCGGCGGGTTGTACAGCGCCACCGAGTTGCCGAGCAGCATGATCTTGGCGTTCTTCGTGCGCCGCGCGAGCGCGCCGGCCATCACGTTGGGCGACGGCATCAGCCCGTAGGCGTTCGAGTGGTGCTCGTTGACGCAGATCCCGTCGAAGCCGCACTGATCGGCGAACTCGAGCTCGTCGAGGTAGTCGTTGTAGATCTCGTGACCCCGGACCGGGTCGTACAGCTCCTGCACGGGGAGATCGACCCAGACACTGCGGTGCTGCTGCTGAAAGTCGTCCGGCAGATCCGGGTACGGCATCAGATGGAACCAGTGGAACTTCATATCTCCCCCTCGTGCGTCAGCGACGCTCCAGCATCTATGCGAATAATACTAGTATTTACGCGGAAAGGGAAGGGCGCGTGGGGCGACGACGCAGCGCCGGGTCGGCCAGCGCCGGGGGCTCCCAGAACAGGTCTTCCGCGTTCACGGTCTCGCCCGGGGCGACGATCGCATCGATCCGGTCGAGCGTCTCGTCACTGAGCTCGACGACCTCGGCGCCGAGCTGGCTCTCCAGGTGATCGAGCGTCCGCGGTCCGATGATCGCCGAGGTCACCGCCGGGTGGCGGAGGACGAACGCGATCGCCAGGTGCACGAGGCTCAGCCCGAGATCCTCGGCCAGCAGCGCCAGCGCCTCGACGACCTCGAGCTTGCGCTGGTTCCGCGGGTCCGCCATGTCGAAGCGGCCGGGCACGCGGCCCGCACGGGTGCTCGTCGGCAGCGGCTGCCCAGCCCGGTACCGCCCGGACAGCCATCCGCCGGCCAGCGGGCTCCAGGTGATCGCCCCCATGCCGTGTCGCTGCAGCGTCGGGAAGATCTCCGCCTCGACGTGCCGCACCAGGAGCGAGTACGGCGACTGATCGCAGGCGAACCGCTCGCGACCGCGGCGCTCCGCGACCCACTGCGCCTCGACGATCTCCGAAGCCGGGAACGTCGACGACCCGAAGTAGCGGATCTTGCCGGCCCGGACCAGATCGGTGAGCGCGCCCAGCGTCTCGTCGACGTCGGTGTCCGGGTCGTGACGGTGCGCCTGGTAGAGGTCGATGTAGTCCGTCCGCAGGCGCCGCAGGCTGGCGTCGACGGCCTGCATCACCCACGCGCGGCTGTTGCCGCGCTGATGCGGCGCGGGGCCCATCGGTCGGTTGAACTTCGTCGCGACGACGACCTGGTCGCGCCGCCCTCCGGACAGCGCGCGACCCACCAGCTCTTCGGACTCGCCGTCGGAGTAGACGTCCGCGGTGTCGATGAAGGTGATGCCGGCGTCCAGCGCCCGGTGCACGATCCGCGTCGCGTCGCGCGGGTCCGACGTCCCCCACGACCCGAGTCCCATCGCCCCCAGGCACAGCGGGCTCACCCGGAGCCCGGTGCGCCCGAGCACGCGCGCCTCGTCGGTCATCCCGCCATGCTGCGGTCGGTCTGCGGGAGCGCGAGCGGGAACCGCTGCGACGTCGCTCCGTCGATCGCCAGATCCTGCCCGGCCACGTACGCCGAGCCCGGAGACGCCAGGAAGACGACCGCGTCGGCGACCTCGTCGGGGGTACCGAAGCGACCCGCCGGAACCGGCTCCATCATCTCGGGCCCGATGCTCAGTGCCGCCGCCGGGGTTGCGATCGGACCGCAACTCAGGACGTTCATCCGGATGCCCCGCCGTCCGTACTCCACCGAGACGGTGCGGGCCAGGCTCGCCAGGCCGGCCTTCGCGGCCCCGTAGGCGGCCGACATCGGGCTTCCCATGTGGCCGGCGATCGAGCCGACGCTGACGACGGTTCCCCCGGTCCCCTGCTCGAGGAAGACCGGGATGGCGGCCCGCAGCGTCCGGTACACGTAGGTCAGGTTGAGGTCCGTCACCCGCTCCCAGCGCTCGGGGTCCGTCTCGTGCAGGGGCTCCCACGGGGCGAAGGCGCCGTAGCCGCCGACGACCGTGATCACCACGTCCAGACCACCCATCGCCTGGACGGCGTCGCGCACCATGGCGTCGATCTGCTCACCGGAGCGCACGTCGACCGGCAGCCCCACCACTCGGCGGCCGCCGCCCTCGAGCTCCTGCGCGGCCTCGGCCGCGCGGCTCGGATCGACGTCGACGATCGCGATGCCCGCCGCGCCGGACGCGGCCACCGCTCGCACGATGGCCCGTCCGTTGCCTTCACCCCCGCCGCCGATGACGAGGATCCGGCAGCCGGCGAGCGCATCCGCAGACAGCACGCTCATCGGGCGCCGTTCGGCTCGAGGCGGACGCGGACGCCGTTGAGGATGCGCATCATGTAGCCGTCGTCCCAGGCGGCGTCGCCGGCAAGCTCCATCCGCGGGAACCGTTGAGCGAGCGCCCGCAGGATCGCGGTCGCCTCCATCCGGGCCAGCGGCGCGCCGAGGCAGACGTGGCCTCCCATCCCGAATCCGATGTGGCGGTTCGGAGACCGGCGGATGTCGAACGTCCCCGGATCGTCGAAGACCCGCGGGTCGCGGTTGGCCGCGGACAGGATCGTCACGATCCGCTCGCCCGCGGGAATGGTCCGGCCGAGCACCTCGATGTCCTCGGTCGCCCACCGCAGGACGGCGTTCCGGCTCGGCGACTCGAAGCGGATGATCTCCTCGATCGCGCCCGGGATCAGCGCATGGTCCGCAACGATCGCGTCCCATGCGTCCCGGTGGCGCATCAGCGTGTAGATGCCGTTGTTCAGCATGCTCGCCGTCGTCTCGTGGGCCGCGACCATCAGGATCAAGCTGTAGGCCAGGACCTCGTCCCGGGTCAGCTTGCCCTCCTTCTCCGCCGCCACGAACTCGTCGAGCAGGTCCTCGCGCACGACCTTGCCGCTCATCCGCTCCTCGATGAACGGCGCGAGCACCGCGTCGAACTCCACGAACACCTGGTCGGCCGCGAGCTCTTCCTCGCGCGACGGAGACGGGTTCATCATCTTCATGTAGCGAGCGGTCCACCGCATCATGTCGTCGCCGGTGCTGCGCGGAATCCCGAGCAGCTCGCAGGTCAGCCACAGCGGCACGGGCATGCCCGCCTCGTGGAGGACGTCGATCTCGTCGCGTCCCACCAGGGCGTCGGCCATCTCGTCGGCCCAGCTGTCGATCCGCTGGTGCCAGCGCTCGGCGCCCCGGGGGTTGAAGGTCCGGCCGATCAACGCCCGCAGCCGCGTGTGCTCCGGCGGATCGATCCAGAGGATCATCCGTCCTAGCTGCCGACGGGCCCGGCCGAGCTCCCCGGTCGCGGCCTGGTAGTCGTAGGCGTGAAGCGGCGAGGTGCTGGCGCGACGGTCCTTGAGGACCGCGCGCGCCTCGTCGTACCCGGTCACGTACCAGGTCTTGAGCGGGGCGCAGCGGTAGAGCGGGTCCGTCGAACGCAGCCGGTCGTACAGCGGATACGGGTCGCGGCGTGCTTCAGGGTCCATCATGTACCGCTGGACCGCGTCGTCGAGGGCCTCCGCCTGGATCTGCGCCATGACCGACCCTACGCCTTGGCGCTCATGTCGAAGACCGCCGGTGCCGGCTTGCGGAAGTGCGGGATCACCTTCTCGCCGATCTGGCGGATCGTCTCGAGGGTCACCTCCATCGGAACGGCGCCGACGTTGAGGCAGAAGTAGCACTCGTCGACCCCAGCGTCGCGCATGCCCTCGACGAACGCGATCGTGTCCTCCGCGCTTCCGTACGCGGTCGTCGTGGGGTCCCGCCAGTCGATGTCCCACGACTTGCCCTGGAACGGCTGGGTCGTGAGCCCCTGGGCCAGGCCGACCGCCTCGGCACCGCCCGTGGACGGCCGCGCCAGGCTCTCGAGCGCATCGAGCGTCTGCTCGTGGGTCCACGAGTCCGGATCGGGACGGTCCCCGGAACCGAAGAAGTGCCGGGCCGACTCGATGAAGTAGCGCATGCCCTTCAGGCCGATCTGCCGCGCCTCTTCGGCATCGTCGAGGACCACGGTGAAGACCGCCGAGCCGAAGTGATCGAACGGCACCGCCGCGATCTGCGACTCGGGCGTTCGCGCGGCGATCCCCTGGTCGTAGAGCGAGCGCTTGTGGCGTGCCTGGTTCGGGCCGTCGATCCCGTTGGAGATCACTCCCAGCCCCGACTGGCCGGCCAGCACGAAGGAGTCCTCGCGCAGGCACGCCAGCGCCAACGACGGGTGCGGGTCCTGCACCGGCCGGGGAAGGACCTTGCGCTTCGGAATCGAGAGGATGTCGGACTCGTAGGCGATCTCGTCGTCGGCCGTCCAGTAGGCCACCATCGCCTTGAGCGACTCGATGACCTCGGCGGGCGTCGACTCGGGATCGACCCCGAACGTCTCCTGCTCGCGGCGGCTCGAGCTGCGGCCGACGCCCAGGTCGACCCGCCCGTCGCTCAGGATGTCCAGCGTGGCGACCCGCTCGGCGACGCGGACCGGGTGGTTCATCTTGAACGGCAGGCAGCAGACGCCGTGCGCCACCCGGATCCGCTCGGTGGCGGCGGCGATGTACCCCAGCAGCACCTCCGGTGCGCTCGAGTGCGCGTAGCCCTCCAGCGTGTGGTGCTCGACGGCGTAGAACCGATCGAAGCCGAGGCCGTCGGCGAGCTGCGCCATCGTCACGGCATCCTTGATCACCTGCCGTTCGCGCTCGCGCGTCGGGTAGGCGATCTGGCCCTCGTACAGCAGCGAAAACTCCATGCGGTGCTCCTCAATCCCTCCGCACCGCTGACGCGGCGCCTCTAAGAACTATGTATATCAGTCGAATAGATGAACAGCTACTGGCGCCACGTGGCCGCCGCGTCCAGGGCCTCCACCCGGGACCCGTGCACGATGAGCGGGTTGATCTCGAGCGACTCCAGCTCGTCCCCGAGACCGACCACGAGCTCACCAACCGCGACCACGGCGTCGGCGACGGCATCGAGGTCGACCGCGGGCGTCCCGCGGAAGCCCTGCAGCAGCTGAGCGCCGCGCAACCCGAGCAACGCCCGACGCACGGATGCCCGGGACACGGGGAGCAACGACAGGTGCGTGTCGTTCAGGACGTTGACCCACACGCCGCCGAAGCCCACGGCGATCGTCGGTCCCCACGAGCGGTCGTTGACCGCGCCCACGATCAGCTCGACGCCCTCCCCACGCATGGCGGCGACGATCGCACCCTCGACGCGGGCGCCGTCGACGGCCTTCCCGGCCGCGGTCACGCGTTCGAAGGCCGCGGCCACCGCCGCGTCATCGGCAAGGCCGACCTCCACACCGCCGATGTCCGACTTGTGGAGGATGTCCGGGGAGAGAACCTTGACGACCACGGGATAGCCGATGTCCCTCGCCGCCTCGACCGCCGCCTCGACGTCCGCCGCCCGCCGCCACGGAACCACGGGCACGCCATGAGCCGCCACCAGATCGAGGCCGTCGGCCTCGGTCCAGCGCTCCGTCGAGGGCGACTCGATCGTCCCCCGAGACGCAGCGCTCGGCTCGTCGCGAGCCGGGAGGCGCTCGCGGTGCCAGGCAGACCACGTGAAGAGGTCGGCCACCGCGGCGAGCGTGTGGTCGATGCCACCGGCCACGTGCGGAATCCCGCAGTCAACCAGCACCTGGTGCTGATCGGGGCTCACCGGATCGAGGGTGTTGACCACCAGCACCCCCGGGCCGCCCGGACCGGCGCAACCTGCGGCGATCGCGTCGTAGACCGCGCGGTAGTACCGCATACGGAACTCCTCGCGACCGTCCGGCGGCAGGAAGAAGACGGCGATCGTCAACGCAATCCCGGGATCGGCCCGGAACGCGCCGACGGCGCTGGTCCACATGTCGACCGCCCGCACCGCGGCACCGGTGAGGTCCAGCGGATTCTGCATCGTGGCGAAGCCGAGCCGGTCGAGCCCGGACCGCAGGGCGTCCTGCGTAACCGCCCCGACCGCGGGAATCGCGACGCCTACTGCCTCGGCGCGGTCGGCGATGATGTCGTTCCCGCCTCCGGTCTGCGAGACGACCCCGAGCCCGCCCGGTCCGACGCGGCCGGTGTGGGCGATCAGCGCCGCGGTGACCGCCAGCTGCTCGATCGATCGCACGCGGATCACTCCGGCGTCCCGCAGCGCTGCGTCGACGACCGCGTCGTCGCCCGCCAGCGCACCGGTGTGGGTCTTCGCCAGCTCCGCGGCCAGCTCGCTGGCTCCGACCTTGAGGACGACGATCGCCTTCCCGGCGTCGGCGGCCTGGGCGGCCACCTCGAGGAACCGCGCGGGCCGGTCGATCGACTCGGCGAAGACGGCCATGACCCGAACGCGGTCATCGTCGACGAGCGCCGCCAGCACGTCGATCAGATCGACATCGACCTGGTTGCCGGTGCTCACGACATGGCTCAGTCCGATGTGCTGCGCGGCGAAGAAGTCCGCCACCGAGGCCGCGATGTTCCCGCTCTGCGACACCAGGGCGATCGAGCCGTCGATCAGCGGCTCGGGCGTCCGTCCGACCCAGGCCCCCGCCCGGTCCAGCAGGTTCAGGAAGCCCAGGCAGTTCGGGCCGATCAGCGTGACGTCGAGCTCTCGGGCGAGGTCGCGCAGCTGGCTCTCGGCACGCAGGCCTTCGGCGCCGGTCTCCCCGTACCCCGAGCCGAGCAGGACGGCACCGGCCGCACCCGCCGCCGCGGCGTCGCGCAGGGCGTCCGGGACAGCGGCGTTCGCGACGAGCATCACGGCCAGGTCGACCGGCTCGGCGATCTCCCGACAGCTGGTCACCGTCTCGCGCCCGAGCACAGGCTCTCCGCGTCGGCTGACGAGGTGCAGGGGACCGTCGAAGCCCAGGTTGAGGAGGCTGTTGATCGCCGCTGCGGTCCAGTTGGTCTTCTCGGTGGCCCCGATCAGCGCCACGCTGCGCGGGCGGAGCACGCGCTGGAGCCGTTCGACACGCTCTGCATCCGCGGCCGAGCCCCGGGCCAGGCGGCTCATCGGCCCGTCCAGTTCGGCTTGCGCTTCTCGGCGAAGGCGCGTGGGCCCTCCCGGAAGTCGTCCGACGCATACAGACGCGGCAGACGGTCCAGGCGGTCCAGAGCGAGAGCGTCGTCGACCGAGTAGGAAAGTCCGTTGAGCGCCGCCTCCTTGGTCAGCTGCACGGCCACCGGCGAGCACTCCAGGATCTCGTCCGCCCAGCGCTCGGCTGCCGCGAGGGCCTCGCCCTGGGGCACGACCTCGTTGACGAAGCCCAGGCGCTGGGCCTCCTCCGCGTCGATCAGACGTCCCGTGAGAAGCAGTCCCATCGCCTGCTTCAGCGGAATCTGGCGCGCCATGCGGTGGATCCCGCCCGAGCCGGCGATGACGCCGACCCGCGGCTCGCGCAAGCCGAACCGCGCATGGTCGGCGGCGATCACCAGATCGCACGCCATCGCCATCTCCAAACCGCCTCCGACGCACACGCCGTTCACCGCCGCGATGATCGGCTTGGGCATCGAGAAGCCCCGCGTGATCGTGCCGAACGGCAACTCGCCGGTCGGACGCTTCCCGGACGCGGTGTCGTTCGCCACGCTCTTCAGATCGGCGCCGGCACTGAAGGCACGATCCCCGGCCCCGGTGAGGATGACGACGAAGACGTCGGGGTCCTCACGCACGTCGTGCCACGCGTCACGCAGCTCCAGGTTCGCCTGGAGATCCAAGCTGTTCATCGCGTCGGGGCGATCGATGGTGATGATCGCTCGCCGGTCGCGCTTCTCGACGCGAATCAGGGGGCGGCTCATCGGGCCGGTCCGAACTTGGGGACGACGACCTCGCCGGACGGTTCGAAGGTCACCTGGACCGGCATTCCGACCTCCAGGTCCTCGTTCGCGACGCCCACGACGTTCGACGTGAACCGCACCCCCTCCTCCAGCTCCACGACCGTGAGGTTGTAGGGCACGTCGTCCGCGACCGAGGGGTCGTAGACCTGGTGCATGATGGCGAAGCTGTAGATCGTGCCGCGGCCGGTCGACGGCGCCCACTCGAGGGCGTCGGCGTTGCACTCCGGACAGCGGGCACGGAGCGGTGCGCCGGCTCCGCCGCCGAGCCAGACGAAGGGCAGCGCGAAGGTCCCGCACTCCGCGCAGCGGCGAAGCAGCAGCGTTCCGTCGCGTGCCGCGTCGAAGAACGGCCGACTGTCGTCGTCGGCCGTGAGTGTCGGCTTCGGGGGCCTGGCCGCCGAGTCGGGAGTGGGCGTGTCGGTGCTCATAGGTCTCCTTGCTGCTCAGCCGGCGTGCGGGCTGAGGATCGCCGTCGAATGCCAGTTCAGCGTGCCGCCGTTGCCGCTGACGAGGATGTGATCGTGGGCGTCGACCTGCCGCTCACCGGCCTGCCC
>CAZMVL010000021.1:0-45673 GCA_964569335.1 uncultured Paraperlucidibaca sp.
AGCCAGGCAAGCCAAATCAAAATGCTTACATTGAATCCTTCAACGGACGCTTCCGCGATGAGTGTTTAAACGAGCATTGGTTTACCAGCTTATGGCACGCCAAAGTAATCATCGAGGCTTGGCGAAAAGAGTACAACGAAGAGCGACCCAAACGATCATTAGGAGGGCTAACCCCGGCAGCTTATGCCAAGCAATTGCATGAAAAAGCATTTATATTAACCACGGACTCTAGTGCCCAGTGCTACTGAAAGCGGGGGGACGTCGCGCTATATCTAGCCGGTTTTGTCACGGATCTCGTGACACAGTACATCTTTTGGTCATTTCAAAAAAAGTGTATTTCAAAAGTGACACGGTATTGGCACGGATTTGTCACGGAGCGTTTTGCAAACCCCAGAAACAACAAAGCCAGACGTGCTAAATGCTTGTCTGGCTTCATTTAAATATGGCTCCCGAAGCTGGACTCGAACCAGCGACCCAATGATTAACAGTCATTTGCTCTACCGACTGAGCTATTCGGGAATGTCGTTGCGGCGCAGATGATAGTGTCGTCGCCCCACTCGGTCAACCGTTTTATGTGACGGCTGACTATAAAAACAACAACTGTATTTAAACCTTCTCGACCCGTGGCTGTAAAGCCGGATCAACTGCCATGGCACGAGCTCCCACCAGAATCATATGTACCATCACAACGGTTTGTTCCAGCAACTTGTTCTGCTCATCAACCGGCAAATTGACCGCCACCGAGCCCATGGCAAACACCAGACGGGTAATGGCTCTGGCGGCCAGCGCCGCATCATGTAGCTGCTTTCCGTTCAGCACTTCCAAACGCAGCAAGTCCGCTTTCAACTCCTGCTCAAAGAATAAAAGCTGGCGCTCAACCGCCGTATTGAATTCCTCGGAACCGACCTTGCCTTCCCGCAGCAAGATATCCAGAAAGCGTTCCTCGGCATTGAGCTGCTCCATGAATACTTCCAGCGAAGTCCTGACCACGCTGCGACCCGATGTTGCGCGCTGCCTGGCTTCACTGAATATCTGCCGCAAACTGGTGCCCGCCAGATCAATCAGGGCAATCGCCAGCTCGTCCATATCGTGGAAATGCCGGTAAAAACTGTTGGGGGCAATACCCGCAGCACGCGCGACTTCACGCAAGCTCAAGGTGGACACACCACGATTAGGACCCAATAAAGAACGCGCCGCATCTATCAGCTCTTCGCGTGAAATCACGGCCTTGCGGCCAGCATGAATGCGCTCGGCTTTAGCATCGATTAATGAAAGTGGCTGGATGGGTTCAATCACGGGATCTGCACACCTGTGTTCAAGAGTGACCTAAGTATACATAAATAATAAAAGAACATTTATATATACAACTGTATAGACATGTGTATAATTGCGCCAAATCAACCAGACGGTGTCTGTGCTTATGTCATCATCAACTGCGCTGAAAACACTGATAGAACCAGCCGTACCCGCATCGGTAGTGGATTTCTGGCTAGGTAAGATCAACCCGTTGTGGTCTACCCAGCAGGCATTGGCTCGCATTACACAGCAACAAGCCGCTGCCAGTGATGCCGTCACGCTGACACTGAAGGCCAATCGTCATTTTCAGGGCTTCCTGCCCGGCCAGCACATCAACCTCACGGTAGAAGTGAATGGCGTGCACCGTACGCGCAGCTACAGCCCTGCCTGGGTGGATGCTGACAAGCGTACGTTCAGCATCAGTATCAAGCGTATTGAAGGCGGTGCAGTCAGTAGCTGGCTGAACCAACCAAACTGTGTGGGCCAGCTGGTAGAAATCAGCCCGGCATTTGGCGAAATGACTCTGGATCAGGCTCAAGGCAAAACGACGCTGATGCTGGCCGCTGGCAGTGGTATCACACCATTCATCAGCATGCTGCGTGGCCAATTAGCGCAATATCCAGCGCCCGTCACATTACTGTATTGGGCAAAACACCAACATGAGTTGTGCTTTGTCGACGAGCTGAATGACCTGGCGCAAACCCACTCACACTTCAACGTGCAGTATTTGCTGACGCAAGACGAACAACCGGCGCAGCGTCTGAACGAACAGCAATTACTGGCTCAAGTGCCTGACCTAGGCAACACACAGATTCTGGCCTGCGGCCCTTTAGGATTTGTGCAAAGCGCTGAAGCACTGGCTAAAAAGTATGGTGCACACAGCATAGTTGAAGCATTTCATGCACCTGAAGTTCACGTTGATCAAAATCATCGTGTCGCCATCACGCTGCAACGCAGCCAGAAAACTGTGACGGTGCCGGTTGGCCAATCCATTTTGAGCGCGCTGGAAGCCGAAGGCATTAATCCTCCTTCAGGTTGTCGTCGCGGTTTATGCAATACCTGCTCATGCACCAAGTTGTCCGGCAGTACACGCCATGTGCATCACCAGGACATGAATCACGAAAGCCACACCAGCCTGCGTATTTGCGTCAACAGCGCAAATTCCGATCTTATTTTAGACCTTTGAGAGACTGACTCATGAGCCTGAGCCGTACCTTATCCCCTGCCGAACTGGATCAGCTAGCCGTCGAGCTGGATGACGTCAAAGCCAAGCACATGGCTGATCTGGGCGAAAAAGATGCGCGTTATATTCGACGCATTGTCAAAGCCGTGCGCTATACCGGCGCTGCCGGACGTGGCCTACTGTTTTTTGGCATTTTCCCGCCTGCCTGGATTCTCGGCACGCTGTTGCTGGGCATTTCCAAGATTCTGGAAAACATGGAGTTGGGCCATAACGTCATTCATGGTCAATATGACTGGATGAACGACCCCAAACTCAATGGCCAAACCTACGAATGGGATATTGTCGGCACCTCGCACAACTGGCGCGAATCGCATAACCACATGCATCACACCTACACCAACATCAAGGGTATGGATGATGACGTCGGTTACGGCATCATGCGCCTGTTCCCGGAACAACGCTGGAAGCCGTTCTATCTGTTTCAGCCAATTTACACCGTGCTGTTTGCCCTGCTGTTCCAATGGGGTGTAGCAATTCAAGAGCTAAAGCTCGGTCAGTTGTTTACTGGCAAAAAGTCAAAGGAAGTATTCAAGCAGGAGTTTGCTCCGGTAAAACGCAAAATGGGACGCCAGTTGTTCAAGGACTATGTGTTCTTTCCACTGTTGGCCGGCCCTTTCTTTCTGCCGGTACTGGCTGGCAACTTTGTCGCCAACGGCATGCGTAACGTCTGGACGTTCTCGATTATTTTCTGCGGACACTTTACCCGCGATGCCCAAATTTTCCCGAAAAGCGTGATGAAGAACGAAAGCCGTGGTCACTGGTATATGCGTCAGATTCAGGGCTCATCCAATCTGAAAGGCGGCCCGCTGTTTCACATCATGTCGGGCAACCTGAGCCATCAGATCGAACATCACCTGTTTCCGGATGTTCCGGCATGGCGTTATGCCGAGATGTCAAAAGAGGTGCTCGCCATTTGCAAGCGCTATGGTCAGAATTACAACGTGGGATCTATGTGGAGTCAGAGCAGTCAGGTGACATGGCGCATCCTTCGCCATGCCTTCCCGTCACGTTCAAGCTCTACCGCGTTTGATCGTCCTGTACAGGCTTAATTGTCCAGTGCAATAAAGTCCACTTTTTCACGCACGGCACAGTCTGGGCAAGGCCAGGTATCTGGAATCCTGGCCCAGACTGTACCGGGTGGGAAACCTTCCTGCGGACAACCCTTTTCCTCATCATAAACATAGCCACAGTCCGAGCACTGAAACTTGGCATGACCATCCGTTTTGATGTCTGATGGTGCACCTTCAGGAATAGGCGGCATATAAGCCGGGTTTTCCAGACTCGCACGGTTAAGCGCCGAGCTTAAAATAGCCTCCCGTTTTGACGGCAGAATATTCGCTTTACTGAGATCACCCTTGTAATGCTTGGATACCAGCGGGTCCATTTGCCGATACCACAGCGGTGGAATATAGGCCGGAATCAGCATGGAGGCATAACCCGATGGCAATTGCGGGCTGGACTCGAAATGCCTTAGTGCCTGAAAGCTGCGTGTGGGATGGGCGTGGTGATCACTGTGACGTTGTAGCTGATACAGCACCAGATTGGTCACAATATGATTACTGTTCCAGCTGTGCTCTGGCATACAACGCTCATAACGACCATCCGCGCCCTTCTGCCGCAACAAACCGTAATGCTCCATATAGTTGATCACTTCCAGCAGAGACGCGCCGTAAAACGCCTGCAACACTAGGAACAACAGAGCCGTCCAGCCCAACCACCAGGTGAGCACTGCAAACAACACCACCGTCATCGCCCAGGCTTGCAGATTGTCATTGGACAAGGTCCAGGTGCCCTTGCCCAAACGCCCCAGGCGCTCGCCTTCGATTTTCCAGGCAGACACCACACTGCCAATCATGGTACGTGGCAGAAATGCCCAGAAGCTTTCGCCCATTTTGGAACTGGCTGGATCTTCTGGCGTGGCCACGTTTTTGTGGTGACCACGCACATGCTCGACATAAAAATGACCATACGCCACCGGTGCCAGCGTGATTTTGGCCATCCACCGTCCCATTTCATCGCGCTTATGCGACAGCTCATGCGCCGTGTTGATAGCAATACCATTAATGACACCCACACTGAGCACCAGACCAATGAACTCGAACCAGCTTAGCTGGCCGGTAGCTGCAATAAACGCACCCCAGATCGTGAGCACAAATTGCGAAGGAATATAGGCATAGACGATGTAACGGTAATAGGTATCTGACTCCAGATACGAAACGGCGGATTCGGGTGGATTGGTCGGATCAGAACCAATGATTCGATCAAGCAGAGGAATAAGGCCGTACACGATAATCGGGCCACCCCATAGCGTCCAACTAATCCCTGTCAGTTGATAAGTAGCCAGGATGGCCAGTCCCAACACCGGCAGCATCGGGCTTAACAGCCAGAGATAACGCTTTTTATCTACCCAGTTAACGTCCTGCGTGACGGTGTTCATTTTCACTCTCCTTGCAACAGATCAAGTAGAAAACAGCACACCTTATTCAAGCGACGAAAGCAAAATAATTACAAGATTGACAGCAGGCTACTCGTCGGAAAGCCAAAATAAGATGACAACTGTCAGATTTAACTCACTCAATGATTCACTGCTTGCGTGGCAGCAAATGGACTGACTCGCTGCCAGCGCACCAGGTAAGCAGTCAGTGCATGTTTGGCTTCATCAACAGCCGCCTGGGTCACAGCGCCCTCAATAAAATAGCTGTAACGCATGATGGCCAGGCCAATTTCTACGGCAAAGCTGGCCACATCAGGTGACTCGGGAATCAGCAAAGGACGCTCAAACCGAGCCAGAGCTTCTCGCATTCGCAATGCGATCACACTGACTGTTTTTTCCTCAGTGGCCATATCCGAACGACTATATGGACCACCAAACACCAGCTTGCTGCTCAACATATGATTATTGAAATAAAACGCTGCTGCATTAATGACACCATCCACCAGCTGCTGCCAGTCACCATAACTTGTCCTGTTTTTTTCAACAGCAGAAAACACATACAACACCATTTTCTCGAAGTGCATTTCTGTCACTTTCGAAATCAGGTCGTATTTGGTGGGAAAATAATTGTAGATAAACGAACGCGGCACATTGGCACGCTCAGCAATCTTCGGGATTGAGGTCTCTTCAACACCCTCGGCCAGAATCAGATGCTCCGTCGCAAAAAGCACTAATTGCATTTTCCCTATGGAACGTTTTTGACAAGGTGTTTTGGCACCGATATCAATCACTTCAGACATACCTCGAGCCCTCAATGAAGAGTCCAACCAATGTGGGCGCATTGTCAAACTCGACACTTGTCGTGGCTTGTCATATTCTGACATGATCTTGTCATATTACGACAAAAGTAGAGATGAGCTCACCAATATGGAAGATATCGCCAAGATTCCTGCCCGTTACTTTGCCAAACTGCACAACATTCTGGCCGATCAGGGCATTGATTTTGACGAGATACTGATCAAATCGGATATTTCCCCACGCACCATCAGCAACCCGGATGGCCTGTTGCGCATGAGCCAGATTGAACGTCTGGTTGAAAACTGCATGGAAGTTGCCAATCCGGACTCGGCACTGACATTAGGGGCCCACGTTAAATTAAGCTCTCACAGCATGGTGGGTTATGCCATGCTCAGCAGCCCAACGATTGAATACGCACTGCGCCTGGCATCCCGTTTTTTCAATCTGATCCTGCCCTCGATCAAAATGTCATTCCGGCGTGACGAACACACTATCAGCCTGCACTTCAGCCCCACGCTACCCATGTCCACACAGTGTCTGCACTATCATCTGGAGGCAATTGCGGCCAGCGTACACTGGGAGCTCAGTGAGCTGTTACAAGGCAAGTCATTGCACTATGATCTGTACTTGGGTTATCCAAAACCCAGTTATGGCGAGCGCTATAAAGAATTGCAAGGCGCGCGTTGCCACTTTGGCTGGAGTGAACTGCCCGGCATCAAGATCGTCTACCCCGCCAGTATTGCCAGCTACCCATTGATGCTGTCCGACTCATCTACCTTGAGCATGGCCGAAGCCAAATGCCGTGACCTGGTACGCCATGCGGTGGCCAATCGCAAGGTAGCAGACTGGGTTGCCATGATGCTGAAGGAGGCCACCGACTGCGCACTCACGCTGGATGATCTGGCGCACACGCTGAATATGTCGGCCAGAACACTGGATCGCCATTTAAAAAACGAACAATGCAGCTTTCGCGATATCAAAAACCAGGTACGTCATGACAAGGCAACACATTTGCTGACCCATTCCGATCTGTCCATCACGCAAATAGCCTATGAGCTGGGCTACAGCGACCCCGCCAATTTTACCCGCGCCTTTCTCAAGGCCACGAACCTGACCCCCAGTCAGTACCGGGAACAGCCTGCAATCAGCTCGACACCACTGACCTGAACCATGCCGCCAGACGTTCTACATCCGCTGCCGATGTCTGCGTACCCGGCAACAATGCGGTGGGACGTGGTGCACGATCAAACCAGAAGGTACCAGACCACTTGGCATCATCCAGGGTCGGATGACTAGCCAACCAGACCGCTGTATCTGACCCCATACGACTGTTACGCAGTCGGGAGCCCAGACGCTGATGAAAGCCCGGCAGCGACTTCTCGACACCCGGCGTGTCGGCCCAGCCCGGATGCACAATATGCCAACGCAGGGATCGGGTTTCTGGCTGCTGCGCCCAATACTGGCTCAAATCCAGCAGAATGCGCTTGGCACGCGCATAGGCCTTAGCACCGTTATAAGACTCATCAACAAAGTTCAGATCATCCAGATGCATACGCTGCGAATACAGGCCACCTGACACCATATTGATGATGCGTCCGCCTCGTGCCTGAAGTTGTGGCGCCAAACGGCAGGACAAAATAGCTGGCGTAATGGCATTAACCGCCAGCGAACGCTCATAGCCTTCACCTGTCAGCTGATGCTCATTGAACAAGGCACCCGCATTATTAATCCAGACATCAAGATCAGCGTGCTGCTGGTTCAGCTCGTTGGCCAAACGCTGGGTATCGGCAATCGAGCTCAGCTCGGCTTCCAGACAGGTGATATGCACCAGACGACCGGCAAAATCCTGAATTTGCTGCACGGCCTGCGCCAGACGCTGATGATCACGCCCCACCACCACCAGATCAGCGCCTAACCTGGCCAGCTGTTGAGCCGTCGCCAATCCCAGCCCAGAGGTAACGCCCGTGATACCAATTTTGCGACCATCCAGATAACGACTCAGCCCACGAGACGGCATGTGACGATAACCCCGACGGGTATAATTGATCATGCCGGGCAGCACCAGACGCTCTGCCAGACGCTCCAGCATGCCAGGACTGACCACATCATCCTGCTCCAAAGCACTTAACAGACCTGCCATGGCTTTGTCAGCCAGACGAGCCCCCCATAGCCTTAATAAGGGCTGAGTCCAACCTGGCGTCTCGGCAATCTGCAAGTCAGCCACATAGGCCATGCGGGTTTGCTGTGCCGATACCCGGTACAGGGTCAACTCATCATGAGCAGAAAAACCATCACCCTTCCCATCCAGCACCAGCTGGGCATAGCCCTCAGCAGCCACATAATCAGTCATGACGTAAGTCATCGGCACTGGTTTGCCCAACACATCCAGCACCAGGTCAAACTGTGTGCCTGTCTGAACCGCACCCGGCGTCACTTTAAGCGCCTCCATGACGCCTGGATCCCATTGCTCAATGGTGGAAAAATCCGTCAGATAGCGCACTACATCGTCAAAACTGCGCTGAATCAAAATCTCTCGACGCAACGCCAATGTCGTCATCACGGCACCTGCGTGGCTAGAGTATGCTGTGGTACCCGACGAATTTTGGCGACGTCATAACCCTCGGCGACCACACGATTGATCAGTGCCTGATACAGGTCATCACTGATCTGAGGAGTTCTTGCCATAATCCACACATAGTCACGCTTGCTGCGACCAATAATGGTGGTCTGGTAGTCCTCGGCCACATACACAATGCGGAATTCAGCACGAATCGGCCACACAAACTGCATACCCCACAGACCACCACCCGAATCCATATCCACAAAACCCTTGGGATTAAAGACGCGGTACTTGCCATCAAAACCACCATCATTGAACTCAAAGCGTGTTTTCACCACATTGGGTAGCACGAACTCGTAGGACTCAATGGCGTTATAGGCATTGCGTTCCAGAAAAGCAGGAATATGGGCAATGACATACCACTGCCCCATAAAGCGAGGAATATCGACTTCTGCTTCGGTGGTGATCACGGGCACCGTTTGGCAACCTGTCAGCACCCAGGTAAACAACAATACGCAACGGCGAAGATACGACATGGTGGCTCACTCACTGACATGAATTGGTTCATCATGACGTGAAGTGAGCACCATGGGCATTGAACAAAACAAAGTGCTAGGCAGTCAGCGCCTGTGCCGACGGGAACAGCTTGGCAGCGCCCTTGCGTACTTCCCAGGAAGCCGCATGAACCGCGCCAGAATCAGGGTCTGTCCTGTCAATCAGAAACCAGTAATCAAACTGTGTACGCTCCCGATTGACCTCAAACACTGAAAAGCCATTGGAAAAGCCTTCGTGATATTTCACCCAGGGATTGGCCAATGCCAGATTGGCTTTAAACACGGTATCAATGGCAGGAGACAATGGCAGACCGGTCGCATCCAGCCCCAAACGCCCCAGCGTTTCCGACAGTCCAGGTGAAGTCACCGAAGGACAAATAAATTCGACCGCCGCCGAATTACCGTCCAGCAAATAGTCACCTGGACGTTCGGGAACCTCGGCGGCAAATGACTCGTGATAATCCCCAGTCAGCACAATCACGTCTTTGCTTTGTTTCATGGCGGCAATCAGCGTGCGCTGCTCAAAGCGATAACCGTTCCAGTCCTCTACCGTTAATGGCGCTGGCAAAGGTGGCAAAATACCTTGTGTTGGACTGAGCAAACCAGCCACCAATGACGGCAGTGATGCACCCAGTACAAAGGGATAAAACGGAATCTGGTTGGTCATGATTTTCCATTGCGCGGTGCTGCCGGTCAGCCCGTCAAGCAACCAGTCGCGCTGCTCAGTGCCCAGCATGGTGCGTGTCGGGGAATCCACGATAGGATCAACCGAACCATAACCGACAATGGCATTGGCAGGCTGCTGATCACGATACAAACGGGTATCCACCATCCACATATCCAGCAAGTCGCCAAACTGCATATGACGCCAGGCACGCAATGGATCGGTATCCGAGAAGGCACGCAGAGGCTGCCACTCGCGCCAGGCCTGAAGACCCGCCGCCAGCCGTGTCAGAAACTCACCCTGAGTGGCGGCATTATGATTTTCAGCGCCCTCGCGCCACCAGTCATTGGCCACTTCATGGTCGTCATAGATGGTAATGGTGGGATGTCGTGCATGCATCAACTGCAAATCCGGGTCAGAGCGATACTGACCATAACGGGTGCGGTAATCGGCCAGACTGACAATGTCATGTGCTGGCTCATGCACACGTCCAATTTCCTGACCGGGTGATGCCACCGGGCCATAACTGGTACCGAATTCGTAAATGTAGTCGCCCATATGCAAAACAGCGGCAATGTCATCCCGCTCGGCCAGATGGCGGTACGCGGCAAAAAAACCAAACTCCCACTCGGCACAGGTCACCATGCCAAAACGAATGGCTTCTGGTGATGAATCAGCCGCAGGTGCCGTGCGCGTACGCCCGACAGGTGACACACGAGAGCCCGCTTTGAAGCGATACCAATAGGACGTGCCAGGTTGTAAACCGTCAACATCCACGTGCACGGTGTGATCGTGAGCTACGCGTGCGGTGACTTTGCCTTTGCGTACAATCGAGCTGAAATTAATGTCTGTGGCCATTTCCCAGGCCAGATCGACCGGACCACCCAAACCAGAACCGGGGACTGCTTCAGCAAAAGGGGTTACGCGCGTCCAGATAACCACTGCATCCGGCAGAGGCTCGCCCGATGCCACACCATGCTTGAATTGCGCATTGGATGCCTGATTTGGCGCAACATTGGTGTCGTCACTCTCACCACCAGCACAGCCAGCCGCCAGGGTCGTTACCGCAGACGCACCCATCAGTGCCAACAGCTTGCGACGGGAAAATTTAGTCAGCTGGATAGACATGCATGCCTCCTTTTTATTTTCAGTATGCGCGACTCTACATCCAGCAAGCAATAAAATATATGCATATTCATATATGTGTAATATATTGGAGCCAGTATCTTGCGCAGATAAGAGGAAATCAGCATGACTCCTGCACAATTGTTTAAATGTCTGGCCGACGACACACGCCTGCATCTGATGCTCATGATTGCGCGTGAAACCGAGCTCTGTGTCTGTGAGCTCACCTGGGCACTGGGTGCCAGTCAGCCGAAAATTTCTCGCCACCTGGCCACCCTGCGTCAATGCGGACTGCTGGCAGACCGACGTCAGGGGCAATGGGTGTATTACCGCCTGCACCCCAACTTGCCACTATGGGCCAGAAGTGTGCTGGATGCCGCCTTGACTGCCGAGCAACTTGATCTTGCCCAGCAAAGCCAGCGCCTAGATGAAATGACCGAACGTCCACAACGCGCCAGTTGCTGCTAACAAATATCCACAGGAGAGGCTCATGACAATCAAAGTAGGTATCAACGGTTTTGGCCGCATTGGCCGCCTGGCATTACGAGCGGCGTTCGACAACCCTGCCCTGGAGTTTGTGCACATCAATGATCCAGCCGCCAATGCAGCAACTCATGCCCATCTGCTGAACTTTGACTCGGTACATGGTCGCTGGTCACACGAGGCCAGCGCCGATGGCGACGATCTGATGATCGCAGGCAAGCGCATTACCTTATCGAGCCAAAAGGCCATCGCCGACATTGACTGGTCTGGCTGCGATCTGGTGATTGATGCCAGTGGCAAAAACAAGAGTGTCGCCATACTTCAGGCCTATCTTGATCAGGGCGTAAGGCGGGTACTGGTTTCTGCTCCGGTCAAGGAAGCCGGCGCATTAAACATTGTCCTGGGGGTGAATGATCACCTATTCGACCCGGCACAGCATCGCATCATCACCGCCGCCTCATGTACGACCAACTGTATCGCGCCTGTCATCAAGGTCATTCACCAACACCTCGGTATTCGTCATGGCTCCATCACTACCATTCACAGCCTGACCAATAGCCAGCACATTCTCGATAATCCCGATAAAGATCTACGCCGTGCACGTGCCTGTGGCAGCAGTCTGATTCCAACCAGCACCGGTTCAGCTACCGCCATTGCCGAGATTTTTCCTGATCTTAAGGGTCGCCTGAATGGTCATGCCGTGCGCGTGCCACTGATTAATGCATCGCTGACTGACTGTGTGTTCGAGGTCAACAGAGCCACTACCGTAGAAGAGGTCAATGCCCTGCTCAAAGCAGCCGCTGACACCGAACTCAAAGGCATTATGGGTTACGAGGAACGCCCTCTGGTTTCTATCGACTATCGCACCGACCCTCGCTCCAGCATTGTCGATGCCCTGTCCACGCTGGTGATTAACGAAACTCACGTCAAGATTTACGCTTGGTATGACAATGAATGGGGCTACAGCAATCGTCTGATTGAACTGGCTACCAAAGTAGGGGCTGCTTAACACGATGCGACCGACCAGCACTCTGTCACCGGAAGTCAAACAGTATCTGGTCGTCACTGGCAATTACTGGGCATTTACGCTGACTGACGGTGCCTTGCGCATGCTGGTCGTGCTGCATTTTTACAGTCTGGGCTACAGTCCACTGGAAATTGCAGCCCTGTTTTTGTTCTACGAAATATTTGGTGTAGTCACCAATTTAATGGGTGGTTATCTGGGCGCTCGTGTTGGCCTTAACCGCACCATGAATATCGGGCTGGCGCTGCAAGTAGGCGCATTGCTACTACTCACTGTGCCAGATGACATGCTGACCGTGCTATGGGTTATGGCAGCGCAGGCAATGTCCGGGGTCGCCAAAGACCTGAATAAAATGAGCGCCAAAAGCGCCATCAAACTGCTGGTTCCCGATAACCAGCAAAGCGCGCTTTACACCTGGGTGGCACGTCTGACCGGATCCAAAAACGCGCTTAAGGGAGTCGGTTTTTTTCTGGGTGGCAGCCTGCTCACATGGCTTGGCTTCACTGGCGCTGTACTCTCGATGGCAATTGCCTTGAGTCTGGTGTGGTTAGCCAGCCTGTTTCTACTCAAGCGTGATCTTGGCAAGGCATCTGTTAAACCTAAATTTCGTGAGCTGTTTTCAAAAAGCCCGGCAATCAACGCACTGTCAGCCGCCCGCCTGTTTTTATTTGGTGCCCGAGATGTCTGGTTTGTTATCGCCTTGCCCGTCTTTTTAAGCACCAGCCTGGGCTGGGACTTCTGGGCAGTCGGCAGCTATCTGGCAGTCTGGGTTATTGCTTACGGCATGGTGCAGGCATTTGCACCACACATCACTGGCAAGACCAGTGGCAAAACCCCTGCCGGTGATAGTGCAAGTTATTGGGCCTTGGCCTTGGCGGGATTACCGGCAGCTATTGCACTGGCACTGATGACGACCTTACCTGTGGTATGGGTCATCACCATTGGCCTGATGATTTTTGGCGTATTGTTTGCGGTGAATTCATCACTGCACAGCTATCTGATTGTGTCTTATGCCAAAGCCGACGGCGTTTCACTGGATGTCGGTTTTTACTATATGGCCAATGCCATGGGCAGGCTCATTGGCACATTGTTGTCAGGCTGGGTTTTCCAGCATTGGGGACTCACTGCCTGCCTGTGGGTATCCACTGCATTTGTGCTGGCAGCCGCGCTCATTTCAACGAAGCTGCCCAAACACCACCATTAAATGTTGTGATTAATGACTCAACAGCAAATCACAAGGCGACTTTTTCACCAGCTTCTTGGTAATACTGCCCAGCAAAAGCTCCTCAACAACCCGTGTGCCATGTTTGCCCAACACCAACAAATCCGCTCTGGTCTGGTCAATCTGCTGCAATAAGGCTGGCGCTGGAGCGCCCTCAACCACCACCGCAGTATAAGACTCTGGCGACAAGCCCAAATCAGCCGCCAAGGCATGCAGGTTTTCATAAACCACTTGCTTCGCATTATCCTTATAACTGGTCAACACAGCATCATTGATGCCAACCGATAACAAGAGGCTTTCATTGCCCAGATCCAATGCATGCACCAGCTGCCAATGCGCTTGCTTGGCCACATTCACTGCCATCTTGGCAGCTGCTAATCCTGCCGTTGAAAAATCAACTGCAACAACAACTGACTGATAAGGCCCTGTCGCCTGCCGTTTGGCCAACAACACAGGAACGGGACTTTTACGCAGCATGGCAGAAGCCACAGAACCCAGCATCAGCTCCTGCAACAGGCCACGACCATGCGCGCCCAACACCAGCAAATCGGCAGCAGACTGCTCCAGCTGTGTCAGAACGGCATCAGTGACCTCACCATCCTTTAACAACAACGGAACCTGCAAAGCATACTGATCCTGTAGTGGCAGCAAGACTGCATTGATATCAGCGACAATGTTGGCCTTGACCTGCTCATACAGCGACTTGGCTTCATCGCCCAGAATTTCATGCATCAACTGATACGAGTTGTCGCTTAATGCATGCAATACCTGCAGCCCGCTCTGCTGCTCCGAAGCCAACTGAAATGCACGTTGCAAGGCATAATTGGATGGTGTCGAAATATCAATCGCCGCCAGAATTTGTTTCGGCATATGCAGTCGCTCCCCTGTAGCCAACAAATGTTATTGTTTTAGTATGCTACCCCCAGTCGCCTTGCGACAACACCGTTATATTTCAATAGTGGCATCAGGCGGCTTCAGCCGCCCTTAATGCATTCACTTCCAGCGCCTTGACACGATCTCCAATCAAATCCCGATTATCATGTTGCCAGGGATGAAAACCCGGACGATAAAAGTCGAGGTATTGCGGAATAATGCGGGTCAATATACCTGGCGAAAACAGCATGAATTTGGCAAAGCCCAGGGCTGCACGCCAATCACCCAGTTTGTTGTCATGCTTCAACAAACTGTGCTGCATACGAAGACTGATCAGCAAAAAGAAAAAAGTTGCCTCCAGCATTGCCTGTACCCGCAACAAATAACTGCCATCCACCTCTTGGTAAACATCAAACGCAACTGCCTTGTGCTCGGTTTCTTCTACCGCATGCCACAGGAACATATCGCTATACATGGCATCCAGCTTCTCGATAGCTTCCGGATTTTTCAACATGAGATTGGCCAGAATCGCCGTGAAATGCTCAAAACCCACGGTCAGCGCCAACTGGTGGCGTTTGCTGTAACGCTTTTTGGCATAGGCCAAGGCATTTTTCATGAATTGCATTTTGGACGCCAACGGCAGTTTATGCTGATCCATCAAGGCCTGATTAAATGCCTCGTGCTCCTTGCCATGATTGGCTTCCTGGCCGATAAAGGCACGAATCTGGGCGCGTAGCACCGGGTCTTTAATGTCTTTTTCAAAATTGCGTACCGCGTGAATAAAGAAACGCTCGCCATCGGGAAATGTGGTCGACAGCGCATTCATGAAATGCGTGATCCACGCATTATTATCAAACCAATAACGCGGAATATCAGGGATGACATAATCCATGCGGCGAACCGTAATGGTCAGAGGGGTTTTGTTGGTCATCATGCGTACTCCTTAAATCCAGAACACCATAGTGACTTGCCAGTCGATAGGCTTGAAGGTTATCTTCAGCCTCCAATCGGTCATTTACGGACAAAATATGACAACCCGCCTACCCGCCAATGACACCCAAACCCTGGCTGGCCACTACCTGGCTACACTGTGCCGTGTCATTGATGAGCGTGATGAAAATACCGATGCCTTGTTGCGACGACATCAGCTGGATCTGGCCACGCTGGAACAGCCAGGTTGCCAGCTGCCCTGGTCACGTGTATTGCCGATATTTCAGGAATTACTGCCGTTAGCGCACGACTATGGTCTGGGTCTGCGCCTGGGACGACAGCTCAATCTGCGCAGTCATGGATTTTTGGGTTATGCCATTTTATCCAGCCAGACCATTGGTGAAGCCATTGATTTACTGATCCGTTATTTGCGTACTCGCACCAGCCTGTTTGAGCTGCGTTTGTTTCGCGAACACAACGACGCCGTCATTCAGATTGACGAAGGCATTACCCTGGGGCCACTACAGTACCTGCTGATGGATACCCTGATTACCTTGATGATGGTATGTGGAAGACAGGTCACAGGCCGCGACTTTAACGGCGAAATCAGACTGTCCTATGCGCGCCAGCCACATCATGAGCACTGGCCCGAAACAGCAGCAGCACATGTTCGTTTTGAAGCCGCATTCACACAGATTCGTTTTCCCCGAACCGGCCTGCAACTGCCCATTTCCTCGCCAGATCCTCAGCTGCAACAAATGGCCATGCAGCAATGTGAACAGGAGTTAAGCCGTCTGCACGATACCGGCGGGCTGATTGCCGCTGTACGCCAACAGGCACGTCAACATATGGCCAATAATCTGTCGATTGAACTGATTGCCAACGAACTGGGCATGAGCAGCCGCACTTTGAGGCGACGGCTGACCGAGTTGGGCACCAGCTATCAGATGATCATGGAACAGCTACGTCGTGGCCGCGCTGTTGAATTGCTGCGCCAAACCACGCTATCAATTGAAAATATTGCCGCTGAACTGGGTTATGACGACCCATCCAATTTTGGCCGTGCCTTTCGACGCTGGACGGGTCTGTCGCCGTCAGCCTACCGTGCGCAGGCCAACGACTGATCAGATCAGCACCTAACGCGATGCCTTAGTCACGACGATACATGGTCACCACACAAGCTCCACCAAGACCGAGATTATGCTGTAAGGCAATGCGGGCACCCTCAACCTGACGCTGATCCGCACTGCCACGTAGCTGCCATACCAGCTCGGTACACTGAGCCAGTCCGGTAGCGCCCAATGGATGACCCTTGGACAGCAACCCACCGGATGGATTGGTCACCACACGCCCACCATAAGTGTTGTCGCCATTCCAGATAAAGGCCTCGGCACCACCCTCGGCGCACAAACCCAGGCCCTCATAAGTCAACAACTCATTGGCTGTGAAGCAGTCATGCAACTCCACCACATCGACATCGTCCGGCCCCACGCCAGCGGCCTCATACACCTGACGTGCCGCTTCCTTGGTCATGTCATAACCCACCATCTTGATCATGCTGGACTCTTCGAAGCTGCTGGCAAAGTCCGTCACCATGCTCTGAGCGGCGATATAAACCGGATTGCTGATGCCATGCTTGGCGGCAAATTCATCCGAACACAAAATGGCCGCACCCGCACCACAGGTCGGCGGACAGCACTGAAACCGGGTCAACGGATCAAACACATCATCTGACGCCATAACCTCTTCCAGCGTCAGCACCTGATTAAACAGGGCATAGGGATTACGGCTGGCATGCTGACGCGCCTTTTCAGCAATCTTGCCAAAGGTCTCGCGCTTGGTGCCGTGCCGCCAGCGATACTCACGACCGGCACCACCAAACATCTGCGCAGCAGGCGGTGCACTGTTGAAACCCTGCACATCCAGCATGACCTGTGCATGCTGCCCCATCGGATTTTCACGATCATTAAACTTGGAGCCCAGAGCACCGCGTTCCATTTTTTCAAAACCAATAGCCAGCACACACTCGGCCAATCCGCCCTCAATGGCCTGACGTGCCAGATACAGCGCCGTCGAGCCGGTGGAGCAGTTGTTATTCACATTGATCACCGGAATACCGGTCAGACCCAAACCATAGACCGCACGCTGACCACAGGTTGAATCACCATAGACATATCCAGCATAGGCCTGCTCAACAGCCGCATAGGGAATGCCTGCATCGGCCAAGGCCTTATGACCGGCTTCTGCGGCCATTTCATGATAATCCGCACTGGCACCCGGTTTCGCGAACTTGGTCATGCCGACGCCAATCACATTTACACGACGTTTCATATCAAACTCCTTCAATCAAATGTTAGCGACGACATCAACGCGCCAATAAGGTTTCTAGGGTGCGCGCCAGACGAACATCGCCATCCACGCGCAACTCACCACGCTGATACAGATCAGCCAACGCACGCTCACCGCGACTCAGCGCTTCCAGATGCTCATCCGCCACGCTTACTACGGTGGCGGCATCGGCTGCTTCACCCGCTGTTACCGACACGCCTTGGGCATCGACCTGTACGACCCAGGCTGTTTCAGGCGCACTGACCCGCAGCTGCATCACACCGAGGCCATGACTGGCTGGCAATGTTTTCTGTGCCAAATTGGACATCAACTGCTGAGCAAAAGAATCGCGCACTGCCGCTGTAGTCGCCTGCGTTTCTGCCTGCGTGCTTTGCCCAGAAGCCAGACGTTGCGCTCTGGCCTCTTCCACCAACGCCTTGTCCATGCCCGACAACACCGTCAGCTTGTTGGATGCCATGACATTGCCATGCACCTTCATCTGACCACCAAAGAACAGCTTCTGCACGGCGGCCAGATCACCACCAAACAAGGTATCCGCATGCTCCGCATCCAGCTCGATAGTGACGTCCGGCTTGACTGCCTCACCGGCACCCACGCTGCCCGGCGCATGCTTTAAATCAATGAACCAATTGGAATCGGGATTATGAAAGCGGAACTGAAAACTGGTTTTGGTCTGCTCCACCAGCTCGGGCCTGGATGCCACATAGGTTTTGATACCAGCAAATACATCAGCCAAGGTAATGCTGTCATCCACAGCAGGCGCCTGTGTACCAGAGCCACTTTCAGCACCTGACACACCAGCGGCCACACGGGCTTTTCTGGCAGCCTCTACCAGCGCCTTGTCCATGCCAGACAACACCATCAACTTATTGGATGCCATGACATTGCCATGCACTTTCATCTTGCCGCCAAAATACAGCTTCTGTACTGCACCCAGATCACCACCAAACAAAGTGTCCATATGTTCTTGATCCAGCTCGATGGTGACATCCGGCTTATCCATGGTGCCCGCACCTGCCGCGCCTGAACCATTCTTGAGATCAATAAACCAGCTCGACTCCGGATTATGAAACACGAACTGGAAGCCGGTTTTGGTTTGCTCAACCAACTCTGGCTTGGCCGCCACAAACGCCTTCACACCCTCAAACACATCGGCCAACGTCACACTTTCATCCACGGTCGCTACGCTACTGGTGGTCTGCTCAACAACCCTGGCTTTGGTCTTGGCCGCTGGAATCTCGCTGTAAAGCTCTACCGCTGCGTTCTTGATCACCACCTCATTACGCTCTTTAACCAGCGTTTCAAACACAATGCGCGTATCTGACTCTTTCCACATTCTGGTCACCAGGGTTTCGCCGGGGAAAACACTCTTGGCAAAACGTACCTTGATACTCTTGAAGTAGCGTGGATCATTCTGACTGAACGCCTTGATCACATGTCGGCCGCAATAACCGAAGGTACACATGCCGTGTAAAATGGGTTTGTCAAAACCGAAGGCCTTGGCAAAGGCAGGGTCTGCATGCAGCGGATTCCAGTCTCCCGACAAGCGATACAGCAAGGTCTGGTTGGCGTCTGTTTTTTCTTCAATGACTGCATCCGGCTCACGAGCAGGCGGTACATTAATTTCACCTGACGGGCCTCGATCACCACCCCATCCGCCGGCACCGCGCACAAACGAAGTCATCTCGTTGTAGGCAATTTCTTCGCCGTCTTCATCCAGCGTATGTACCGCAAACGTCACCACCGCATGCGGGTCTTTATCAAACGCTTCCTTGAACTTGAAGACATGCTTCAACCTGGCATTGGCAGGTAACGGACGCTTGATTTCAGTGTATTGCTCACCATGCAGCAGGCGATCAAAACCATAGTTCTGACCAGGTAGCTTCAAGCTGCCCGCCTTGGCAGCAGCCAGCATGGCATTCGATTGCGGCATAACACCGTAAGTGGGCAGCACATGAAAATTAGCGCCCAACTCATAGACATAATTCAGCTCGGAGCTATCCAGCGGATCTCTGGCCGCGCCTATACCCAAGGCATAAAGCGCGACATCACGTTCGTCATAGCTGTTTTCCAGCACCACCTCACCCTTGGAGGCTTCATCCAGATCAATAAACTCGTTGCCTCCCAACTTGGGGTTATTAATGTTGTGCAAGATAGGCGCAAACGAGTCGTTCACATTGGCCGGATGCTCGGCATCATTGAAGTCAGTCACGCTATCCCATTTGGCTGCCAGCTCATCCACGCCAAAAGCCTTGGTCAGCGGGAACGCATAACCCTGGCTACGCTCCCAACGCAGCTTGGCAATATAACCGGCACCAACCTCAAACAGGCCTTTGGTTTCTTCACAGTCTTCATGGCATAACCAGGCCACCAGCGGGCTGACCTTTTCTGGCTTCAAATTCGCCAACAGCTCTGGCGGCATAATCGTTTCAGTCAGGCGCGAAGCGGCAATTGGCGCAATGGTATTGACGTGAATGCCCTTGCTGCGGCCTTCCTCAGCCAGACAGTTGGCCAGACCGGCCAGACCCAGTTTGGCAGCACAGTAGTTGGCCTGACCAAAGTTGCCATAAATACCGGCAGCCGACGTGGTCATGATGATTCGGCCATAGCCCTTGTCGCGCATGATCGGCCAGGCGGCGTGCGTCACACTCATGGAGCCAGTCAGGTGAACTTTTAAAATCAGATCCCAATCGGCCTGAGTCATTTTCTGAAAACTGACATCACGCAAAATACCGGCGTTGTTGATCACGATATCAACCGTGCCAAAAGCATCTAGCGCGGTCTGTACAATTTTGTCGCCATGCTCCACCGAATCGTAATTGGCCACCGCCTCTCCGCCCAATGCACGGATTTCTTCCACCACCTTGTCTGCCGCCGCCGATGACTTGCCATCGCCATGCGCACCACCACCCAGGTCATTAACCACCACCTTTGCGCCCAGTGAACCCAACAACAAGGCATGTGAACGACCCAGACCGTTACCTGCTCCAGTGACAATGGCCACACGGCCATCAAAACGATGCGAAGACATGAAGGCACTCCTTGATTATCAAATAACTTACAATATGGTCGTACAATTTGTTAGTTTTTAAATGACCCACCAGAAACAGTCAAGGAGTTTGTGACCAATTGGTCATATCTGACACGAAATTTGTGCACGCAAAAAAAGCCCCGGGATTACCGGGGCTTTTTACACTGACTCAATCTGGATTAGGTTTCTGTCTTGTCAGCACACTCTGCCGCGGCAGGCGTCACCTGACAACGAATACGCTTCAACAGACTCATCATTCTCGGGTCATAAAAACCCTCCTTGGTGATCTGCATACGTGCTTCTTTCATCATCTGATTATACTTTTCCACATCTTCAGCACTTAAATCCATCCAGAAATTGCTGGGAATATCTTTCTCGGCACTGGCTATCAAGCGCTCGGCAAGATCCAGCTGACTCAACACATAGGCACGTGATTTCACGCCAAAGTCCGCTGGAAACTTGTCCTTGCGAATAACCATATTGGCCGTTAACTGAATCAGTGGAAAACGATAAACAGCACCATTGGGCGTCAAGCCCTTGTGTAGCTCAAATGGCTTATAGGCAATGCCAGGCGCCGCAATAATATCTACCTGACCATTATTGAACTTGCTGGCAAAGTTAGTGATATCAGATGCCACAGGGGATGCGCCCAACTGCTGCACCATACGAGCTTGCGAACGATCATAATCCAGTACAGCAATTTTCTTGCCAGCAGCCTTTTCAACCGAGTTGATGGTCCTATCACGAACCATCACATAAGCCGCACCCAAAGGTACAATACCAACCACCTCATAGGGGCCACTGACCAAACTACTGGCTACCCGTGGATTTGCCAAAGTTTGAATCACCATGCGCAAATGCTTGTATGACGGCACCGCTCCGATCGAGTCAATACTGCCAATAAACGGATTAAACTGACGAGCCCGCAAACCAGTAATCGCCACTGCATCACATTGACCTGCCTTGAAGTCTTCGGCGGCAACACGCTCATCGGTATACGCTCGCAACGTGAGATCAACACCCCAGGTCTTGGCAGCCAGCGCATAATCCCTGGCCATGCCAAAAGCCTGACCTTGCGCCCCTATAGGGTCATAAACGCAGTATGTAATGGAGGCAAGCGCTGTTTGCGCCATAAAAAGAGAAGCTGCCGACAGGGTCAGCGCGGCTATTTTTGTTCTCATAATATTCATCCTGAATATGTTGTTATCATTATTTCTACGGGTGAGTAGATATTTGCATAACACCTAGGAATGTCAAACATTATGTTTTTACAAAAGTTGGTTTCAACTGCACGGCTCTAGCAGCCCAACCGTTAGCTCTGTCTTATTGATTCATTTACAAAAAATTGCAATCATATACACAAGTTTACAAACTGCCGAACCAACGCCCAATGCTCATGACTTACCTGCTGCCTTACCAAGGCAGTTATCCCGATATCGGCCACATTTTTCGTACCACCAGAGATGAGCTGGGACTGGGGATTGATAACGTCTGTACTCACTTGGGTATTTCGCGTTTTTACCTGATCGGTCTGGAAAGCAATCGCATCGATTTGCTGCCATCGGTCACAGAAACCCGCACGCTGATTAACAGCTACGCCGGTTATTTGGCAACAGACAGTACGCCCATTCTGGCGCTGTTTGATCAATGGCTGGCCGCATGCCCTGTTGACGTACAGCCTGTCGACTCATGTCTGCAAGACCGCACTGTCACAGCAACTGGTTATATCGGATTGAAAGCCGCCGCTGCCGTGATATTACTGCTGGCTTACCCAAACAGCCTGTCAACCTATGTCAATCAGACCCCATTGGCGGTCAATATCAAAGCGGAAAGTGTGCAAGTCGCTGCTACCGTACCGGCACGCAAAACAAGAGTCACCCAGTCACCACAAGAAACACCACCCACACGATCCACACAGGTCTTTTCGCCCAAACCTTATGTGGATACACGTAGCGCAGATGACATTGAACGTGATCGCTTATTTTATGTTCAGGAACAGATTCGCCATGGCATAGAACCAGTGCCCAGACCCTACAAGGGCTAGGTTAATGGTGCCAGAGGCAACCCAAACACCATCCAGACCATAAACATGGTCGTGGCCGCGAAGGCAAACGCCAGTGCATAAGGCAGCATCAGAGCCACCAAGGTACCGATACCGGCATCAGCCTGATAGCGCCTGAGCATAATCAGGATCAACGGGAAATAAGGCAGTAACGGCGTAATCGGGTTCGTGCTGGCATCACCAATGCGATAAGCCGCCTGCGTAGTGGCCGGATCAATACCCAACAGCATCAGCATAGGTACCAATACAGGTGCCAACAATGCCCATTTGGCTGATGCACTGCCAATAAACAGATTCACTACCGCCGTTAACAGGATAATGGCCAGTAACAACGGTAATCCATTCAAACCAATACCGGTCAGCCATTGCGCCCCATTAACCGCCAATAACAAACCCAGATTTGACCAGGCAAACAGCGCCAGAAAAATAGCCGCGAACAATGCCAGCACAATATAGGCGCTCATGTCTGCCATGGCCTCTGACATCAAACGAACGGCGTCACGATCCGAACGAATTGTGCCGGCACAAATACCGTAGGCCAGCCCCATCAATGCAAACAGGAAAAATAACAGCACCACCAGGCTGCGCAGCAATGGCTCCAGGGTGCCAGCGTCACTACGAAACAATCCGCCTGGCAAGGCCAGCCAGCACACCACCGCCAGCCATAACAGCAAAACCCCGGCTGCCGCCCATAATCCCGCTCGACTGACTGGTACATCAAGCTGCGGAGCAGCAGAAACAGAAGATGGATTAAAGCGCTGCAAACGCGGCTCGATCACCTTATCGGTCAACCAGGTACCTACCAAAACAAATACCGGCACCAACGCCATCATCAGCCAGTAATTTGCCGTAATCGGCACCACCGCCGCAGGGTCTACCAATTGTGCAGCAGCCTGCGTCAAACCAGCCAATAACGCATCAATAGGCGTCACCACAATATTGGCGCTGAAACCAGCGGATACACCGGCAAAGGCGGCCGCAATGCCAGCCAGCGGATGCCGACCGGCCTGCTGAAACAGCATCGCCGCCAGTGGAATCACCACCACATAACCGGCATCCACCGCCACGCTGGAAAGCACGCCAACAAATACGATAGTAGGGGTTAACAGAGCATGGGGCACCGAACGTGCAAGCCCGCCCAGACTGGCTGCAATCAGGCCACTACGTTCGGCCAGACCGACACCAACCATCATCAGCAACACCAGCCCCAAGGGAGGAAAGGCGGCAAACAGCTGCGGCATGTCAGTAAACAGGCGCAACAGCACAGGTGCCGATAACAGGCTCACTGCCGCTACGGGCTCACCGGTCCCTGGATGCAGCACCGACACCTGACCAGCCGCCAACCAGGCCGAGCACGCCATCAACACGGCAATAGCCAATACGAACAAGGTCACAGGATCCGGCAGACGATTGCCCAACACCTCAATACGATTAAGCCAACGCCCCGCCATAACTCTTGCCTTTTTATTGATCGATCAAGAGCATACCTTGCCAGAGCATAGTGACATAGCCCACAACCATCAATTAATCACTGACGGTTGTAGGCTAGGTAATTAGGTAGGGATGTATAGGATTAGACACCAGGTTGTTTGGATGATTGTTGTGCCACAGTGGGATGTCGCTGCCCCTCCACCATCAGCGCACGAATGCTGAACATGATCAGCCCCAGTAAAATGGATGACATCACATAACTCATAGGCCCTCCTGCTTAAAAATGCTGGAAACTGCAGGCACAAGATGACAGCACTGGGCAGCCGTATCTATAACCAAAAAGGCATAATGCCAATCGTCGGAAAGCAACTTGAGGCGCTAAAAGCGTTTGTTTTGTTGGGTTGGCAAATGTAATCCCGCAGTTATCACTTAGATCAAAAGTGACTAAGGTACAGTCAAACTTGGCCGTAATTCTTTATGCCAACACTACAAGGAATACCTAAGCCAATGTTCAGTCAATGTTTTTTGTACTCATGCAATATCATGCCAAGACAAGAAATAAATCACTCCATCAACAATGGCAAACAAAAGTCACATGAGTTACGACGACCGATGACCACTTTGACAGACCCCCACAGACCACGGATGATGTCTTCCCATTCAGCCGATATGACTTACCGCCTATGAATAGCCTGAAAGCAGTTGCGTTTTCTGTTGCTGGCCTTCTTTTGCTATGGGCTGGTGTTCAGGCACTGTATTGGTTCACCCCTGATATTGAACCCGACACAGCGCCAGAACAGGTCATTGAAGCCGAACCAATGGATACCACTGAAGATCAGGCGGAAGCCACACCGGATAAGCCCGCCCCGGCAATTTATACACAGTGGATACCCGACCTGAATCAATCCATCGAACAGCTGGAGGAATGGCTGGCAACGGATCTGCCGCAGCAAGAGCTCAACTTCAGCATCGCCAACCTGAACAGCGTATATGACGCCAAACTCTATATAAAATTCCAGGAACTGTTAAAGCTGATTGACGATGAAGATCAGGCAGACCTGATTGAAAGTCAGGCCAACTGGCTGTTGCTACGCAAAACATTATCCACTCAGGCATTTAACGACTATGGTGGGGGCAGCCTGGCGGCTTATCATGCTGGCGAGATTTTCTTGCAACTGACACGTCAGCGCCTGGATGAGCTCAATCGCATACGCACCTTGTTACCCACACGCTGAATCACTACCGACCTTTTATGAAAATCAATGCCCGCCACCTCATTCTTGATTTGTTATTGGCCACCGACAGTCACAGCTTACTGGCACGTGAAGCCATCCTGGCCTGTCGCCTGTTTGCCATCACCGAGAATTCGGTACGCGTTGCCCTGGCCAGGCTGTCTGCTGAAGGACTGATTCGTGCCAGTGGTCGTGGTCGCTATCAAATCGGCCCCGCTGGTATCAACCTGTTCAACGACGTTACTGCCTGGCGTAACCGTGACCAGCATATGCGTGCCTGGAGCGGGCACTATCTGGCCATTTTCACCAGTCATTTGGGACGCAGCGACCGCACCGCACTGCGTCACCGTGAACGGGCACTGAACATGTTGGGCTTCCGTGAACTGGAGCAAGGTTTGTTCATACGTCCAGACAACATCGAAACCGACATGACCGCTGTCAGTCAGCGTCTGCATAGTCTGGGACTGGAGCCAGAGGCCATCATGCTGGAGATTGCCAGCATGGATAATGAGCGCCGACAACAACTGATCTCACACTGGAATACAGATCGGCTCAACGCACAATATGTTTCGCTGACCCAGGAATTGAATGCCTGGATGCAAAGTGCCGCCGAACTGGAGCTTGAGCAGGCCGCACGTGAATCATTCCTGATCGGCCACGACGCCATCCGTGCTGTTATTTATGACCCTTTGCTGCCGGATCAGTTCATTGACAAGCAGGCACGCAAGCAGTTTTTCAATACCGTGCAGGCTTATGACAAGACCGGACGAGACATCTGGCAAAGGCTGTATCAGGAAACCCTGGGTTAGGGCGGCCTCCTTTACTTACGCAACAGTCGGTCATGGCTCATCATGCCAATAACCATTGCAGCCACAAATAACAAAATATCAGCACGCGCGCTGGCCAGGTTGGCAAGCGCCGGTCCTGGGCATAAACCCACCAGACCCCAGCCAAGCCCAAACAAGGCCGCACCCTCCAGCAAAGGCCGGTCTATATGAGACAGTGTGGGCAAATAGAAACGCGAATCAAACCAGGGAGCTTGCCGACCCCGCGTCAACATGAAGACAGGAAAGGTCACCAACAAGGCACCACCCATCACAAAAGCCAGCGTGGGATCCCACTGCCCTGCCACATCCAGAAAACCCAGCACTCGCTCAGGATCGGTCATACCTGAAATATGCAGGCCCAGGCCAAATAACAGACCCACCAGCAACGGCATCAATCTGGCCACCCATGATGACATCATGCCAACCCTCCATGACGCATCACAAACACCGTTAATGCGGCTACCAGCATAAATACGATGGTTGCTGTCAATGAGCGTGGTGACAGTCTTGCCAGACCGCATACCCCATGCCCCGAAGTGCAACCACTACCACGACGCGTGCCAAACCCAACCAGCAGACCGCCCAAAATCAACAATGGCGTCGAAGCGGATACGGTAATGTCAGGCATGGCCTTCCCGACCAACCCAAATAACAAACCAGCAGCAATCAAACCGCCCAAAAAAAGCAGACGCCAGGCTCGATCACCGGCTTCAGAACCTTGCAACAGGCCGCCCAGAATGCCACTGATACCGGCAATTCGACCATTGGCAACAAACATGAGTGCGCTGGCACAACCTATCAACACCCCGCCCAGCAGCCCCATTAACCATGCCTGTTCCATCACCTGCCTCACCCATTATTTATCATCGAAATATACCACTCACCGTATATTTCCAAAGCAACAAAAGTAGATTATTAGTGCTATTGTTTATATCCAACTCATTGCTTAGCGAGCGATTTATCATGTTCACCACCATCTCTCCTGCCATATGCGTACTGATTTGTTTCACTTTGCTCACCGCCGTGCTGGCCATCAGCTACCCATTACAACGTGTTCTCATGACGCTCACCGGTAAAGCAGCAGCCAACTCATGGACTCGTGGTGCACAGACAGCTCCTCAACCCGCATGGTCTGTACGCGTACAACATGCCCACCTGAATTGCCTGGAGAATTTGCCTCTATATGCAGCCGTTGTCATCGCTGCCTATATTTCCGATCAGCTTGTATTGATAGAAGGACTGGCCATGGTCTATCTTGCACTGCGTGTAGGCCAAAGCCTGATCCATGTCATTAGCGACAGCGCCACCTTTGTCTTTATTCGTGCCAACCTCTGGTTGCCACAAATGTTTATCCTGTTCTATTGGTTACTCAGCCTGTGTGGTGTTTTCTAAGATGGATTACGATTTATCACGTACGCTGATCCGTGGTGTATTACGCGTCAGCATGAAGCTGCCCGGTCAGTTTCGTCTGCCCGTCAGCGCTGTTCGTCGTGGCATGAGTCTGTTGGCGACCCTGTCAGACCCGGTGGCAGACAAACATGTCGATAAAGTCACTTTGAACGGTATTCCCGCAGAACGTCATGGCGGCACCCAGGACACTGCCGTGCTGTATTTGCACGGGGGAGTTTTTGTTGCCGGCTCAGCCAAAACACATCGCAAGATTGGTCAGGCACTGGCACATGAGCTTGCGTCCAGCGTATACATTCTGGACTACCGTCTGGCACCGGAACACCCATACCCTGCCGCTGTGGATGATGCCGAACAGGCGTGGCATGCCCTGCGCGCTCTGGGACATGATGCCGACCAGATCGTCATTGCCGGTGACTCGGCCGGAGGCGCTCTGGCACTGGCACTGGCTATTCGCCTGCGTGATCACAATGAAAAAGAGCTTGCCGCTGCCCTGGTGCTGATTTCGCCGTTTGTTGACATGACCGTGAGCAGCGACTCCATGCACTCTCTGGCTCGTCGCGATCCCATGCTGGGCAGGCGAGTGCTGGCGCGTGGTGGTGATCTGTATCGTGGCGAACTGTCGCGTGATGACCCGCGAATATCACCTGTTTTTGCCGATCTGCACAACTTGCCACCCATCCTGATTCAGGTCGGCAGCGAAGAGGTTCTGCTTGATGACGCCCTACGCATAGAGTCACGCGTGCGTGCAGCGAGTGGCGAAGTAGAGTGCCAGGTATGGCCAGGCATGTGGCATGACTTCCAGTTGTTTCAGGGGCAAATACCTGAAGCAGCACAGGCCATCATGGAAATTCGTCGCTTTCTGGATGATGACGAAGCCTGACTCAAAACCTGACCCAAAAAAAGACCCGCTATATATAGCGGGTCTTTTTTATCGAGCATGTTTATCAAGCATCAGTGCTTAAGCAGTAATATCCAGAATCTGCTTGAACAGTGCTTTCTGCTGATCGCTGGGACGTGCAGATTGCAGCGCCATCAGCTTGCTCATGTCACCTTCAACCTTGATCTGACCTGTCATGAAACCCTGCATACCAGCGGCGGCATCACCTTCCAGGAAGATTTTGCGCAACAGATCAGCTGGCAGATTGAGCTTGGTGCCCGCTGCGCCATTATGACCCTGTTCGAACTTGCCACCATTGATGCAGAGATCAACATTACCGCTAGGCGCGCCACTCACCGTCACGTTCAGCGCCAGATTGGCCAATGTGGAAGGAATATTGAGATCGCCAGCAGCTGCTGTCAGCTCTGTTACTTTTGCAAACCACTCTTCAGACAGAAATGCTGCCATTTTTACTACTCCTGAAATTATTTTGATTAAAAACCGGCACTACATATCCGGTGCTTGAACCTACACGATGACCACGAATGCCGCAACTACCCAGTCACGATCAGATGGCATCCTCATTGGTCTCGCCAGTGCGAATACGCACCACATTCAACAGTTCGGTCACAAAAATCTTGCCATCACCAATTTTGCCTGTGCCTGCCGCCTGGGTAATCACATCAATCACCTGGTCTAACTGGCTATCTGCAATCGCCAGCTCCAACTTGACCTTGGGCACAAAATCAACCACATACTCGGCACCACGATACAGTTCGGTATGCCCTCTCTGACGACCAAAACCCTTTACTTCCGTCACGGTCATACCCGTTACGCCTACATCAGACAGTGCCTCGCGTACGTCATCGAGCTTGAATGGCTTAATTACCGTCGTGACCATCTTCATAGATAACCTCTTGAATTATTTATATTACGAACCAAGCACAAGCCGATAAGCGTCAAGCCATGCCATGAACTAGCGCAGCATAACACCTGATGCAAACTAGTTTGAAATAGCGCCTAAAAAAATAGCTATCAACCTATTTCCACCAAAAAAAGTAAGTCTATAGCGCCACTTTTAAGTGTCATTTTGGTGCGCAGGCTCTAAAATAGGCCCGCTGTTAGAACCACAGCATTGGCATTGGCCTGTCGACCTATGCCCAATTGCGATTAAGTGCCCGGCAAATAAGCTATTGCTACGGCCTGCATCGACCAATGCTCTGAACTGTCCTATAGGAATCCGCTATGTCCCATGCTCCGTCTGTCGATGAATCGACTTACAACATGCAAGTGGTCAGGCAATTTGCCGTAATGACCGTTGTCTGGGGAATCGTTGGCATGTCAGTGGGTGTGCTGATCGCCGCTCAACTGGCCTGGCCAGCACTCAACTTCGATACCCCATGGTTTTCGTTTGGTCGATTACGTCCACTCCATACCAATGCCGTGATCTTCGCTTTTGGCGGTTCCGCACTGATGGCCACATCGCTTTATGTGGTTCAGCGCACCTGTCAAACCGGCCTATTTATGCCGAATCTGGCCAAGTTCGTGTTCTGGGGCTGGCAGGCCGTCATTGTGTCGGCCATCATCACGCTTCCTATGGGCTATACCTCGACCAAGGAATATGCCGAACTGGAATGGCCAATCGATATCCTGATTGCAGTGGTCTGGATTTCCTATGCGGCGGTTTTCTTCGGCACCATCGTGCAACGTAAAACCTCGCATATCTACGTCGCCAACTGGTTCTATGGCGCGTTCATCATCACCATTGCACTGCTGCATATTGTTAACTCAATGGCTGTGCCGATCTCTCTGCTCAAGTCCTATTCCATGTACTCCGGTGCCATGGATGCGATGATTCAATGGTGGTACGGTCACAATGCCGTCGGCTTCTTCCTGACTGCTGGCTTCCTCGGCATGATGTACTACTTCGTGCCGATCCAGGCAGGTCGTCCTGTGTACTCCTATCGCCTGTCGATTGTGCACTTCTGGGCACTGATCTCGATTTACATGTGGGCAGGTGCTCACCACCTGCACTATTCCGCACTGCCTGACTGGACCCAGTCTTTAGGCATGGCATTCTCCTTAATTCTGATTGCACCTTCCTGGGGCGGCATGCTGAACGGTGTACTGACCCTGTCCGGCGCCTGGGACAAGCTGCGCTCAGACCCGATCATTCGCTTCCTGATCGTATCCCTGTCGTTCTACGCCATGGCCACGTTCGAAGGCCCGATGATGTCAATCAAGACCGTCAACGCCTTGTCACACAACACCGACTGGACTATTGGCCACGTACACTCCGGTGCGCTGGGCTGGGTTGCCATGATCTCCATCGGTGCTATCTATGTGCTGATTCCTCGCCTGTTTGAACGTCAGGCCATGTACTCCACGTCACTCATCAACGTGCACTTCTGGCTGGCCACGATTGGTACTGTGTTCTACATCGTATCGATGTGGATTTCCGGTATCACCCAGGGTCTGATGTGGCGTGCGGTGAATACTGACGGCACACTGACCTACAGCTTTATCGAAAGTGTGGTGGCCAGTATGCCGATGTACGTGGGTCGCTTTATCGGTGGCGCTATCTTCCTCTCGGGCATGTTTGTCATGGCATACAACGTGTACATGACAATTCATCGTGAAAAGCCCCGTGACCTGCCGGCTGCCTGAGGAGAAACAAAATGGCTTCTACCAAGCATGAAATAGTTGAAAAAAACATAGGCTGGCTCAGCGTTGGCATCCTGATTGCCATCAGTTTTGCCACCCTGGTTGAAATCGTGCCCTTGTTCTTCCAGAAAAGTGTGACCGAGCCGCACCCCAACCTGCGTCCGCTGTCAGCACTGCAAATGGAAGGCCGCGATATTTATATCCGTGAAGGCTGCCACGTCTGCCACACCCAGATGATCCGTCCACTACGTGCCGAAACAGCACGTTATGGCCACTACTCCGTGGCTGGTGAATCAGTATGGGATCACCCCTTCCTCTGGGGTTCCAAGCGCACAGGGCCAGACCTGGCGCGTGTAGGTGGCCGTTACTCGGATGAATGGCATATCGAGCATTTGATCAATCCACGCAACCTGGTACCAGAGTCCATCATGCCATCCTATCCATGGCTGGCAGATCGTGTACTCGACGGCAAGAACACCGGCAAGAAACTGGCCACGTTCCGTAATTTTGGTGTGCCATACAGCCAGGAAGACATTGACAATGCAGGTGCCGAAGTCGCCGGTAAAACCGAAATGCAGGCACTGGTTGCTTACCTGCAACAGTTAGGTCATGCCTTTAACGAGAGGAACTAACCATGGATAGTGGCACCATGCACGGCATCATCACCATTTTTGCCATGTTGGCGTTCCTGGCTGTTTGCTGGTGGGCCTACCGTCCGGCCAACAAGGCACGTTTTGAAGCAGATGGCCAACTGCCTCTGGATACAGACCCTTTGTACAAGCCTCGTGCTGACAAGACGAGTGGAGACAAATAATGAGTAATTTTTGGAGCGGTTACATCATTGTGCTAGCCCTGGCCAACATCATTGGTGTGGCTGCACTACTGATGTGGACCCGCCGAATGGACATCTCCGATTTGGCAGAAGACGGCACCACAGGCCATGAATATGACGGCATTCGTGAATACAACAATCCATTGCCTCGCTGGTGGCTGATTACCTTCTGGGGAACCATTGTATTCGCCCTGATCTATCTCATGCTGTTTCCTGGCCTGGGTAAATACCCTGGCCTGCTGGGCTGGACCTCCAGCGGCGAGCTGGCTGCTGATGAACAACAGTATCAGCGCCAGTATGGTGGCCTGTACGCAGAGTTCGCACGCACGCCCATCCCCGATCTGGCACGTAATGAGCGCGCCATGCAGGTAGCTGGTCGAATCTTTGCCAACAACTGCGCGGCCTGCCACGGTAGTAACGCACGTGGTGGCCAGGGCTACCCTAACCTGACCGATAAAGACTGGTTATACGGTGGTGAGCCAGCACAGCTGATCTCTACGCTGACCCATGGCCGTAAAGGCATCATGCCCGCCTTCAAGGAAGCCTTCGGTGAAGAAGGTGTACGTGAGGTCGTGGCCTACACCCTGTCATTGTCGGGTCGTATTGTTGACCCTGAGCTGGCCAAGGCTGGTCAGGCACGCTTCGCCATCTGTGCCAGCTGTCATGGTGCCAGCGGTCTGGGCAATGAAGCACTGGGAGCACCCAACCTGACCGATACCACATGGCTGCATGGTGGCAGCGAGGCACAGGTCATGAATACCGTACTTTACGGTCGCAACAATGTGATGCCGGCCTTTGATCAGATCCTTGGCCCGGAACGCGTTCATTTGATGGCCGCCTATGTGTACTACCTGGCTAATGTCAGACGCTGATTGATGTGTTGAATGCCTGCCTGCGACACTTTGCCGCAGGCAGGCCGATGTAAAAATGGCTACACTCCGCACCGCCGACGTTCTTGCAGGGAGTCCTCATGAGTCAGCAGATACCCGTCAAAGACATCTCGCCTGACCCAGTTAAAGTCTATGAACCACAATACATAGACCTTTATGCCAAACGTGAAAAAATTCACGCACGCGCTATTTCCGGCTTCTTCCAGAATATTCGTGTCACTACCCTGTATCTCACCATGGCTGTTTTCTTCCTGCTGCCATGGCTGAACTGGGATGGACGTCAAGCCATCCTGTTTGATTTGCCTGAGCGTCATTTCTATATTTTCTGGTGGACCTTTCTGCCTCGGGACTTTTTCTTCCTGTCCTGGATTCTGATCATTGCTGCCTTTGCCCTGTTTGCCGCCACCGTCTTTGCAGGTCGGGTGTGGTGTGGTTATGCCTGCCCGCAAACCGTCTGGACCAAGGTCTTTATGTGGATCGAGGAAATGGCGGAAGGCAACCGCAATGCACGTATGCGCCTGGACAAGGCACCCATGAGCATACGCAAATTTATTCGCCGTACGCTAAAACACAGTGGCTGGGCTGCTGTCGCATTTGCCACTGGCGTGGCATTTATTGGCTATTTCACACCAGTACGTGAATTGTGGGCCAATGTCGTCAATGGTGAGCTTGGTTTCTGGGTTGGCTTCTGGCTCCTGTTCTTCACACTGGCCACCTACCTCAACGCAGGCTGGATGCGTGAGCAGGTCTGCCTGCATATGTGCCCCTATGGTCGTTTCCAGAGTGTGATGTTTGACCGGGATACACTCATCATTTCCTACGACTACCATCGCGGTGACCCACGCGGCTCACGCAAACGCGGCACCAGCAGTGAGGCCAATGGCCTGGGTGACTGCATCGACTGCAATATGTGTGTGCAGGTATGCCCCACCGGCATCGATATCCGGGACGGCCTGCAGTTTGAATGTATTCAATGTGCCGCCTGCATCGACGCCTGTGACAGTGTCATGGATCAAATGGGTTATGAGCGCGGACTGGTGCGTTACACCACCGAAAATCTGCTGGAAAAAACCGGCACAGGCACCTACCAGTTTTTCCGTCCACGCCTGATTGGCTACAGCACCGCCCTGCTGCTCATGATAGGTACACTGCTGTTTACACTGATTACCCGCGTGCCTATCAGCGTGGAGGCACTGCGCGATCGTGGCCAGCTGTATAGCGAAAACAACGACGGCTGGATTGAAAACAGCTATACCCTGAAAATTCAGAACAAGGCACAAAACGCTGTTGAGTTTGTCATTACCGCCAGTGCTGCCGACTTCCCGATCCAGCTGCAAAACAGCCCGATCAGCCTGAGTGTCACCGCAGGCGAGTTGGCAACAATGCCGATTACCATCGAGGCAGACCCTGCCCATATTCCTTCCCATAACAACAAGATCGAGATTCACGTCACTCGACAGGATGACAGCCGCATCAACGCGACTACCCATAATACATTTCTGGCCCCGCGCTAAATGTCAGCACCTGGAGAGCACAGCAACATGACTGATCGATCACATCGCCCCTGGTATAAACAGTTCTGGTTCTGGTTTGTTTTTGGACTGCCGTTGGTAGCGGTCATCGCCACACTGCATTTTGTTTACCTGGCCGTTTCAAACCGTGACTCCGTGGTAAGAGACAACTGGTATCAGGATGGCAAAGCAATCAATCAGCACTTTGCACTGGAGCAGCACGCCAGAGAACTGGCCATTCACGCCGATATACGCATGGACGAACTGACTGGTGAAATCTTTGTCAATATCAGCGCCAACCAGCCTATTGAGCAGGACACGCTGACACTGAACTTCCAGCACGCAACCCTCAATCGTCAGGATCAATATCTGACGCTGCAACGTGGCATCAATAATGACTATCGTGCTCAGCTGAACAGCGAGCTGACGGGCACTTATCAAGTCGAGTTATCTGCCGATGACTGGCGTCTGATCGCCACTCGACGCTTCCCGGATGGTGACCGTTTCAGTCTGGATGCCCAGCTCCAATGACCACGGCAGCAACAGCCACAGCGCCAGGCATCACCGCAAGCCATTGTTATCACTGTGGACTGCCAAATCCTGACGAGAACGCACCAAGACGTTATCAGACCGTGGTACTGGATCAGCTGCGTGACTTCTGCTGCCCCGGCTGTCTGGCGGTTGCCGAATGCATTGTCGAGGACAAGCTTGAAGGCTATTACCGTGAACGGGATGGCACCAGTCCAACAGCTGCCATGCCGGTTCCTGATGAACTATTGCAGCGTTATGATCATCCGGTAGTGCAGGAAGATTTTGTCCATCGTGAAGGCAGTTTTGCCTGCAGTGACTTAAGTCTGGAAGGCATCAGTTGTGCCGCCTGCGCCTGGCTGATCGAACGCCGACTGGAGCAAGAGCCCAATGTGCTGCAAGCTTCCGTCAATCTGAGCAATCATCGTCTGCGCCTGGTATGGGACGACAACAATCAGAATTTGAGCCAGTTACTCTCCATCATGGAAAAAATTGGCTACCGCGCCCGCCCCTTCCAGCCAGACACTCATGCCACCCAATTACGCCATGAAGCACGTCGCCAACTGATGCGTGTTGCAGTGGCCGGCCTTGGCTCCATGCAGGCCATGATGTATGGCGTTGGTCTCTATCTGGGCGCTTTTCAGGGCATTGCTGATGAGCATCGCGACTATTTGCGCCTGATCACAGGCCTGATCACCACCCCCGTTTTTTTCTATGCCGGATGGCCGTTTTATCAAGCCGCCTTCAAGGCCCTGCGGGCACGCACACTGGTCATGGATGTCCCTATATCCATTGCTCTCATCATGGCCTTTATCGCCAGCTGGATTGCCACCATCAATCAAACGGGTGAAACCTACTTTGACTCCGTGAGCATGTTGATTTTCTTCCTGCTTACCAGTCGCTATCTGGAGTTGAAAGCTCGCCAACGAGCGGGTGAAACAGCCGCTGGTCTGTTAACGCTGACGCCCAGACTAACTCATCGACAGACGCCGCAGGGCCAATGGCAGCTGACGCCAGCCAGCGAACTGGCCGTGGACGACATCATTCTGATTGAGGCCGGTGAAACCATCCCGACTGATGCCATCCTGCTCGATGGTCACGGCAGTGTATCTGAGGCTCTGCTGACCGGGGAGCCCATGCCGGTCAGCAAACAGACCGGTGATCGCCTTATTGGTGGCAGCATCAATGGCGACCAGCCACTGCTGGCAAAAGTCAGCCAGATTGGTCACGACACTGTACTCGCCACATTGCAACAACTGCTGGCCAGAGCACTGTCCGAAAAACCGCTCATTGCCCAACGCGCTGACAAAATGGCACGCTGGTTTGTCGGCGGCATCCTGATTTTTTCAGTCATCGTCTACAGCACCTGGTGGTTTATCGATAGCAGTCAGGCATTCTGGATCACCATCGCCGTGCTGGTGTCTACCTGCCCCTGTGCACTGTCAGTCGCCACGCCAGCCACCTTGACCACTGCCACCCATCACCTGGCACGCGAAGGCTTTCTGATTACCCGTGGACATGTACTGGACAGTCTGGACAGCGCCACCCATGTGGTATTCGACAAAACAGGAACCCTGACCGAAGGACAGTTTGCGGTTGATGATCTGCAACTCATGGCCGACATGAGCCGTGAACAGGGCCTAGCTATCATGGCTGCTCTGGAGGCCGGCAGTGCACACCCCATTGCGCAGGCGCTACAACAACTGGCACAACAGGAAAACATCAGCCCCTGCCAGCTCGATCATCCGGCAGAACAACATGCCGGAGCCGGTGTCAGCGGTGTTATCAATGGTCAACGTTATCAATTAGGACATGCCGCCTTTGCGCTGAACCAGCATGATCATGTCGATGCAGCACTCACCCTATGGTTATCAGACGAAAACCGGCAACCGCTGCTAAAAATTACGCTGAGTGATCAAGTCAGACCCGAAGCAGCGCCTGTCATTGCCGCTTTACGTGAACGTGGCCTGAGCACCTGGATCATGTCGGGAGACCAGTCGCAAGTGCCACAGCAACTGGCCAAAGAGCTGGGTATTGATCATGTACAGGGCGGCATGTCGGCGCAAGACAAACAACAGGCCATTGCCCGACTACAGGACACCGGCGCCATCGTCATGATGGTAGGGGATGGCATCAATGATGCGCCCTGTCTGGGTCAGGCGCATCTGGGCATTGCCATGAGCTCAGGAACCGATCTGGCACAAACCAGTGCCGATGTAGTGTTGCTGGGTGATCGTCTGGCCGCACTGATTCCGGCATTGGCACTGGCCAAACGCACCGCCACCATTATCAAGCAGAACCTGTTCTGGGCTGTTGCCTACAATTTATCAATGCTGCCCTTTGCCGCCATGGGCTTTATATCGCCCTGGCTGGCTGCCTTGGGCATGTCATTAAGCTCATTGGCTGTTGTACTCAATGCCTTGCGCTTGCGTCGGCGACAGGCATGATGCAGCAACCAGCCAGGCAGCAGCACCAACAAAGCGGCACTGATGATGCCACCCCAATGCGCTTCCTGCGCAACAGCACCGCCCAGCAGCTGTTGCTGGCTCGGGCTGAGTGGCATCCACCATTGCCACAACAGATACAGTGCCATCATCAACAACAGCAATACCGCCCAGCGCTGAAGTTGTCGCAATGCAGGCCACAACGCCAGCAACAAGAGACCATAGAGCACGCCAGAAAAACCGATATAACGCTGCACGTCGGTCAGCAACAACAGATACAGCCCCGTGCCCAGACTCACGATCAACGTCAACCCCAGCAACTGATACCAGGGCCATGGCTTGATCAGCACCACCGGCAAAATAAGTACCCCGACAACATTCATCAGCACATGTGGCCACGACAGATGCAGCCAGTGCGCACTCAGCACACGCCACCACTGGCCAGCCAGAATGCCATCGCGATCAAACATTGCCATGGGCAGCAGCCAGTCTGCGTTAAACTGCAACACCAGCAAGCCAAGTGCCAGCAGGAAAAAGATCGTGTTTTGCCTAAATAGAGCAGTCATCACAAAGACTCACAAACAAAGCGCTAAACTAGGGTATACCGACTGCTTCACCAACTCACGGAGTACCGACTGATGGAAGTCATCTATTTACTGATTCCCCTGAGTCTGGGCTTTCTGGTGCTTTCCATCTGGTTTTTCCTGTGGGCGATGAAAAGCGAGCAATACGAAGATCTGGATGGCCCGGCTCATCGCATCATTCTGGATGATCGCGAGACACGTTATCAACAACGTCAAAACGCCGAGAAAAAGACACAAGACAACACTGACAATAATGACTGACTCGCACTGGCTCATTACCGCCTTCATCATGGGGCTGCTGGGGGGCACCCACTGCATTGGCATGTGTGGTGGCCTGAGCAGTGCCTTCACGTTTGCACTACCACCTCGGGCACGCGAAGGCTGGCGGCTACTCGGCTGGCAGCTGCTGTACAACAGTGGACGCCTGACAACGTATGCCCTACTGGGTCTGCTGGCCGGAGGTGTGTTGTTATCACTCCCTACACCCGATGCAGGCAAACAACTCATTCGCCTGTTAGCCGGTGTATTCATGGTACTGCTGGGTGCCTATCTGGCTGGCTGGTTTCAGGCACTGGCTCAAATTGAGCGCATCGGCACCCCACTCTGGCGCGCACTCACGCCACTACGCCAACGTCTGATGCCCATTAAAAATCCGCCACAGGCCATTCTGGCCGGCATGATATGGGGACTGTTACCTTGTGGTCTGGTGTATTCCGCCATGGCGCTGGCCGCCATGCGCGGCAATCCAGCCGAAGCCGCTTTCGTCATGCTGGCCTTTGGCCTTGGCACCTTGCCCACGCTATTGCTCACCGGCACGGCAGCAGGCCAGGTACGACATTTATTACAACGCCCTGGCACCCGACAAAGTGCTGGCATGCTGGTCATTTTATTTGGCCTGTGGACCATTCTGGGGCTGTTTACCGGACATGCAAACCACACTGAACCTGCGCATGCCGAGGTGATGGATCACTCACATCACCACCACTAATTGTCCGCTATACTGCATTCAGGCTTGGCATCTGCCAATGCCTCGGCTAGTCTGATCATCCAACTTATTTTGAGTGATTATTCATGCGGTTATCATCTCGTCTTGCCCTGTCCAGCGCGCTGATTGCAGCATTGCTGCTGCCATTGTCCGCCCATGCCAGTGTCGGCGCATGGGTTCAGGAGCAGGCGCTGGCATTTGAACAAAGTCTGGCTAACCTTGAACGTCAGGATATCCAGATTGATGATCACGTCATTCCAACCTATGTTCGTCATCTGGACAGCAATGAGCCCTGTGCTGTGTTGGTTCATGGCTTCACGGCAAGAGCAGCACACTGGTTCCGCCTGGCACGCCATTTACCCAAACAACGATGTGTTATCACGATGGATCTGGCCGGTTTTGGCGAAGCTACTTTCCATGCCGATGGCGCTTATGACGCCACCACTCAGGCTGACCGCATTGCCAAACTTTTGCGCACACTGGACCTGAAACAACCTGCGGACCTGATGGGAAACTCCATGGGTGGTTATATCGTGGCGCAAGTTGCACTTAACCATCCGGAACTGGTGAACAGCCTGACCTTACTGAATGCATCCGGTGTCAGCAGCCCGGAACCCAGCACCCTGGGCAAACAGATTGCCGCTGGCCAAAACGGCTTTTTTGCCACCGACATGGCAGGCTTTGAACAGTTTTATGCCATGACCATGAGCGAACCGCCCTATGTACCTGGCATTGTGCGTGATGCCGTAGGTCGCCTCGCCATCAGCCGTATCAGTCGGCATCAGTATATTTTTGAACAGCTCAAAGCCACGGTGATGGATCAGGATCTATTGCGTATCGACACCCCTACGCTCATTGTCTGGGGTGATGAGGATCAGCTGTTACACGTCAGCATGACCCAGGTCTGGCGCACGATACCCGGCTCACGTGTATTCATTTATCACGGCATCGGACATATGCCGCACTTGGAACGACCCAAACAGACAGCCCATTTGTTCCAACGCTTTAGTAACAGACAGCTTTAATGCACTTTAATCATTACTTTTACAAAAGGCTTTGTCACACTCTACTTATATCGGTGGGATATATACTAAAATCTAAGCTCCACCCGAAACATCAGATGCGCTGCCAAAGAGAAGCCCCACTATGTTTGTCATAGATCAATTAATTTTATTAGCTGCAATTTTAATTGTACTCGGCATCGTGTCGAGCAAGTTGTCAGCCCGCATCGGTTTACCGGTACTAGTGTTGTTCCTGATCGTGGGCATGCTGGCTGGTGAAGATGGTCCGGGAGGCATCGTCTTTAATAACTCCCAGACAGCTCATGCATTAGGGTCGCTGGCACTGGCACTGATCCTATTTGATGGCGGCTTGCAAACCCCGTTTAGCTCTATTAAACAGGTATGGAAACCTGCATCGGTGCTGGCAACACTTGGGGTTCTGGTAACGGCTGTAGTTACCGGTATTGCTGCTGCCTACGTACTCGATGTGCCTATATTTTATGGTGTATTGATCGGTTCTATCGTTGGCTCAACCGACGCTGCGGCAGTGTTTTCGTTACTGCGAAATGCCGACATTCATATTAATCCACGCCTTAAAGCAACGCTGGAAGTCGAAAGTGCCACCAACGACCCTATGGCTATTTTCCTCACAGTAGGTTTGCTGGAGGTTCTGGTAAATGGCCTGGAGCCAGGAACCGGGCTATTAATGCTGTTTATCAAACAAATGGGCATAGGCACTGTCGTTGGTCTGGCAGGCGGCTGGTTGGCCATACGAGTGATTAACCGAATCCAGTTGACGGCATCAGGCTTGTATCCAGTGATGGTGGCAGCTTTTGGTCTGCTGACTTTTGGTATTGCCGCCAATCTGGGGGGCAGTGGCTTCCTGGCGATTTTTGTCGCAGGTGTCATTATTGGCAATAGCCGTTTCGTATTTCAGCGCAGTACCTTTTTATTCCACGATGGCTTGGCCTGGTTAAGTCAAATCACCATGTTCGTGATGCTGGGCTTACTGATCAAGCCATCATCATTACTGGATGTCTGGTTTGAAGGTCTGATTATTGCGGCAGCACTGATTGTGATTGCGCGGCCACTTGCTGTAGTGCCAGTGCTGAAAGTATTCGGCTTCAATATCCGTGAAATCACTCTGGTTTCCTGGGTTGGACTACGTGGCTCTGTGCCAATTATTCTCGCGATTTACCCACTGATCTACGGCTTGCCGGGCGCAGAGCTGATTTTCAGCGTCGTGTTCTTCGTCGTACTGATTTCCGCTACCGTTCAGGGGTCAACGTTAGCTTGGGTAGCACGCAAACTGAATTTGACCGAACCACCACCAGTCACTCCGGCTGCAACCCTGGAAATTACTGCGTTGGGTGATGTTGATGCTGATATTGTTGAATATACACTGGGGGAACATTCCCGTGCGATAGGCCGACGTCTGTCACAGATGGCTTTACCGGATGGGACAGTGGTGGCAATGATTACCCGTGGCAATTCGGTGATCCCGCCACGCGGCTCAACCTTGCTGCGTGCTGGTGATCATCTGTTCATTGTACTGAAACCGGAAACCCGTGTTTTTGTTGATCTGGTGTTCTCCGGTACAGCCGAAGCACAACGTAACGAGTTACCAGAAATTGAATTGAAGCTCAAAGGCACAACCAAAGTGGAGGATATATTGCACTCCTACGGTATTCCGCTGGCAGCAGCAGGACAAAGTTCACTGGATGTCATCATGCGAGAGGCTCTGGGTGAGCAGACCAAGCTTGGCGCCAGTATTACTATTGGTGGTGTGCCCCTGCATGTACGGGAAATGATCGGCCAGCGCATTGCCACTGTCGGCATAGTGCCACCACAGCCAGAACAGCCCCTGCCGAACACAGCATGACACGGCTTTAATGCATTAAACCACGAGTGTTCTGCCATGAAGATGTTTCGCTACACCCTGATTCCCACTCTGAGTGTCATGCTATTGGCCTGCGCACCCAGCGAGAATGCTGACCGACCTGGCACTGGATTACGTCACGCCGTAGCAGCATGTCCACGTGGGGATGTGCCCGAAGCGGTGGTCTGTCAGTTCTATGACTACACGTTGAATGCGGTGGATGGCCTGCCCAGTAATGCTCAGCAATCAACACTGGCCTCCTCGCTATCAAGCTCGCTACGACAACAGCTCAATACAGCACGTGAATACCAACAGCAGCAACGGCAGCAACATCCTGATACCACACCACCCTTTGCCAGTGGTGCACTGTTCAGCAGCCGCCACGAAAAGCCTGATCACTTTGAAATTGCCGAAGTCACCGTTACTGAAAATGGTCAGACCTACGTACAGGTCAACTTTCATTACCTGGAAGGAGATCATCGTTGGCAGGACAAAGTCGAACTGACGCGTGAAAACAACCGCTATGTCATTAATGACATTCTTTTTCAGGCCAAGGAACCGCTGCAGGCAGATCGCCTGTCAACACACTTAAAACGCAGGGACTTATGACAGGACGCCATATTTTAGTCATCAACGGGGGCAGCTCTTCACTCAAGTTTGCCCTGGTTAATGAACTTCAGGATGACTTCCCGATTCAGGGGTTAGCCGAACGCCTAGGCAGTGCCGAAGCCGCACTGCACTGGCAGTATCAAGGTGAGCGACACACCCGCAACATTGCCGGAGCAGATCACAAAGCGGCTCTGGCCGAGCTTTTGCCTCTGGTTGAAACAGCGGCTGGTGGACAAATCACCGGCATTGGTCACCGTGTCGTGCATGGCGGGGAAGACTTCACCCAGGCCTGCCTGATTGATCAGCAAGCACTGACTGCCATTCGTGCCAATACACCCTTGGCGCCCTTGCATAACCCGGCTAATCTGCAAGGCATAGAAGCGGTCGCAGCGCTGTATCCTGCGTTACCTCAAGTGGCCGTCTTCGACACTGCATTCCATCAGTCCATGCCAGCGCAGGCCTATCGCTATGCCGTACCCGAAGCACTTTATCGCGAACACGGTGTACGTCGTTATGGCTTTCACGGCACCAGTCACCAATATGTCAGCACGCAAGCGGCCAAGATCAGTGGGCTGGCGCTGCAACAAAGCGCCTGGCTGATTGCGCATCTGGGCAATGGCTGCTCCACCTGCGCCATCAGCAATGGCAAAAGTGTCGACACCAGCATGGGCATGACCCCATTGGAAGGCTTGGTGATGGGCACACGCAGTGGTGACGTCGATCCCAATCTGCATGGTCATCTGGCACGCACACTGGGCTGGTCACTGGCGGACATTGATCGCATGCTCAATCAGGACAGTGGCCTGCTGGGACTGTCCGGTCTGTCCAATGACATGCGTCAGCTGGAAGCAGCCCGTGCCGACGGTCACGCCGGAGCCACACTGGCCATCGAAGTATTCTGCTATCGTCTGGCCAAGTCACTGGCCGCTCTGAGCTGCGCCCTGCCACGTCTGGATGGTTTGGTATTTACCGGCGGCATCGGAGAAAACTCGGCACTGATTCGTCGCAAAACCGTGGCTCATCTGGCTTTGCTGAACCTGCACATTGATGATGATAGCAACGCCGATTGTGTGCGTGGAAAATCCGGCCCCATTCAACGTAGCGGTTCGGTTCGAATTCTGGTCATCCCTACCAATGAAGAGCGCCAGATTGCTATCGAGGCACTGGCACTACTAGGCTAACAAGGACGCTGACATGCAGACATTCTTCCTGGCTCCCAACAGCTTTGGTGTTGGCCTGACATCCACCAGCCTGGGGCTGTTCCGCACACTGGAACGCGCCGGTCTGAAAGTAGGCTTCTTCAAACCGGTCGCACAAAACCACAAAGGCGATATTGGCCCCGAGCGCTCCAGCGCACTCATCAGCCGTTGTAATGGCATTGAAGTCCCCACGCCCATGCAGCAGACCTATGTCGAACGCTTACTGGGCGATGGCCAGATGGACGACCTGCTGGAACACTGTATTCATTTATTCGAGCAGGCCGCCGCTGACAAGGATGTGGTCATTGTTGAAGGCATGGTGCCTACCCGCTCGGTACATTATGCCGGTGAGCTCAATGCCCGTCTGGCCACCAGTCTGGGAGCCGATGTCATTTTAGTGTCCGCGCCCGAAGATGATGATATCGGTGCCTTTGCTGACCGTCTTGAGATTCAGGCACAGCAATTTGGCGGTGTCAAAAACAGTCGTGTGGTAGGCGTCATCATCAATAAGGTGCCCAATGAGGCCTTCATAAACACCTTCAGTCAGCATGCCGACATTATTCGTCAGGGCGATATTCGTCTGCTCGGTGCAGTACCCTGGAACCCGCTGCTCAACGCACCCCGTACCAGTGATATTGCCGGACTGTTAAACGCCAACGTATTACATGCCGGTGATATGCACCAGCGCCGTATGCACAAGATTGTGCTCGGCGCACGTACAGTCGCCAATATGGTGCAAAGCCTTAACCCCGGCGTATTGATTGTGACGCCTGGCGATCGTGATGACGTGATCCTGGCCGCCAGTCTGGCCGCCAGTAATGGCGTTCCGCTGGCCGGACTGTTGCTGGGTAGCGACTTCCCGCCTGATCCACGCATCATGACGCTATGCCAAAGCGCACTGCAAAGTGGTCTGCCGGTCATGACCGTCAATACCAACTCCTATGACACTGCCGCCAACCTGAATCGGATGAACAAGGAAATTCCGATTGATGACAGCGAGCGTGCCGAAAACGTCACTGAATTTGTCGCCAGCCACCTGGATCAGGGCTGGCTGGAAAGCCGCTGTGAAACTCCACGTGAACTGCGCCTGTCACCACCGGCCTTCCGTTATCAGCTGGTGCAACGCGCAGTGGCTGCCAACAAACGCATTGTGCTACCTGAAGGTGCAGAGCCAAGAACGGTACAGGCAGCCGCCATCTGTCAGCGCCGTGGCATTGCACGCTGCGTCCTGCTGGCCAAGCCTGAAGAAGTGGAAGCCGTCGCCAAGGCACAGGGCATTGAGCTGCCCGAAGGACTGGAAATCATCGACCCGGCCAGCGTGCGCGACAGCTATATCGAACCGATGGTGAAGTTACGCAAAGGCAAAAACCTGAATGCTCCCATGGCTGCCGCCCAACTGGAAGACACCGTCGTGCTCGGCACCATGATGCTGGCACTGGATGAAGTCGATGGTCTGGTATCCGGTGCCGTCAACACCACGGCCAACACCATTCGCCCTGCGTTCCAGCTGATCAAGACTGCACCCGGCTATAACCTGGTGTCTTCCATTTTCTTTATGCTGTTGCCAGATCAGGTGCTGATCTACGGCGACTGTGCGGTTAATCCCGAACCCAATGCCGCCGAACTGGCAGAAATCGCCTTGCAAAGTGCGGCCTCAACACAGGCCTTTGGCATCACACCCCGGGTTGCCATGATCAGCTACTCCACGGGTGACTCAGGCACTGGCGCTGAAGTGGAGAAAGTACGTGAAGCGACCCGATTGGCACGCGAAGCCAACCCCGATCTGCTGATTGACGGCCCGCTGCAATATGACGCCGCCGCCATTGAAAGCGTAGGTCGCCAAAAGGCTCCCAACAGCCCCGTTGCCGGTCGTGCCAATGTGTTTATTTTCCCCGACCTGAATACCGGCAATACCACCTATAAAGCGGTACAGCGCAGCGCCGACTGCATCAGTGTCGGTCCTATGCTGCAAGGCTTGCGCAAGCCGGTCAATGACCTGTCACGCGGTGCGCTAGTGGACGATATCGTCTACACCATCGCACTCACCGCCATTCAAGCCAACGGCTAGGCCATCACCACACAGTTGCGGCCATTGGCCTTGGCGCGATACAGCGCCTGGTCA